>DATBMS010000031.1:0-75877 GCA_036554685.1 Nitrososphaeraceae archaeon | reverse complement strand
TCTGTTATGTTATCTGTTTCTGTCTCTGTTATGTTATCTGTTTCTGTCTCTGTTATGTTATCTGTTTCTGTCTCTGTTATGTTATCTGTTTCTGTCTCTGTTATGTTATCTGTTTCTGTCTCTGTTATGTTATCTGTTTCTGTCTCTGTTATGTTATCAGGCTTTACCTCTGGTGAACTAATGCTAACATTATCACTTGTAATAGGGGTTGTTGCAGCTGTCCTATTCTCAACTTTATTACCGCCATCCTGCTGTAAGTATTTTTTAGAAAATTCTCCAGAAATATTATTGTCATTGTTGGTTTCAGAGGTACCGTTAGTTTCTTCAGGAGCGACTTTGCAGTCCTCTAATAGTTTAATACAAATGTCATCCATAGACTGTTGTTCATTATTTTCCGTTGAGATTCTTATGAAATTATCATAACCTTTGTCATTATCGTACAAATTAATCCCCACAATCATATCTCTTTGCGTAAGTCCTAAGATTGACAAGGGTCTCGCAACTGGTTCATTACCAATATTGTATCCAACAACAGAGAATGAAGTCGAAGTTAAAAAAATTAACATCATCAACGAGATAGCGAGTAACACCGCACAAATGAGCTTCATCTTTGTGTATAATGTACGTGAGGTGAGGTTAAAGATATTTCTATCGTTCCTTGCTGAAATGTGGTTAGCGTTCTATATCGTCCACTCTTGTAGCTTCACCGAGGACTTCCGCTGTAGCAGTATAAGTTGCGAAAAACGGTTCACCTTCTAAGTTGTGAAGTGCTACCGCATTGCCTGAGAATGGAACAGATGCAGCAAAGCTGGTGCCTGTTGCGCCTTCAGTAAATTTTGGTACGACATTAGTAATCGTCACGCGACCGTTATTGTCTGGTAGCTGTATCATCGCTAATTGACCAAATTCGTCGGGAATAACTGGTAGTCCTGCAGTCGAATTAGATGTCATGTCCCTATGCAAAATTTGGACTTCAACCGGTTGCGTTGTCGTAAATGTTATTCTCCCCGAATAAACTGCATTATCACCCCTAAGGCGCAAGATTGTTACACTCTCGTGAGATTCATGACCTGGCAAAGGATCAGGTGAAGAGGTGGCCATACCCTGCTGTACTATTCTTTCTCCGCTATTACTGGTTATTTCTGTCTCTTGTGCCGATACTCCAATAGAGAACATAAATAACGACGTACCAATTATTGATAATGTCAACATCACCACAATAACACATAATACTCTCACGAATTTTCTCACATCACTAGTCCTCAGAACTCTTTCGCTCATTTAAATTACAATTTCAATACAAGGATTTAACCTTTCCTTGACAGATGAATTTTTTGCCAATACTTAGCTTACTCCACTATCCTTCAATATTTCACACAGGTTCTGTTGGAGGCTATCCGAAACGATTGGCATGCTTGAAAAACGTCTATCATTAAGTAAAATGCCGAAGTAGAAAAAGTAAGAATAATTATTTTGTCGATTTAGTCAATTTTTTTCTTATTGCATTAAATATCATAGGAGATAAACCTGCAACAACTCCGTAAAGAAATAAAAGAAGTTCACCTAACTTATTCCAAAATTCACTAATTTTATCTGTCAATGACAGAGGTTCTTTTACATCTATTAAAAGACTAGTTTTGACCATTTTATCGTCGCCCTGAATCTTGAATGGAAATTCAGAATCATGAGATGTAGCGTTAACTATTACAAATTCGAATGCTGGATAGCTGGAATTTGCAAAAATAAAGATTGTATGAGGTGCTATTTTTGTATTACCTGAAGTGCTTACTGTTAGCGGAATACTTGCAAACCCATTAGATGGTATTTTCAACTTTTTAGCACTAAAATTCAAAACTGGATCAGTATCTTGATTTTCAGAATATAAAATAACATCTGGCTCTAAGCCAGAAGTTGAATTAATTGTGAGTTCTACAGTTTTACTTTCCCCTTGTCTTAATTCAATCGACTGAGGGTATGTTGCAAGCTGTAATTCTTGCGGAGGAACGTTGATCCATTTTGTAAAATCAGTGACCAACGGACTCGCCCCTCTTTTTGATTCAGCATAATATACGGTTCTAAATTTGTTCGGATTTGAGATATCTCCCAATTCAATTGGAATTGAAACATAAAATAGTTGATCTCCTGAAAAGCGAGTAAAGTTTTTGCTCTCCTCTAAAATCCTTCCTCCGACTGCGGTAGATGACCATTCTGTTAAGACACGTGTCCATGTATTGGTTTCATTGTTCCATCTAATTTCAAGCTGGTAATCTATTCCCCCTGCACCCGTATCTTCATCGAAATCGGAGTCTATTAGCATTCCATAATTAAAGATACTGTAGCCCACAGGAAGTTCTTTAAAAGGAAACAGCAACCATATCGTGGAATTTAAGGTCTTACCATTGGTAAAGTATGTTACTTCTGAAATGTCCGTAGCAGGATCACCCTCCGTTGCAGCAGTCTGATTGTCAATATTGACCCAGTCGAACGGTGCATCTCTTATACTTTGACGTGTAACTGGTGCCTCTATACTATATGAGATCGAGAACAGATTACTACTTATCAAGAACAACACAAAGTAACACAAAATAATCGGTATGTAAGTTTTAGAGTCTACCAAAATCATACACTTACAACTCTTTTTTCTGTAATTACCATACAAGTTCATACCCTTTTGATGTATGAAAATGTTACTGTTTGAGTAAAATTTTCTCTATCTCTTCACGTTTATCTTCTGGAATTTTGCTCAAAATTTCTTGACGCTTATCTGCTGGAACTTTGCTCAAAATTAATGTAGCTTTATCTGCTGGAACTTTGCCAATTATCATCGATAGACCAGCTACATCAAGCTCAGAAAAAGGAAGCTCTTGTAAAATATCGTCAGATAAATAGGGTATTGCTGCGGTAAGTAAGGTTCCACTGCTTGCCTTATAACTTATTGGTGGTTCAAGCGATTCCATCCTAGCTTTATTAGTTGAGTCATCATTCCCACGAGTATTGTCATTTATGTCTGTTAGCGCACTGACAGTATACATCACCATAAAAGGCTTTTCATAAGAAAATTCCAGAGCATTACCCGTAAAAGGAATGGATGAAGAAAAGCTGTTATTTGAATAGCTTGGTACGATTGATGAGACAGAAATTGGCTGGTTATTAATATATTTAATCATGTTCCGTAGTTGATTTTTATTAAAAGTGGTGTTATCTAAGTTTAGTGCATGCTGTATTTCTATTCTTACTGGTTCACTTGCGGTGAATGTAATTACTCCAGAATAAATTGATCCATCGGATCGAGGAGCCAGAACTGTTGCATATTGTTCATTAGTATTGTTGTACTGGTTTCTTGTTGCAGAAGGGAGAACATCACTAACTACAATCTTTTCCGTTGTATTTTGCGACGCTATTGATTCTGTTTCATTTAAAGTATTATTAGTAGCTTGCAGTACACTCGGCTCTTCCTGTCCCACCGATATTTTCGATGATATCAGCATAAGGATTAACAAAGATGTAAAACAAACCGACACTATCATTTTCACTGAAATAAATGTATTAGTAACAATTGGTGTTGTAGCTGATCCATATCTATAATAATTAAAAATTTTGTATGTCTTCATATTACAATCATAGTTACGAAATATATAAAGATTAATATGAAAAATTATATCTGTTCGTTAAGGAAAGATACTAAATTTTCTATCCAGATAAACGTGTGTGATTTAAACTGTAATTCAAGTTGCTATCTGTCTCTCATTATTTGGTTATTACAAATTTTAATACAGAAGATAATTGAAGAAAGTAGCGTGAAATCATATGATCAAGAATCAATTGTTACTATTGACTTCATATATTACTAAACAAGGATATTAAACTTATTCTAATTTAATCTGAATCTATGTTAAGTGTAAACACATCCAAGTATTCAAAATTATGGAGATAAATACTCAGTAATACATTAGTTGAAGGCTTGCCTAATGATTGAAATTACTGTTATATTGGAAATGCTTGATTATTGCGCCCAATGGATCGCATATTTCGTTACCTTCATCATGATATGACTTGATCAAATTGGTAATAAGAACAATTTTTTTCTCGAGGCTACGGCAGTACCACAAAATAAAAGTTATATCGGCATAAACGAAATTAAATAAGAATGTGACTCGTCTCAGATGCGACAAGAATTCACTTATTTCCAGTAATTCCGCCAAAGATGTTCCTTAATGCATCAGCAACTGGATTGCCAGTCTGATTATTTGCAGTTCCTGTTGCATTAGCTGTTTCCTTTGCAGCTGTGCTAACTACAGTTTCTGGTTGCTCTATTGCCGTTGCTGTTGCATTAGCTGTTTCCTTTGCAGCTGTGCTAACAACAGTTTCTGGTTGCTGAGAGGTGGAATCTTCGTACCTTTGCTTTACCTTTTTGACCAAGTCGTCTACGTACAGCAAAGGCTCGCCTACGCCATTCGAATCTGTTTCAAAATAGCCATGCCTGAGACCATCACATACTGTAGTGCTCCGGATTCCATCAGTAATAAGAGCATGGCGTATTTCGTAGGGCGTTGAGGATGGATTCAGAATCTTGTATAATGCTGCGGCTCCGGCAACATGAGGAGCTGCTATACTAGTTCCGTTGCCCAGACTGTATGATCCATTTGTTCCTGTAGATTTTATCATTACTCCTGGGGCTGCAATGTCTACTACTGAGCCATAATTGCTGAATTTGGCAAATGCATCATCATCATAAAGCCCCGCAAATTCCCCAGCTCTCACCCATTGAGCGGTACTATGTCCTCCACATTTACCATCGAGGTCTGTCATAGCGGACACTGTTATTACGTCCTTTTGGTTATTGGCATCCTTGTGATTAGCGGGTGAGAATGACGATGCATTTAAGTTCATGTTCCCTGCAGCTACAACATATGTAACGTTGGCCTTCACGGATCGACTTATCGCGTCATCCAGTGCAGTCGAATTACATTTACAACCAAGGCTTAGGTTTACAACATCTATTTTATCTTTAAGCCTAGTCACATACTCGATTGCTGCAATAACAGAAGAAATAGAACCTTCACATCTCCCTGTGGTTTTATCATAATCAAGCACTTTAATTGCCCATAACCTTGCATTTGGAGCAATCCCCACCACGCCATGAGCATCAGCTTTTGCTGCCGCAATTCCAGCAACACGTGTACCATGACCACATGTATCATCCGCTGATGAGGGTCCGCTCATCGAAAACGGAGGATAAAATGAACTGGTGTTTCCTCCTGCTGAAAAAGTGTTAAGACCCAGTTTATCAAGATCTATATCATTATTTATGATAGAGTCAACGTCAGCCTGATCGACGTTTGAAATCTGTGGCACCGTCATAGAAAAGCTCGAATTTACATTAAGCTCTGGGTGATCCAGATCAATGCCGCTGTCAATAATGGCAATATCTACGTCAGGAGTAAATGATCCTATTTTAGGAATTGAATATAATTGATTTGCATCAATCCTCTGAATTCCAGTTGGGATTTCTTCTGAAAATGGAACAACAGTTTTGTCCTGTTCGATAGAATTCACTCGCGTATCTGACGAAAGAACTTGAATCACATTATCTGTAATTTCCTGGTTCGGAGCTTTGAACGCAAATCCAGGTATTGCACTATTGTAACTGTAAATAACCTCAGCACCTAGATTTTCCACTGTATTCGTCAAAGCCTGAATAGTACTTTTTGTTGATTGAATATCCTTACTCATAGAATCATTAACTATTACTATTTGTTGAAACGGTATTAATTGTCCCCCTGCTTCTGTTTCTACGTCACTCATATTCGCCCTCAAAATATTTGGCCTGGGAGATTCGGGTGATGCTACAGTGCCGATATCTAGGGGTGGCTTCGGTGGCGATTGGTTTACCGGATTGGGCTGAGGATCGGGCTGAGGATTGGGCTGAGGATCGGGCTGAGGATTATTTTGTACGCAACTATCTGTGTCAGAGTCATATTCCTCGTTGGGTCCACATTTAGGTGGTTCAATCATTATTTTACCGGTAACCTCCACAGGATAAGCTTCCAAAGTAAAGTTACTAGAAAATACGACATCATTAAAAAACGTAAAGTACGACAATAATAATATGCTCCAAATCATAGTATATTTGAGTAAGGTGTTATTTTTAATAAATTGGTGATGCAGTAAAATTACAGAACTTATCAACTTGAAGTGAATATTTTCCAACATATTAACCGATCACATTTATTGTATAGACTTCAGTTCCCATAGGGCCAGCATTTCCAAGTGTATCATATCCCATAAACTTGAGTGTTATTGTGTACTCACCCTCTGTTTTTCCATTTTCAATATATTTTTGAACTGCAAGTTCTCCAATATTCACAGGAGATGTATATTGCGTGCCTGAGGAGGAAGCTGGATTAGTCTCATCAGATGTATAGTATATAGCATTAGTATCAATATCAGGATCACTAGATGAAAGTGCTACTGGAGAGGGATTTGATGTACTCGCCGGATTTGCAGTAACTGTTGGTCCCGTTGTATCCACTATTACATTGACATCAGAAGAAAGATCCCCTGTATTACTTCCTGCATACATAGCGCTAGCCGTAAAACTGTAAGTACCTTCTCCTAGGGCGGGACCTAATGTTAGTGACCAATCACCATTACTATCTGCAGGTGTGGTATCTAGAGCGACTCCTCCATTAAATACCATAACTGTAGTGTCTGGTTCCGCAGTACCACTAATTTGTGATATGGATATCTTCTGTGTACCAGTTGATGGAAATTCTATAACTGGGGCCCCTGGTGGAGTGTCTTGTGGTGGTTCAGTTGTTCTCGGTTCTGGCGGAGGTGGTATTATCGGATCTGGGCAATCATAAATCATGCTATACTCAAAGGTTTTAAATTCACTCTTGTCCTTTGGTTTATAAATTAACTCATTTCCTCTTTTTTCAACTTCATCAAGTGTGTCTCCGCGCACCGGCATTTCATAATCTTCAAATGAGCATGGTCCAGAACTGTTATAACTAGAACCTGGGATGGTAGGAGGTGGAGTAGGAAGTTTAGTTTCAATTACCTTTTTGTTGGCCTCTTCCTCAAGAACCACATCTCGCACTTGAACTCTGGGTATATCCGTAGGCACATCTCCTTCTAATTCAAGACTTACTTCATTGCTGGTAGACTTCAAATATTCTCCGTCACCGTCAAATTGTGCTTGAAATTTTACTGAATCCCCTACTACTGGTACACTACCACGAATGGCCAAACCATCTGCTATTGGTGGTCTAGTAGGAGCAGCTACGGGAGGTTCACGTAGTACATTACCAAGAATAGTAAATGTAAATTTACCTCCATCCTCGGTAACAGCAATCTTACTCTCATCAGGCACATTATCTATTCCTGTTACTGCAAGAATTACTGTTTTTCCGTCTATTCCTATACCATCAGATTCAGTTTTGAGTATGCCCTGTACAGTTATGGGATCACCCGGGCTAACACTCGAAATTGGATCCAGCTTTAGGAACGTAGTTGCAACTACGTGTTGTATTGTATACTTCCCTGTATTACTATCAGAGGCCCTATAACCCTCGTCACCAGCAAACTGTGCCTTGACTTCCCATACACCATCTGTATCTAGTGCCTTACCAGTGACAGAGAACGAACCATCCTCACCAGTCTTTACATCCTTGCTCTTAAGATCATCGGTCACTCCCGATCCTGAGAATGTTATTGGTTTATCTGGTATACCAACACCACTAGGGAATTCATTATCGCTAGTGGATCCTTCAAGTTTACCCGTTAATGTTATCATACCATCAGGATTAACACTCGAAATTGTATATAGTTCTAGTGACGTATCTTTAACTGTAGAGAGTGCACAGCTATCACCAACTAATTGTTCACCCGGATCACATTCAATTTTTTCACAGCTATCACCAACTAATTGTTCACCCGGATCACATTCAATTGGCACACAATCTCCATCTTTTACTTCTTCATCATCGTCACATTGAACTTCCTGTGGCTCCTGATCGGTGCCAATATTTTCATTCTCGTTAGACTGTGCAAATACATTGTAAAGAGGATAAAATGAAGTGATTAAAATTGCCACAAGAAATATAGGGATAATCCATAGTGTCCATGAATTAAAAGAAAAAATATTAATATTTATGTCACACCGTCAGACTCCTTGTTTTCTTGTAATAATATATCCATAAAAACAAATTGATACCTGTTCTTATTCAAAGAAAAGCGATTTTTAAAAAATCGGGTCCCAATTAGGATTGTGCCCACAGCCACAAAATAAATAATGAACACAGTACTATAACAGTGGAAATTCGTTAGTATGAATTCATGAAATGCGGTTATTGGTTTGTATATTGTTGCAATACTGCAATGGTACTTACTACTAACTGACATAATATAATTGAGCAGACAATGACTCTTATGATTAGCTAATCTCAACTGATTAGTACTATAACGCAATTTGAATTTTTCAGCTACCAATCTAACCACATATTTACTTCAGAAATTTGAGTTCAAGTACAAAGACTATGACTATGTTGTAGCTACGGAGTGGCTGTCTATTGCTGTAAGTGTTGGTCCAAAATATTACTGAGAATCTGATAAAATTGGCTTTGAGATTAGCTAGGAATACGTCAACTAAAGAATCATGAATATTAGTACAAACATTCATTGTGTTATCGTCATTATTATCTTGCTCAGTTTTAGCAAGGATTACCACTTGCCCAGCTGAATATTCTAATCTTTCAACATAGAAGATATTCAATTTATTTTATACTAACCCAATGCTTGAAAACGCAAAAAATGTTTCTTGTATTTGGCCTTTTGTTTTATTAGTAAATCTACTTGATTATGCAATAGATGTTTGTGTTGCATCATAATGTCATAAAACATCCAATTATCTTCAATTTTTTCAATCATTGCAGCCAATTTTTTAATCGCAATCCTTAGCGCTATTATCGCCTTGTCAAATGATTTACATAGTCGTGTGTACTCATTAGTACCGTTATATTGAATAAAAATTGAATCCATGTTAATATCTTTGGTATCAATGTTCTTTACCAACTGGCGAACCGCTCTTGAGGATAGATTTTCATCACGTATCAATTTTGTTAACATTGATTTAGTATGATTATCCGTGACTGGTAACAGTTCTTCCACGGTTGTAATATCAATCGAAGACTGGGAAATTAAATCTAGAATGTTTTGAGGAAGATTTACAAGTTTTATTCGCCGAGATATGTAGCTTGGACTTTTGGATATTTTCTGAGCCAATTCAGAAATACCGCCCCAGCCAAATTCGTGCACGTATTTTCTGAAAGCCCGACCTTCTTCAATTGGATTTAATGTATTTCTCTGCACATTTTCTACAAGCGAGACTTCAAACGCTGATCTATCATCCAGCTCTACAATGTGACACGAGACTTTCTTTAATCCTAACATTTTGCAGGCTTTTAATCTTCTATTTCCGGCGATAACCTCAAAACTTACCTTATTTGCTCTAACTATGATCGGTTGTAATAGACCAAGACGTTGAATAGAGCGAGCCAATTCATCCCCACTTTCTACTACAGAACGAACTGCGTATTCTGAGGGTGAAATTTCAGAAACGTCGATATCTTCTATAGCACCGATCAATTCGTGCATAGAACAGTTTATACTGCATAAATTTATTTAATTTTAACTCATCGGATGATAAGTGATTCTACGATCAGCTTTTCTCGCTTTTATTCAAGTGTTAATTATTATTGGCTCTAAGAATTCACATTTAGTGATAGTCTTAGATTGACTTATTGATAAATCACGATTAATGCTCCCAATAAATTAATAATCCAATACTGCAGCAGTTTAAAATTTGGTTGCAAAATCAAGAACCAAGAACCGAGATCATCGTCATCAATAGTTAATAGTCTTATTTTGAAATTTAAGAAGTTGCGATGCTAGACACAAGTTCGGCTACAGCCCTACCGTTTTCAGGATAAGGTATGTGTTTCCCTAAAAATCCTGCAGCTTTGGGGCGAGGTCCACCTTCGTTTATTGAGATATATTCTTTCAATACCGGAATATTAGGCGATTGTGGTCCTACGTCTCTAAGCATGACTCGTAGAACAGTCATGGGATCGAAATTTTCCTTTGGTTGAAACCTATCTATGAGGCTTTTGAGGCTATGTTCGACCGTCCAAAGGCCCGATGCTATCTTTGCCCTCACAAGAGGTTCTGTCTCATCTATCTTAAACCACCATTCTTGATAATGAAAATCTGTTCCTACCCAGACAATTTTTTTCTTTTTCATATCTATTAAAAAGTCAAATCTCTCATAATCAGGACATTCGATGTTTATTGAATCTAGAAAGCCTTTAGTTTTCTTATCATCAGGAGATATATTGTCGCTTAATCTGATTGCTTCATTTCTAGTAAGAATAATTTTATCACCTCTGAAGCTATTAGAGAATGTAGCGTTTACCCAATAGAACCAGACCCTCAGAACAAAGTAATCAGCGTTTCCAAAAATAGTAAAAATTTCTGCATGTAATGATGAATAACACCAATCATCAGCTATCTTGGCAATATGATCATCATTTAGAAAGATATCAATATCCGAATTAATTTCTGAAATGAAATTACTATCTTTTGCTTTGAATTTTATCTTTATATTTGGCGCATCGACATCGGAATATTGAATCTTTTTATTTTCTGATGGTCTAGGAGGAAACCACCTCGGATAGTATAACGGAACTTTGCTTCCTTTAAAAGTTATAGTCCTAAGACCATTGCTATCATTGAGACTGATATCCATCCTTGAAACATTTCTGCTGTCTTGGGCAGGGACTAAAATTATGCTACCGATTGGTTCTTTTGTCCGACTATGGCCTAAAGTGAGACTTTGTATATCCGCAGATTTTCCTTTATGTAAGATTTGAAAATACATTCTCCCACTGACATTCGTATTTGTAAGCTTAAGTCCTTCTTCACTTCCCCCACCCCAAAGTACCAAAAGGTCTTCACTTTCGTCCGCAAATCCAACAAAGAGTTTCTTTTGTCTATCTGCTATCTTAATAGGACATATATAGCCTAATAGTTCATCAATGTCTCCATCAATCTTGATTTCAAGCGTTGTCACCCCATAAGGAAGGTATTGTAATACATTTGGTTTAAGCTCGTTTAATATCTTAAGATTCAATTGGTTTTAATCTCCCGGTCAATATTGAAGCAATATAGCCAAATAGGCACATTACAAATGTAATCAATAGTATGTATTTAGGCTTTTTTATAACAAATTGCCGACTTTACAAATCAAATAGGGTCAAGAGCCATATAGAAATATTTTACTTTATTCTCATCGCGTTGCACAAAAATCCAAATCCCTCCAAAGGAACAACTGGATAACTTTATGGATATTCTTCTTTCATGAATCTCTTATCCGCGGAAATGTCATGGTTTGTATCTCCCATTGTCTAAGGATTTAATGTAGCTGGACATGAATTGGACGTAGCATTATCTAAGTATGATCCATATCCGCAAAACTTGTAATGCTTATACAATATCATACAAATAGATGTAATTTGAATATGCGAAAAAAATAATGATCAAACTATATGTCAAATAAAATCTACGAAATATTGAAATGTTCCATAGCTGAGGCCTTACACTTTCGCGCTTTTTTTTATTTTTAGTTTATTGATTAATTTAAAGTACGAAACTTTTCGGCGCCGAAAAATATTGCTACTTGCTACAAGCATTGAGTCTATGAAAGCACTCATGATACCTTTTTTAGAGCATACAATAAACCCACCCTTGTTTCATGTTTCTGATTCTCCTCAACATGAAGGAAACTTAAACCTAGTTCTTTGGGTAATGGAATTCCTCGCAACCGAAGTCGCTCTAAAAATGAAAGCTTATTTTCTAAAATATCATTGTTGGATATTCCAATTGGGAAATATCTGCGCAAGTCGTCTATAATTGGTTGTAAACTATCTTTAGAAGACCATTCGCTCATCCATACACCTACAGCGAAATTTGGACTCACGATTCTAATTTCATCATGAAAAGGAGTGGGATCATCCAGACGCAGCACACTTCCTTCGGTAGTAACATCCGATCTTCCAGTCAACAAATTAGCGAAAGAATATCTCATATCAACTTCGCCATCTTCATAATTAAAATAAAATTGCTGTGATCGCGGGGATAGCGACGAATCAGAAACCAGCATGCCTTCCCAAGTCCCCACTAGCTCTTTTTCATTTGGTTTATGGCTGAATTCACCATTGTGAAACAATGTCATCAAATCCGATTCTGTGAGGAAATTTACATCATATATTCTAGACATACTAAAGCTAAATAGTTCTCTTCCCTTGGGAAAAGGACCCAAAAATGCTTTTCCAAGAATGGTATTTTCGTCTACCATCTTTAACAGGTCATATGCCGTAGAATAAGGAAATTCGGTGTACTCGAGATGGATTACTTTGCCGTATCCAGGAACGTTTTTTTCAGAAGCAATATTTTTGGCATTTACAATTGGAGTTTCAAAAGGATGCGTAGTTCCCTCCATCTTGCCATTATTAAGGCGGCCAAATCTTTTATAAAATCCTCCAAAGTATTGTAGGGCAATCGTCATTAGATCACTATCCCTACCGTAGAATCCTTTCCAGTACAAATTGTTATAAATTTTAAGCGTTATTGGATCAAATTTCCAGTTCTTACCAACAACAATTTTGTCCTCGTCAGAATTGGAAAGAGAGCTAAAAAGCTTGTCGTTATGTTCTACTACGGCAAAATGCTCTGATATTTGTTCTGTTTTGCAATATCTTGGTTGTGTTAGATGACAGGTGTTACCATAGATCAGCTCGATATTTCTATCTTTCCACTTTTTGATAATCTTGTCAGCGGTTATTGCTGCAAGTGCCATTACAGTCAATTGCGGATTAACTCCCAGTGCCGTAGGGAAAACACTTGCATCACAAACGTAGAGGTTATCAAATCCAAACACCTTACAATCGGAATCTACCACGCACTCTCTTTCGTTGTTACCCATCCTATTGCCTCCTTGCGGGTGTGCCGAGCCGAGCATAAGGTTGTTCGGATTCTCTCTTACTGCGTCTTTTAATTTGGGTACGTCAGCTTTAGTTGCTATCTCTGGGACATCTCTGTGAGACGTAATCACGGATTTTGCACCAATACTAAACCACATCCTAGCCAAGATCCCCATACCCCTGGCCATATCTTCTATAGTCTGATCTGACAAACTATAAATTACTTTTGGGTTACCATTATACGAGATCGAGACTTTTCCTACAGAATCATCCCGCGACAATATTCCGGCCATTGTGTATCTATTATAGTTTTCCATCATTCTTTTATGATCAAACCCAAGAGTTGGTATGGCAAGCGCCATCTGAAAAATTGGCAAAAATATGCTCTCTATTAAAAATCCTCCTTTTTCTATTCCATTTGTTATGCCAAATTCGTGACACGTGTAAGACATGGGGATCCCTCTGTTACCATAAATTTCGTCTTCAAATAATCCCATAACAAAAGGTGCAGGATGTAGCGCAAGTCCCTTTCCAGTATTTTGCCCACCAATTTGAGACTTTTGCAAGAGATTTGAAGATGCTATAGCGCCCGCCGATACTATAACAACATTTGCATTGACACGAATTCTGTATGATTCCGAACCGTTTGAATCGATGAATGTTCCATTAACTCCGGTGGCAATTCCATTATTATACGTTATTGAATCAGCTCGACAATTGCAATACGCATTATAATTTAACTTATCGTCATTTAATGCGTCATGAATATAAGTTACTAACATACTTTGTTTGGTATCATAATGGCATCCCATGTGACAAAAACCACACTTTACACACGATTTAAGGGAAGGATCCGATAGTGAAGATCCACAGTTTCTATGATTATTAGAATGAGCTATGTGATTTCCTTCGTGGAGATATTTTTGGCAGGCTTCTCTCAATTTTTTTGCATTAGTATTCAGCTCTTCTTCTGTTACTAGTGTTACATTAATTCGCTTTGAAACTTCGTCGTTAGCACTATCCCATTCAGACTTTGAAATCGAAACGCCCATTTTCTGCCACTGGTCAATAACAATGTCGGGGATTCTAAAACAGACCGCATCATTTATCACAGTGGAGCCACCTAGACACGACCCCTGAGCGATGGCAATTCGTAAATTTGACGTAAAGTTTGCACCAGCATTTTTCCATAAAATTGGTATCATGTCGGCTTCCCTCTGGTTCATAGATTCGCCATCGTAATATGGGCCCCTTTCTAATATGACAACCGATTTTCCCGCCTGTGCAAGTTTAGCTCCCAGTATCGCACCAGCTGCACCCGAACCGATAACGCATACGTCAACATTACAAACTACATCTGAGTTTATTACTTTATAAAATTCTTTACGTCGTTCGAATGTTTCAGTTCCATATATGCAATTTGTCAATTTTTTTACTCCCAAGCGAGTTTGTGACGATGGTCCGGTACCCTCCAAGGATAACGAGGAACCTGAGGTCCATCATATCCAATTTTTTTCCAAATGACGTCGTTAGTATAGGTTAACCACGCATTAATTGAACTAATTAACAGTCTAAAATTCCTTTGAAATTCGCTATTGTTCAGGGTGGTGGTATCTCCTATGGAGGAAAAGGCCGATAGAATTCTTTGATTATTCCAATAAAGGCTTGTATTGGGTAGATTTATTTGCTGCTGTTTCTGGTTTATGGTAATATTAGCTGGAATAGTGATAATTCCATTTACATTTTCATCCGATTTGACCTTGATGGTTTCTGTCCTATGAACAACTTGACCATGCTCGTTTCGGAGTATTAGATAGATTTCGGGGTTTTTCTCCAACCAACTGTCTTTAAAGGTTGATTCATCAATGGGAATTTCAAATGACCCATCTGAAATAGATCTTGATGACCCTAAAAGATCATCATTATGATCTTCAAACAACTGTTGGTCGCTATCCATCGCCTGTAAATGTAAATCAGCAATTGGTGCACCATTATCGTCATTAATTTTTCCTTTGATTAAATATTTAGTCATGTATGAAAGCGGCAAACCTACTATAAATGATTTTACTGCTAGTTCAACTGATGAAAAATTTATTCCAAATTGCAATGGCTTATCGAGGAGTTCGTAGTATGTATTATATCACATCTACAAAATTGCACACTCCTTGGAATCTTTGAGAACAAATAATATCATTGATCACTGGTTGGGACATCAAATAAATTCTAGAATGACGAGTTCCTAACTATCTCGTAGTCGATCAGCGTCTCTTTCATATTTTCAGCACTAAGTTTCGTAATTTAAATTCTTTACCCTCTTTTTCCTGTCTTGCTTGTTATCATATCATTAAACCTGTATCAAGTGATCGACCAACTAATCTCCAAAATATCATTGAGGGTTGGAAGGCCATGTTGATATCTCAAACTCCATAAGTCCTGACTGATTATAATAGAATTGAATCCATTTATGAATATTACAAATATTAGAAAAGTGTCCACATCTGCATTGAGATCGGTCTCCCATAAGGGTTCGAGTAGGTCAGCTCGTTACCTAACTGTTAGACTTCAGATGATTATATGCCACCTTTGCCTGAATTATCCCTGCACCTAGAAAAATGTCCCAACCGGAGGGACCTTTATCTTTAGCAGTCACCATAAGTACCTCTTTAGCTCCATCTTGTGTAAGTCCTGGAGAAGCCTGTTTCAAAAGTGCAGTAACACCTGCTGCGATTGGGGTTGCAGCTGAGGTTCCACTATCACTATTGAAAAATCCCGTGAAATGTGTAACGGAGGCAAAGTCTGGTTTCTTTGGATCGAGGATTGCCGGGCCAACACTGCTATAACCTACGTACTCTTCATTCTTGTTAACCGCCGCAACAGTAATTACTCGATTATGTCCATTTGGACCCCAAATGCTCTTTCCTGTACCAGTATCGTTTCCGCATCGATTATCTGAACAAGGATTGCCACCACAGTTGCCTGCAGCAAAGAGAACGATTATGCCCTCATCAATAGCTTCAATTACTTTCCGAGTAACAGGATGATTTATATTGGTAGTGTAATCAGGATCCCAAGCCTTTTGAAAAAAACCCCAACTATTGGTAATAATGTGAGGGGTTCCATCTGCCTTATGCCTATCGATAGCCCATTGGAAATTTGCAAGTGCACTTGATAATACATTAGATTTAATTCTAAGGTCATAGATTTTTGCTTCTGGTGCCATTCCGAGAACATCAGTCGCGCACATGTTTCCATGCCATCCCCAATCTACACCAGTAGTTCCCCAGTCGGGATTAGATCCATCGACTACATTTGGAATAAGCTTTCCTGGCCATCTAGGATTACTCGTATCTGAAGGATTCGTAGTTTTACCTATTGCAGTAATCCCCCCATCATGAACAGCAACAACAATATTTTGTCCTTTGATTCCATCCGCATGAATCGCATCTACTCCAAGAAATTCTACTACATCATTAATAGTTCCCCTTGGAGTACCAGGATTACAATCACATGGAGGTATCGGACAAGGCCCCTTAGCAACTGGAGTCATTTCAACGAAATTGCTATCTTTATCATCAAATGGTTGGATTCCCTCCGTATCTTCCCAAACCTTGATAACGTTAGGTTGATCTTCAAGCTCCTTGATCTTGTTTTTATCAACCTTACCTCTTATAAGAACAACCTCCTTCCCTTCTGATTTTAAGCTAGGGCCAAGATCCTTACTTGGAGTCATAGGGATAGTTCCGTACTCAGTATCCAATTCAAATCCTTGTTGACTCAAATTTTCTGCTAAGGACATAGCACTCAATGCTTTGCTTTTTGGTTTAGTAAGCTCAACAATAACTTGAACCCGATTTTGTTCATCAACTACTGTTTTCTTTCCACCATCATCTGCCGTTGTCTTTTTTTCTTTGGACATATCTTAATTATCTCTCCTATCATGGAGTCGAAATCTACGTTTAATTAGGTTTATACTTGTAATACCATCTATTTCAATGCATATCATTTGGTTAGGATTTGTAGTTAGGGTTTATATGGTTTTTCATCAAACTGAATTTTTACTTGAAATATTTTTAGATACCAGTCCGACTTCGTGTATGAAGAGTATTTTATGTCTTTAAAATCCACAAAGGCTTGGTAACAAAGATTAATAGTAGCATATTAAGACATTTACCTATGATAATTATGATTTCCATCGATTCAACCAAAGATAATTCTATCAAACGTGAGGCAGTACTAGTCCCAACCGTGTTCGATATAAAATTCACATGTATTTAAGAAATTTATTATATAGAGTACAACAATCTCTTATGAAGTCTGTTACTCAATAAGTATATTTTTTCGGCGCCGAAAAATTGATAAAGGAAAGAAAAGAAAAAAATCCATACGGTGTTAAAGAAATGGATCAAAAAGAGAAGTGGCAATAAGTAAGAACTGATTATTAACTTCATTGATTATTTTAAATTTCCAAGGTTTGCGGAACTTGTTCCTGACGAGTCGCGTAGCTATCTAACGAAGTAAGAAATCTGTTTTCCTGATTCTTGCGAAGGAGTTTAATGAACAAAGATTCACCGTTACCATGGAGTTAAATACAAAAGATAAAGACGGCTCGTTTAAAGCTTTAGAATCTGCAAGAATGGACTAAAAAGGCATAAATAATATTGCATTTATTAAGATGCATGTTATGCAAGTTACCCTTTCTAGAAATTGATAACAAGATTGATTTAGAGGTGTTAGCGAAATAAAAGAAATTTTTAATTCTGATCTAAGAGCTAAATTGTCTATAGATGAAAATGAAAACGTTAGAGGCATTAATCACTTTCAGGAAAATTGGAAATCCAATGCACAAAATCCACTTGATGCTGCTATCAATTACTTACAAAGTGTGGTAAATATTTTTAAGGTTCCTGAAAAAACATTAAATAACGTAGATGAAAAAGTTTCCTTTGATCATCCATTAGAACAAGATGTACAATACAGACTTTCTAAACAAAAACAATTTTTTGATTCTACGACAGTGGAATTCTCTCAAACATATCTTAATCTTCCAATTTGGCATGCAGGAATAACCGTAACTGTTAAACATACTCCATCCCTCAAAGATAGTAAATATCGTATACTTCACGCAGTGAATAACAGTCAAAAAGGGATTGTTGCCAAACTGCCGCCATCAAATATAATTCAACGTCATAAAAAGTTATTTTATATAGGTAATGAAAAAAAACAAAGAGACAAGAAAAAATCGTTTTCTTACAAGAAAAAGGAATCAGTGTCAAGTAACTTCATAAGCAGTCTAATAAATAAAGATAAGTTAAAAAAAACTGCCAAAAAAAGAATAAATAATAATGCACATCTAATTAGAAGACGCCTTTATGTCTATAAATATGATAAAGATAAAAGACTTCCAAAGTTACCAAAAATAGACACATCTGGAAAAGTAAATAAAGATAAGGAAGCTCAAGATTTTGAAAATATAAGACAAGAAATACCAATATTGCCACTTTATCCAGTAAACAATAAGATAAAGCATGATAAATATTATGTTGTAGATGAAATCACTTTTTCATTTACAACTGAAGAATATGGGGCAATCAATTGGATTGCATTGGTCGAACTTGAAACAAAGTCTGTACTTTATTTGCGAGCTTTGGCAGCAAATGTTAATGGACAAGTGTTTAAACATAATCCCATTTCTATTTCAGGTAATGCGGTACATTCTCCAGATCAAAGTAATGCAATATTGAATCCATTTAGATCACCAGAAGTATTAAATAATCTCAATTTACCGGTAGGTAACTTACAATCGCTAAGTGGAGCTCATGTAAATATTACAAATGTTGAAATTCCAAATATTGCTTCTCCAACAAATCCCACTGGTGCCGACTTCAATTACGATGTTAGAACTAATGATTTCGCAGCTGTAAGTGCTTATTATCATACTGAACGATTCCTTGCTTTAGTTGAAAGTTTGGGCTTTCCTATTTCTTCTTACTTTGATGGAACTGCATTTCCAATAGAAGTTGATCATAGAGGACTAGGTAATGCTATCAATGCACATTGTGTTGGAAATGGAACCGGTGGTATAGATCATTGTTGTTATGGTCTAGGTGACCTTACGGATACAACAAATCCTGTAGGCAGAGCATGTGATCCTTGGGTTCACTACCACGAACTTGGGGGGCACGGCGTTTTATATGAACATGTAGATTCCGCAAACTTTGGCTTTTCGCATAGTGCGGGAGATAGTCTTGCATCTGTTGTAAATGACCCAGATTCAATAGCCCCCGATCGATTTTTATATACACCATGGAGACCTATTCGTCGTTTTGATCGTGATGTACTTGCAGGCTGGGCTTGGGGAGGTCCAAATGATAATCCATTTACTTCTATAGATCCGGCAGGTTATTTAGCTGAACAAATCCTTGCAACTACGCTTTTTAGAATATATCGTTCTATTGGTGGTGATTCTACTGACGCACAGAGAAAAAGATTTTCATCTAGAATGATGGCATATTTAATCCTACGAGCAATTAGTACCCTTACTCCAGCAACAAATCCAGACAATGCATTAGGTTTTGCCAATGCATTAATGGCAGTAGATCTTCTAAATTGGACTACAGAAGGAGTTTTTGGCGGTGCTTATAATAAAGTGATCCGTTGGTCATTTGAGAAACAGGGACTATATCAACCACCTAGTGCACCTGCTCCTCCAAATGTAACTACTGAAGGCGCGCCTCCTCCAGTAGATGTCTATATTGATGACGGTCGAAATGGAGAATATCAATTTCAACCAATACATTGGAATAACACTTCGATATGGAATAGGAGAAAAGCAGATACATTAGCAGTACATGAAAAACCTATTGTTGGATCAACTAATTACATTTATGTCAAAATAAAAAATCGAGGTACTGAGGTCGCTAATAACGTTAGAGTTCGCGGTTATCATAGTAGACCTGGAGCTGGTCTATTGCTACCAGATGATATTCAACCACTCACAATAGCTGAATTATCCGCTGGAACTGTTGCAGCTAATAATACTGAAGAAAAAATAATAGGACCGTTTGACTGGATACCTGAAATAAATGCTCATGGTCATGATTCTGTAATTATGGTAGTATCTGCCGATAATGATGCGAGCAACATGGATAACTTTACAACAGGTGAGACTATTCTTGACTGGAGATTGGTACCAAATGACAATAACATAGGACAGAGAAATATGTTTCCTGTACAAGGTATATCACAGATAAATCTCACTGTTACTACAGGCGAGAAGGATATAAACAAAGATGATAGGGTTTATCTTGGAATTGCCGGAAGAGAATTTAGATGTAGAAAGGATGGCGACAGTGATGCAAATCCATTTCACTTGAAGCATCAAACTGTGTCGCTAGTATTTGGATTTGGTGGTAATGTTGAAGATTCCACAATTAACGATCCAAGAAATCCATTTATTGACACTACTGACATAAGGAAATTTCCAATGTATTTACGAACTGAACCTAATACTGGAACATGGGAAATTATATCTGCAAAGGTGGAGACAACGCCTAATACATCGGTATTCAATATTAAATATTCAGGGATTATCTTGGATGACGACTCAGGCGAGATAGTAGAATTAGTTTAAATTCATTACTCACCCCTTAGCCATTGAGCCCTTATTAGCACTTTTTTCTTTAATCCATTTAAGTTCAATTGAATATTCATTCGTATCCCAACCGCTTCTCATAAATTTTATTTGAACCTAAGGCAGGCAAGTTCTTTATTCGTTCATTTATTGAGGGCCTAAGCTATTTTGGATTAATGATATACCAATTTCAGTAACACTATTATTCATAATCTGTATTGAAAAAACGCAACCCATCAAGCATAATCAAGGCTTTCTAAATTCTCTATCGCTCTTAATCAATAGACGCTATTTATGCTCTGTCTACTAGATGTAAGTGACAATCCTTTACTCGCTCCGAATTCAGATCAAAAAGATTCTGATCATGACGGCATAGGAGACATATGCGATCCGGATAATGATGACGATAATGACGGAGTGTCCGACTTCCGAGACAATTGCCCAGATGCTTCCATTACAAGTCAGAAAGACACTGATCATTGATGTCGTCAGAAATGCAATACACTTGTGTACAATCAGCGATTAAGCAATACATGCATTACTAGTTCTTACGTAGAGTTGATTTATGCGATTGCATGAATTGGCAAATAAGTATATTAGCTTTAAAGCCTTGATTTTTAGAAGATAACATTCGTAAGTATTGGATTGACTACCGTGCCGGTTGTGGACAATTTAATCATAGGAAGAAAACTTTTACATAAGTTATCATTTATTATGTACCAAGATTTGTATGGATGACAAAATAATCGTTACCAATAGCAATGCCTTGATTAAGAAATATGAGGACAAGGGTCTCGCGAGGATCTGTAAGGCGCTCACTGAATTATCAGCATCAGATAAAGAACGCGGAATTAAGACCAATGTTATTTATCTTGATGATAAATCAAGTATGAAAAAGGTTCGCGGCAAGGCTGTGACTAATGCAACAGACCCGCGTGAGAACAAAGAGGCAATCGATGCTGTGTTCAAATCATTCAATCCCCATTATATAATGATTTTGGGCGCCCCGGATGTAGTTCCACACCAAGATCTCGATAACCCTGCTTATATTCCAGGTAAGGACGATGATAGAGAAGTCTGGAGTGATTTGCCATACGCATGTGATACGCCCTATTCAAGAGATCCATCTCTCTTTGTAGGTCCAACGCGAGTAGTGGGGAGGCTTCCAGATTTGTTCAGCGCTACTGAACCGTCTTATATCATCTCATTGCTAAAAAAAGTAGTAAACTACAAAATGGCGTTACTAGACGACTACAAAAGCTATATAGGTCTTTCTGCGAAGGTTTGGCAAGGCTCTTCTCGGATAAGTGTCAAGAACTTGTTTGGAAGTGATGACAACCTGCTTCTTGCACCGCCGTCAGGTCCCAACTTTCCGAAGAACAAATTACGTCCTCCTATGCATTTCATCAACTGTCATGGTGGTCCAGCATCACCCGAGTTTTATGGCCAATCGGGTAACAGCTATCCTGTATCACTGACTACCAAATCGATCAGCGGCAAGATCCCCGAAGGCACGGTCGCAGCCGTAGAATGTTGCTATGGTGCAGAGCTTTACGATTCGATTACATTGGCGATAGACAGACCTATCTGCCAAAGCTATCTAGAACAAGGGAGCTACGGATATTTTGGCAGCACAACTATAGCTTACGGTCCGGCAGATAGCAACGGAGCAGCGGATTTTATCTGCCAATACTATCTTCAAAATGTGTTGAATGGCGCCTCTGTAGGTCGTGCTGCGCTAATGGCTCGTCAGCAATTCGTAGGAAATACTGCACAAATGGATGCATTTGATCTCAAGACCCTCGCACAGTTTTGTTTGCTTGGTGATCCTAGCGTGCAACCCATCGCTCAGCCCAGCGGGAAAGTTGTACCGACGGGGGTAAATGAAGCCGATGCAGAACGGTTCTCCCGAATTGAGCGCAGGCAGAAGTTGAAGATGACTGGAGATTTTCTAGCCAAGACCAAGCCCACCGCATCCAAAAGGATACCAATACATAAACTGTCATCGAAATCAACAGCCGCGCTAAACAACATAACTAAGCGTGCGGGACTTCGCAATAAACAGAAGTTTATAGCTTTTGCTGTACAAGTTCCATCCACAGTAAAAGATCGGATGACAAAGATTACAACTGTGCCGTCACGTTACCTTGTGACCATAACGATACCAAAAGGAAAGAAGGATGAAAAGATAAAGCGAGGTATTGCTGTCGTGGCCAAAGAATTAAACGGCCGCATAGTTGGTTACCGTATCTATCATCAACGCTAGGCATATTGTCATGAGTTCGGCACGGCCAAGTCGGGTGACTGCCGTGCGCGGTCGTGTTGTACGAGGATCGTACGGCGAGACAAGCAAGAGCGAACGGAAAGCCATCTTTATAGAAACTGCCAATGCCCGTTACATCTTGCGTCGTAAGAATGGTCCCGTATTCGACGATGTCGAATTAATGAAGTACGTAGAACAAGTAGTCGAATGCGACGGGTTTTTGATCGGCACAACTCTTCTGGCGGAAAAAATTAGGAAAGCGAATTAGTTGGTGCTCATGTGTTAGTCAAGTCTCATATTCAAGTATTGGTCCACGATTAAGATGAACTGCGAATCTAATATAAAATGAATATAAATTGAGTCATTTATGATTCTACCGTTAAGAAAACATTAAAGCTTTTTTAAATCTAGAATCCTAATTTAGAACCGATCCCGTCGCGGGTACCGACGGGCCTGCTATGATATTCATGATTTTCATTGGGGACAATTTCCATTTATTCATTAATCCATTTATTCATTAAGAATTTTTAATTTTCATTAAGATAGAACTGTAATCATGAGATCGTTTAGTTTTATGAATATTCCCATCGGAATGAGAACTATTCCAATAAAGATACCCACAGCCAATACTGTATCTTCAGACATACCCAAGAAAGTAAAACCGACCACGTACCCTGGATTAGTCGAACCTGCAAGTGGAAGATCGGTGATTAACAATAAGATAACTAACGGCAGACAGACAAATAGTACTGGCCGATCTTATTGAAATAATCTTCAGTCTAATGGAGCAACCCAAACAGGATTTAGTTCTCTATTAAAGTAACTGTTGGGATTTAATTTATTAAAAATTCTGTGAAAGACTAACCTTTTACTTATAGTTTGACCAAGAAATAGGATGTATGTACCTATTTTAAACAATTTCTTTGATTTTATTACACTTAAGGGAACGATTCAGAAAAAGTGAATAACCCTTTGCAATAAAATCTAAGGATGAATCCATGCGTTATAGGCTGATATGAAAATATTTCTTCAATCAATAAGGAAATGATAAAAGGAAAGAGATTACAGCCGTAACTGCATTCAACTATTTTAAGACCAATCTATACCTTTAAGTGATGCAAGCGGCTTGCGTTCACTTAAAACCTCTCGTGCACTCGTTAGGCTTCTTCCCACGGAATCTGCCCCCTTGAGAGCGTCAGGAAATATTAGTCCACATCTTTCCTCAACCTCTGTCAGCGCTACTTGATACACCTTGAACGCATCAAGTTCAAAGGCTTTTAGTTCATCCAAGTTCTGTGCAAGTAAGAATGCTTTGGCCTTAAGTATCCCATCCTCCACGAACACTATCACTTTCCAGAATTCTCGAGGAAGCTTCAAATTCATAAAATTACGGTCATC
This sequence comes from Nitrososphaeraceae archaeon, assembly GCA_036554685.1. Classification (GTDB taxonomy): domain Archaea; phylum Thermoproteota; class Nitrososphaeria; order Nitrososphaerales; family Nitrososphaeraceae; genus TA-21. The sequence goes on along the minus strand of DATBMS010000031.1, from coordinate 51,546 downwards.
ATCACGAAAAACCGGACCACCGAATAAACTAACTTTCAAGTCCTCCACATTTGTATCCTCAAAAACTGCGTCCTCCAATCGACCCCATAACCCCCCTCTTTGTCCTTGGTTGAAATCATCCATCTGAGGAGTAATGTTGGTAAAGAAGAACGAATCTTTGTTAGCCTTCTCCGCTTCTGCAGGCGCTCCCCAGAGCAGGTCCGCACGACGGGCGAGGTGACCGCGATCTAGCCGATTCCCTGCATATAATTCGTCACCCACTTGGAACTCCTGCGGAACTCGCGGATCAATAATGAACGGAATACCCTTGCGGCTCAGCCTACGGATGCTCCCACCATCTATATTCCAAGCCACCCAAAATGCGAATCTTCGCACCTTATTGACAGAAAGTGAAAAGTGAGTATAGTCGATCACTTCTGACCCATTAATACTGAACGCATTTTCCTTATTTGATGTTGATAAAGTAGGAAGATTGATTACCACAGAGAGGAAACCTTGATCAAAACCTGTCACATTCTCCACCTCACTATTGCTGACCATTGGACCAATATTTCTCAATTCAAAACGGGCCAGATCGCATATAAACATATCTTACCCTTATGGGGGACTTGACTCAGTGCCTATCAAACAATATAAATTTCATAACTCTAATATTAATTCCTAGATGCAATTAATGTACCTGCATAACTAATTAGTTTCGAACATGCTGCTTGTTACAATGAGTCTTTCCAATTGAAAGTGATCATCAAAACATTTTGTTCTGGTAAGGAAAGAATTGAATTGATAATTCATTTAACACTATAAAATTCTATCACATTCTAAAAAATGTTTAGAAATTAAAATCTAGTACAGGTTCTCGGCTTGAATAATGATAATCATAGTAATAGTGCTTATGCGAAGCAGTCGCAGAAATCCATTAAAATACAAAAAATCAAACAAATTTACCATAGAGATCGTTCTAGTAATTCTAATAATCACGAGTTTATTTTAATACGATTAGAAGAATGTTGGTCATATTTTGAAAAGTATCCGGCCCGATGAAATTAAAATTCTAATAAAGTTATAGCAATTCTATAAAAAAGGACTGTTATATCAGATAATATTAAGTTAGATTAAAGAGATAAAATGATAAATGGGTCACCGTTACTATAAATTGGTTAAAATATCTTGCATAAATGTCATGATATTAAAGACTTGTTTTCTTGCTAAAAATCTAACGTCGGCTCTTTCTTGATTTCTTTGTATGGCCTCCTCTATAATTTCCATAACTTTTAGCATATTTTCGATTGAGCTCAACCCACTTCCTGTATGTGTATGATTATGGTTCTCAGGCCAATAAAACGGTTGAGAAACTTGGACCCACTTTCCAGGTTTGAACCATGAAACATCATTGTATTGATATCGTTCAATCTCTCCTGGATGAGAAGCCTCATGGGCGTTGAACCAGTCGTCTATTCGATCGTCCACCCATCCATGAAGTCTCCAAAATACTGGATTTACATGAGATGAATAAAAGTCACCAAGGTAGTCATATTTTGGATCATCCCATTTCTCGTTGAAATCAAATGATCCCCTTCCTGTCGGTTTTCCAGTTTCTGGATTTATCGGCGGTATTCCAGTCTGTGGATCTATGGGAGCACTAGACCATCGCATATGCATTTGGTTATGAATTACAAATTCTAAGAGGTTGCCTAATTCTCCTAGTGAAAGAGAACCAAGCTTACGATGATCCCTAAATTGCCTTTCAAGATATCTCATAATTGATGTGAAGTAACTAGAACTTTTTAGAAACATCAGGGATTTTAGGTCTTCAAGGTCCTCTTGTTCGGATTCAGGACCATTAGATATGAAATATGCTGATGGTATCATATAACCAGATTCTAATGGATTAAATCTGTAGATCTTTTTACCTGGGTTTTGAGGATCTTCTTGTTCTGAATACGAGAACTGTTGAGCACTCGGAACGGGTAGTGTTTTCCAGCTTTCAATATAAGAAACTCCTTGTGATTTATATTTGTCTTTAACCATTGCAATCATCTTTCTATGCATAAAGAGAAAATCTTCTCCAGCACCATTAGTCAGGTCTAGTGTGCCACCTGCAGTGAAAGGGTGACGGTCAAGTTCCCAATTTAGGTTACGAATCTTTTGTTTGTCATTTTCATTTAATATTTTCCACCATATTTCATACAGACGAATAGTGTGCCATATTGCATGTACAAGTCTGTGTGACTTTGATGCTAGCATAGATAAAGCATCTGGAATTATGGCTACTCCATTAATTTCTCTAGGTTCTACAAAATCTCTTTTTACAGAAACAAAACTTGCTGTTGCACCAGCTCTATGTGTTTGATCTCCCGATCCATGATCCTTAACTCTAAATTCAGTTCCAGACAACGAAAGACGTTGACCAATTCCATTCTCCCATGTTCTTGTTACTGAACCAGAGTATTGGTATAAAAAGTCAGAAATTGTTGTATTTGGTCGTCCTTGAGCTTCAAACTCGAGAGTGATTTCAGGCCACCAGCTTTTTACTGTTCCAATGATATCCATGAAAGCCCTTTCAGATGCTCCCGGCTGAGCAGGAAGTGAAAGAGTGCCAGTTACTACACCATTAATTTGTACGATTAAAAAAAGTTCTGCCTCTGATACTTTTATCTTGTTAAAGTCAATAACAGGTAATGGTATGTCTATGAAACTACGATATGTATAGTAGCCTGAGAGTTCTTGAGGTCCAATTTCCACTATGTTTCTAACCTGTTCAGGTAATCGTAGATTAAAAAACTTTTGGTAATCTAAACGTAGCAATCAAGATTTGATAAAATTTCTATTACAAACTATTGGACCTAAAATTAAATACAAATTACAACTATATGATGACCATCTGAATCCTTCTTGGGATAATTTGTAATCGGTACTCTTCCAGAAACGAACACCTAATAAAAAGTAACACATAGAAACTAGTAACATAAACTAGTGAACAGAATTCAAGGTTAGACGAGTTAATTTCAGAATCTATAATTTAGTTCTGTTACAGTACTCAGTTACTTCCTCTGGGATTAGATCCGTATTATCATTTACAGTTCAATTAGCATCGGGCCCCAGTACCTAAAACTCTACTGTAAATATTAATTCGTCCTGCTCTTGGTAAATATGGCTTTCAATTAATAATTCAGAGATCCTATAATGAGATCTAAATTTTTATATTTTTCATCATTTAATGATTTTTATATTTTAAACTGAAGATCTTCATGGGATCCTTCAGATACAGGTAGATTATAAATCGTTACTCATAATTTGATAGTGACGCGAAAAAATAGGACTACCTACAAGGCGATTATTTTCTGTCAAAGCGACTTAAAAAAGAGTTTGGGGATTGCAATTAGGGTTAATTCTTTGCGATGTCAAGATCAGGACTATGAGTATATTATTGACCATTAATGAATTTCCGGCTTCAGAATAGAACACTGAAAATCCGTCTTGTACTTTCTAAGTTCAAATACGAATAATGTAAAAATCAATATACTTGCCTATATGTTGTTTATTTGAGCGTCTTTTCATGTTCAGGAGAAATTAATGTAAAGTAGAAATTAATGAGAATAAATCAAAGACCACAAAATAATATTCGATTTCGAGATTCTCCTTGTACGGTTTCACAACAGTCCTTGTAGCTTATTGTAACAAGTGTATCAAGTAGTAACATGAAGTAGCAATCAACAATAACTGATAGCAAGAAGTAGCAAGGTATGCCGAGAGTAAAGTCTATCTGTTTGTATTTGTAGCATACCTACATATAATGAAGAAAGTGTACCTGACAAAAGAAGAAAAGGAAAGAAAGGTAATAGAATTACTACAAACTGGTGCAAATATCAGGGAAATTTCCAAGCGAGTGCGTATGTCCTTTACCGATATATGCAAAAATCTCTAGGAAGATTTCTGGGTATCCCGAACCTGCTGACAAGTCTGCGGCATATAGTAAGCATAGTCAAGCGTTAGACCTGTTTCGTACCGGCCATTCAAATCTACAGGTAGCCATTAAAGTCGGACTAAGCGATTACGAAACTATAGAAAAACAAAAGCAATTCAGGCGACTTATTAATATGGAAAAATTCTGTGAGTTTTACGATGTAATGAAAGACGATCTCGACTCCTATTTGCAGCTGTATAATCAGCTTAAAAACGCGAATCTTACTGTTCGTGACGCCATAGAGGGACTGCAATATGCTCGATGGGTAGAGTCGATGAAATTCGAATATAGTAATTTACAATACAAATTGCAGCAGATGAGAGACGAATCTTTCCATGTTTGGCTATCATTGCAAGGCTTAAAAGAAGAAAAGTTCTTTGTTTCAAACGAATTGCTCTCGTTAAAAGTAACTACTGATACCTATTCGAACGAAAAATATCTTCCAGAGAGTGCAAATGAGGATATTTCGTTTGTCGCTAGGAGAAGAAGAAGGCATCAATAATCCTTTGACGAATTCACTGACGCTAGTGATTGATTCATTGACGTTTACACTCGATTTACGAAGTTGAATTCAAATCGAATATTAATAAAACAATTATCAGTTTCTTGGCGGTCAGCAACTCCAAATAAAAGATACTCTCAGATAAAATATATACATGAGAAATTTTCCCGGCTCATATCACTGTATTTTAAACTTTTAATATCGCATTGATTCTACAAGGTGTCGAGTTAAATCTTAATCAAAAAGTAGTTGTGTCCGTTGATGAAAATAATATTACGAACTAATTCATATCTTTCTGCTATCAAGCACATGAACTTAGTTCACCTGGTCATCATTTGCCTTTCTCTGGTCGTTCAAATCTTATTTCCAAACCCTTACACGTTTGGACAGATAGGCAATACCACTGGAATAGTTACTCCGGATAACAACACCAATACAGTAGGCACGTCTAATGATAGTGGAATAATGCAGAATACTTCAGGGATTATAGATGATGCATTTAATGCACTAAAGGACTCGTTTGGATCATTTTTTGGTAAATAGCTAGGCTTTTCTAATAATAATAGTAGTAGTTATCATAGATGTGTTTGGTGCCAGAATGATATCTCCTTCATCTGTTTTAAGTTTACTGTACAATAACCCGATGTCGTAAATTATACCTGTGTTACCAAATACAGTAACTTTCTCTCCAATCCTGAAGGGTCTAGTGATGGCTAGATACAGACCAGAAATTAAATTTCCTAACACGCTTTGGCTTGCAAACCCTATTACAATAGCAGTAATAGTTCCAATAGATGCGGCAATAAGAGGATCCTGGCTCAAATACGAAATTATAATGGAGATAACAATAATAGCTCCAAGGATTTTAATTAGAATGCGTATAATTTCCGCATTTTTTTTCAAGGCATCGTAGGAAAGCCTGTAAAACACGTTTGCAAGAGAATTGATTACAAAATATCCAATGATTGCAACCACAACTATGTTCAAATACGGTCCATAACGATCTTCGAGCAATTGTTCAATGAAACTACTCGCAACAATTACAACAGTAATTGCAATAATCATGATTGTTATTGTCTTGAAGAGAGATCTTTGTTTTTTGTCTGTACTATTGGAATTATCATCATTAGAATTATTATTCAATTTCGTATTCTTATTTTCGATGTTTTCTTTTTCATTAACCACGATGTGAATGATAAGGTACCCTCTATATTTCAAATTATCATTAACTATTATGTGTCACAGGATCACTAAAATTTACAATTTGGTTTTGGGTTAATTTTTTTTGAGAATAAACAATGACCATATTTTGGCGCCATTGATAGTTTATTACTAAAGACTTAAAGAGATGGATTTAGGATATAATAAAGATCTTTATGGTAAAATGTGCAGAATGTGGAAGTGAGCTTCCACAAAATGCTAAATTTTGTCCAAATTGTGGAACCCAAATAGGACTACAAAAAGATGTCTATGAGGTGTCTGCCGGCGGCCTGGTAGGAAAAGTCAAAGAGATAATTCAGGATGCAAGAGTTAAGAGAATAGTGATAAAAGATGAAAAAGGAAATCTACTCCTTTCCATCCCAGTGACATGGGGAACGGCAGGAGCAGTTGCAATGATTACGCTAGCACCATGGCTTGCCGCCATAGGAGTTATTGCAGGAATAATAACTAGATGCAAAATAGAAGTAGAAAAATCCACAGAACACTAAAGCAATTCTTGGTAGGTCGACAAGTAAATTAATTCTAGTATAGTAGAACGGTAAACTGTTGTAACTACGCAAATACCTTGAAATATTTTCTGGGTCAACTAAAGTCAAATATTAATCTAAGTTGCCAAGTTTGTAGGTTTGATAATGAGTGTTTGATAGAATTATTTGTAAGGTAAAGCTTTGATTAATTAGGACACATCGACCTAGCTAAAAAGAGATTGATGTCATAGTCATACTCTTGAAATCATCAAGATGTATCATTATAATCGTGGTCAAATCGATTTATAATTGAATAATAAGGTCAAACGGAGAATCTATTTATTACGGAAGTAAGATTTGGAATCAAGACTCTCGAATTTTGTCTTCTGATAAAAAAGATATTAAAATTACGAATCATGTATATCAGCCTAAACATGAAATTTTATCCAAAAAAGATGCTGAAGTAGTTTTAAAGAAATACAATACTAAGCCAAGTCAGCTCCCATACATATTAATTAACGACAAGGGATTAGAGGATTTAGATGTGAGACCAGGAGATATTATTAAAATAACAAGAATGTCATTTACTGCCGGCGAAAGTGTTTATTATAGATATGTAGTGGAGGACTAGAGCAGTCATGTCACAAAATACACTTGATATGTGGTCGATTATCCACAATATCTTACAAAAGGAAGGAGTAGCAAGACAACATCTCAATTCCTATGGCGAATTTATTGAACGAGGACTGCAAAGTATTATCGATGAAGTGGGAGAGATAGAAATTGAAACTGCAGAATATCCGTACAAAATAAGATTAGGCAAAATTAAACTGCAGCAACCCAGAATCATGGAACTAGACGGTTCGGTAACTCATGTAGCTCCTGTGGAGGCTAGGCTTCGCAACTTAACTTATGGATCCCCTATAATGCTTGAATGCAGTATTGTTGAAGATGAAAAAATTCTAGAATCACGATTTATCCATATTGGAGATATTCCAGTTATGGTAAAGTCAAACGCCTGCATACTACATAACCTTCCCGATACAAAACTCATTGAACTTGGAGAAGATCCAAAAGACCCAGGAGGCTATTTTGTAATTAATGGTTCGGAGAGGGTAATTATTGGCTTAGAAGATTTATCATACAACAAGATTATTGTTGATACAGAAGAAACAACTGGTAACTTAGTTTACAAGGCAAAAGTTTACTCTTCAATTGTCGGATATCGTGCAAAATTGGAACTAATTATGAGACCAGACAGTTCAATTGTTGCCAAAATTCCAGGATCTCCTGTCGACATTCCACTTATTACATTAATTAGGGCTCTGGGTCTTGAATCTGATAAAGATATTGCAGATGGTGTATCTCTAAATTCAATAATACAAGATGAGTTAGAACCCTCATTTGAGAAATCAGGAGAAATTGTGACCAGTAGGGACGCAATTGTCTACATAAGCAAAAGAATAGCACCTGGAATGTTGGAAGAATTTCAGATAAAGAGGGCCGAAACTTTACTAGACTGGGGATTGCTTCCACATCTTGGAAAGAATCCTGAGAACAGAAACGAAAAGGCGCTCTTCTTGGGTGAGGCAACATGCAAACTTGTTGAACTTAGACTTAATTTGGTGGCGTCTGATGATAAGGACCATTATGGTAATAAAGTTATAAAATTTGCTGGTCAGATGTTAGCAGACCTCTTCAGAACAGCCTTTAGAAATCTTGTGCGAGATATGAAATATCAACTGGAAAGGTCCGGTCAAAAGCGAGGGATAAATGCAGTCGCTGCAGCAGTAAGGCCAGGAATAATTTCTGATAAATTAAACAATGCCATTGCAACAGGAAACTGGGGAAGGGGAAGAGTGGGTGTTACCCAACTCTTAGACAGAACAAATTACATATCAACTATTAGTCATCTTCGCAGAATTCAATCACCTTTAAGCAGAAGTCAACCTAATTTTGAAGCAAGGGATCTTCATTCTACACACTTTGGTAGGATATGCCCTGCAGAAACTCCTGAAGGGTCAAACTGCGGTCTAGTAAAAAATATTGCTTTATCTTCCATAATATCAGTAAGCGTCTCTGTTTCAGAGATAATTGAAAAGTTGTACGAACTGGGCGCCCATCCTGTTGAAGAGGCTTCTGATATGTTGCGAAAAAATGGAACCAGAATATTTGTAGACGGTCGCTTAATTGGTTACTACGATAACGGGCAGCACTTGACGGATACTCTTAGAAGTTTAAGAAGGTCCGGAAAAATGCACGCGCATGTTGGGATATACTATTATTCAAACGAAAATGAAAATGCAACAAAGCGTCTGTATGTAAGCTGTAATTCTGGAAGAATACTTAGGCCACTTGCAATTGTAAAGGAAGGCAAGCCAGTAATAACACTGGATGTTCTTGATTTGATAAAAAGGAATATGAAATCCTGGTCCGACTTGCTATGGATGGGTATGATAGAATTAATCGATGCGAATGAAGAGGAAAATTGTTATGTGGCAATGAATTATGCCAGCCTTGAACCAAATCACACACATCTTGAAATTTATCCACCATCGATACTGGGCGTTGGAGCTTCCATAATTCCATATCCAGAGCACAATCAATCTCCAAGAAATACTTATGAAAGTGCTATGGCAAAACAGAGTCTGGGATTTTCCACACCTTTAATGAATGCAAGCACCTACGTAAGACAACACTTTATGCTGTATCCACAAATACCAGTTGTTACTACTAAAGCGATAAACCTTCTTGGACTGGAAGAACGTCCTACAGGCCAAAACTGTATTGTCACAGTATTACCATTTGAAGGATATAATATAGAAGATGCAGTAGTCTTTAACAAGTCATCAGTAGATAGAGGTCTTGGCAGAACCTTCTTTTACAGAGTGTATGAGGCAGAAGCAAAACAGTATCCAGGAGGAATGAAAGACAAATTTGAGATTCCATCGTCTGATGCAAATATTAGAGGTTACCGTGGTGAAAAATCATACAGGTTACTTGAAGATGACGGTGCTATAATGCATGAATCAATAGTAAATGGAGGAGACATATTGATTGGTCGAACCTCGCCGCCAAGGTTTATGGAAGAATACAAGGAATTTGAGGTAAAGGGTCCGTATAGAAGAGATACATCAATAGGTGTAAGACCTTCTGAGAATGGAGTAATCGATTCAGTTGTAATGACCCAATCCGTTGATGGAGGGAAAATGTATAAGATTCGAGTGAGGGACATGAGAATACCAGAAATTGGAGATAAATTTGCTTCAAGACATGGCCAAAAAGGAGTTGTTGGCATGCTTGTTCCACAAGAAGACCTTCCTTATACAGAAGATGGGGTAGTTCCAGATGTTATGATTAATCCACACGCATTTCCATCAAGAATGACTGTCGGCCAATTCATGGAATCACTGGCAGGAAAATCTTCTGCCCTTCGGGGTAAAGTGGTTGATGGTTCGGCCTTTGTGGGAGAAAAGGTTAACGATCTTAAGGAAATACTAGAAAAATATGGCTTCAAAGCGACTGGCAAAGAAGTGATGTATGATGGACGTACTGGCAAGAAGTTTAATGCTGAAGTGTATGTCGGTGTAGTTTATTACCAGAAACTTCATCACATGGTGGCTGATAAGATTCACAGTAGAGCAAGAGGCCAGGTTCAGATGCTTACAAAACAACCTACAGAAGGTCGTGCTCGAGGTGGAGGTCTTAGGTTCGGCGAGATGGAGCGGGACTGTTTGATTGCGTACGGGGCTTCTATGATGCTAAAAGACAGGCTTTTAGAAGAGTCTGACAAGGCTGAAGTAAATATTTGTGAACGCTGCGGACTGCTAGCCTATTATGATATCAAACAAAGAAGGTATGTATGCCGGGTGGATGGTGACAGAGCAAAAATTTCTTCGGTGGCCATTGCCTATGCGTTTAAACTATTATTGCAAGAAATGATGAGTCTTAACGTTGCTCCAAGACTGATTCCAATGGAGAAGGTGTAAAGATTATGGAACTTGTAGACACTCTAAAAATTTTAGGCAGCATAAGGTTTAGCGTACTATCCCCTGTTGAGACACGCAAGTACAGTGTGGTTGAAATCACTGCTCCAGAAACATATGATGAGGATGGGATGGCCGTCCAGGGTGGTCTCATGGACAATAGACTCGGAACATTAGAACCCGGACAAAAGTGTGGAACTTGTGGAAATACATCTGCCAACTGCCCCGGACACTTTGGCCATATTGAATTGGCTGAAGCAGTATTGCATATTGCTTTTGTGGATGATATTCACAAACTATTACTTGTCTCTTGCAGGTCATGTAGCAGAATAAAACTTTCAAATGAGGACCTCGCAAAATACAAGACTCTTCGAGATACAAAGGCTGCATATGCAGTAATCACTCTTGAAAATATCAAAGAGGAAATAATAGAAAAAGCCAAGAAGGTAAAGATTTGTCCTCATTGTCAAAAGGAGCAATATGATCTTGTCTTTACAAAGCCCACAATATTTGTAGAAAAAACAGAAATTGGTGAAAACAGGCTTCTTCCAATTACAATCAGAGAAAGGCTGATGAATATTCCAAATGATGATCTGGTTCTCTTAGGATATGACCCGCAAACGGCAAGGCCAGAATGGTTTGTTTTGCAAGTTCTACCGGTACCTCCGGTTACCGTTAGGCCGTCAATTATTCTAGAAACTGGAATAAGATCAGAGGACGACCTCACTCATAAATTAGTCGACATTATCCGAGTCAATCAAAGACTTAAAGAAAGCAAAGAAGCCGGCACTCCTCCTCTGATTGTTCAGGACTTGGTAGATCTACTACAGTATCATGTAACTACGTATTTTGATAATGAAGTATCTGGCATTCCACAGGCTCATCATAGATCCGGCAGGCCATTAAAAACACTAACTCAGAGGCTAAAGGGAAAGGAAGGACGCTTCAGAGGTTCGTTATCTGGCAAGAGAGTAGATTTTTCCAGCAGAACCGTTATCTCTCCAGATCCCAATTTGACAATCTCCGATGTTGGTGTACCTGTTGATGTAGCAAAAAAACTAACGATACCAGAAACAGTTAGCGACTGGAACATTGAAGACTTGAAGAAAATGATAACTAACGGACCAAACGAATATCCTGGAGCCAATTATATAATTAGAACGGATGGCGTAAAAATACGACTTGATTATGTTACCGATAGAAATATCCTGGCCGATTCAATTAGTCCTGGATACGTTGTAGAGAGGCACTTACGTGATGGAGATGCGGTAATCTTTAACAGACAACCATCTTTACATAGGATGTCAATTATGGCACATTATGTAAAGGTACTGCCGTACAGAACATTTAGACTACATCCTGCAGTATGCCCTCCTTATAACGCAGATTTTGATGGTGATGAAATGAACCTTCACGTTCCACAGAGCGAAGAGGCACGTGCCGAGGCTGCGCTATTGATGAGAGTACAGGACCAGTTAATTTCTCCAAGGTACGGAGGGCCAATAATTGGTGCAATAAGGGATTTCATAACTGGTGCATTTATCCTTACGCAGGATAAGACATTTTTGAAAGAAGAAGAATTTACAAATCTGGCATTACTAGGCGGATATTCAGGACCTCTACCTGAGCCAAAGCATCATGAGAACGGCAGAAAAATCTATACTGGAAAACAGCTTTTTTCACTCTTCTTGCCAAAGGACTTTAATTTTGTTATTACCTCAAAATGGAACAAGGCATCAAAGGGCGAAGGCAAAGACGTTGTCATAAAGAATGGCGAACTGATCAGTGGAGTTATTGACAAGGCCTCTATTGGTGCAGAAGAACCAGACAGTGTTTTACACAGAATAGCCAAAGATTATGGAAACGAGGCAGCAAAGCGATTTTTGGATTCAATCCTAATTGTATTAAAAACCTATATTACACATAACGGTTTTTCATACGGCTACTCTGATCTCTGGTTGTCAGATGAAACGAGAGAGGAGATTAGTAATGTTATTCTCAAGGCATATGAAAAAGTATATGAATTAATAAAACAACACGATGATGAAACATTACCATTAACAAGAGGTTTATCACCTTCAGAAGCATTGGAACTCTATGTAGTAAACGAACTTTCAAGAGCTCGTGACAGAGCTGGAAAAACAGCAGACCGTGCCTTTCCAGATGACAACTCAGGTGTCATTATGGCATCCACCGGAGCAAGGGGTTCAACACTAAATATTGGACAGATGACGGCTGCACTAGGCCAGCAGTCAATTCGAGGTAGAAGAATCACCAAAGGATATAGAGAAAGATCACTTCCTCATTTCAAACCGAATGACGCTAATCCTGATTCTAAAGGGTTTGTAAAATCCAATTATAGAGACGGTTTAAGTCCACTAGAATTTTTCTTCCATGCTATGGGAGGTAGAGAGGGACTTGTCGATACTGCAGTAAGGACACAACAGTCTGGATATATGCAAAGAAGATTGATCAATGCCCTTGAACACCTGAAGATAGAATATGATCAAACTGTTAGAGATCCACATGGCAACATAATCCAATTTGTGTATGGAGAAGACGGGATAGATCCAGCAAAAAGTGATCATGGTGATGCTGTAAATATTTCTAGACTAATAGAAGGAGAACTACTTGTCGATGAAGGCAAAAAAGCCACCGAAAAGGAGATTTCAGAACTTGTGAATAAACACTCAAAAACTCTTAATCCAAAGCTTAGAGAAAAATTGTTACTGTCTCTTAGTCAAAGCAAAATAAGCAGAGATGGCGCTAACAAAGTTATAAAGAAAATGATTGATCTAATCAACAGAGCCATGGTAGAACCCGGAGAGGCTGTGGGAGTTGTTACTGCTCAATCAATAGGTGAACCAGGAACTCAGATGACACTTAGAACATTCCACTTTGCAGGAGTTAAGGAAAGAAATGTCACGTTGGGACTTCCAAGGCTAATAGAACTCGTCGATGCAAGAAAGAAGCCTGTTACACCTACAATGGATGTATATCTGGACGAGGAACATAGAGTCTCAAGGGAAAAGGCTCTTAACGTAGCAAGAGAGATAATATTTACAAAGGTTGCTGATCTAATTGAAAGGAGCGAGACTGATTATTCTGGTATACTGACATTCCATATTTCTGACTCAAAATTATCTGAGCGAGGCTGTTCAATAGAAGATATTATGGAAGTGCTAAAGGGGCCCAAGAAAAAATATGATGTTACTTTACAGGAAGCAAAGAAAATTATAAAAATTACTATTGCAGGTGAACCCGATGCACAAACGTTACTAACAATGAAAAACAAACTATTGAATGCAAGAGTCAAAGGTGTACAGGATATCGAAAGAGTAACAATAGTGAAACAAGATGAAGAATGGGTTATTCAAACTGCTGGTTCAAATCTGTCCAAGATTATTGCAATAGATGGTATCGACACTTCAAGAGTTACAACAAATAATGTTTATGAAGTTTGGCAGACTCTCGGAATAGAAGCTGCAAGAAATGCGCTAATTAAGGAAATAACTAATACGTTGGAAGAGCAAGGACTAGAAGTTGACATGAGACATATAATGCTGGTTGCTGATCTAATGACTTCAAAAGGACATTTGCAGCAAATTGGAAGACATGGAATTGCAGGTACCAAAACTTCGGTACTGGCACGTGCTGCCTTTGAAATTACTGTACCCACAATAGCAAAAGCATCTTTGGAAGGACAGGTAGAGTCCCTTAAAGGCGTAACAGAAAACGTTATAGTAGGCGCCACTGTACCTATCGGTACGGGTATGGTCGATCTATATATGAGTGTGAAGGATGAAAATGAAAAATCTCGAAAAAACAATCAAGGAAGCAATTAGTTCTAACAAATGCAAAATAGGAACCAGGGAAGTAATGGGTTCTATTAAGGGCTCAAAATTAATAGTTCTTTCAGACTCATTAATGGACACGGATAGATCTAAAATCTTGCAGGAAGCAAAAGCTACAAAGGTACCAACGTTTAACTATAATGGTAATTCGGTTCAACTAGGCAGATTATGTAACAAGACGTTTAGAATCAGTGCGATATCTCTCAAAATTGGCAAGGATAATGAAATTGAGGAATTACTAAATGAATTTGGAAATAAATGATATAAATGGTAAATTACTGTTGTTTTGAAAAAATTTTCACATAATTGAAATTAATGAATGACTGCAAAATGGAAAGGGACAACCAAATTTCAAATCCGTCAAACAAATTAATTGTAGATGAAGGATTAAATTGACTGAAAAAATCAAACTAACTTCCGGAGAATTAAGATTAATGTCCTTATTTCAAAATATAACTGGTGCTGTTGCACGCGATTGTGTTGTTGACGAGAAGATGGATAGGGTAATTTTCATTGTAAATAAGGGTCAGATGGGCCTGGCAATTGGAAAAGGTGGGGCAACAATAAGACAGCTACAAGGAATTGTTACAAAGAAAGTTGAATTGGTTGAATACTCAGAAGATCCTTCTGCTTTTTTGGGGAATGTCCTTAACTCAGACATGATAAACGAAATAAAGATTAATAATAGATTTGATGGTTCAAGACAAGCTGTTGTGGTAGTCGATTCAAAAAAGAAAGGCATAGTAGTGGGTAAAGAGGGACGTAATGCTGAGAAGGCAAGAATGTTGGCAAAAAGATATTTTCAGATTTCAAACGTTATGATAGTGAGTGAAGATCATGCTCAGAATAATTGAGGTTAGATGGTAAATGGCAAAATCACCATTAGGACTTTTTTCTGGAAGAGTTTTAAAATCAAAAAGAAAAAGCATGAGATGGTCAAACAAGTACTATAAGAGGCGAAAGTTGATGCTCGACAAAAAAGCAAACCCGTTGGAAGGAGCTCCACAGGCAAGAGCAATTGTTCTAGAAAAAGTTGGAATCGAATCAAAGCAGCCAAACTCTGCTGTGAGAAAGTGTGTTAGAGTCCAATTAATCAAGAATGGAAAATCCATTACAGCATTCCTTCCACGAGACGGTGCTCTAAATTATATAGATGAGCATGACGAAGTCTTGTTAGAGGGAATTGGAGGTTCAATGGGTGGTGCTATGGGAGATATTCCGGGAGTTAGATGGCAAGTGTTTAAAGTAAACGGAGTATCACTTATAGAGCTCGTCTACGGAAGAAAAGAAAAACCGAGGAGATGATTTGAATGGTTACAAAAGAAAGTGTCATGCTGTTGTTTAACAAGTGGAATACAGATGATATTGAAATCCAGGATTCAGGTTTGAAAAATGTCATTGCATTAGATCCTGCAATAATTCCTATTAGCTTTGGAAGGCATGAACATCAGCGATTAAAGAAAGCAGAAGTCCATATTATTGAAAGACTGGTAAACAAATTAATGCACTTTGGCAAGAAATATGCAAAAAATACTGGAAGAATGGGTGGTAAAAAGGGCAGAATGATAAAAACTGTGAAAACTGCACTTGACTTGATCTATCATGAAACTGGCAACAATCCCGTGGAACTTCTAATTAGGGCAATTGAAAATGCTGCACCTAACGAAGACACCACTAGAATCGTTTATGGAGGTGTTGTATATCACGTCTCTGTTGATGTGGCACCGTTAAGACGGATTGATCTTGCACTCAGGTTTATCGCAGAAGGAGTAAGGGAATCGAGTTATTCAAATCCAAAGACTATCGAAGAGGCTCTGGCAAAAGAGATCATTTCGGCCTCAAAAAATTCCATGGAAAGTCATTCTGTAAAGAAGAAGAATGAACAAGAAAGAATTGCAATGTCGTCAAGGTAGCGGTGTTTGCTCTGCTAAATATTAATCGGGGCTTTTTTTAACCCTTGAATTTCCAAGTAAATATATTTAAGCTGAAAGTTAAATAACTACGGAATATTCTGAAAGAATTGTAAATGAGCGCTAAAGAAAATAAAATTTTTTCAAAGGTTTCATTAATGAGTACTAACTCAGGTAAGAAAATAATAAAGCAGGTACTATTACAGGAACAAGGGTATAAGCAATATAGTAAATACAAGGTCCAGTCTGAAAAGGAATTTGCAGAATTTACAAAAAGATTTCTGCTATCTTTGCATCAAAAACTGATTTCAGATCCAAATCCTAAAGCAACAATGAAAAAATTTGTAGGTGAGATAAAAGCAAATGATTTATCCTTAGATGATTCAAAGATTGATTCAGTACGGAAAAGGCTCTCAAACCCAGACGTGTTGGCCGATAGGGTGCAGAGGATACTGAATTCTAACTTTGTAAAAATGACCTTTCCTGTCCTCACCGCTCTTATTGACAGTGCTTCAGATTTCTATAAAGAGCCTGTATCTAAAGAGGTAAGGAACGCTATTGTTGATGGGCATTTAATTGCCATTGACCTAAGTGAACCAATGGACAGGATAATGGACGCAGACGAAGATATCGAATTTCTAGATGATTACAAGCTGATGAATCCCTATATCCTTGAGATAGCCCGACATAAAATCTCGATTGGAGGTGATGCAGTACTAAAGGCTTTTGAAGATGGATTTAAAGATGCAAGGACTGGACAGTATATTGATGCCAGACTAAAATTGAAACCTGAATCTATAAGTGATGAGAATATGATTGGGTGTTACAAAAAATATCGAGCGGTCATGGGAACTGCGGGTAGAAACATGGCCTTAAATCTACCTCCTCTCAACGATATCTTTCATTTGGGTATGGCAAAGGCAGCTGAATGTGTTGGATGTGGCAATGAAATGGAAGATGCAATAGTAACTGGAGGAATAAAGATTCCATCATGGCCTTTATACTATTCCCTAGTTACAAAAAATGTTGAAATGGCGTTTGAACTTACATTGGATAAAAGCGAAATCTATTTGGATGAAGCAAGGACAGCATTGAAGATGTTACCAGATGAGGTGACAATAAAACCTTTCTTGAAATTCCTATTCCTGACAGTGAGTCATTATAACCACTATTGGTTTAATGAAATGAAGCGTAGAGACTTGTTCCCGTATTTCCAAAAGAATCTCTCAATAAGTATCAAAAATTCCAAGTGAAATTAATAATATTATTAAGATGTTGGTGTTAATTTGTGATCCACCCCAAAATATCAGAATTTGTTGGAAATGAAAATTCCCGTAAAAAAATAGTGGAATGGTTAGTTAAGTGGTCAGATGGATCAAAGCCCCTATTACTTGTAGGTCCGCCGGGTGTTGGTAAAACATCATTTGTTCATGCATTATGCCGCGAATTTGATATTGATCTGATTGAATTAAATGCAAGCGATACTCGTAATAAGAACTGGCTTGCTCAGGTTATTTTCCCTATCTTTTCAAATGCGAGTCTTACTGGAAAAAACTTTCTCCTTTTTCTAGACGAGATAGATGGAATTTCAAATAGGGAAGATTCAGGAGGACTGGATTTTTTGCTAGATCTATTCAAAGAACCCTCAATAAGAGTAGTTATGGCCGCAAACAAGTCAAATGAGGCAATAAAGAAAATTTCAAAAGTATCAAAAACAATCACATTCTCACCAATCCCTCCAAGGCTATCAATGCTTTATTTGAATAGGATTCTTAGAAATCAAAAATCTTCAATGAAACTAGAAGACAGGATTGCAGTAGTACGTAATTGCTTTGGTGATATTAGGTCGCTTTTGAATGCAGCACAGGTCATGAAGGCGGGATATACAACCATGAAAAATCCAGTACTTGATATTGATATTGAAAATATGATAAACCAATTCTTTTCTTCCACGACTTTTGGAGAAGCACTGGATGTTGTTCAGAGAGCCGATACATCATATTCGGATCCTAGATTTGGACAGTCTTCTGAAGATAGGCGCAAAGACATACTCGCTGCTTTTTTCTCAAGCATTGTCATGTCAAAGATTGGTATTCCAACCATCAGTTTACTTTTGGACCGACTGTCAGAGCTCGATGTAATCTTAAGTAGATCTCTTGTTATGAGAAACTGGAAGATATTGAGATATTTCCCACTGATATTAACTAAATCATTATTTTACGAGTCCCGGAATAAGTATATTCGATACAACAGATATAGCATCGGCTTTGAACACATGGGCATTTTTTCAAGGGCACAGGGATTGAAAAAAACCCTACGAATTCTGGCACTATATTTCCATACTTCAAGGAGTACATTTGGTTCTTTTTACTTCGAGCCTCTAAAACAGATCCTGACCCGCACAGCTGAGTATGAGAATTTGATTAGAAGTACCATTACATTAGAGAAAGAAGCCGATGTCATGGTCAGGGAAATATCACGAACAGAAGAGATGTATCGTAGATAGAATTTAACTACAAAATAGAATACTGTTCTGACGCCAAGCGACAAGTTCTGGAAAGATATTAGAAATAATCTAGTTACTGATAATGATAGTTCCGGTTCTTTTCCGATGAAATAGAAAAACATTAAACCCCCAAAAATTCTCTATTTCTTATGTCTAGCGAGTACGAACAGAACGTTGGAAAGCTCCTCGCCGAAAAGATTGAAAAGTTTGAATTAATGAAAAATGATCCCAGCGTTTCAAAGACCCAACTTGAAAGTCTTTCGTCTGAAATAGAATCGTTGGAATCATTATATGATAATTATAATCTAGGCATGAACTACTTCCGACGAGCCAGAGGCGGAAGAACAGGTTTGAGGGAATAAAAACCTATTCTATACAATCAATCAATAAATTATTAGCAAAAGTACAACCCAATCTAATTAAGAAGTTCTAGGTTTAGCTATAATGAATTTATATGCGAATATATGCTGTTTAAAACTGTTATGCATGATGAAAAGATAAACCGCCTGCACGAAATGAAAAAAAAAGCAGAGATAGGAGGAGGTCAAGAGAGAATTGATGCTCAACACACAAAGGGGAAATTAACCGCAAGAGAAAGACTGGATTTACTTCTCGACAGTAATTCTTTCATCGAAATAGACAAGTATGTTGTCCAGAGATCTACTGATACTGATTCGACAAAATACTATGGTGATGGTGTCATTACGGGTTTTGGTACTATCAATGGAAGACAGGTTTTTGTCTATGCCTATGATTTTACAATTTTGGGTGGTTCCCTTGGTGAAATGGCTGGCAAGAAAATCGTAAAATTAATGGATCATGCAATTAAGGTTGGTGCACCGCTCATAGGGATTTTAGATTCTGGAGGAGCAAGAATCCAGGAAGGTGTAATGAGTCTTGATGGATATGGGGATATATTTTTCAGAAATACTATGGCTTCTGGTGTAATCCCCCAAATAACAGCGAGCATTGGTCCGTGTGCTGGTGGAGCAGTTTATTCACCTGCGATGACAGACTTTGTTATAATGGTTGAAAATATTGGTCAGATGTTTGTTACAGGCCCCGAAGTAGTAAAGGAAGTTCTCAGCCAAGAAGTGTCTTTTGAAGACCTGGGTGGAGCAAGAACCCATTCAACTAAATCAGGGGTTGCCCACTTTGTTGCAGAAAACGAATACGAATGTATGGACAAAATAAAAAAATTGATTTCATTTTTGCCTCAGAATAATCTTGAGGTATCGCCTGCTGCTGAATCACAGGATGATCCAAATAGACTTGAACCAGAATTCTCAAAGATATTACCGGAAAATCCTTATGAACAGTACGACATGAAGCAAATTATTAAATTACTCGTTGATAAAGGCGATTTCCTTGAAGTACATGAACATTTTGCGGAAAATATTCTAGTTGGCTTTGCAAGAATTGATGGGAAAGCAATTGGATTTATTGCCAATCAACCCATGTATCTTGCCGGTGCACTTGATATCAATTCATCAACCAAAGCAGCTCGCTTCATTCGCTTTTGCGATTGTTTCAACATCCCAATTGTTACTCTCGTTGATACCCCGGGCTACATGCCGGGGACAGATCAGGAACATAATGGCATAATACGACATGGTAGCAAGTTACTATATGCTTACTGTGAAGCATCTGTTCCAAAGGTAACATGTATTATTGGAAAGGCTTATGGTGGTGCATACATTGCAATGGGTAGCAAGAATCTTAGGGCGGACATAAATTATGCATGGCCAACCGCAGAAATTGCTGTTTTGGGTCCAGAGGCTGCTATAACAATCGTTCACAGAAAGGATCTCAAGAATTCCAAGAACCCGATTGAGATCAAAAAGAAGTTGGCAAAAGAATATCGCCAAAAGTTCGCAAATCCCTACATTGCGGCAGAAAAAGGAATAATTGATTTAGTTATTGACCCGCTTGAAACTAGGATAATGATTGTAAAGGCTCTAAATATATTGCAGAATAAGAGGGAATCAAGACCGGTTAGGAAACATGGTAACATTAATCTTTAGGGGAGAAATGAAATGGTAAAATTAATTTCAAGTATACTAATTGCAAATAGGGGCGAGATAGCACTAAGAGTGATTAGAGCCTGCAAGGAAATGAAGATAAAATCTATTGCACTTTATTCGGATGAGGATTTACGATCAAAACATGTGAAGAGTGCCGATGAAACATACTATCTCGGTCCCCCACCACCGACTAAAAGTTATCTTAACATTGACAAGATAATTGAAATTGCTGAAAGTGCAGGCGCTGAAGCAATTCATCCGGGGTATGGATTTCTTTCCGAAAATGAGACCTTTGCAGCAAAATGTGAAGAAAAGGGAATTACCTTTATTGGTCCGACAAGTGAGGCTATGGCGCTTACTGGTGATAAAATGAAGTGTAAAGAAATAATGAAAAAAGCTGAAGTTCCAACAATACCAGGTAGCGATGATATCTTGGAAGAAGTTGATAAGGCAGTTGAGATTGCTCAAGAAGCTGGATATCCTGTTCTGCTTAAATCTGCATACGGTGGCGGTGGCAGAGGTATCCGGTTTGCGGATGACGAAAAGAAACTTAGAGAAGAATTTGAAATGGCAGCTGCTGAATCAAGGGCAGCGTTTGGTAAGTCTGGACTGTATGTTGAAAAATTCCTTCAAGGAATAAGACACATAGAGTTCCAACTCGCTAGAGACTCCAGTGGCAACGGCAGACATCTATTTGAACGAGAATGTTCCATACAAAGACGTCATCAAAAGTTAATAGAATTTTCTCCATCTTCTGTTGTAGATAAGAAAACCAGAGCGAAGATAGGAGAAATAGCTGTGAGGGCCGCAGAATCGGTAGACTATCTTAATGCAGGGACTGCTGAATTTTTAAGGGATGAAAAAGGTAATTTTTATTTCATTGAGGTTAACTCTCGTCTCCAGGTTGAGCATCCTGTGACAGAATTAGTCACAGGCATTGACCTCGTTAAATTGCAGATTAGAATTGCGTGTGGTGAGGAGATTCCATTTAAACAATCCGATCTCAATCTGAACGGTTCAGCAATTGAATGCAGAATAAACGCTGAAGATCCATTTCATGACTTTGTGCCATCAGTTGGACTTGTACCAGATTGCAATCTTCCGTATGGACCTGGTGTTAGGGTGGATACATATTTGTACCCTGGGTGCAATGTGTCAGGCTATTATGACTCTTTGGTCGCAAAATTAATAACATGGGGACAAGACTTTAATGAAGCAAGAGTAAGAATGTCCAACGCGCTGGATGAATTTGTGATAGAGGGAATAAACACTACTATTCCTTTATACAGAACAATAATGGATGAGAAGAACTTTATTAATGGAAACATCTCCACAGATTACTTAGAAAAGTACAATATGTTAAATGTAATGCAAGGTGAACTCAAAGAAAAGCACCTAAAGGAATCTGATACGGCAATTGCCGCTGCTCTTCTTTTTTCAGAATATCTGAAGGGACAATACAGTGCGGGAAATTCATCAAAAGAGCGTTCTTTGTCTAACTGGGTAAGAACAGGAAATATTGAAAATGGAATTTAAGATAGATAACTCAGATAACATACTATCAGGTTCAATTAACGAATATAGTGGAAATGGCAAAATGGTTGCTACTATAAATGGTAAAGAACATTCTATAAAAATAGTCGGTCTCAAAAATAGTATATTGGAATTTATTTTGGACAATTCATATAGAACAGCCAAGATACTAGAATTCGGAAGCTCTCATATCAAATTGTTGATGAATGGAGAGCAAATTATTCTCAAGAAGCATTCAAAATTAACTGAAATTTTGGAAAAATCAATGGCATTAGGGGGATCTTCATCCGGAGAAAACAAGCTCTTCAGTCAAATTCCAGGTAGAGTTGTATCCATTATGGTAAAGGCAGGTGATCAAATAAAAAAAGGAGACTCTGTAATTGTACTTGAATCTATGAAGATGCAAGTTGCTGTAAAGGCTCATAAAGACGGTCAAATTAGAGACACAAAGGTAAAAATAGGCGATACCGTATCAAGAAACGATGTTGTGGCAGTAATAGAATAAAAGAACAATCCTGTATTGGATATTACTCAAACATGTTTTGTAACCTGCATTTCAGTTATTGATTTCTTTTAATTTACTTCTAATTTCATCATAATTTGGCTCAATTAGTGGATTGTCTGAAATCCAAATATACTTAATTACTCCCTCTTTGTCTAGTAGGAAGACAGATCTTTTTGCCGCATTGTAATCCTTCAATGGTCCAAGATCCTTCATTACTATATCATAGTCACTAATTGTTTGTTTCTTGTAATCACTCAAAAGATGGAAATTCAGGTGTCTGTTTACTTTGAATATTTTATTTGCGAATGGACCATCTACTGAAATGCCTAATACTGCGGTATTATTATTTTCAAATTCGCTCAGAGAGTCTCTGAAAACGCACATTTCAGTAGTGCACACTGGAGATTCTGCAGCTGGAAAGAATGCCAGTAACGTATTCTTGCCTCTAAACTCTCTAAGTTTATGCATGTTCATGTCAATATCGGGTAATTCAAAATCAGGAGCCACATCTCCTTCTCTTAGTTTAGCCATGTCTTTTTTTGTAATCTGCTCAATGTTAATCTTTCTATCAAAATCAACCATTCAAATGGAAATGGAATTTGTGCCGACTTGTTCTAGAGCTAAATTTTTTTATTGCTTGACGGCGTATTGATATTCTCTTTGCTTTTGTAGCCTGATAGATCTAACGCTATATGTATGAATCCCAAGTCTTTTAATTTTGAATCTATTTCTGAGAGTTTAATTGTATCAAACATATCTTTTATTTCTCCTCTACCGACTTCAATTCTTGCGATGTCTTGATGATCTCTGACTCTTACCTGTTTGACTTTGAAAATTGACTTGACCAATGATTCTGCTGTTTCTATTCTTTTTAATTTTTCAAATGTTACTGGCATTCCATGCGGTATTCTTGAAGCCAAGCATGAATTTGAGGGTTTGTCATATACTGATAAATTATTTGATTTAGCAATATTTCTTACATTTTGCTTGTTTATGCCTAGTTCTACAAGAGGACTTTGGATACCATTTTCTCTCAAGGCTTTGATTCCTGGCCGATAATCAGCCAAATCGTCTGTATTTGTACCATCTGCAATCAAATGTACATTCATTTGTCTTGCTTCCTTCAACAAATATGTTGACAATTCAGTCCTACAATGATAACATCGTAACGAATCATTCTTGACAAATTCTATATTGTCTAACTCATTATATTTTATTATTTTATGTTCAATGTTTATTTCCTTTGCAATTTTTTTTGCAGACTTTAATTCGTCAGCAGAAAGAGTGTTATAATTTGCAGTAATAGCAATTGCGTTTTCGTCCAATGCTTTCTTTGCTGCCATAGCAACAACAGCACTATCTACTCCTCCCGACAATGCAACTATGGCCTTTTGATTTTTATCATGAAACCATGATACTAATTGTTGAAAAAATTTATCCTCCAAACTCATTATCACTTGTATTTTTCTATTAACTCATGGTACACTGAATCATAGACTTTCTTGTAAGGAATTCTTAGTACTGTTGAAATATTTTTGATGTCCTCATATTCTGGCTTTACGGACTTAATTGATCCATTTCCATTCTTTGAAATCTTTACCTTTACTTCAAATTTGCGATTCTCAATGGCTATGGGAAGAGTTATGAAAGATCTAGATGTTGTTATTCTATTTACTTCACTTACTCTGCATCCAAGGGAACCTGTTTCATTTAAAAGAATTTGAATAAGAGCGTCTCTGGATGATTTGTCTGCCAATACTTTGACTACAAATGAGGGCCTGTTTTTTTTAGATATACCATTTAGCACAGTAACATCCTTTGCATTATTTGCGTAGAGGACATCTATCATGTTTCCGATTATCTCGCCTGTAACATCATCAACATTAGTTTCAAACTCATAGACACTTTCAGAAGTATAATCCAACTTTAAGTTTGAACTTCCAATGACTAATCTAAGTATGTTCGCAACATTTTTACTCTCTTTTTGTCCACCACCATTTCCTATTTTTTCAGGTGTGATTGGAGGATATTGAGAGATATGCTCCGAAGCTAGGTTGACCAGCATAGCCGCACCGGTAGGAGTAGTCAGCTCTCCATCAAGTTTACCAGGTACTAGTAATATTTGTCTATCACTTAAAATCTCCAAAATTGCATTGCCAGGATTTGGAACTACGCCGTGAGAAAATTCTAATAATCCGTTACCAACAGCCACATCAGTCACATAGAATTTTTTTGAAAGAAGGTCCAGATTATCCAAGGCAACAGCCGTACCTATTAGGTCTGCTGCAGTATCGATAGTTGAAACTTCATGCAATCGGACGCTGGTATAACTTCTTCCATGAATTTTTGATTCTGCTTGAATTATCTTTTTCATAGAATTGAGAACAAATGATTTAGCAACATTTGGTAAATTCAATGAATCGCTACAAGCAGCAATCGCTCTGTATACTTCAGTTCCTATTCGTGAGTTTGCTGAATCCTTATAATCAAACAAAAACTTGGTGCATGAAATTCCACAAGAGCTTGTTTTTACAAAGTCTACATTGCGTATTTTGGATCCTTCAAAATAATTCTGGCAAACATAAATGGAATCAATAACTTTTTTTTTATTTGCACCAACATCAATTAGACTGCTTAGAAGCATGTCGCCAGAAATTCCAGCAATTTGTGAATCAATAATTACTATCTTGGCCATATAAATGAAAAATCTCCCTACTATATCCTATTTACATAATTTAAAGATTATTGTTTATTACCAATTTAGATTGACATCTTCAACATAGAAGACTAAAAAATAATTAAATGATGGAAATAAATTCGTTATAGTATTTCACATAGTTGTTCTTTTTTAAATTATCAAAAATATTGATCCTTTGTATAGCACTATTAAGGATTGCAATTGCCTATCGCGTTATCATTAATTGTAGTTGCATAGGTTCTGTTGCAACTGCTGAGTCATTTTTAATAATTGACATATTCTATTAGGTTGTTTATAGAATTGAAGTTACCCACTTCAATCAAATTGTGAGCGTCACTACCTAAGTGAAAATTTACATTATTATCTTTGAAAATTCTTAACCATTCCATAGGAGGCCTGCGATATTTCGCGTTTATCTCTACAACCTTATAATTTAGTTTTAATAGTTGTGATAATTCAACCAATTCATCATCTGTCAAGTCAAATGATTCTTCAGGGGCCAAATGACCAATAACGTTCACATACGGTAATTCAATTACGGATTTCAGAGCTGAGAGCCAATCTTCCTTATTGTTATACCTTGTATGAAAACTTGCAATCAGAAAATGACCTTCATATTCGGTTGGAAAATCAACTGTGCCATCCTTTAGTATTTTTGCTTCAAAACCAGAAATTATAGTTATCTTAGTTCCAGATGCTACAATTTTGTCTATTTCCTCCAAATATCTTGGTATCCAATCAGAAGTCTTTCTAACATGTTCTGTAAAGGCCAAAGTACTTAACTCAATCTTTTCTGCATACCTTGTTACTTTTTCAATCGATAATTCCTGAGGTGAATGATCATTATAGTTGCTATGGACATGATGGTCTTTCTTTAGGTCGAGCAAGTACCCTTTGATAATCTAGTTGCATATTTAATTTGTTTTGAAATCTTAAATCAAATAGCAAGCCGAAAATCTCTCAAAATTTTTATATGATACTAAACAAAATTTTAATTCGGATAAGGAATACTGCTTGAAAGGGCTATCAAATTCCACTATTTTGGTTCCGGGTGCTTCCGCACCGGCTGCAATTAACACCATAAAATCTCTGAAAATGGTAAAATATCCAGTAAGGATCGTTAGTTCTGATACAAACCGTGTTTCAGCGGGATTTTACATGTCTGATGCTCATGAACTGTTACCAGAAATAGAAAGCAAATTATATTTAACTCGGCTATTTGAAATAATCGCAAAACATAAGATTAGTATTCTTATGCCATCTTCCGGGTATGATATCTACCCTTATAGTAAGTACAAGGAAAAATTATTGAAATTAGGGGCATTACCGGTAGTAAGTGATGAAAAGACTATGGAGACATGCAGAGACAAGATGCAGACTTTTAATTATCTTTCGAAAAAATTCGAATTGCCTTTCACTACATTAGACTCAAGGAAAATAGAGGGATTTCCACTAATTGCAAAACCAAGATATGGAAAAGGAAGCAAAGGTATTGTAAAAATAGATAATGAAAATGATTTGAAATATGTTCTATCAAAACAAGATGACTTGATTTTTCAACAATATTTACCTGGTACCGAATATACAATAGATGTACTCTCAAACTTGGAAGGTGAACCAATAATTGCCGTTCCTAGAATCAGACTTCAGACAAGGGCAGGAATCTCAACCATGGGTAAAATTGTCAAGGATGAAAATATTTCTGAAACGTGCAAATCGGTTGCAAAATATCTGAAAATAAGAGGACCGTGTTGCATTCAGATGAAGGAATCAGAAGAAGGTATCCTCCAAATAGTTGAAGTTAATCCACGGTTGGGAGGTGGTACTTTATTCACTACCCTGGCGGGAGCAAATTTCCCCGCAATGATCTTGGATATGGTAAAAGGAAAGAAACTCAAAATACCGAAGATATCTGAAATCACCGTAGTACGATATTTTGAAGAGATAGTAGTGGAAAATTGAAAGGTAATGTAATATGACTTGAATTTAGTATGACATCCATATTTTGTTGGAAGTTTTTTCCGCAGCTAATATCCTTTATTTCAAGTACCTCACCAATCTTACACGGCCAATATCCGGTAAATTTCATCATAATCACTGAAAACCCTACTATCATTATAAAGGTAACAAGTATTGCACTAATATAGGTCATTATGAAGAATCACTTGCAAGAGAATGGTCGAGTTGCCCAAGGGCAGAATCAGGTTTTTATTATCTCCAACTCTTATTTCTAATAGTTATTGCCGAATATATCAGAAGCCAAGTGTACACGAAAGTAGTAATGAATGTAAAGGGCGGTCTATACAGCCATAGCCCATCATCAGGGTTTCTTAACCTGTACTCTACTGCATAAATCATTCCTGTAAACATTACTCCTGCAATCCAGAATAACACTGAAATATAATCTCCTTTAATCGGCAAAATTGCTATAGTGTAAAAAAGAACGTATGGTCTAATTAGCTTCATAGCAGTTTGAATATAATATAAAAGCGCAATAAATGAAGGTCTTTTCCAATATATTCCACCAGTTGCAAAAAGACTGCGAATAAAGCTCTTCTTCCAACGTATTTGTTGTCTTGCTAGAGATCCGAATGTTTTGGGCACACCCACGTTTACTCTGATGCTGTTTGAGTATTCCACATTCCATTTTATGGGACGGTTGGAAAATTCAGCATCAGGATCCAATGATTTTTTCATTGTTTCAATATCATCGTCGCCTGTCTGCAAGATAGGCATATGTTCACGTTTCTTATTACGTAAAGTATCAAGTGTTGTACGAGTGCCCAAAATATGCGCCGTCATTCTCCTATCAGTACAGAATTTAAAATCCATACCCAAAAATCTGTCATTGGCCCACTCGTGAATAAAGTCCTGAATTGCCACTCGCCTGTAAAAGCTGAGCGATCCAGAACAGCATGTTACTGAATTAAATGAACTCTCGGCAGCTTTAATTGATCTACAAGATATATCTATGTACACTTGTTGAAACTTTTCCATTGTGTTTCCGCGTAGCGCACTCCTAACTGTCCCATGACAGGTCAATGCACCTAATTTTCTATCGTTATAGAATATTTTAGCGGCTTTCTCTACAGCGTCAATTGCCATGTCACAATCACTGTCCATAAATGCATAAATTTCACCCCGAGCTATCTCACTTGCTGCTTCTACAGCCTTTTTCTTTCCAACGCTCTTAGAAAGATGCAAAATACGTAAATCGTCTGTGCGGTTTTCTTTACGCATTTCATCAAGAATTTCTCCAGTCCCGTCGGTACTACCATCATTTACAACAATTATTTCCTTATTCCTATACGTTTGATTCAAACATGATTGAACGCAGTTTCGAATATTCTTGTCCTCATTTTTTGCTGGTACTACTATACTTATTAGAGGACCATTTGAAATATCAACGTTTTTAGCATCCAAATAAGGGTCCTTATACTTAAAATAGGAAAGCACTAGGACACACAATAAAACAAAACTAGTGAGAATACTGTAGATACCTACTAACGGATCAACAAGATAGATAGTAAAATATACTTTCGCCCCTAAAACACATCCCACTGCAATTACTATCAGAACTCTTACTAGCCATTTCCTTTTTTCAAGCTCTGAATAGCGTGAAGTTTGTTCTTGTAAGGTCATTCATAGACACCTATCTGAATAACTAGATAATAACGTCATTATGGGTAATTCACTACATATAGAGTTCATTTTTCTTATTAATTTTGTTATTGCAATAAACATAAACATGATTGTATTGCAAAAAAGGGTTAACCTAGTTGAGAGGTTCAATTTCCCTTACGCTAAATTTCTTGAAATCTACGTCTGTAGCGCCATCCCATCTGAAAGTGGCAATTGGGCCGCCCCATGTAATAATCTGATCAGCTTCTCCTCCGCATTCACCACCAGTATTTCCCCAGCCACCTTTGTCTATTTTCTCAGCAGCCTTGGTCCAATCATTATTATTGTTTTTATCCACCCATAGCTCTAATTTTACCATAGTTTTGTCGTCCTGGACCATGTTGTACATGATTACCTTCAGTCCCACCCACTTGTCTTTGATAGGTCCAATATTTTTTCCAAATTCTCCAAAGACATAACCTCCAGGGTGCCATTGTTCTTTTGAGAATCTGGTCGAGCCATCATAAAATAAGTCGCCCTTATATGCAACGCCCTCGCATCCTTGGGGTGATCCATATCCAGTGTGTCTTGCTCCTCTGGCATACCACACAAAATTGTCATTATTACCACTGTTAAGCTTAACATATCCTGTTATCTCTACATCTTTCCAATCGTTTGGAGATTGCATGTATCCTGCTAAGGCAATTTTGTCGTGATTTAACGTCTTAATTTCTTCAGGATGAAATCCAGAAGAGGTAAATACACCCATTCTTACTTTAATTGATTTTATCTTAAATGAACCATCAGGATTCTTTGTCAATGTAGTCTGAGGTGAAAACCTAGTGTCGCTGTCGGGATTTGATTTGAGATACCATTGTTCCCCGTCCTTCTTTGTTGGATAGATTTTACTTACTCCAAATTTGTCAAAGTTTTTTTTTTCATCAGTTGACTGGCTGTCATCCTTCTGATTATTGTCATCACTTGACTGTTCGACATCTAGAGGAATATTGCTTACATCACAGTATTCATCAATCTGTCCGTTTCCATCGTTATCCTGACCGTCTCCACATATTTCCTGTTCAGGTTCTACTTGTGGGGATTGATTATCATCCTGTGGTGGAATATTGCTTACATCACAGTATTCATCAATCTGTCCGTTTCCATCGTTATCCTGACCGTCTCCACATATTTCCTGTTCAGGTTCTACTTGAGGGGATTGATTATCATCCTGTGGTGGAATATTGCTTACATCACAGTATTCATCAATCTGTCCGTTTCCATCGTTATCCTGACCGTCTCCACATATTTCTGGTTTTGCAACCTTTTCCTGGATCAAACTATCTATCAATTGGTTAATCATATCATTAGTATTGGAGTTAGATACTTTCTTCTCAGTGGTAGGGAAATAGTCATAAATGATTTGGTCGGCTCCAGATGATTTGTAAAACGGATTATCTTTAGCTGCAATCTCTGAAACATAGACTGATGGATATGCTTCTGAGTTTTGCACTAATTGTGGTATAGAAAGGTTAAATGAGAATAATATTGCAAGTATGAAATACGCAAGTAAAATTCTGTTGCTTAAATTTTTCTTCATTTGAAAAGAGTCACCGCCAATATATCATAAATTATCATAAAAACTAGGAAGACTATGAACGGCTTGGATACTCTATATGATTTAATTTTATGACTAGTAAGTAGCCCTTTTACAAAATACACGTCTTGATAGCTGAAAACAAGATATTAATACAAAACCATAATTTCTACCTAAATTAGGTATTCAAAGTATTGAACATAAGACTCTTTTTTAGTATTGAATCGTAACTATCTTTATTAATAATAATCAATTTTTCTATAACAATTATCCTGAATCTTTACAATTTGAGATGTCAAAATTAAGATCTTTTACTAAATCTAGATAGTAACTGCTATAACTTTAATATAGTGCTCAAGTTTGATATATCTATTTAAATTCAGTTGTATTACTATAATATTCATGACATAATAAAAGTTGAATCAGATGTGATTTTGTACGAATTAGAGTACTTCAAGTCAAAAGAATTCGAAAAATCAGATCTTAGTATAAAGACTTCTGATTCATTACAAGGGGGACTGAGATTTACAAGAAAAATAATAGAAGACAGATCAAATAATACGCACAAGATACTCTATACAGAACATTTTGGTTCAGCCGGTGCTCAATTCAGTATTGAATTTGGAGAGAGAATTGAAGTAACTATCAACAAATTGATATCCAACTCCAAGCATGTACTCTATGTTAATCTAGTCGAACCATTGCTTCGATTTCTTTTCATATCAAGGGGATTCATATTATTGCACTCTGCATGTCTGGACAAGAATGCTTCCGGATTACTCATGTCTGCTCCACCGGATACCGGAAAAACGACAACTGTTTTGAAATGCGTCAAAAAGGGATTTTCTTTTCTATCAGATGATATGACAATAATTAGGTTGCCCAATGTGGCCTTGTGTTTTCCGAAACCTATGACTATCAGCTCCCATACTTTTAAAACTGCTGTTAGTGTTTCTAATTCTCGGGATACTGATCGCAGTTTGAGGCTTCGAAGTCTAGTTCATTCGAAAACAGGTCGAGCTTTTATGCACAAATTAGCAAAGCTAAACGTACCTATTTTTACCATAAATACTATTGGTCAATCTATGATAAGACCCCCAAAATATAGTATCAATTCAATTCTGCAAGATGCAAAAATAAAAAAGGATACCAAAGTAGATAAACTGTACTTTCTCAAAAGGGAAGGTAATGAATTCATTCAACTCGATACTACCACTGCGCTTGATCTTGCTGTTGAAAATAGTGATGACGCTTTTATTTTTCCACCGTATGCCGAATTACTAAAATACATTTCAATTAATGGAAAGACCGCATTTGAATTATTGGAAGAAGAAAAAAAACTGTTAAATTCATTTCTATCGGGAATAAGTTGCTATATCGCTAAAAGTGAAACAAGGGCATGGTTTAACATGATTTCAAAATCCACTGAAAAAAAAGCGTAGACACGGTGAGAAATGCAGATTGGATATATTCTACAATGATTCAAATTATACCCGTAATAATTGACATATTGGAGATGAGACAAGATATTCAAATCGGTTCGTCATCATGAAGGATTAATCTACATAACTGTTGGTAATTTTGTTGGAGCAACCCTTACTGGAATTTTCTGGCTCTTGTTGGCCATGTTCCAGGATGTTCATGAATATGGACAAATAAATTATGTCATAGCAATTGGTTCCTTGGCATCTAGCGTCTCGTTACTTGGTCTCAATACGGCGGTAACAACCCTAGTACCTCAAGGCCACAAGAAAATAGATGTACAGGCTAATCAGGTGATCCTAATTTCTGCTACGGTTTGTGCCATAATCGCCTCGCTCTTTAACTGGTTACTTGGATTGTTTGTGATGGGAATGGCTTTTTGGATGATGTCATCCTATGAGCTGTTGAGTAGAAAGTTATACAGGAAATATGCAATCAATATAATTGGCTCGAGGGGATCACAACTTGTTTTGTCAATAATACTGTATAGTTTTTTTGGACTTCAAGGAATTATTATAGGTTTCATAATCTCTTTCTTTGCTTTTAGCATTACTTACTTTAAGACTATTCCACAATTTAGTAAAAACTTTGATAAGATTGCAAAGGAATTTAAAACATCATTGCATCTATATTCTTATAATCTCTCCAACGCATTGTTGTTGTATTTTGATAAATTAATTATTGCTCCTATTTACGGATATACAATTCTGGGTTATTATCAATTGGGATTTCAGTTCTTGATGTTTTTCAGTATGATTTCAGTCAGCTTCTATCAATATTTAATACCTGAAGAATCAAGTGGAAGCAAAAGAAACAGACTACGACTGTATGGAATAGCCCTTTCTGTAATTATAACCATACTAGTATTCGTTTTAGCTCCCGTAATTCTCCAAGTCTTCTTTCCAAACTATATTAATTCACTAAATTCCATAAGAATTCTGACTTTTGGGATCATTCCAATGATGATTACGAGTATGCTTAACTCAAAATTCTTGGCAATGAAACTAACCCGCTACGTACTTTTTTCTTCTATAACCTATCAAGTTACGCAGATTATTCTTATTGTTATTCTTGGAAAACAATATGGAACCGATGGTATATCAATGTCAGTAGTTATTGCAATGCTCTTCCAGATAACTTTCCTAGGTATAACACATTTGCGCCTAAGCAAGAAAAATGAACAAAATATTTGAAAGCTGTTATTTTGTTTTGAATTTCAAGCTCCATTTTATCTTCAACTTATCAAGTAAGGGAAATATTTCAAAATGAAAACAGTAATCAATTAACAACTCAGTTGTTGAAACTTAACTGTCAAGGAGTTTCAATGCGATGTTGCAGATTCATACAATTAGAAAATCAAAGATTTCGTCTTTCACCATTGATTGAGATAGAAAAAAATACAGTAGTTACTATTTGCCATTCCCTTGGTCCTTGTCCAAAGTCCATGGAAACCAGTGTCCGATAATTTTCGCCCAGTCTATTTTCAAGGCGAAATAAATTATTACTCCCAAAGCTGCTATACTAGCAATAGTTACTATGATAAGGTAATCTATATTTGTTGAATTAGACATAAGGTTGTTTACAAAGGGCTTTCCTAAATAGATAGCTCCCAAAACGAAAATTTCATTTAATACAAACTTTCCGAGGAATGTCGCTGTTGCAAATTTCCATGGACTATATTTAGCAAGACCTAATGGAATATACACGATATCATCTGGTATCGGGCTAACGGCTGCAACAAATGCACCTATAGCGCCATACCTAGCAAGTAATCTCTGTAGAGGAACCATTTTTCCCTTAATTTTTGAACTGAGAATATTTCTACCATAATAACTGGCATAAAAAATAATCAATTTTGCTATCACTGCGCCTATTGCACTTGAGAGTGCAATCAGTGTAGGATTCAAGTTTTCATTAAATGTTGCTGTAATCAACACCGGAAAATATGGGACAGGAACAAAGACAATGATGCTACCAACGAAACTAATTAGTAAGATGCCTAGATATCCAAAATCGTCATAAAATGAAAATAATTCTTCAATATTCAATTCTTCTCAGAACTTTAATCTCTTTCCTAATATGCTCTACCAAAATATACGTCGATCGTTTCTTGGTTTCCACATCCAATGCATGATGAAATATTATTTTTAGGATTAAATGGGACTATTCTGATATCGGCCGTTGTTTTTTCCTTAACAAGGTCCTCACATTCCCTCTTTCCACACCAGCTACACAATACAAAGCCCCCAGTTGTGTCAAGTACTGAGAGTAGTTCTT
The DNA here is from genome assembly GCA_036554685.1 of Nitrososphaeraceae archaeon. Taxonomy (GTDB): domain Archaea; phylum Thermoproteota; class Nitrososphaeria; order Nitrososphaerales; family Nitrososphaeraceae; genus TA-21. The sequence goes on along the minus strand of DATBMS010000031.1, from coordinate 17,402 downwards.
CCAAAGTTGCCGCAGATCTTGTTTTTTCTTGAAGAAGGTTATTTGCACGATCAAACATGTTTGACTGTATTTTCTCTAAAATGGACAAGGTTTGGTTAACAAGTTCTTTTTCTTTGACATAAAATCTTTCCTTAGTATCTCTCCTTATCAATTCGACTTGATTTTCTTGTATGTCTCGAAGTCCAATATTAGCTCTTAGAGGCACTCCTTTCATCTCCCAATCATTAAATTTCCAACCTGAGGTAAACTCGTCTCTGTCATCTGTCTGAACACGAATCAGAGAATCTTTTAGTTTTTGCTCTAATTCATATGCCTTTTGTTTGACGACTGTCTTGCTTTCATCCTTATAAATAGGAACAATGATGACCTGTGTTGGCGAAATCTTGGGTGGGAGTATAAGACCTTTATCATCTCCATGAACCATTATTATGGCGCCAATTACTCTCCAAGAAATTCCCCAGGAAGTTTGCCAGACGTAGTGTTCTGCCGTATCCTTATCTAGAAATTTTATCTCGAACGGTTTTGAAAAATTTTGACCCAAATGATGGGATGTAGCCATTTGTAATGCCTTTCCATCCGCCATTGCTGATTCTAGACAAGTAGTGTACTTTGCACCAACAAATTTCTCCTTGTCAGTCTTGAATCCCGAAACGGTCGGAATGGCTAGATATTCTTCTATCAACATTTTATAAATATCAAGTATCATGCTAACCTCTTTGTTAGCCTCATTTTCATCAGTATGAGCTGTATGTCCCTCCTGCCAAAGAAATTCTGAATTTCTAATTAACGGTTTGGTAGATTTTATTTCAGCTCTCAAAGCACTATTCCAAAAATTTAATTTTAGTGGTAAATCTCTATAACTCGATATCCATTTTGAGAACATAGAATAAGCAAGAGTTTCTGAAGTTGGTCTGACTGCCAATTTTTCACCGAGATCGCAATCACCTGATTTCGTAACCCAAAAAACTTCTGGCAAAAATCCATCAAAATGATCCTTCTCTTTAGTAAGGAGACTTTCCGGTATTAACACTGGGAGAAAACCATTCTTATGTCCTGTTTTCTTTAATTCTTCGTCTAATATCTCTCTAATAATTTCCCATATTGCATAGCCATATGGACGAAGGATAATGAAACCTTTACTAGGTGAATAATCTGCTATACCTGATTTGAGTACGCATTGAGTATACCAATCACTGAAATCAAGCGATTTTTTTACTGTTATCCCTATTTCTTTTGTCAAGTCGCATTACTACAAGATTTTTTTTGTAATGTTACGTTAATGGTTCTCCTTTACAATAGACTTTACCCATAGTTCTACTATGGAAGTTACTGCATACATAGCACTGTATGAATCCCAATTCCTTTTCAAAAACAGGACAATCAACAGCCTCAAGCTTCATTCGCTTTAACATTTTAGGACTTACACCCTTTAATTTCAATTTGCCTTTTTCATCCATCATTCCGATAGATTGTAATTCTTTTTTAGCCCTGTCATCCAACTTGATACTTTTCTCCACCCCTTTAACGGGAACAATGAATTTCGTATCAGGATTTTCCGCACTCATAAATAATTAATGATATTTTGTCCGTGTATATGATGCTTGCTATCATATTTAGAGGTAAAATTTTGAACCGCTATAACGAGTATCAGGACATTTGCTATCAAAGTTCCTAAAACTCTCGCTGAAAATGTGAAATGATTATTTATTTGATATTTGTCAAATAACATGTGGATGATTACTACAGAGCCCTTGAACTGAACAAGAATGCTTCATTAGATGAAATTAGGAAATCATTCAGGACACTTGCACTGAAGTATCATCCGGACAAGAATAAGGACGAAGGATCCAAGGAAAAATTCATGAGAATAGTCGAAGCATATGAAGTGTTGTCTGACGCAAATGGTAAAAAAAATTATGACGAGTCAATTACCATTAGAAAGAGTACACCCAAATATGATTTTTCCTGGACACCATCAGCTGACTTCGATAAAGTTTACAGCTACTCGAGAATAAAAAGCACATATGGAGGAGGAGGAATATGGGATATTGGCGAAAAGGCCTCCAAAGCAATGTGGAAGGCAACAATCATACTTCTTGCTTCACTTGCGTCAATGGCCCTACTGATACTGTTCCTTCCTTAGATATGTAAGTACTATGTCTTATTGCCTTTTTTGGACAAAGGTTGCTTATTTTTTTTTGTATACTTATACCAAAAAAAAGCTGCAAGGCCCAAATTAGCAATTGAAGTGAACAGAAATATCGGGGAATTTATCTGTATAAATACCACAAGTCCGTAAATCCCTACAACAGTTGCAACGATGGAAATAATCTTTAACTGACTAATAGATATTGGCAACCTTATTCAAATGTTTTAAACAGTATAAAAGTCAAACTATGTCGGGTTGCAAACTGGTATCAGTTCCCTCTTGTGTCGAGATTTTCTAACCATATCAGTTACCAATTTTTTCTTCTTTTTGCTCAAATTACAGCTAGCCAAATTATTTTCAAGATAATATCGTAAAATTGTATCTATCTCATGATATGTGAGCCCAAGTTCTTTTTCTGCTACATGTCCCTTCCAAAACCTGGGGCTGCTTGGCTGATTAATAATATGTTCAGAAAGTCCCAATTTTTTTCCCAATATCTTTACTTGACTCTTGTACAATCCACCAAGGGGAAGTATATCAGATCCGCCATCGCCAAATTTTGTAAAATAACCAATCATCAGTTCACTTTTATCTGAGGTTCCTAGTACCAATAGATTGTTCTTGCCCGCATAGTGGTATAGAAGGGCCATTCTAAGTCTTGCTGATAGATTCCCGCCAGAGAGTTTGTCATTTGGCAGGTCGCTTAGCAATATTTTTTTTGCGTGTTCAAAATGAATTTCCTTATACTTAATTCTCAACTTGTGTGCTAGATCATAAGCATTGATAATGTCTTTTTGAGGTGTTTGTCCTCTTTCTGGCATGATAAGACCAAACATTCTATTCCTTCCCAGTGCTTTGCAAGCTAGTACAAGGCACACAGAAGAATCAAGACCACCACTCAATCCTATAACCACACCATTTTTCTTTCTTGATTTTACTTGTTCTGAAATGAATTTAGTTATTTGATGAACTATTTTCTCGTAATTTAGTGATAAAAAATCGTGAGACATTCTTATTTTGCTACTGGGGGTTTGGAAAATGTATTGTTTTTATTCAAATGATAATCAATTGATAATCTGGGATCCTTTTGTTTTCCAGTCAATATTCCAACTACTACATCGTCCTTTTTTATTATCTCTTGTTTCCTCAGTTTCCTTATTCCTGCGGGCACAGCACCTGAGGCCATCTCACAGTCAAAACCATTCAACCCAACTAAGGCCATTCCATCACTCATTTCCTTATCGGAAACTTGCGTAACTATACCATTAGTAAAGTGCATAGATCTTAATGCCTTGATCAAATTAGCCGGTTTGCCTATTTGTATTGCGGTAGCTTTGGTATGTGGTTTGATACCCTTCTTGTCTTTTTCAATATAGTATTCTTTAATCAAATTCATGTCTGGCCTCCCATTATTCCAAGTTAGTTTCTTGCCTCCAAACAAACCATTTGTTAATTCATACAATGTGTTTGCTCCTTCTGCATTTACCACCAGCAATCTTGGAATTTTTTTTATCCAACCCAGATTGTATAGTTCGATTAGGGCCTTTCCGCAACTAGAAGTGTTTCCTAAGGCACCGCCCGGATAAACGATCCAATCAGGTGGATTCCAATCCAGGTATTCTAGAGCTCTATATAATATTGTTTTTTGTCCTTCAATCCTAAATGGATTAATAGAGTTTACCGTATACGCACCTAATTGCTGTGCTTCATTCAATGAATATGATAAAGCATCGTCAAAATTGCCATCAACTTCAATTACTTGTGCGCCAAATTGGAATGCTTGACCAAGTTTGCCGGGTGCAATCTCTCCCTTTGGTACAAAAACTTCACATTCAATATTCTCATTTGCGGCATACATTGCAGCAGATGCTGAAGTATTTCCAGTGGAGGCACAGATGATTCTATTCATGTTTATCATTTTGGCATGAGTTACAGCGGTTGACATTCCATTATCTTTAAAAGAGCCACTGGGGTTGTAACCTTCTGGTTGTAATAGAAGCGAATCGTAATCAATTAGTGAATATTCTGATACTTTTTTCATTTTGTAAGGCTTGGATTGCCTCCCTTCAGACCCATCAAGTGAAACCAGGATCTTTGAGCATTGTTGAAAATTTTCTGTATCCAAATGGGCAAAATTGATTAGTTCTCGAAATCTCCATACTCCACTTTCGTTGTAAATATTTTCACCATGGTTTCTACGTTGGTAGAATACTTGGATTAATTCCCGCGTAAAATTATATTGATAAATAATATCCAAAAATGAGCCGCATTTGCAGATGAGTATATTGTTATTGATTTCATATGTGAGGTTACATGAGGGGTTTATGCATTTTTTAAATGGATTGCTTCCCATACCAGCCATAGATTATTTCCTAAAAAAAAGATATTTAGACGTTTACGGTTTGAAGTGTGTACAGAAGGAATTCAGACAGGGGGAAAAGCTCCGCATGTATAGCAATATTTGGGGTACGTTAAGCACGCACTACAGAATGAACACCTAGGTGAATTGCATGTCTCCTTTAGAGGACATCCAAAAAATGATTTGTAAATTCTATAATAATAGAGATGCTCCTTATCTCGTACTATCACCTTATCAAGTGCGGCAATTTTTGATTCCTTTGCATATACTTCATCATCGATCAGACCTCCAAATTTATTTGAAATTTGATCAAACCCAGAACCTTCCTCCAATGCCATCTTCTTTCTCCATACAATTGAGCCAAGTTCCATTTCATACGCCTTTCTTAAAATGAATTTTCCCCACTTTTTGTCCTCATGTTCGCCTACCTTTTCATAGATGTCGATTGAAGTAGCCAAGTCATAGAGAGGCTTTTCCAAATATGGAGTATTTACTCTTATTCCCAGTGTTTCTCCTATTTTTATTGATGAAAATCGCATTATTTTCCATAGGTCTTCTAAAATCGCCTGTAGTTTTTTTAGATCTGCGAAATATCTTTGAAAATAATTATATCCTGCAAATAATTCGTCCGCCCCATCTCCAGTAACTATACTTCCAAAACCGCTCTGCTTGGCCTGCCTTAGTCCAAAGAAAATAACTGCGGAATTTCTTATTTCAAGTGGATCAAAAGTTTTGAATGTCTTTACTATGTTAGGAACTATCCTAACAATGTCATCAAAATCGACAATGCATTCAACATGATTATCACTATATTTTTTTGCGACATTCTTTGCATACTTTAGATCTTGTGAATCTACACTCAAAGATGTCACAATGCTCAATTTGGGCCTCATCAAATAGCACAATATACTACTATCTAACCCACCGGACAAGAGTAACGAGTTATCAAGATATTTACTAACTACTTTCTTTAATTTGCTTTTTAATTTCGTCTCCGTGTGGGACAATGACAAGATAGGATAAAAAATCCGCCTATTACGAATAAAAATTTGGCTGTAATAAAGTAAATGTCTATTTCATTGTACTCGCTGCGTTGTGCTCACGTAATAATTCTATACCTTCATTTGTTATATGGTACTGCTTCGATTTTTTTATGACATATCGAACCATTCTTCCGAGATGGTAGTATATGGAACCTGTGGACAAGTCTGTGGCGTATTTTATTTCAGAAAAGCCTGCCGCCCCGTTGCTATCAGCAATCGCTTGTAAAATTTTGATTCTTGTTCTCCTTGCGCGGAGCTGTGTCTCACCTATCAACGAAAATTTTATGTTATTAAATTATTTATGCCTTTCTCAATAAATATTTTAAAATTATTACGAAAATATACGTGACAGACACTATGATTTAAGAATTCATAAACTTTTCTTTAAAGATTATTTTATGTCCAATATTGAACTCAAATACAGTGAATGCTTTTGGGGAACACAGTATAAATAGAAACACAATATACTACAACTTAATGCCAGTTGATCCTGTATGTGGAATAGAAATGGATGAGGACCTAGCGACCATTCATGAGTATAATGGCAGGAAGTACTATTTCTGCTGTGAGGGTTGTAAGAGCATCTTTTCAAGAAAGCCTGGAAAATATTCAAAAAAGTAGTCTATTGTGTGTAAAAAATTGTTACATGAATTAGTTTCTCTAGTCATAACTAATTAACCTAACATTAGATATTTGGTTCTGTATGTAATTTCATATTGTCATATTACAATATTGAATTGGTTTGCAACAAATGCGGGAGCTTAAACAATAGAATTTCAAACCTGAAATCTGTCCGTGATATGTTAAAGCCGATAAACAGTACGTGCAAGAATTGCGGAATTTCATTAAATCCTTTTGACTTTGCAATATCAGCTGAAAGAAGATATGAAAAATTTGTCTGATTCGGTTATAATTAGTGGTATCGCTAAGATCAATACTACAGTGCACTAGAAGTCCAATTTAATGATCATTCAGTTGATACACTTCTACTGTTTAGGCATTATTGATTCAAAATCGTTTTCGCTATCTATCTTATAATAACAATCAGCATGATTCGTAAATAGTCCTACTTCAATAACGCCCGGAATATTTTTCAGGTCCCTTTCAATCTCCTTAATGTTATCGTATTTTGGTAATAAAGTATCGTAAATTATATTGCCATTTTCGGTTACGAATGGATAGCCTTTATCTAACATACGCATCCTTGGTAAAGCTCCAATTTTCTCTAGCTCCCTCATAACAAAGATTCTTCCAAATGGAGTAACCTCTATAGGAATCGCCATGCTAAATTTGTCTACAAATTTGTTAGCCTGAGCGAAAACTACAAATTTTTTTGCCGACGAAATTAATATCTTCTCCTTCAGTAGAGCTCCACCACCACCCTTTATCATGTTGAAACCGGAATCTATCTGATCAGCTCCATCCAAGACAACATCAATATGTCCATCTTTTTGATCAATTATCTTTAACCCTATGGATTCAGAAACGATTCTTATTTGAAGAGACGTAACAACAAATTCCAAAGTATCTTTATATTCTAATAATCCAAAATTTCGGACAATTTTCTCTACTGTGCTTCCGCTCCCTAATCCGATAGTATTTCCTTTAGAAATGTATTTCTTAAAAAAATCCTGAGAAAGTGCGACATACTTGCTATCATTAAAAAATTGATGGTTCTTGTTTCCTGAACTCATGTGGTTAAAAGGAACTATTAATGTGTACTTTAATCTTTACAAGAAACCTGAATTTCAGAATATGGTGATAAATATCTTCGTTCGTTTATTCGGAAAGCCTAGATGGATAACTCATCCTATATCTCTTGATGAATTGACAACGAGTATATATACGAAGTATCAATGAATATTCGTACAATGTCTGAAATGAGTGGTGCAAAAGCACTTATGAATTCCCTGGAAAAAGAGGGTGTTGACATAGTTTTTGGACTTCCAGGTGGGGCAAATTTGCCAATTTATGATGCATTGGTTGACGCTAAATTTAGGCACGTTTTGGTCAGACATGAACAGTCTGCTGCTCATATGGCTGATGGTTATGCCAGAATAAAAAGGAAAGCTGGAGTATGTCTAGCAACATCTGGGCCTGGTGCAACAAACCTAATTACCGGTATAGCCACAGCTTATGCAGATTCTTCTCCTCTAATTGCGATAACTGGTCAAGTGCCAATGAATATGATAGGAAAAGATGCATTTCAAGAAACAGATATTATTGGTGTTGCTAATCCATGCACAAAATATGCTTTTCAGCCCAGAAACGCAACTGAAATCCCGGAAGTTGTAAAAAAGTCATTCTATATCGCAGAAAGTGGTAGACCAGGACCAGTTCTAATTGACATTCCAAAAGATGTACAGCAAGATGTTACTGAAATACCATTTCCAGATCTCATTAAAGTGAGGGGATACAAACCAATAGTTGATCCTGACCTATCTAATGTTGGAAAAGCAGTTGAACTCTTAGTTTCTGCACAGCAGCCAATCATCATGGCAGGCGGTGGAGTTATTTTGTCCGGAGCTTTCTCAGAACTTCAGGCAGTAGCTGAATTAATTATGGCGCCTGTTGTTACTACATTCAAGGGAAAGGGAGCTTTTCCTGAAAACCACCCTCTGGCAATGGGCCCAATAGGGATGCATGGACACGCAGAAGCTAACAGGATCATACTTGAAGCAGATTGCATACTTGCTGTAGGCGCTAGATTTTCAGATCGTTCTGTAGGAAGGTTTGATGAATTTGGTAAAGGAATGAATATCATACATCTTGATATAGACCCAGCTGAAATAGGTAAAAACAAATCAGTAGACATTGCCATCGTTGGTGATGTAAAGTCAGCACTTAGAACAATGGCTAAAATGTTAACAAAAGTGGCTGTCAAGAAGAACGCCGAGAACCCTTGGCTTAAAAGAAGAAGAGAGCTAATAGATTATTTTTCACAAAATATCAAAGATTACCCTAGAGAGGTGACTGCCAGAAAAGCACTGAAAAAATTAAGAGAGCTATTGCCTGCTGAATCGATAGTAACAACGGAAGTAGGACAGTGTCAAATGTGGACTTCATTGCACTTTGATGTTATCTCCCCTGGGACCTTCTTTAGCTCCACTGGATTGGGAACAATGGGATTTGGATTTCCCGCATCAATAGGGGCAAAGGCTGCTAGACCAGATGTCCATGTTGTAGACGTTGCTGGTGACGGTTCATTTAACATGACTGAAAATTCATTGGCAGTTTCTGTATTAGAGAATTTACCGGTAATAGTATTCTTGTTGAACAATGATATGTTGGGTATGGTTGCACAGTGGCAGAGAACTTTTTATGATAGACGATATATGGGGGTACATCAAAAAAGTTGTCCTGATTATGTCAAGATTGCAGAAGCATATGGAGCGAGCGGCTTTAGCGTCCAATCAATGGACGAGCTAGAAAAAGCAATAAAAAGCGCACTTAAAACAGAGGTTGCAACTGTAATTGACATTAGGATCGATCCCGAAGAAGACGTATATCCATTTGTTGCTCCCGGTACCGGACTTAAGGATATGATTACAGGTGCATAGCACATGAGCTCTAAAGAATTCAAAACTAAACCACTGTATATCATTTCATCGCTAGTAGAAAACAAACCAGGTGTGTTATTTCGCATTACCAATCTCTTTCGTGCTAGAAATTTCAATATAGAGAGTATTACAGTAGGGATTACCGAAAAACCAGACTTGTCTAGAATGACAATAACAACAAGGACAGACGAAGCAATTCTCGATCAACTAGTTAAACAATTGAGAAAACTTATTGATATTGTTGAAGTAGAGGTCCTTGACATCAATAATACTGTCTATAGAGAGTTAGCCTTGATAAAGATAAGAGCCAAAGACTTTACAAATAGAAATGAAATCATCAATTTTGCCAACGTCTTTAGAGCAAATATCTTGGATATAGGAAAGGAGTCTGTGACCGTGGAAGTAATTGGAACTCCAGATAAAATAGATGCATTTAAGAATCTAATCATACAATATGATATAGTAGAAATGGCTCGGACGGGTGTATCCGCTCTTCAGAGAGGAGAGTAATTCATGGAATCTCAAAAGGTAAGGATATTTGATACAACATTAAGAGATGGTGAGCAGACACCAGGTGTTTCTATAACACCAGAACAAAAACTCAACATTGCAATAAAACTATCTGAACTGGGTGTAGATACAATCGAAGCTGGATTTCCAGTGGTATCTGACGGTGAAAAGGAAGGGATAAAGAGCATTGTAAGACACAAACTGGACACAGAAGTGTGTGCCTTGGCTAGAACTGTTCAATCAGACATAGATTCAGCTATAGATTGCGGTGTAGATTATGTTCATACATTTATTGCTACTTCTGATATTCATATGCAATACAAACTAAAAATGTCGCGGGAGCAGGTTTTGGAAAAAGCGCTATGGGCTGTAGAATATGCAAAGTCGCATGGATTAAAAGTCGAATTTTCCGCGGAAGACGCAACAAGATCTGATAGAAAATTTCTTATTGATGTCTTTAAGGCAGTAACTGATTCGGGGGCAGATAGAATAGATATTCCAGATACCGTTGGATATTCGACACCCGAGTATTTTACTTCGCTCGTTCAGGAAATAAGATCAAAAATGAACACTCCAATTAGTGTACATTGTCATAATGATTTTGGCCTTGCCGTTGCGAATTCTATAGCGGCAATAAATGCAGGTGCATCTTGTGCACATGTTACCATTAACGGAATTGGTGAAAGAGCAGGAAATGCTTCATTGGAAGAATTTGTTATGGCTTTGCAGTGTCTCTATTCTAAAAGACATTGTATAAAAGTAAATTTGTTGTATGAAATTTCAAAGTTTGTTTCAAATACAATGGGCATTATAGTTCAACCAAACAAGGCCATTATCGGAGAAAACGCTTTTGGTCACGAATCAGGAATTCATACTCATGGAATCATAAATAATCCACTTACATACGAACCAATAAGTCCCGAGTTGGTTGGTAGAAAAAGATGGCTTCAGGCAGGAAAGCATGCAGGAACTCATGGAATTCGTGCAATTTTGACTGATTTTGGAATCGAACCTACAGAGGAACAATTACATAAAATAATTGAAAAGCAGAAGGACATCGCAGATAAGGGCAAGTCTATTACTACTTCACAACTTTTGTCAATTGCAAGCGAAGTAATGGGTAATTCTAAATTCGAGGAGAAATTCAAACTTTACGATTTTCATATTATTACTGGCATGAATATCATTCCTACGGCAGTTATAAGATTGAATACCCATGGGAAAGACTTGGTTGCGTCAGAAACCGGGGTTGGTCCTGTCGATGCAGCACTTAAAGCTATACAAAAAATTGCAGTAGATATGGCAAATATTCGCATAAGAGAATATAGACTTGGATCTATAACAGGGGGATCAGACGCAATGGCTGAAGTTACTATAAAGGCGGAGGATCTAGATGGTAACGTTGTATCTTCCAGAAAATCAGGCGAAGACGTGGTGGTTGCATCGGTAGAAGCAATGATAGACGCAGTAAACAAACTCATGTTGAGAAAAGTGCTTTATTCAAAAAATTAAAATCTATCTAGCTCAAGGTCATGAGTATTGACGAAATACAGTATTTCATTGGTTAATGGCGACGGAATTGGTCCTGATCTTGCTAACTCAGGTCAAATGTTACTTGACAGTATTAGTGAATACTCCGGCATAAAGTTTGATATAGTTAATGTAGAGGCAGGAGATAATGCATTGGTAAAGTACAATAAGGCACTTCCGGATTTTTCATTTGAGAGCATAAAAAAATCAGATGTTTGTCTCAAGGCACCTGTAGGGGAACATGCGGCAGATGTAATACTAGTACTAAGGCGTTATTTCGATCTATATGCCAATATTAGACCGGCAAAATCATATCCAAATGTGAAATCTCTTCATCCATCGGTTGATTTAGTAGTTGTCAGAGAAAACACCGAAGATCTTTATTTGGGATGGGAATTTCCGATTGGAGAGGAAGCAGTCATAGGCTTAAGACTAACAACCGCAGAGGCGTCAAGAAAAATTGCAGAGTATGCCTGTGAAGAGGCCTTGAGAAGAGACACTAAGAAAAGAGTAGTTTGTGTTCACAAATCAAATGTTATGAGAGTTGGAGATACCATGTTTTCTAAAATTAGTAAGGAAGTTGCAAGAAAATTCCCTGACGTCGAGTTTAGTGAATCTTATGTTGATGCATGTGCGATGAATTTGATTAGAAATCCTGAGAAATATGATGTGCTCTTGACAACTAATCTGTTTGGAGATATCCTCTCAGACGAGGCTGCTCAAGTTGTTGGAGGCTTGGGATTAGCACCTGCTGGAAACATTGGAAAAAAATTCGCCATATTTGAACCTGTTCACGGAGCTGCATTCGATATAGCAAACAAGAACATTGCAAATCCTTCATCGATGTTCCTGTCCATAAAGATGATGTTTGAATGGTTGGCCAGTAAGAACAAGAATAACGAAGAAAATCGACTTATCGAGTTGGGAATAAAAATAGAAAAAACGCTGATAAGTCTCCTTGAACAGAACCTAAAAACAATTGATATAGGAGGTAACATGCATACTGACGAATTTACTGGGATGTTTATATCCAAACTAGTTTCGTGAAATTCAACTTGCCAATCTGAACTCTTGCCTGAATTACGATTGGTAGATGTAGATTAATTCTGAATTATGATTGAGATAAAAAAAGAATATTTAATGTTACTATTCTTTGTTCTCACGTGGAGCTTGACAGAATTCTGTCAAAACACCATTCATAGATTTTGGATGGATGAAAGTTATTTTACGCCCATAAGAACCAGTTCGAATGTTGCCAATCATCCTAGTCCCATTTGCAATTGCCCTCTCGACATCATTGTCAATATCATCTGCAGTGATTGCCACATGATGTATGCCTTCACCACGATCTGTCAAGAATTTTTTAATAGGACTGTCATCAGCCGTTGGTTCCATCAATTCTATTCGCGTATCTTCCAACTTCAATATTGCAACCTTGACTCTTTCCGTAGGAACCTCCTCAATGTCAATTTTATCAATTTTTAGAATCCTTTCATAGTTCTTTAGCGCTTCACTTATACTATTTACCGCTATAGCTACATGATCAACTCTCATTTCAAATCACCATCAAAAAGAGAATTTAGGTTCATATCGTCCAAATATATCGACAAAAACATCGCTTATCTCTCCTAGGGTTACGTGTGCTTTAACTGCAGAAATAATATGTGGCATAAGGTTCTCATCTTCTTTTTCAGCAAATCTTTGCAACTTGCTTAATTCAGAGTTTACTTTTGTTTGATCTCTGCTTTTCTTAAATTCTTTTAATTTTTTCACTTGACGTATCTCTATTTCAGGATCTATTGTATTTAATTTTGGTTCTACATCATTTTGATCTTGAAATTTGTTTACTCCTACAATTATGCGATCATTATAGTCAATTTCTTTCTTCAATTGGTAGGCATTTCGTCTTATTTCTTCTTGAAAGAAACCAGTTTCGATTGCTGCTAGAGATCCTCCAATCTTTTCAATATTTTTGAGATATTTCTCGACTCCTTCTTCTATTTCAGATGTCAGATATTCAATATAATAAGACCCTGAAAGAGGGTCAACAGTCTTTGTTACACCGGTCTCATTTGCTATGATTTGTTGAGTCCTTAGGGCTACCTTAACTGACTCTTCAGTTGGAAGTGCCAAAGCCTCGTCTCTAGAGTTTGTGTGTAAAGATTGACATCCTCCTAATACTGCCGACAATGCTTCTAGTGTGACTCTCACTACGTTATTATCTACTTGCTGTGCTGTGAGAGATTCTCCACTTGTCTGTACATGAAATCGCAGATGAGTAGATTTATCGCTTTTTGCTCCGAACCTTTCTTTCATAATTTTTGCATAGATACGACGAGCTGCTCGAAATTTGGCAATCTCTTCAAACAATTCCATAGTGCAGCAGAAAAAGAACGATAAACGTGGGGCAAATTCGTCAACCTTTAGCCCTCTTGATACACATGTATTGATGTACTCTATTGCATTGGCGAATGTAAAAGCTAACTCTTGAATAGCATTCGAACCCGCCTCCCGCATATGATATCCAGAGATGCTTATCGGATACCACTGCGGAACATGTTTTGAGCAAAACTGAATCATATCTCCAATGATTCTCATCGACTCTCTTGGAGGATAAATATACGTATTGCGAGCTATATACTCCTTCAAGATATCATTTTGCGTCGTACCCCTTAGATTATTAGATGAGACGCCCTGCGATTCTGCAACAACGATGTATAAGGACAATAAAGTTGAAGCAGTCGAATTAATTGTCATGGAAGTACTAACTTTATCTAGGGGTATATTTTGGAAACATGTCATCATGTTGTCTATTGAACTGATTGCGACACCCGTCCTTCCAACTTCGCCCTGTGAGTATGGATTGTCCGAATCTCTCCCAGTTTGCGTTGGAAGATCAAAGGCCAGAGATAGCCCAGTTTGTCCATGCTCTAACAAGAATCGAAATCTATTGTTGGTTTCTTCTGCACTTCCAAATCCGCTGTACTGTCGCATGGTCCACACTCTTTCTCGGTACATGTCGGGATAAAGCCCCCTTGTATACGGATATTTGCCGGCTTCTTCATCATTGGAGTTTTTAGTAATGTCTTTTGAAGAAAAAATTTTCTTTACAGGAATACCTGAATCTGTTTTAAATTTTTTTATCTCCTGTTTTGCCAATATCCTATCCTCCTATACAATTATCTTATTAGCAAAATTTAAAGCTGCGTTATATGGTTCTACTTCCTTTTTCAGGATTTTGGTTACAAGTTTCCTGTATTCATGACTTTTCATTATCTTTTCAATAGATTTTTCTTTAATTACGTTTAAAATCATATCTTTCAATTCATTTTCCAGAATGGATTTTTCTCTTGCCTGATATGCTTCATCGTTCAATAGTTTTACTAAGGATTTTGTTAGTTCCTTTATTCCTTTATTCATCTTTGCTGAACACTTGAACACTAGTTTTTTATTGTTCCCGACCAAGTCTGAAACAATATTGAATAGTATCGTGGCTCCGTCCAAATCTGATTTATTTACAACGTAGATATCGCCTATCTCTGTTAAGCCAGCTTTTATCGCTTGTATGCTGTCACCTGTTTGTGGGTTAAAAATTACTACAGTAATATTTACAGCTTTTGAGATTTCAATTTCGAGTTGTCCTGCTCCCACACTTTCTATTAATATTAAATTATAACCGGCAGCATCCAAAATTCGGACAACATTTCTCAGAGATCTTGAAATACCACCTTCAGCTCCCCTTGATGCCAAGCTCCTCACGTATATTTCGTCGCTAATTGACATCATGCGTACTCTATCTCCCAACAATGCCCCACCGGTAAGTGGACTTGATGGATCGACTGCTATGACTGCCACCTTATATCCCAGTGAGTGAAATTCTGCAGCCAATCTTCCAATTAGTGTACTTTTGCCCGAACCTGCTGATCCGGTAAATCCAATCGTTCTTGCATTCTTTGTTTTCTTGAAAATCTCATGAATTATTTTCACTGACTGGGCTTCATTATTGTCAATAATTGATATTGCTCTTGAAATTGATCTCTTATCTCCTTTCAAAATTCCGGATACTAACTGAGACACGAGTGATTTAGCTGGAAAATTAAGTATTAAAAGTTATTTCTATGCGGGCAATTAGGTCGTCATTTAAGGGTGAAACTGACAAAAAATTTTAAAGCTCCATTATAAATTTTAGATATATGTCAACGTCAACATCTATGCGTGGCAAAAAAAAGCCGATAAGAGTTCTTGTATCTAAACTGGGGCTGGATGGTCATGATCGAGGAGCTTTAGTAATATGCAGGGCCCTTAGAGATTCTGGCATGGAGGTAATCTATTCGGGGTTATTCTGTACCCCTGAACAGGTCGCAAAAATTGCCATTGATGAAGATGTCGATGTAGTTGCGATGAGTCTGTTGAATGGGGCTCACCTTACTTTATTTCCTAGAGTTGCATCTTTATTGAAGGAACGAGGTATAAGTGACATTCTTTTGATTGGCGGGGGAGTAATACCTGGTAAAGATAAGGAGCAACTTGAAGAAAAAGGGGTAAAAGGTAATTTTGGTCCAGGAACACCACTCGAAGTAATTATTGAATTCATTCACAATAATGTTAAAAAATAACACTATCTGCGAGGTCTAATGCTCTAATCGTTGCTTAGGAACTTACCATATTTTTCCGTACTACTGAGCAACATTCCAAATAATATCTGACGTTAACTTTACTAGTTAGTGGTGACAGTGTATCTAATTGTTGATCTCATGCTCATGTTCAATTGAATGGTAAGTTGTAAATCTGATTTTATTTGTTCATGGTATTAGAAATGTTGAAAGAAATAACTACGGACGTCTTATTGCCGCAATAACCATTAACACAACTCAAATAACTAATACAATTATTCCAATAATTATTAGAATGTTCCCAATTGTTGGAGCTGGATATGGGATGGGCGCGCATATAGTAGGACTGTGCCTATAACAATGAGAGCTATTGCTAAAATAAGTAAATTCTGGTTAGAAATTGCAGTCATACGCTAGATTATTTAGCAAAACGTAGCCTACTGCTATACTATTCTGAGTGAATGTCTTTAACATGCAAGTCTAAATCGTCTTGTGTAGGGTACAGAAGACCACATTCTTTACATTCGAAACTTGCTGTCACATTAAATTAAATGCAACATTGGACATATAGCTTTTATACACGAGGCAAGTTTAAATATCTACGTTTATGGTTATACACGAATGTTTCATTTTAGGTTTGTAGGTCAGATTACAAAAATGGGATCACAAAGACGCATAAACATTCCAACAGAGTGCTTTAAGTATATCGAAGATCTTGAGCAAAAAAAAGATTACCATATTGAGATAACAATAAAAGAAATTTAGATACCAATTATTCAGTTTTAAATTAACGTTCCTTCAGATCTTGTGGTGTTTGTCTCCTAAAATGAAAAAACGGGAACAGTATTCTTTCCAATCAAGCCACAATTCTTCTATAAAAAGGCAATAATCCATAAACATTTTCATTTGCAATGCTTCTCATTCGCTTTGACGATGATGCTCGTTAGAGCCACCATCCGTTTCGATCGATTCACGGAAATTTGTGAGTAGTTCTTTCTCTGACATTTTCTTTTTGTAACTAACTATGCTCAGCATCACTTTTAACTGATTTTCACCATCTCTATGGGTTTGAAAGTGATTGCATTTTTAAAACTTAATAACGCCTTGTCCTCAATTTTAACAATTTTGCAATGTTCAGGAAATTGAATCTGTATATTACTTTAGTTATTCTCGTAGCGTTAATTGGGATGAATTTATCTTTGAGCCAATTAAGAGCACAAAGTGGAAGTGGATCAACTGTATATGAGGAACTTTATGATAAATGTCTAAGTTTTTCACTCAGCAATCTATGTAACTTTCTATTTGGTAAACATTCTCCAGTAAATGTTTCGAATTCTACAGAAATGGCTAATTATTCTGCCTTGAGTTACAATGATAAGAATTTTGGCTTTATCATCCGATTTCCAATAGGCTGGATTGTCGACCAAGACAATAAAAAATTCAGCGTGGTAAGATTTGTGCCTCCTCAAAATGATGCTAATGTTGATATTCGAATTTTTCCCAAGGGTGATTATAAATCAATAGAAGAATATGGAAATACATTCAAACAGTCAAACAATCAATACAAATTGCTTAATTATTATAAAAATAGTTCGACCATGTTAAGCGACAGGCAAGTAGTTAGAGCGATCTATCTAA
>DATBMS010000056.1:0-1510 GCA_036554685.1 Nitrososphaeraceae archaeon | reverse complement strand
TGTCGAATCTCCATATTATGAGCGCAACTGGAGGTCGATGAATCATGGAATGGCCAACTGACCAAAAATCATCTACGACGCCGCCTATATGATTGCGTTCCTAGAAATTCTTGTCTAATTTAGATATAAACGTTCGCTTGATAATAAAATAATGATTTTTCAAAAGCAAAAATCAAATGTTTTGCTTGTCTAGAATTACTACAGACTTTTTTTCAGAATAAAAAGGTACATTTAAAATATTCACACAGAAGAATTACTTGGTCTATGAAGAATAAGATTTGTATGTCGCATAGGGAAGATGTTGACGGGATATCTTCGGCCGCCCTTATCAAAACCGCGTTTGATGTTAATACGATAATTCTTGTTGATTATGCAAATATGATCAAAACATTACGAAGTATGGTATCAAACGTTCATGATGGGACTAACAAAATAGATGAATTATTCATTTGTGATTTAGGATTAAGCAAAAGGAATGAAAATGAATTTGTAAAAATACTGAAGGAAATTATGGAAGCAAAATGCAAAGTTACTTATATCGATCACCATGACTTGGATAAGAAAATTTTATCCGAGTTGAAAAAAAATGGAGTAAAACTAGTGCACAGCACCGATGAATGCACGAGTGTTCACATTTATAACAAATACAAAAAAAGATTTGGTTCTTATTCAGCTTTTATTGCGGCCGCAGCAGCACTAACGGATTATTTGGAAACAAAACCTATTGCCTCTAACTTAGTATCAAGATTTGATCGTCAGTTTTTGATGCTTGAAGCTACTACGTTGTCTTACATGATATCCTCAAGCCAGCATGATAGCGACTTTTTAATGAAGATAGTAGATGAACTATCACAAAGCAGGTATCCACATGATATTGAAGGTGGATTTCTGAGGGCTGAACGACACGCAAAAAAGGTTCTATCAGCAGTAAAGTCTATTGAAGACTCGATAGTTTTGAGCAAGAATTTGGCATATGTTCAGATTAATTCAGAACTACCATCCAGTATGGTTGTTAATTTCGTGCTTGGCGCATCAGGGAAACCAGTTGCACTTGTGTACAAGACCAAAGAGGACATTAAATCTTGTATTATCTCCATTAGAGGATCAAATGAATGTAAGGTTCATCTTGGCAGGATTGTTAACAACCTATCTTCAGCACTTTCTGGCAGCGGAGGGGGTCATGAGAAAGCTTGTGGGGCAGTAATTCCAAAAGATAAGTTTTCAGAATTTATCAAACAGTTAGATAAGAAGTCGAGATAAACAGGCACAAAATTGTTTAGACTTGAAGAAGAATAGAAAACACAAGAATTATTCTGGACAGGCGATTAAGCCCATCCAGAATATGTTCCCCATCGGTTTGGTCGATGTATTCTAAGGGTCGTTGGTAAGGCAATTTAAATGTGCTGCCTTAATTCATTAAAGTCTGGCAGGAGATGTTTTAGTGGAATTGTTTGATTATTCGACCATCTTATGATTGCTATTGTTTTATCAAGTTGAAGTTATCCTGTTA
>DATBMS010000015.1:0-44998 GCA_036554685.1 Nitrososphaeraceae archaeon | reverse complement strand
TAATATTGGTTGCGTGAAAGGGTTATTTGACTTAATTGATAATAATTCATGGGCAGAAATGATAAAACTAAATAAAATTAGTTCTAAAAAGATAATTCCAAGCATAAACTGTATGTAAATATTAGACGAACAGATGCATATTTTAATTTTATAAACTCATTAAATTCTGAATCGACAAGATTTGACTTTCAATTGGGACGGTATACTCTATTTAATTTTTGTTGTAATATTTGATCTACACTCACACAGTCAATTAAACGAATGAGAGTTTAGTATGAGTCGCTCTTTAAAGGTAGGGTTGGTAATATCGTCAAAATGATATAAGGTCGAATGGGATTTTAAAAACCGAAGGACGAAGATTGAGAAAAACTTGAAGATTCAGAAATTCAAGTAGCATTTGATAAAAGGTTTGAACAACTTTATTAATTATTAGAATTCTATATTATATATGAATAACCATAGTGCCATGAGAATGTCTTTAGTTTTAACCCTCTCGACGTGTACACTATCCGGCGTATTAGTAACAGTGCAAAATATGTGGGCGTATGCTCAAAGTAATTCGTCTCAAGTTTTAAACCAAACAGGTAACCAAACAGGTAACCTGAACTATTTCCAAAACAAGTATTCTTCAAATGGTACAAATAGTACAAATAGTACTGTTCCTGCTAATACGACTTTTGCCATATCCAGAGCCGTTCCGGATACAGATGAGGATAGGGCAATTGATACTACATCAACTTCGGATACATCAACTTCGGATACATCGATTCCCGATACACCAACTTCCGATGATACCAGCTCAGATACCAGCGCCGATGATACACAAGCAACCAGCACTAATGATACACAAGCAACCAGCACTAATGATACACAAGCAACCAGCACTAATGATACACAAGCAACCAGCACTAATGATACACAAGCAACCAGCGCTGGTGAGACGGCATCATCCAACAATGAAGAGAATCAAGACGAATCTTCAGATAGTAACAACAATGGTAATCCTGAAGACTATGATAGTCTGAGTGATCTTGTAAATGACATAAAAGATGGGGTCGTCGACACTAATGAAATTTCCTTGAATAATTTCCAAAATTCACGAGCCTATCAAGAGGCCGATGAGCAAACACAAGATTGCATTGACTTGGCAGGAAAAATAGGAAGTAATCTTATTGATTATGAAATAGTGCACTGTTCTGAAGACCCAAACTTTTTCAAGAACCAGTTAGCGAATAATGATAACAGCAGTCAAGAGAATAACGGGAACAATAATCCAGACAGCGACGAATAATAAAACACAATCCGGTAAAGATAAAATTACTAGTTCTGTGTTTATCTAACATAGAATGGTTTTAGAATATTATCGGATTTCCTAACCACTTTTCTTACACCATCTTCAGATTTTGAACGTGTGATTACGATTTTGTCCAATGAGAACAAGATAGAATGAAACCAGAAACGGAACAAATATTTGAAATTTATATTAGTAAAGAAATATTATTAGATTATATCTGATAGTAGATTCTCACATAACGCCAGAAGATGCTTATGCAGGTTCCTCAGAAGAGTAAAGCAACAGGATTACCCGAATATACCCTAAAAACTATGCTCCAATTTAATATTGAAAAGAATAAAGTAACCATTTTTTTGGTATTTGATCCGAATTATGTCGATGTATTGGAAGTAAATGGAGCTTATATCTGGTACCCAGAGTTTACTAGGAATTAGTAAATAAAAATATAGTTGGAGTAAATTAAATGGAAAATATTTTAGTCGGATTTGTCATAGCCATGCTTATCTTAGCAGGAGCGCTCGCATATTCTCGAAAAGGCAGAAAGATAATTTGTTCCTATACTAAAGGGAACGATTTATCAATTACCTATCCTTACAATGGAGAATATGATAGCAGGAATATTGGGCTCGTTAGGTGGTGTAGTATTAATGAGACCGCAACCTTGATCGGTAGTTGATACTGACATCATTGTATTTATGATATCATTCACCTTCAATGGCATAATTGCTTGTGATACAAGGACAATGGTATCACTAACTGTTTCGACTGAAGCGCGAGTGTTACTATTTGCTACATGTTCACCATTTTGTCTAAGCCACAAATCAACATTACAAGTTGTATTACCTGAAGTCATTCCCACCTGACCTGCTGCTATGATTAGGTAAGATCCATCTTCATTGATAATGACATCAGCTGTGTCTCTACTGCTACTGTGAGTAATGCCCCCATTGATGTAATCGTTTGAGTTCATACTAACAACAACTGGCCCTGTAACATTTGGTTGGATTGATTCAGTATGCGATAATTGTGCCGCTGATGTAAATGGCTCTTGCGCGAAGGCTATCGGTGCAATTAGTATCACTGACATAGCGGCTAATCCTAAAGCAAAAACCACTAAGGTAACCACTTTTTCGTTTCTTGTGAATTTCGACATAATCATTCTTATAGAAGTTATAATACTTAAGATTTCAGGGAAAAAAGTTATGTATAATATTTCGGAATTTTGATACTTTGCAAGATAAAAGAACAAATTAGTTATGAAAATTTGTTAAATGCAACTAGCTATCATTGAACCGTTACCAAATAAGATAATTTTATTTATTTAAAATTATGACAAAAAAATTGTGCGAAGCACAGGTTTCTCTAACCAATATTCTCTTCCTCTGCTTCTGACTCAGTTGGATGTGAACTAAAAGTTTGATTTGTTGTTTAATTTGTATTCAAAGACATAAGTCGATCAAATGGCCAGATTGAATTGACAGTTAAAACTCCGACAGCATTTGACAAGACACTTACATTGATGATGATTAATGCTAGTTTTGCTGGATTGTCATGTCTCATTTTCCATGTTTCTTAGTTGCTTATAATCTCAATATTATAGAGATGATTATCGGCGGGAATATATAGCCACGTCTAACTTTATCATCGAAAAAGAAGTTTTAATGAGAAATGATACTGGAAACTAGTTCACTAATAACTTGTGATGTCCTACCATTGCCAAAAACCGATTCTGAGTATTTAGAATTGGGGGCTTGTCTTCTGACGGCTTTAACTATTTTCTTGCTATCAACTCCTGTAAGGATATTCCATTGGCCTTCGATGGTTTCAACCCACTCGGTATTCTTTCTCATGGTGATACAAGGCACGTTTAGTAAGTATGCTTCCTTTTGTATTCCCCCCGAGTCAGTAATGACTTTTACAGAATTTTGTAACAGCGCTATAAAATCTATATATCCTGTTGGCAGTAACGTTTTAACATTGGAACACTTTAAAAGTCTATTTAACAGACCAAAACTTTCAAACATCTTTTTCGTTCTAGGATGAATAGGAAACACTATGATATTGTTCTTGAGCGCTTCAAATGACTCCAAGAGCTGTATAAAGAAGTACCTTGAACTGGTATTTTCAGCTCTGTGCATTGTAAGAAGTAAATAGGATTTTGATTGCAGATTCAATATGTCAAGTATTTCTGATTTTTTAGAAATTGACCTAATATTGTCTATAATTTCAACTGATAAATCTCCAGTATAGTATACTTTACCTCTTATTTTTTCATTTTTCAGATTATTTACGGCGTTCCTAGTTGGCGCGAATAAATAATTACTCAGGTGATCCGTTAAAATTCTGTTGTATTCCTCTGGCATAGAGGGGTCATAGCTACGCAATCCGGCCTCAATATGTCCTAATTTAATATTACATTTATTTGCACATATGGCTCCAGCCAAGGTAGAATTAGTGTCACCATAAACAAGAACGAGATCAATTTGTTTATCAATCAATTTATCCTCTAAACTTTTAATTATTTCACCTAACTGAAAACAAGAACTTCCGGGTCCTACACCTAAGTGTATATCTGGTTTTGGAAGTTCAAAATCTGAAAAGAAAATATCCGACATTTCATAATCATAATGTTGGCCTGTGTGAACTATGAGATGCTTGATCCCTGAACTCTTCAGTGATTTATGAACCGGTCCCAATTTAACAAAATTTGGTCGGGCTCCTACGATAGATGCTATTTTCATTTATTTATTCAACAACTAGCTCAATTAAAATATAAATATCCACTTGTTTTTCGATCCAACTTTCAATTTCTTTTATTCCTGACTCTAGTCTGTTTCAAATCAACGGTTAAAATTGGAATTTGATTCAACTGATATAGTTCCTAGGTATTAGTATTCCTTAATCTGAATATCTGCTTAATTCGCGTTTTCTGTCTTATCCTTATTGCTTGTCTAATTTCTGGGTCATACATGCTATCATATCCTACTTGTTTTGGTTTATACGACAAATAATAATACAACATTTGAATTGCTCCCATTCTTCCAATTGGCTTTCCTGTCAGAAAGCATTGCATGAATCTTCCTAGCACAAAAAGGGGATGATATCCAAGTGTTCTCATACTAGCACCAAATTCATAAAAATGGTGATTTGATCCTAATTGTCTTGTATGTGAAAATCGAGCATCATTATTGACTAAATTTTTGAAACCATGATATAATGACATTTGTAAGATAACTGATTCATATCCCATTTTTTCTGGATAGTGCCCCAGGACACTATTAAAGAAGGAATTCCTGACAAACCTTCCCGCTCCATGTGGAGTTGCATATCTATTATTATCATAGTTTCCTGAAGATATAGCAATTATCTTATCCTCGTCCATTTTTCTTATGATCTTCTCAGCATAGAACTCCTCATACTGGGTATCATCGGTACTTATCATGTGATAATCTGTTTTTTCTAATTTAAAATCTCGTGCAAGGTTTATTGCACTATTCCAGTTCTTTACCACCCTTCCGATATCATATCCCAAGTCGGGATTTGTTATTACATAGATATTATCATTCTTCGACTTTAGTCGATTTAAGATATCAGGGGTATTGTCAGTTGAGCCGTCATCAACTACTATGATGTATCTAGGCTTAATGGTTTGTTTTAGTAATGAGTTTATGGCCTTTTCAATCTCACTTCCAGAATTTCGACAGGTCACGATTGAAAAGTATCTTCCCACATGTATAAAGAAAATAATGGACCTTAAACATCTTTTGCTAGGTATGAATTAGTCAAAGTTCAAAGTCTACAGACACCACAAATTATTTGTCTCGCTTATCTGCCACGTTATCATCGTTTTCAGATAATTTCTTAGTCCCGTACAATCGTGTTTCTCCTCTCGTAATTCTCAGCAAGGACTCTTTCATCAATTTCTTATCTTCTTCACTGACATTACCCTCAATAAGATCAATTACATACATCCACATTATTGCTCCTACTTTATTTTCCCTAAATAGAGCATCCTGTTCGACCTTCCATTGACTTTTCCTATGCCAGTATCCTAAAACAATACTCAGAGGAACGTAAAACAAAATAAACATGATGGCAAAAATCCAGATACTATTGAAAATGCCCTCCAAATATGGAAGTTGATCAATTAACAGTTGATATTGAATTGTTATGAAATTAGCGAAAGTCATTGCAAAGACTAGGTATATACTATGCCCATTTCGAAAATCTAACCAGCGTCTCCGAAGCCAGTCTGAACTAATTGAAGTTTGCATATTGGAAATTATCGTTTCTCTTTTACAAATACATTCCGTTCAATTCTACTGTATATTCTCGAGAAAAAGACATCAATATCAAAAGAAGGAAATGATGAGCAAAAGGAATCCGCTTTGCATTAATTAATTACAGACTATCTGGAATTTATGAAATATGAAGTAAAATTACATGTATTAAAGTAAAGTTCTGGAAATTTGACGTGGACGTCTGATTTAGGATGATATCAAACTATAGTGCTTTCAATAACCTGTTCATTTGTTCAAAATCAATCCCAAATCCAAATCGTTTTTCTTCTCTTTTCATATTTCTATACATACTCAAAAGTAGTTTCAAATGCTTTATGGAGTTTAGCTTGCCATCCATCTTCATTCTGACAATCTGATAGACATCATCGTAATATCCAAATTTCTTTAGAATTTTTTTTTCATAGAGTTTTGCGTTAAACTTTGAATCTCTATTTAAAACTTCGATGAAAATACCACAGCAAATTAGAGAAGGAATAATCCCTTCACCGAGCATAGGAAAGACACATCCTATTGATTCACCAACGCCTATGATGTTGTCATTGTGGAAAGGCAGCATACGCCTGGGTGGCGAAAGTCTTATAGGTCTGCCAATTTTTCTCAACACCTTGGCACAAGGATATTTTTCAAAGAATTCTGATATCCCAAAATATTTTCTATCGATATCACCAGCTCCGATATATGCTCGTCCATTACCCAATGGAAAAAACCAGAAATAGCCTCGAGCTCCTTTGTATCCTATGACATAAAATTCTTCAATTTCATTGACGTTTTCTACGAGAAATTCGTATGAAGGTATTATGAAATCTTGCGAAGACCTTGGAAGGAGAGATCTATGAAGACCGGTACAATCTATAACATAATCATAATTTGAAAGAAAATCAGATTCTGGAGTACAGTGAAAACCATAGTTTATCTTTAATCCTTGGCAGAGATCCTGCTCCCAATGGTATTTATCATATGTCACCAAACCCTTGAGTTCCAAATATTCTGTTTTATCATCAGGAAGATCCATTCTCAGTTTTTTTCCGCGATGTAGAAGATAATCGTCAAAATTTAACCCTGCATTCTTGGAAAATATTTCTAGCATGTTTTTTGAGGCGCCCCATGCGCATACTGGCCAATGTAATTCTTTTCTTGAAGCCTCAAAAATTTCTATCTGGTGTCCATCTTCTTGAAGACGATTCCCAAGGTAGGACCCTGCGACTCCTGCACCAACGATAGCCAGTTTCACGTTATCCTTTGAGATGAAAATTGCTTATATTTCTTGTTGATAAATTAGTTTCTTAATCAATTAATACTTAAGTATATTCTGGAAGTCAATCATAAAGGGTTGTACAATAAAAATATGTGCAAGAAAACAAGATATTAAGATTATCAGTAACTAGATTTGACAACCAAAAGTTGAAGACATGTAAAATAAGTGATAAAGATAAGCACAAATCATATCATTTTTGACAATACTGATAATTCAGGATGCAGGATTAGAGACTTAGTGCTAGTGCATTACTTGATGGTATAATAGATGATTAGGTATACTGCGTTCAAAAATTCTCAGAATTGAATAGGAAATATTGAAATTTGGTAAATCTCAATTTACAAAATGACTTCCAAACGGCACGAGAACCGTTCATTGTTTACTAAAAAGCTTAGTAAAAGCATTCTATTATGAAAGAATTTAATATTTATTGCATCTAGTAGAAGAACTACTTATACTGCAACTTAGTTACAATAGAAAGATGAGTTCGACTTAAATAGTTAGTAATGTAGCCCTATTATGGATGCAACAAACAATGTCATACATCTTAGCAACAATATTAGTAGCACTAGCGACTATCAGTGGAGCAAATATGCAAAGTTCGATGCAAATGGCACTAGCACAAGGCTTGCCTTTATCAAGTCCAGCATGCGGTCAAGTAGTTCATGGTAACGTGACATTAACTGCAAATCTTGTCTGTACAGGAGACGGATTAATTGTGGGAGGAGATAACACAACGATTAACTTGAATGGATACTCTATCAATGGACCAGGAGATAACAGTTCTAAGGTTGGAATTGCAATACCTCATTCAAATAGTGTAGTAGTACAGGGTTCTGGCGCCATTCGGGATTTCCAGGCAGGAGTGTTGATAACTGGTTCTGAAAACACTAATATCCACAGAGTAACATTTGAAGGAAATAAGATTGCAGTCTTCATGACAGGTTCAATTGGAAGTACTATTGAACAGAACTTTATTGGACCAAATACGATAGGCGTGGCATCTCACTCATCTACAGGAGCCCAGATACATGCCAATATGATGACAGGTAATGATCTCGCAGGCGTAACGCTTGTCAATACAGACAGATCACAAGTAGATGCCAATTCAATAGGTGGAAGCAGAAACGGTATATTCCTGGACGCCCAAAGTACAAAGAATACGATACTGTATAACAATGTACTAAAGAATGACGTCGACGTAAACAATGCTGACGGATTGCCACTCAACATAAACGGAAATGAGCTATTAAAGAACAACTGCTTCGTTAGTCAGCCAAGCGGCGGATGCAATCCTCAATAGGAGCAAAGTCACGCAGCTGGACAAAGAACTACAAACCTCATTTTTTTATTTTAATTAACATAAAATTATCCTTATACTTATTTTAAAAATCTATTTTAGATGAATTCAAGTATGCTGGCCTTTAATAGTTTGTACCAGTGAGTAAGTTTACTTCCTAAAATATTTTGAGCGCTAAAAGAGTCGAATCAAAACTTTCGAAATATACCTTACATTCGGATACGTTATAGGACAATACTTCTCTTTCTAGCACTTGTGCTTTTGGTGCCATAAACCAGCTATCGTTAACATATCTCTTTTTGAGCACTGGCATATTCATTAATCTGTATCCCTGAAGTTGGCTGTCTCTCAAATTGCGTCCTTTAGTAATTTTTTGGTTAAGAAGAAAGTAATCTTCGAAGAGAAGATTAGGGAATAGTATGAATATTTTAAGTTGAAATGAATAATCGTATTTCATACGAATTTCATATTGTTTCGAAATTCATATAATATAGAGTAACGTTGAATACTGCATGAACATAGATACAAAGACTCTTGCCTTTGCTACCATTTTTGCTGCGTTGTTCTTGATTTTCAATTCCGAAAATATACATTTTGGTACTTATGGACAGGTTTCAGAAAATATTTCGAATAGTACTAGTGTTACTTCGAATGGCAATTTAACTGGAACTGAAAATATTACTGGCTCTAATACCACCAATGCGATTCCTTATGTTTTAAACGTCACAAATAGCTCAGACATATCTTCACAGGCCGTTGACCAGATCATTCAAGCAATCAGCGGAGGCCAATCTACATCTTTGCAGGAAGTATTAGATCCTACGAGCAATGGAAATTCGTCCTCTTCTTCACTTGAGCAGGTAATAGACGCAGCTAGCAGTGTATTGAATAATCAGAGCGCGAACATTAGTACTGGGAATACCAGTAACAATACATCGTCAAATCTTCCCTGACAAACAAAAATTTACTTGTTATTAGCAGAGAATTAAATAAATAAATTCTGTACTTATTCACGATTTGTACTTTTCCTTAATTCTGTATCTAATGTATTTATCTTCCAAGGAAAATTTTGGCGGATGTGGATCTAGAGTCCGATTATCGCAATTAGTACATTTCTCTTCAAGAGTATAAGTCTTGCAAAATTCACACTTTCGTAATAGATGTTTCATAAATGCTCATCATCGTCTATTCCTTTTAGAATCTTCTCTGATATAGTTAAACAGTCCTACCTTTTTCCCTACTGAGTTAGATATTTTCTCAATGGCATTATTCAATGTCTTTTCAGCGATCTTGTAATTCTCTGCTTTAGCAATTATCCTATACCTCGGAGCTGCTATATACGAAATTTCAACCGAAGTGTTATTCTTGTCAAGTTGTGCCGAGGATAGGACATTTTTGATGATTTCGACTCCTTGTGGTTCATTTATGTTAAGTTCTATCACTCCTCTAATCTCCACACTGGGAATCTGGATCTTCTTACTTTCTTCTGCTATTGCTGATCTGACCTCGTCAGTAATATCAAGCGATTTTATAGAGTCGATCCCCTTAAACGCTACGGCCTCAAACATGTCATAGAGATAATCAAATTTTTGCAATACAACATCCTGAAGTTCCCTAATCTTGTCCTCACTCATTCCAGTTTTAGTTTTAATCATCTGCATAAAGGCGGAAGCCTTTTCGCTCTTCTTTACTTCTATGAGTTTAGACTTCCTTTCTTCACGTGATACCTGCTTTAAAGAAAGGTCAACCTCTACCCTCGACTTATCTACCCTTATAACCTTAAGAACAGTCTTTTGTTTTGGTCTTACGTATCTCTCTATATTCCTGATCCATCCTGTTGCTATTTCAGATACATGTAGAAATGCGGTCAATTCTTGATATTCGTCTAAAGACACGTAAGCTCCATGACCCGTAACTTCCTTTACTGTTGCAATTACCAAATCACCGGCTTCAGGAAGTTGTTTGATATCAGTCACCATGTAGAAAATACGCACCTTGGTACTATACTTTAAGTTTGCTTATAATATGATTTTTTCAAAAGTCGATCCCCCTTTTGGCCTTTAATCCTTTTTTGTAAGGATGTTTAATTTCTTTCATTTCAGTAACCAGATCTGCCAACGTGATGATTTCTTCACAGGCATGGTTTCCCGTTAGAATTAGCGACAGATGTTTTGGACGATTTTGTAGGATCTTTAAGACATCGGCTAACTGTAACAATCCTAGATGTACTGCATAATTAATTTCATCCAAGATAACAATATCAAACGTATCAAGTGAGATTTTTTGTTCCACGATATCCAATGCGGTTCTTGCCGCCCTTACATGTTCCTCAAAGGCATGGTCATCATCAATAATTCCTACAAAACCTTTACCTGCAACTATCAATTCAAAATCTGGTTCTAGTTTCTTTATACCATTGAGCTCTCCATAATGCCATTCCCCCTTGATGAATTGAACCATACAAACTCTGAGTCCATGCCCTATCGCTCTCAGCGCCACTCCTAGCGACGCCGTCGTCTTGCCTTTTCCATTTCCGGTGTATACAATCACTATCCCATCATTTGATGAGCTCTCTTTTACCATGCATAATCACCATCATGACATTTTATATCATTTGGCTACTTAGATATTATTCAAATTGTATCATTGGTTGGTTATTTGAGTCCATTAATACTACAACTATCTGCCGATTCTAAAAAATAATAAATTGCATTTATTCTGGATATAAATATGAATGGCGTAATCTTTAGTAAAGGTGAAATTAAATTTCTCCGTTCGAATGAAATTTGTAGAATTGCAACATGCAATAACAACCTGCCACATGTAACTCCCGTTTCATATATTTTTAAAATGGGAAAATTCTATTTTGCCACAGACTACAATACCCTGAAATATGCTAATCTCAATAAAAACAATAGAATATCGTTAGTTGTAGACACAACCGAGAATAACAAAAACAAGGCAGTAGTTACAAGAGGTATAACCACATTTATACACGAAGGTAGAAAGTTTCAAAATTTGTACGATATGTTTCATAACAAATTCAACTGGGTGAAGAATGATCCATGGAAAGAAGGAGAAGCGCCATTCATCGAAGTGATTCCCAAAACTAAGGTTAGTTGGGGGTTATAAAACAAGGATTCAATTCGGTAAGGATTTGATCTTGATTTACAAGAAAATTGAAAATTCCATTGGAGAAATATGCAAATTCCTAATTCCGATCAAACACGAGTACTATAAGGGAAATGGAAGTAAGATTGCAATATGTACCCTATCCAGTATCAAATTATTAACAGAAATATCAAACGATACTAGGTTAATGAATAACATTGCTATAGTTGGTAGACTATTGTCGGAAAACAAAGGAATTGATAAAATCATCAAATATTGTATTGCAAACAAGGAACTTGTACATTTGGTCGTCTGTGGCAAAGATGGCCATGGCCATATAGCTGGTGATTCAATAATTGCACTATCAGAAAATGGAATCACAAGAGATGGTAAAATCATCAAATCAAAAAGCCCTTATCCCCATCTAGACTCATCCTTCGAAGATGTGGAGACATTTAGAGGTCGTGTTACTATTCATAACTTAATCGAGGAGATGGATCTGAATCGCATAAGGTCATTCGTAGACGGAATAATTCAATAGTTCATCTTTTTCCTTTTCTTGTTTATCCTATTCTTTTTAGAATAATACTCGACTATATCATCAGGTGTCATATCTAATTCGATAGTTGCCTGAAGTACAAAATGCCAAATATCTATGAGTTCTTCTTTTGCTTCTTCAGAGTCAAATTTGGTTGGATTTTTCCACCATTTCCAATTTGTCAATCTTTGAAGTTCAATAGCTTCGTGTGTAATTGCAGTGCAGAGAAATGAAATTCTCTCTTCAGTCTTCGAAGGATATCTTGATGATGCTAACATGGAGGTCAAGTCTCTTTGCATCTCAATTAATTTTTCTAGTTTATCCACTTACCAATCATTAAAATTGTTTTATATAGATTTTAACATTCCATCAAGATGTAATGGAGTCGTACTTCCTATCGATTGAATTAGATATGGAAGTTCTCCATTAGCATCCTTTTATCATATAGCGTAAAAAAATATTAATAAATGTTTCTGCCAATGTAAATAAAATGTGATTTTTTATGATACTACATATTTATTTGTGCAATTTTTAATAAATTAATATAATTATTAAGTGTCATAATGTAATTCTTATTAAGTTGAGTATTTGAGTAATCGATCAAAATTCGTATTAACATCTAGAAAATTACAATAATCTATAACATTTATAATGATATTTCTATCCATGTTAGGTATAGCATCAACAATCACTGAGTCCATCCGGTCTAACTGTGAAGTAAGATTTGGCAGATGTCAGAGGTTTCAACATTCTAGCTGAGTATCTTGATCCATCAACCTTCGCTGTCTTTAGTTCTAAACCCATATGTGTAAGATTTGATATGGTTTTATTCAATAATTCATTGAATGAAAGTATTTTTTTTTCAAATATGTCCTCTACTGAATCCTTAATTTCTCCTTTTGAATAGGTGGAGTTAGTAATTACAATCGCAATGTCATTATGAATTGCGTTTATAGCAAGATCGTGTAAATGTTTTCTAAGTCTGATTTGTATTGAAAGTGATTTTTTCTTTTCATTTAAGAATAAGTAACTAAAATTATCAATAATCACCAGAATAGGATGTAGACGTAAGGCATAATTGACAAGAACCATTTGAACGTTTGTTGACAATATTCTTATCCTTCTTATTTGATGAAGTATAGAATCTGATTCTTGTTTGTCCTTAATATATGAAAGAATTTTCTCTGGCCTGAAAAATCCTTGTGTATCTCCAAATATTACAGATGAATCGGAATAGAGTCTTGCGGCATTTACGCATAGTGAATAGCTGAAACTTGATCTGGCCTCCCTTGAATCAGATAAAATATTGGTAATCACGCCTGTTCTAATTCCACCTCCCAGTATCTCATCAATTGATGATGAACCTGTAGTGATTATGCGCATAAAACTAAACTCTAATTATTTATATACAAAGAGATCTTGGGAGAAACTTTTTATTGTCGATCTTATTTTTTGAAAACAAAAGTGAAAACCTAAAATGTCATCATCTCCACAGCAACCAAAAAGACCGTTAACAATTTTACAGCGCTCATTAAATATGAAAGTATCTGTCAGACTTAAAAACGAGCTGGAGTACAGGGGCCGAATGAATAATGTGGATTCATATATGAATTTAATATTATTGGATGCAGAAGAATTTAATGGCGCCAATCCCGTTGCAAATTATGGGAAAGTAGTCATTCGAGGAAACAATGTGTTGTTCATAAAAATAGAAAAGGATCTCTAGAAAAAGAGGCATTCTTGGGATTTGTCATAAACAAAAATGTCAAGGCGCTATCTTTTCACTTCAGAAAGTGTAACCGAAGGTCATCCAGATAAGATATGTGATCAGGTTTCCGATTCAATACTTGATGAAATAATTTCTCAGGATCTAGATTCTAGAGTTGCAGTAGAAGCTATGACAACTACAGGGATTGTGTTTGTAGCCGGAGAAGTAACTTCCAACGCAAAAATTGATGCCCAGAATGTTGTTAGAAAAACTTTGAAGAATATAGGTTATAATGGCCTAAAACATGGATTTGATGGAAACAGTTGTTCAGTTCTTACTTCTATACATGAACAGAGCCCGGATATTTCCATCGGTGTTTCTAAAAATGAGAATGGTGTACAGGGAGCAGGAGATCAAGGTTTAATGTTTGGATATGCAACAAGTGAAACCGCTGAGCTTATGCCAATGCCCATAACTTTGGCACACAAATTGACTATGAAATTGGCAAAAGTTAGAAAAGAAAAAACTTTGGATTGGATGGGTCCGGATGGAAAATCTCAGGTTTCTGTTATCTATGAAGATTCCGTTCCAAAGAAAATTGATACTGTCGTTGTTTCTGCTCAGCATTCTGAAGATATCTCAATATCTCAAGTTAGAGAAGAAGTTATTTCGAAGGTAATAGAACCAATTTGTGATAACCTTATCAATGATTCTACCAAATTTCTGGTAAATCCAACGGGCAGATTTGTTATAGGAGGTCCCGTAGGTGATACTGGATTAACCGGTAGAAAGATAATAGCTGATACATATGGTGGTATGGGTAGACATGGTGGAGGTGCTTTTTCGGGAAAGGATCCCTCTAAGGTTGATAGATCTGCGTGCTACATGGCAAGATATATTGCAAAAAATATTGTTGCATCAGGTATAGCTTCAAAATGCGAAGTTCAGTTGGCGTATGCTATAGGAGTAGCTGAACCTGTTTCAATCATGGTCGATACCTTTAATACAGGCAAGATTGATGAAGAAAAAATTGAAGCACAAGTTAGAGAGATTTTTGATACTACGCCTCTTGGAATAATTGAAACGTTACGTCTAAAAAGACCGATATATACGAAAACTGCAGCATATGGACATTTTGGTAGAAATGAACCTGACTTTACTTGGGAGAAGATCGACAAATCAGGATCATTTAAGATGTAAATTTTCCTTACAATATTCTCACAATTTAGTATTCATTTTCCTTTTATGATGTTAATTATATTATGAATATCTCTTTCAATTTCAAATTTCCTTGAAAAGTATTTAATAATATTATTTACATCTCTCGTTAGAAGTGCATCGGCATTAGTAGTATCGACTCTAACGGCCTGAGGCCAATCCAGAATAAAGATATTGTCATCATTTACAAGAATGTTGTACTCATTGAGATCACCATTAATGTATCCCTTATGATAAGCAATTGTCATGCTGCTAATTATTTTCTCCAGAACTAATTCTGGATGATCAAGATTTTCAGTATCAGATAACCTACTGCCATAGATAGGTTCCATAACAATGCAGTGAAAAGATCTATACAAAGGACTTGGAAAAGAGGTACTTGAATCTTTAAGATAGGTCAATATGTCGTATTCTTTTTTTGCCGTTTCGATATTTAATAGTAACCAACTATTAGTACCTGTGTTTACATCTCGTTTTCTCTTTATTTGTTTGAAACTAGATCTCCCCAGTCTGAACATCTTTAAAATCTTGTCTTGTTCTAACGAATCATGAGCTAGATAAACTTCAGCCTCTTTACCGATACCTATTTGCGGTCCAATTGCAGTGATTATGTTACTGTTGGAAAGAATTTTCAGGACATAGATATCTAGTCCCGTTACTAATAATGTATATCCTATATTACTTTTACTTATTAATCCAAATTTGACAAGCCGTTTTAAATGATGCTCAATCAAACTTTGACTTAGGTTCGAATATTGACTCAGAGTAGGAAGATTTAAAAACTGTCGATTTTTTAATGACGAAGCAAAAACTTTTAAGATTTTAAAATCACTTTTGTTCAATAGTGAAACAAGGTGTCCTGCCTTTGAAAAAGAAGACAACTGAATGCATTTACTGATTATATTAAATTAAAAGGTTATTGTGTTAGCTTTAGATAACAATTAAAATATCCAAAGAACGAATCTAGGATCGTTGTCCCTTGATGGAAAGATAGGTATTGTAACCGGCGGTACGGGAGGCCTTGGATTAGAAATTGCGAGGGAATTAGCCAGAAACGGAGCAACCGTTGTTATTACTTCTAGAAAACAATCCAAATTGCAAAAAGCCTGTAACTTAATTGGCAACAATTGTTACGGATTTCAATTGGATGTTTCCAAAAAGAAGAGTCTACTTAATTTTGCCGGAAGTATCTCAAAATATTTTAACAATGTTGATATATTGATAAACAATGCTGGTTTTCCATTTGAAAGGAAAATTTGGTTTAAAAAAGTACATAATATTTCAGAAATTGAATTGATGAATATCATCCGAGTTGATTTGGTTGGATCATTTCGAATCACGGGTGAAATATTGAAAATCATGATGAAAAGAAGGAAAGGTGTTATTATTAGTATCTCCTCAACCCCTGCCATTTCGGGACATAATTTTGGCTCACCGTACTCTATAGCAAAGGCAGGACTGATTAGCTTGACCAAACATATAGCAATAGAATATGGACAATATAACATCAGATCGTTTTCAGTTGCGTTAGGAGATATAGATACACAAGCAATGCGGAGATCGCTCTCAAAAAAAGAAATACTAAAAGCAAAAAATGAAAATACCATGAAAAGATTGGGTCGACCCGAAGAAATTGCTAAAAGTATTGTATCCCTTGCAGGTGAAAATTTTTCCTTCTTAACTGGAAATACTATTATTATTGATGGAGGTAAAGTAATCATTTAAAGAGTGAATTGTATGTTCCAAAGCACAAACGGTATCAAAGAATTAGATCAACCCGTTGGTAAAAAGAGATCTCTTAGAACTGGGTATACAACGGGTACCTGTGCGGCAGCAGCAACTAAAGCTGCACTCTCAAAGTTGGTTAAAGGAGAAAAATTATCAAAAGTAAACGTTTCCCTTCCAAAAGATAAGCAAATAACAATAGATATTGCCTGGATTAAACATGAAGGTGATAAATCTGTTACAGCTGCTGTCATCAAGGATGGAGGAGATGATCCGGATGTTACTAATGGTGCCGAAGTTTGTGCAACGGTATCTCTTTCAGAAGCATCAAGTAAAATAGTTATTGATGGAGGAATGGGAGTAGGAAGAGTGACTAAACCGGGATTAGGACTCGAGATAGGTAAGGCTGCTATCAATCCTACTCCACTAAGGATGATAAATCATGCAATTGAAGAAATATTAAATCAGCAGAAGGATAAAAGGAACGGATTATCGGTAATAATAAGCGTACCAAAGGGAGAAGAAATTGCTAGGAAAACTGATAATCCCAGATTGGGAATAATTGGAGGTATATCAATTTTAGGAACAACTGGGATCGTAATCCCATATTCGACGGCATCCTTTGCAGCTTCAATTCGCCAAAGTATAGATGTTTCAAGGGCAATGGGCTCTGATTCTGTTATTCTAACCACTGGTGGGAGGAGCGAAGACTTCGCTCGGGCTATTTATGGAAACTCAATTGCTGATCATGCTTATATTCAAATTGGGGACTTTATCGGATTCAGTATTAAACAATGTGCAATCAAGAAAATAAAGAAGGCATATGTTGTGGGTTTTGTTGGTAAACTAACAAAAATGGCAATGGGAATAAAACAAACACATGTAAAGGGATCCCATGTTGACATGAATTTTCTTTCAGACTTGGCCAATAGATCTGGAGCAAACAAAGAGCTCGTACAGCAGATAAAGTTAGCAAATACTGCGCGACATGTTAGTGAATTGATTGATCGATCTGGATTAAGTGTCTTTTATGATATTCTATGTAAAGAGGTCCATAATCATCTGACTAAATATTCCCAGTCTCATCTACAGATAAAAATCATACTACTTGATTTTAATGGTAAGGTAATTGGAAATTATCCCGAAGACCATACATAACAAAAATTGATGTTTTTCTATATCCCCTCTAGGAAACCGTCCTTTTGCAGCTTTTCAGCGTGAGCAGAAATATATCTCCAGACAATGTCTGCTTTATCGGTTTGAAAATCCCATGGTGCAATTAGTACAAGATCATGTTCTCTTATCCACATACGTCTCTTTATCTTTCCTCTAATTCTACATGTTCTGACTTTACCATCTGTGCATTTCACAATAATGTTATCTCCCCCGACTAGTTTTATGACCCGCCCAAGCAGTTCACCCTGTTGAGGCATTACTAACTCCTTTAGATCAGATTCACTTAGTACTTTTCTTTTTCCTAATTTAAAAACCTCAGTTAAAATTCCTTGTAAGCAAAATAAAAACCTAATGATTCACCACAAAGAGTAGAAGTAAGAATAGACTAATGATCAGTATTGAGAATAATTGAATTATGTCATTAATTACTTACATGTCATTTGTTGTGAATATCTTAGCTACTAATGCTTGAGGTAAACAAATTTTCTTTGTTATACCTAACGATAGGAAACCAGGTTGTTAAATTCTCCGACTAGTTTCAATATTGCGGTATAGTCTAATTCTGAGTAACCTCTATTTGATGCAATACGGAAATATTGTTCGGCCAACGATGCGAACGAAAGACTGGTCCCATTATGTTTTGCAGACTCATTAAGTAATTGTACATCCTTAAGCATATTTTTCAAAAAGAATTTTGGCTCAAAATTATTCTTTATCATTTTTGGACCTTTTATTTCACTGAGACCTGTCTTAAAATAGGTTGAGTTTAGAATTTCTAGAAATTTAGCTGGATCTATTTTTGATCTTTTTACAAATACTATTGATTCTGCCAATGAGATCGCTATTAACGCAATGTTAAGATTGAGTCCAAGCTTCATGAAGTTGGCAGCACCATCTTTATTGCCTAAATTAAATAATTTCTTACTATAACTTGTTAGAATTCTTCTAGATTTTTCAATTATTTTCTTATTGCCAGAAACGATACTTATCACATCTCCCTTCATTGTTGCGTCAGGTCCTCCCATAATGGGAGCCTGTAGAATTGCGTACCCTTTTTTTTTCATAAGACAAGCACAATAAATGGAATCGTCCGGTAATATTGTACTGGTGTCAACAACTATGAGTCGTTTATTATTGCTGTTAATCAATCCGTTGTCACCAAACAACATTTCTTTCACTGCCTTACCATCTGTAACACTTATTATTACAAAATTACATTTTCTTCCCAAGTCTGAGGGATATCCCATTCGAATTGCACCCTTTTTTACAAGTGCATCCGACCTTCCTTTGGTTCTATTATACAAAAATACTTTGAATCCTCTTTCTATCAATCTATAAGCAATTGCGGATCCCATCAGGCCGGTTCCAATTATTCCGATATTCATAAAGTAATATCCAAGCAGTGCAAATTTAAAATTTTTCGATATCTTCTGTATTACAGCATCATTGCAGATATGGACATTTGACTCTTATTAGAACGAAATATTGTAGGATCTATTTAGTCTTATATTTAGTAACTGATAATTTATTATCAAAGTTATAATGGAAGAACACAGAATAATGCACGATATTGTAAACCAGTTTTCAAGTCACTGAATAAATTTGACATTTGTGCATAAGTTATCAGAGCATATGAATATTAATTGCTCCTTTCAATAATTACCAAGTAAATATGGAAAATAGTGTTGTAACTGTCAATCCCGCCAATGAGCAGATAATAAATGAGCATAAGAACATGTCAAATGAACAAGTTACCAAAATTGTTAATTTATCAAGAGATGCATTTGGGGAATGGAAGCGTGATGTTCGTAAAAGATCCATAATATTGCTCCGCTTAGCAGAGCAATTACGGAAAGATAAAGAGCGTCTAGCTAGAATTGCATCTGAAGAGATGGGAAAACCGATAAAGGAATCCCGCTCAGAGATAGAAAAATGTGCCTGGGCTGTTGAATTTTACTCATACAATGGCGATA
The DNA here is from genome assembly GCA_036554685.1 of Nitrososphaeraceae archaeon. GTDB lineage: Archaea > Thermoproteota > Nitrososphaeria > Nitrososphaerales > Nitrososphaeraceae > TA-21. Next base: position 25,399 of record DATBMS010000015.1, on the reverse strand, counting down.
TACTTCTCAATAATGAATCACTAAACAGTGATGCCAATAAGACAATGATAACCTTCCAACCTTTGGGGGTAATTGCAAGTATTATGCCTTGGAATTTTCCATATTGGCAGGCATTGCGATTCGCAGCACCGTCGTTGATGGCCGGAAACACAATTGTTTTGAAACCTGCAAGTGCGACAATGCAATGTGGGATTGAAATTGAAAAAACGATTTCAAAAAGCGGGGCCGCGGATGGCGTATTTAATACTACTATCGGTAATTCAAAAACAGCAGAGATGCTCATTGATTCAAAAATAGATGGAGTTACTTTTACTGGGAGTATAGAAATCGGAGCCAAAGTTGCCCAACGTGCCACATCACGACTTAAAAAATGCGTCTTAGAACTTGGAGGAAGCGATCCATTCATTGTTCTGGACGATGCAGATATTGAAAAAGCCACGTCAGGTGCTATCAAGGGCAGATTTCTAAATTGTGGTCAAAGTTGCGTAGCCTCAAAAAGATTCATTGTTTCAAAGAAAATTGCAAAGGAATTTATAGAATTATTCGTCCAAAAAGCAGAAAAACTGAAAGTGGGAGATCCTTTGTCTGACAGTACTGACATAGGACCACTTTCAAGTATGAAGAGTCTGGATAATATCCACTCATTGGTTAAAGATGCAGTAAGTCTTGGTGGAGAGATATTGACAGGAGGGCAGAGAATTGGCAGCGTTGGTGCGTTCTACAAACCTACAGTAATAAAAAATGTGAATTCAAAAATGCGGGTGTCAAAGGAAGAAACTTTTGGTCCTGTCGCTCCTATAATGATAGTCGAAGATGAAGTTGAAGCGATTCATGCAGCAAACGATTCTGAATTTGGACTCGGGGGAAGTATCTGGACTCGTGATTTAGATAAGGCACAGAAATTATCATTGGAAATGGAATGTGGAATAGTTACTGTAAACAATATGGTTGCATCTGATCCTAGGGTTCCTTTTGGAGGTATCAAACATAGTGGATTTGGAAGGGAATTGTCTAGATATGGCATGTTGGAATTTGTAAATGTAAAGTCAGTTAGATTTTACGATAAACTCGTTTATGAGCATCATGTTGAGTGATATAGCATAAATTTGGGTACAAGAACCTTCACGAAAATTATTTTGAACCAAAATCGCGTTAAAGACTGTTTAAACTGTGGAGATAGAAGCAATAAATTCGACTAATGAGGATTTAATATAAAGCGTTCTTAAAGGGAACACTGTTAAAACTTAGAACCGATGGGATAGGTGGTGATGACAGAGAATCCCATCGGTTATTGAAAATTAGGTTCTCTCTAATTAAATTGGTATTTGTAAATATAAGAACATGACTTACCTTAGTTACTCACCGTGAAAAAATAAAAATTCCAGTTTGACAGATCTATGATATGATTACAAAAACTAAATCGAATTTTATGATTTCTTGTATTCCTGTTATCTATCTCATTTTTATCTTATCTTCTAATCCAATTATACCATTTTCTCATACACAATTTCGAACCAATATGACTACAAAATGCGAAAATGGGAATTGTACTACAACGCTTTGTGTCAATGATGAACCATGCAAAACCACGAATTCCAATTCCAAAAATAATACCTCGTTAGGCCATTTGTTAAAAAACAAAACTATCTTAACGCCAACTATGCCTAATGAAGTGATATGAATAAAAAATATTCGGCTACTTTGAAGATAGGAATTCTTAGTATCTCTAGTTACTTGTAATGTTCAAATATAAAAGACATAAGGGCAGGATGAATCAATTGGGTTCTATAAGATTATGGCCCGCAGAATTATACAGTCGTGAATAAGAGATCATTTGATCAAATATCTTTCTATCCTTCTTGTCCAACCTTTGCCGAAATGTTTTCCACTTGTTTCCTTAGATTTCCGTTGCAATTCGATATGATGGAGCTGTTCGACCCATAATTCATTACGATGTACTAATGAATTTAAACCTAACACCGATAAGGGGCTAACGATGACTTACCTTCATTTTAAACCTACTACAAATTCAAACAAATTTCTATAAAATTGTTCGCAGCTATTTATATGAATGCGTCCGCCAGTTGTATCACCTCTAAACACAGGCAACTGATGGCGGGCTTCGTTGTTTCTTGTTCATTACTCGACCGGTTTTCCATCAGTTGCTTAATTATCTTTTTTAAATCTTCTGTTACCAGGGCTTACTATTAGACACTTGTATTAGAATTTTTAAATAAAATTTCGGCACGTAAAAGTACGCCTATCTTGAATTCATTGTTAGGCAATTGGGTGGTGCTTTGTTTCATCGGATATGCACCAACCAATTATATTCTTCTAATATTGTTAAATACACCCATATAGGACATTTAATTTATTTTAAACTCTCATTTTTTTGACAGAATACTTTAAGGCAATCTTCAGATACTTGAAAATGAATGACAGAATATCCAGAACTTGGTCTTGCAGGAATGTACAGAATCATAAAGAAATCTGGAGGAGAAAGAGTTAGCGAAGAAGCAGCGGATCAACTTAGAAGAATACTCGAAACAATCGCTACTAAAATTTCTGATCAAGCAGTTGATTTATGTATCCACGCTGGAAGAAAGACAATCAAGGGAGAAGATATACAACTGGCAGCAAAAAATTTGCTAAACTTTATACATTAATTATTGAGAAATACTATAGTCACTTGATCTTGTCATGTCAGAGGATATTCTAATCGTGGCTTTAACAGGAATGCCTGGAGCTGGTAAAACTACAGTTGCCAACTACTTGTCTCAGAAAGGTATCCCACTGTTAATTATGGGTGACGTAGTTCGAGAAGCTGCACAGAATGACGGATTGGAACCCACAAGCGACAATCTTGCAAAATTGATGATAATATTACGGGAAAAAAATGGGCCAGAAGCCATTGCGCATTTGATTGTTAACAAAATTAGAATAATGAAAAAAGAAAACAGAAAGTTTGGTGTAGTGATAGTAGATGGAATTAGAAGTATGGCAGAGGTACAAGTTCTAAAAAGTGTGGGGAATGTCAAATTATTAGCTATTCACGGATCGACACTTACAAGATATTCACATGTTAAAGAAAGGGCACGTTCGGATGTACCATCTAATATAGATGAATTCGACAAGCGCGATCGGGTCGAAATGGAGGTTGGAATAAGCAATCCCATAGCCTTAGCAGATGAAACTATATCAAATAATCATATTTCAATACCAGAACTATGTGAACGAAGTTTCCTTACGGTTCAAAAATGGATTCAAGAAAACGGAATAAGATAAGGTAGTGATGATGATAATTGTCAGTGAGAATTGATGATTTTCAAGATGAGAATGTTGAATTAAGGGTAGAAACAATACTTAATCCTTCTGAAGATCCTGAAAAAGTAAAAAAATGTCTAGTGAACGTTGCTAATGGATGTCGACCTGTAACAAAAGGCGGACATGTGGAAGCAACATGTAGAGGAATTATGTCATTGCACCATATTCGAGTTGGAGTAAGATCAAAATCTTCTTTAGGAGTTTTTAGAAAGCTTTTAGAATGGAATAGAAAAGGGAATGTAACGTGGTTCTTATTGAACAAACAGGCAGCTTACAGTGGTGTGATATCATTGGCTGACCACTATGAAGAGTCGCCTCTTGGTCCCATAAGAGTTACAATAACTAGCAAAAGTCTTGACACAATAATAGAGTGGTTATTGTTAAATAGAGGATAGAAGCTCTAAATTATATATACTAATTATAGGAACTATACCATTTGAGTGAAATGAAACTGGACGAACTCTAAACACGACAGTCTATGATCAGCCATTCTTCTCCAATATATACCGGCCAAAATACTCCAATTCAATTCTCATTATATCTTTTCTATTTTCTGCAGAGGAATAATCTTCTAATGCATCGAGATTTAATTCTAGAAATGTATGACCCCATTTGAATTTGTCAAGTAAACTCGAAGCAATTTTTTTCTCCCCTAGTATATAATAACACCCCGCTAGAGATTCAACGCTTGACAGTCTACCAAGCCTTGCATAATTTATGGGATTGCCTGCCAACAATGCAGGTATTTTTCTTGGAATTCCTTTCGTCAAATATTTATGATTTGAAAATACACTTTCCGCTTTATTCCATGAACAGTCAATGACACAGATAGAATCCGCCATTGTCTTATCAGTTTTGCAAACTACTTCACTAGCAAAAGGATTCAATACTAGCATGTTATGCCTTATAGAATGAGTTGGTAAGACCGAGCCAAATCTTATCAATTTCAATGCAGTACATTTTTTTGGATCGTCCTGATTTAGCAAAAGGGCAAATGATTGTATCAACTATGACTTATTCTTGATAGACAGCTATTAATAAAATAGTTTCGAGTATTTTGATCAGTTATTGATTTTGATCAGTATGTATCAGAATCGTAACATTAAAAATCATGAATTTGTGGAATATTACTGTTGGCACAGATAAATAAAATCACAGTTTTGGGTTCCGGAATAATGGGTCATGGTATAGCACAGATATCAGCAATGAATGGGTATAATGTAGTATTGCGTGACATAGAGGAAAGATTTTTGGAAAGTGCAATGAGTAAAATAAGATGGTCATTAGATAAACTAGTTGAAAAAAATAAGATAAACAAGCAGGAATCAGATAAGATTCGTGGTAGAATAAGACCAATTGTCGAGCTTAAAGAGGCTTTGGATGACACTGACTTGCTTATTGAAGCGGTTCCAGAAGATCTCAAACTAAAGAAAAAGGTCTATTCTGAAGTGGACCAGTTTGCTCAGGAAAAGACAATTTATTCGTCCAACACTAGCACTTTACCAATTAGCGAGATATCTCAATTGACCAGTAGACCGGACAGGTTTATAGGACTACACTTCTTTAATCCACCACAATTAATGAAATTGGTCGAGGTTATTCCAGGCGCAAGTACTGCTGCATCAATTGTTGACCTTGGAATCAATTTTGTAAAATCATTGTCAAAGGATCCTATTTTGTGTAACAAGGATGTACCTGGATTTATTGTAAATAGAATTTTTATTCCTTTAGTGCACGAGGCTGCATACTGCTTAGAGAATGACAGCAAAAGTATGACTCAAATTGACTCCGCAGTGAAATTTAAAATGTATCTACCGATGGGTATATTTGAATTGGCTGACTATACTGGACTTGATGTCATCCACAAGGCCACTATCGAAATGTATTCTCGTGACAAAAAAGTAGTAAATCCACATCCCAAAATAGAACAACTATTTTCATCAGGAAAATACGGTAAAAAATCAGGAGACGGGTTCTATTCTTATGGTGACAAGAATTATGAAAGGGTTCGATTATCCGAGGAGGAAGCAAAACAATACGATCCAATTAGGATTTTATCAGTTGCCATAAATAATGCAGCATGGCTGATTTCCAATGGTGTGTGTACAAGAGAGGATGTTGAATTAGCTCTGAAATTGGGAATGGGTCTTAAAAAAGAACTATTTGAGATTGGGAGGGAGTCTGGTTTTGAAAAAATTAAAAATACTTTGAATCAATTGGAAGGATCAAATGGATCATTTTACGCCCCTGATCCTTATCTAAAGACTATTTCAACATAGACTTCTTATTTCCATTTTTAGTATCTGCCTGTATGGCTATTGTTGTGATCCAAAATAGTCTGAAATTACTTTGACTGCAGAATAAGCATCTTGTGATGTTTGTATGAATACTCTTTTTCTATCATCAAGATATCTCCCACCAAAATTTTCAGCAGTGCCTCCACTACTGGGAATTGTTACCAATATTTTTTTTAACATATACCCAACGCATAGCTCTATCAATGTTCCTACGCCTCCACCGACAGCAATAATTCCATCTGCAGAAGTCGCCACGACAAAGTCTCTGGCATAACCTATTCCCGTTGCAATAACAATATCACAAAACCTATTAGCAAATTGAGCTTCTTCCTGGGGAATGATTCCCACAGTCAAACCTCCGTGTTCTTTTGCTCCTTTACACGCATATTCCATAACACCTCCCAGTCCTCCACAAATTAGGATGGCATTTGCCCTTGCAATTTCGGTTCCAACCTGATATGCTATGTGGTTTGTTTTTTCACTTGATTTATCTTGGTTATATCCTATAACCGCAATCTGGAGCCTTCTCATAGTTTTCTCGATAAAGTACTTCTCGCATTTATTATAATTTTAGTCTACGTATATTCTTCTTTATTAAGGGATATCGACATGACCAAACCTAATAGACAATAAGATATTTGGATCATTGTATTCATACTGCTAAATTTGAAGTGAAGAATAATATGTCCCCAATAGGTCACACAGATGAATGAAATATAGAATCAAAGACCCTAATTTGGCTGAAGAGGGAAAGAAAAAGATTGATTGGGCAGAGGTTCATATGCCAGTTTTATCTAGTCTTAAAAAAAAATTTAGACTCAATAGTCCGTTGAAGGGCGTCAAGATTGCCGGATGTCTGCATGTTACAAAAGAAACTGGTGTTCTAATTCGTACATTACGTGATTTGGGAGCTGATTTAGCATGGTGTGGTTGCAATCCCTTGAGTACACAAGACGATGTCGCTGCAGCACTAGTACATGAAGGGATCTCAGTATTTGCAAGTAGGGGTGTTTCAAATGAACAGTACTACTATGATATTCATGCAACAATGGCAGTAAACCCTAACGTTACTATAGATGATGGAGCAGACTTGACTGTTGAAATGCATAATCGGAGCGGAAATATGAGTGAAATTTACGGTGGAACCGAAGAAACTACTACAGGAGTAATTAGATTACGAGCTATGGAGAAAAATGGTAAACTGAAATATCCTATAATGGCCGTCAATGATGCTGAAACAAAACACGATTTTGACAATGTTTATGGTACAGGACAATCAGCCTTAGATGGGATAATTAGGGCTACTAACATACTGATTTCAGGCAAAAATGTTGTTGTATCTGGATATGGACATGTGGGGAAAGGAATTGCAAGAAGGGCGGCTGGGCTTGGAGGCAACGTCATAATAACTGAAATTGATCCCATTGCAGCACTGAAGGCCAAACTGGATGGGTACTCTGTTTTGCCGATGCTGTCTGCTGCTGCAACAGGTGATCTATTTGTTACCACGACTGGATGTAAGGATGTAATAAGAGAGGAACATTTTTTGAAGATGAAAGATGGAAGCATCCTAGCCAATGCAGGACATTTCAATGTCGAGATTTCAGTTGATGCCCTTAAATCAAACTCTAAATTGGTAAAACAAATCAATGAGAACACAACTGAGTATGAACTTAAGAAGGGAAATAAAGTATATCTAATTGGTGAAGGTAGATTAGTGAATCTCGTCGCTGCAGAGGGTCATCCTTCAGAGGTAATGGATATGAGCTTCTCAAATCAGCTTCTTTCGACTATTAAGCTGATCCAATCGAAAGGATCGCTTTCTCCAGCTGTATATGATATTGAAAGATCACAAGATCAAGAAATTGCAAAAGCTAAATTAGAATCAATGGACATCAACATAGATGCTCTCACCGAAGGACAGCAGACTTACTTGACTGGATTTAGCGAAGGGACGTAAGTACATTTTCCAAATATTCTTGTGCCATTTGCTAGAAATTTATCAAGATATTAATTGGGAAAATATTAATCAAACTTGGGATGGGTGGTCTAGACTGGTTATGATACCTGTCTCACACACAGGTGGTCGAGAGTTCAAATCTCTCCCCATCCACTCATTCAGTCTATAATAATTTTAAAGAGTTGATTTGATAAGAATTCCCTTTTGATTTGAACAATCAAATTTGTTACTGAATTTTAAAGGTTACACATCGCATTTATTTGATATTAACTAATAGCCGATGGAGGTTTAATATCTAAAGGAGTAATTTACCCCGTTAATCTAGTTAAAATGCCAAAAATAGTTAATTCCACAAAAAATATATGGTTTTGAAAAAGAAATTAGATTAGTATTGAAAAAAGAAGTTCTAAATTATGCTGATAAAAAGCGTTATTCTCCGAAATCCAATCCAAGGTGGGGAAAAGAAGAGGAAACCGAGATTTTTGGTCGAAACGTAAGACTTTTTAGAAAGGGAAAGATGAGTGAAGACGATTTTCGGCGTTTCCGACTTCAGCATGGAGCTTATGGATCCCGCCTGCAACAGAATTACAGTATGATTAGGATTAAAATTCCTAGCGGCGAGATAACACCAGAACAGTTAGAGAAGATTGCATCAATGTCGGAAGCCTTTTCAATTGGTTCGGCCCACGTTTCTACTCGTCAAAATATTCAGCTTCACTGGGTACAGCTTGAAGATGTAAGTGAGGTTATGAGAGGTTTAGTTGAGGTAGGACTAACAACAAGAGAGGCATGTGGCAATACTATTAGGAACGTTATGTGTAGCCATTTTGCTGGTGTCTGTCCAGATGAGGAATTTGATTCGACTCCTTATGCCAAGGCAATTGCACGATTCTTTCTTAGAAATCCAGTATGTCAAAACTTACCAAGAAAATTTAAGATCAATTTCGCATGTTGTTCGAATCATGGTTTGGTTAGGATTGCTGATATCGGCTTAATTCCGATGAAAAAGGACGAAGCTAATGGATTCAAGATATACCTCGGTGGAGGCCTTGGAGCTGCTTCATTCATAGGGCACCAGTTAGAGGAATTTACACCTGAAGAAAGAGTTGTGTCTACATGTATGGCTGTAGTGAGGTTGTTTGATAGACTTGGTAATCGCGAAAATATGGCTAGGAATAGGATGAGATATCTGGTCAATGAAATGGGGTGGGAAAAATTCCAGAAACTAGTCCTCAAGGAAAGATCAAATGTAGAAATGACCATTTCGCTTGAAACATTAAATAGATACAAAGTGGACTTGGAAGACACCAGTATTAGACAATTGTCAAACGGTAAGAAATTACCACTAATTAATGAAAAAGTGGACATTAATAGTGACCCGTACAAAAGATGGATTCACTCCAATGTGGTGTCACAGAAACAGAATGGTTACTTTGTTGTATTTGTTACACTAGGCGCCGGTGATATAACATCAAACCAACTTCGGTCCCTTGCGAAGACTATTCAGAATTATTCTGGTGAAGGTTGTGCCAGGAATACTCCAAATCAAAACTTCGCAGTAAGATTCGTTAAAGCCAGGGATTTACCAGAATTTTATAACGATCTTGCTAAGATTGGCCTTGCAAATCCGGGTGCACTGACTATGTCATCTGCTGTTGGATGTTCTGGTACAACATCGTGCAATCTAGCAATTACCAATTCTCATAGACTAGCAAAAGAAATCCAGTCCAAATTCATTGAGATAGGACTGGATACTGAGGATGATCTTAGAGACTCAACGATTAAGATAAGTGGATGTCCCAATTCTTGTGGTCAACATGAGATTGCAACAATTGGATTCTATGGTGGAGCATCAAGAATAGAGGGAACCATGACTCCAACTTACACGATGATGTTTGGAGGAAGGGATGGAGAAGAGGGTATGCTGGGTAGAACTGTAATGCGTGTGCCAGCAAAAAGAGTCATTTCTACCATAATAAAAATAATTGAAATATACAGACAGGAACGAAGTGCGAATGAATCACTTACAAAATGGATAGGCAAATTGATTAATGGAGCAATCAATAATACTGGAGAAATAAAGAACGTGGATGACATAAAAAAGGCGTTAATGCAGACTATATCTTTACCAAATCCTAGTGACGATCCAGAATCCTATATGGATTATGGTAACGATATTAAATTCAGTGCAAAGACAGCAAAAGGTGAATGTGCAGCTTGAAATATACTTCTAATGAAAAAAAAACTAAAAGCATCCTATCAAAGAATCATACATTCAACAACTTGCAAGATGTCATTACAAGCGCAGATATACTTAGAACTTTGATTAGAAAAAATTCAGTAAGATTAGTGGATGTCAGGAAAGAAGATGAGTATAAAAAAGAACATATTAAGACAGCAGTATCAATACCCCTTGCCAAAGTGCTTGACAATGATTCCCCAGAAAGAATTGTTCAATTGCTGGAACAAACTGGAATTTCTGATAAGACTCCTGTTGTTGTATATGATGATACCTTTGGTGCACTTGCTGCGAGGGTTGCATGGACATTCCAATATGTCGGACATTCAAACACATCATTACTTGAAACAACTTTTTCTAAGTGGAAAAGTTATGGATTTGAAACAGAGAAAAAAGTGAATGTCTTCCCTCATGCTAAGCATTCTCTTAGAGTAAATAATGAAATATTTGCCAACTATGATGAAGTTGAGAAAGCAAAAAGCGAGCAGAATAAAATTCTTGTTGATTCAAGAGAACGCCTAAATTTTTTGACTGAGCATATTCCAGGGGCCACTAATTTACCTTATACCATGTTAGGAACAGCTGATTCAATACTAAGGGAACCCCAAGAAATCAAGAGATTTTTGGAAAATAGGGGTATATCTACAAATGATGAGGTCATCACCTATTGTGGCAGCGTAGGAACTCTATCAGGGCTTGCATACTATGCATTGAGGATTGGAGGTGTGAAAAAAATTAGATTGTATTCAAGATCGTTCAAGGAATGGAAAAAACTGGGAAAGCCAATTGAAGAATTTAAGGACGCAAACTTTTGGGACCTCTCCGCAGAATAGTCAAAAGTTTTTCTAATATGAAATGAGATCAAGGGTTATTCGGACATTGTTTTCAGATATTTCAAAAGTTTTATTGCGTCACGAGCTTTCAGACTATCCCTATTTTTCAGTATGTAGCTCCTAAAACTTTCAAGCTCATTATAAATAGGAGGGAACTGTTGTTGGGTCAACTTTATGATATCTTCATAATTTCTAAATGGAAAGTAAATGTTTTTTGCAATCTTTGCAATTCTTTTTTTCGTCTGATTCGTAATTATTCCTTTTTTATATGCCAAAAACAAGTTGAACCTGATATCAATCATTGCCTCGGACTGCAAGATATTGTTTTCCCGAACGAAAGTGACTGCTACTTCATCATCTGCGTTAATGATTCCATTTTTATACAGCTGAAAAATCTTCCCGATCCCTTTCATTCCAAACTTTTCTAATTCAACTGCCCTTAATGCACCTAGACTGGATGCACCTATTAGCTCGATATTTTTTCTTGTCGCGAGATGATATACCTCAATTGGTGGTGGAGGATAGTCATGCAGAAAAACACCATCTACAAACCCAACATATTTTTTTTCATCTGAATCCTGTGATAACATCAGAAAATCACCTTTCTTTGCGGGATCTCTATAATCTGCGTCAAGAATCTTAACTGCTTTCTCCCTACTCAGCGTAGGTCCAAGGTATACTATTGGTTTGTTCAAATCTTAAATGATTCTCTTCCTCTTTTTCCGATCACAGCCTTTGTGATTTTGAATGTTTCTAGTCCGGGGACAATTGTTCTTACTACAGGTATCATTATTTGTGGATTTGTGAGATCAACTACAATTACCTGATTCAATCCATTTGTATCTAGCCTTGAAAGTATAAGGTTGATATCATCCAATATATCGTCATTTACATAAGATTTTATTTCAGAAAACTTGACAGAGTTTTTTGATTTCATAAATTGCCAAGTTTTTTTTTCGTCATTATTACTATTTCCGTATGAGATTTTTCGGAGATCATCCCTGGCGCCCTGAATATTTGCAGCTCGTGTTTGTGAAACTTCTGTAATTGCTCTTAATAATGCAATTCTTGCATCTGGATGAGTTCCATGACCTTCAGCAAGGTATCCATAATTTTCGGTTATCCACTCAATACTACTAGCATTAAATGTCGGTATTCCGATGGGAGATGTAATATCCTTAATTATGAGAGATATATTGGAGTCATTAAATTTTCCTACCAAATTTGAAACAGGTTTGAAATCAATATTTGAAATATCGACATCAGGGTATTTGGTATCATCATCCACAAATTCGGTACTAGGAATAGGATCGGTACTTACTCCATTGTCAGATAAATATTTAGTCATTGTTCTGAGTGTATTGTATGGCAGTGCACTTGCATTTAATTCCGCGAGGCTTGTTGCATCTCTTTCAATAACCTCACAAAGCGAATGGCATATCGCTTCTTCTAAAACGTTGCCAGAAGCAAGACCGTTAGTATGATGATATGCAAATGGATTTACAGCAGGCGGTTTGGGAGAATATCTAAAAAGGGCCAGTGGGGCGGGGACCATCATCTGTTTATTATTTATCAAATCATATCCAGTTAGAAAATCCATAATCATATCTTCATCGTATTCAAACAACAATGGTTCAACTACATTAGAAGGATGTAGTGTCTTTGAATCCTTTGAAACTTCTTTATAGGATGATTGAATCATCTTGTTTTGATTGGCAGAGGGCAATGAACAATATCTTTCAATGCTTTCCATTAACGCACTTGCCTTTGCGTCTAATTTTGTAGGTCCTTTTCCACTATAAACCCAAATGTAATCTTCGGTTCCTGGCAGAACGGCAGAAAAATTGGGTATGCGAAGAATGTCCATATCTGTAATGTCTGCGAGTCTTGTTACTCCAATGTCACTGGAAACCGGAAGAATAGTATCAAGGGTTTCTTGTACGCTTTTCGTTCTTGATGAGACTTTTCCCTTCAATTTCTTCTGGCTTCTGAGCAATATTGGCTCAAGTTCCATAGAACATTGAATAATTTGGTATCAATATCAATTTTTCTAAAATTTGATATAGGTGTAAAAGGTATAACCTGATAGCTTGCAATATAGCGACAGCGACTTGAAAGCAATAAATGATATAGTTCGTAGGGCTCATACTGATCCTGAGTTTAGAATAAAACTCTTTAAAAATCCGTATATAATTTTAAATCAATCCAATATCACTGATAGCGCAAAATCATTGATTTTGAATTTTTTTAATGAAATTAAGAATTAATCGTAAATCAGTTTCCCTTCATCGTTCATGCATACCTTAAGCCTGGAGGCAAAATATAGATTACAATATAGAATAGGTAGAGATGTACCCCGTTTCTGACCCACAACTAGTCATTGATAGCCATACATTAAATGTACATCTCATAGTGCACTCTCTACCGGGGCTACTTCGTCAATTTAGCAATTGGCCAAGTAATAATATCATTACTTCGATTCATTATAAATATTCTGGTCACATACTTAATAATTTCGTGAGATCTAACTCGAACGCGGCAACGGGCATTTTTATTTTAAAACTATCCATTAGTAAAGGGGAAATTTCTCCTATTTGTCCAATGATGTTCCCCTTGTGGATTATATTGGCATTCCTTCCCCTAATGAACCGTAAATTTTCTGACTGTTTTGTTTCAAATTTGGCGTTAAAGCAAATTTCCATAAGTGTCTGTAGAACTGCTTTAATTTCGCTGAATGTTACTCCATTAAAAGCATTTACGCAACACAAACTCCATTTTTCAAAATTTTCTTTTTCTGGATTGAAAATTGGTCCTATTTCAAACAGTTTTTGTGGATATTCTTCATGGATATTTTTCGATAACGAAAATAGCAAAGATGGTAAGAGTGATTGCCTCAATATATCATGTTCATCACTCTTCGAGTTATTTACTGTAAAAAAATTAGGCTCATCTAGATTCATTTTTTTGAAATGAATATCTTTATTACTTAAAATGAAGTTTATGTTTTCAATTAATCCCATGCCAACCATTGCCTGTCGAATCTTGTCAAAAAAATAATTTTGCCTGCTCTTGTTACCATAAAGTCTGAATTCTGGTAAAGAAGATTCCATATTATACAGTCCATATCCGATTGCCACTTCTTCAACAATATCAATGGGACCGAAAATATCGATTCTATAATTTGGAATCACACAATTAATGGTACTTGAGTCTTCAACTGTCGCATCCAATCTGCTTTTTCGGAGGCAATTTATGACATCCTCATTTGATAATGACAGACCAAGAGCCTTGTTGATGTAATCTGTTTTGACGTTCGGTAAGGTGGTATTCAGGTTTGCATTGAAGGAACTGCGAGTACTACCTTGTTGCCTAACCACGGTCTCTAACTTGAATCCAATATCAGCTAATGTAGCAACAATATTTGCCAAAACATTGTCAACAGTTTTTATGTCAATACCCGTAACTTCTACGAATAAATTATCAACTCCATCTTTAATTCTTGTTACTTCACTATTTATGATAGGAGGAAAGGATATCAGATTTCCCTTAGAATCCCTTAAGATAGGGTGTTGAGATCCTTTTAATAGCTTCCCAAATTTCTTGCCTGACTCAGATTCGTCTAGTATTTCAGCGAATGTTAACGAAGAAGAACTATCAAGAGGAACAAATCTCAGATTGTCTGATGTTGTAGTATAGTCCAATGGAAACTCTATATTGTCGAAATTATGAAATCCTATGGACGCCTTTGACCTTCTTCTTCCTATTCCATTATGAAGATCTTCCTGCATAGAAACAATTTGCTTGATGGTATTGTTATTTAGTTTATGATCTTTAGCAACTATGCCCACAATAAATGGCCGTATTTTTGCAACCGAAGTATCTACTCTAATCAGGTTTTTTGTATTCTCGTTTACCTCAAATTTAGGTATTCCTACTTCTTTCCCTAACAATCCGTTTAGAGCTCTAGATATGCCGTAAAAAGTGGAAAAATCGGGACGATTTGGACTATATTCTAATCTAATACACTTATCATCTCGGTACTCTAGATCTAGTCCTATAAATGGTAGCATATCTATAATATATTCTAGATCGTAACCAGAAAAAAGTCTATTGATATCTTCCAGTGGAAATTCTACAACGGGCATATTGGTTGCATCCTTAACCACGAAAGCTTATTGTCGTAGAGTTCGCGTACATCATCCAATCCATATCTTATCATAGCAATTCGCTCAAGCCCACCACCCCAGGCAAGTACATTATTCAATATGCCTACTGACTGAGTTACCTCGGGTCTGAACATTCCCATGCCAAACAATTCGACCCACTTTCCAAGTTTATCTATGAACACCATTGATTGCAACGACGGTTCCGTATATGGAAAATAGGTGGGCCAAAACTTTACCTTCTCTAATCCAAGTTTGGAATAAAATTGTTTTTGCAGACCCATCAAATCTCTTAGATTAACTGTTTTACCTATTACAATTCCTTCGACCTGATGAAATTCCATTAGATGCTTGTAAGACATTTTTTCATTCCTAAAAACTCGTCCTATTGAAAAAATCCTTCCACTATTCAATTTATTTTTTGAAAGATATTTTATAGTAACGGGGGTGGTATGGGTTCGGAGAACGGTTTGCTTTGATTTTTCGATATCCCAATCATAATTCCATTCTGTCTTGTGAAATTTTGATACTTTATTACTAATAACAGAATCTATTTCTTCATCGGTCAAATTTGACAAGTAGAAGGTATCCTGCATGTCCCTTGCAGGGTGATCTTGAGGAGTAAATAGCACATCAAAATTCCAAAAACAAGATTGGATAGTTGATCCTTCAATTTCGGAAAATCCCATTGATACAAAAATTTCTCTAATTTCATTAATTATATCGGTAAGAGGATGCGTTCTTCCCATGGCGTAAGAGCGGACAGGAGAAGTTACATCTATTTCCGTAAATTTCTTAGTCTTCCATTTTCCAGTAGTTAATATTTCAGATGTAATTGCGCCTATCCCTCCCTCGCTGTCGTTCTTAATATTTGATGCTACTTTTTTACCCTCATTTGTAAGGGAAATGTCGAAAGTTTTTTCTATTATTTCTTTGAGATATCCTGGACGTTTTTTTAGGAGAGTAAACCCATGTAATTCTTTATCTGATAATTCTGAATGTTTTATCTTCTTTAATCTTGAGATTTTCTCTAAAAGTGTCTCTTCGAGCGATAGATTTTCTGAATTATCTGTAATCTTCAGGGTATCTTCCGCTTTATTCAGCCAACCATTTCTAAGCGCATTTTGTATTCCAACGCTAAATTCAATATTTGACATACTGCAGAGTTTGGCAAGTTCCCCAATCTTGATATTTTTTTGATGTTTGTTTTTTATGAGATTAACTATTCTCCTTTCTGGTAATGTTAATTTATCTGAAACATGTGGTTTATTACTTGGGCGTCTATCATTTGACCTTTCTGAAATGAGTTGAACTGTTGAATCCTTGTGGACAGACACCGACACCATCCCTTTGTATTTTAGCCATTCTATCCCACGCCTTACATTATCTAATGAAAGGTTCGTGATCGATGCCAATTTCTCAATATCGGTTTTATCGTGTTTTACAAGTGATAGCAGAATTTTTTTTTCTATTTTATGCAAATTTAGTTCCGTCATTTAAATATGGATCAGACTTTGATGGAATACTTTTTAAATGTTTAAAGCTCTCGAATCATGTATATATAAAAAAATGAGTGACTCATCCAAAGATGATTATTCTGATGATTTTGAAGTAACCCCATGGAAAGTAGAGGGATCAGTAGATTATGCACGATTGATTAAAAAATTTGGAACGCAGGAAATAACTGACGAAATACTTGAAAAAATTAAATCATTTACAGGTGAATTACATCCATTACTTAGACAAAAATTCTTTTTTTCTCACAGAGATCTTGATTGGATTTTAGATAAGTATGAAAACAATGAAAAATTTTATTTGTATACTGGAAGGGGACCATCTGGGATGGTTCACCTTGGTCACTTGATGCCATGGTTTCTTACCAAGCACTTACAAGACAAATTTGATTCAAATCTCTTATTCCAAATAACTGATGATGAAAAATTCTTGTTTGGAAATAAAACAATGGATGAAATCAACAAGAATGTATATGAGAACATCCTTGATATTATTGCAATAGGTTTTAAAAAGAGTAAAACAAAAATAATTGTCAATTCAAAACACATAAAACATCTTTATTCAAACTCATTAGAAATAGCAAAAAGGATCACGTTTTCAACTGCAAAGAGTATCTTTGGTTTTACTAATTCAACCAATATTGGAATGATCGGTTTTCCTCCCCTTCAAGGAGTTCCATGTTTTCTGCCTTCTATAATTGAAGGGAAACCCACACCTGTTCTGATACCGGCGGCAATTGATCAGGATCCTTATTGGAGATTGACAAGAGACATCGCAGAAAAAATTGGCTTTTACAAACCGGCACAAATACATAGTAAATTTTTGCCAAGTTTGCAAACTCTAGGCAAGATGTCATCATCAAATCCTGAAACAGCTTTATTCACCACGGATGATCCAGACATAATTGAAGAAAAAATATCCAATGCCTTCACAGGAGGACAGCCAACAATTTCCCTTCAGAAAAAATTGGGTGGAAACCCTGCAGTATGTTCTGTTTTTTCATACCTCAAGTATCTGTTTGATACGATTGGAGAATCCAATGAGAGGGAACTAAAATGCAGGAGTGGCAATCTTCTTTGTGGAGAGTGTAAACATGATCTATCAAATCATTCAACCTCATTTATTTCCATGTTTCAGGAACGAAGAGAAAAGGCTAAAGACTCAGTCTCTGATTTCATGTACAGTGAGGATAGTTGAATATTTGGATAAAGTTACAAGATTTGAATGTCTTGATTCATATGAAACTGAAAAATTAGGAAGTATGTTGTTACCTGATAAGGATAGCGTACACTTTGTGATCGAAGTAATAAAGATCGTGGACAATGAAATTGTTTTAATGTTGAAGGATAAATCATGTCATGCCGTTCTAATGAAGGATAACATAAATGCAGTAAAATTGAGGGAATTTGTAAGAGAATTAATATTAGGCCCCGTTGTTGTTATTAGGACTTTTGGTCAGGAAAATATATTGAATGTTGTACATCAAATTTCATAGAGTATCGGTTAATTCAACTAAGTTTGATTCGAACGTATAAAATTTATCAAATTGGTTCTAAACCAATCCTTGCTTTGAAGTAACGTATCGCTTATCGCTTATTAATAGAGAGTCAATTTGTTTCCGTTTATATCTATTTCACCCTCTCGTATCCTTGTTGATGATATCACCTTACCTTCCTCATCCTCGACCAAGGGAACAAGTATTATTTCCAATTGTGGCATGCCTTTTGACTTTCTTAACTCATTAATCTTAACACAGTTTTCTTTGGATGACTCAGTAGTAACGATGGCTTCCATATCTCTAGTCAATACTGTGGGACCATAAAAATCATTTAGTTGATAAATAGAATAATTAGATTTATTAAAATTTTCTTCAATGAATTTTTTCAATTTTTGTTGTCTAATGGAGTACTTGTTTGTAATTTTTTTCTTTTTTAGAGTTGCATAATTGTCACTGCTTACACCAATTATTACATTCCGTCCAACTTCGAATGCCTTTAGTAGAAGCATGTAGTGACCTATATGTAATATATCAAATGTGCCACCTGTAGCTACAATGTCAAACATTAGTACTCAAATTTGCAGGCTGATATTCGAATTGAATTACTGACCCTTTTGGAATATTTTTACACACTGAGGTGGACAAACATTTTCACATGCCATACAGAAAATGCAATCTTTTTCTCTGATCATGAAAGGCTTTTTCTCAGATGCTGGATGTCCAGGTGTATCAAGCCACTCATAAACATTTACAGGACATGCTTCAATACAGGCGCCATCAGCAACACAAATATCGAAATCTACTGTAACTTCGGTTCCCCATATTCCCAGTTTCCCTGGTGCATCAACTGGACCCCACACCTTAATTCCTTGATAGCTTCCTGTCACCTGGCGTTTTGATTTGAATTCGGGATCTATTGGACCTTCTATCTTGGAATAGTTTGTTCCACTACCGGTCAGAGAAATCGTAGTTTGTCCACCAGAAGCCGGCGGTGCGGGAGATTGTTGGGCTGGTTGGGAACTTTGAGTTTGAGATGGAGGGGATGATGTCGAAAGTGAAGGCTGAGTATTTGGTGCCGATCTCTGTGGTATTTGCGGAACTGGTATCACTATATTTTGCCTTTTAACAGAACAAAGTTGATTGTGAACGTCTTTCATACTATCAAGTGTTACCTGATTACTATGTATCAACAGGGTACCACAAGATTCACATATGTATTCCATTTTAGCAGACAGTATTCCATAAAGATGAGTCCCTTATCAATTTTGTGAACCCATTTAATTCTGGTGGTTTGGAATAATCAGTAAGAAATGGAGAAGAGAGTCTTGATAAGATTTGAGAATTCTTATTCCAAAATAAAAAATATCCATTCATTTTCAGACTTATTAATTGTCAGGATTAGGACTTGGCTATTGGAAAGAAGTCATTGGAGTATTAAGGAGCATAATACCAGTTTACGATAAAGTTAACAAGAGTATCTCCCTAGGTCAAGATGATAAATACCGTGAATCTGGACTCCGAGGTCATATTAGTCAAGGTGATTTAATTCTAGATGCAGGTTCAGGTTTTGGTAATATGTCATCAAAAGCATTAGAGATTCTAAATGATAATGCCAGGGTAATACTACATGATCCTATTCGTGAAATGTTGAATTACGCTCAAAATCAAAACAGTCGAAGACTTAATCTCTCATGCGGAGTGTTTGAATATATGCCTTTTAAGGAGTCCGCAGTAGATGCAGTTTTGTGTGGATATTCTCTACGTGATTCCTTTTCATTAGTTGAAGCTATCTCTGAGGTACACAGGGTTCTCAAAAATGAAGGCAGGTTCATAATTGTAGATATAGGTAAACCTGATAACGTACTGCTTAGAAGCTTCGTCACATTTTACTTAAAATATATTTTGGGGATAATAGCTTACTCCGTTTCTGGTAAAAGAGGTTTAAGGTTTAAGACTTTGTATGGAACTTTTGTCCGATGGCCAAAGAACGCTCTTCTGAATGATTTGTTACTCAATAAATTTTCCAAAGTCAAATTTACAAAAAAAATGTTTGGCGGGGCAATCATTGTCGTGGCATACAAGTAATCTACATCAGTCGTGCAAGATTCAGTATTAGATTAATTGAGAAAAAGTAAACGTTAGCTATTCAAAAACCTGATAATTCTCTACCCTGCTATTTATAGAGAAATTTCATTTTTAAATTAATATTGAATTATAGGAGTGCTGCTGATATTGTTGCAATGATACTGTTCACGGCCATCAATGGGGAAAGGAAATCATCCATAATGTCCAGGGCTCACTTGAATTATAGGCAAATCAAGAAATACATTAAAATTTTAGTTCTTAATGGACTAGTCGTCGAGAGGAGTAATTTATCTGAAGGCTCCAGCTTTTACCATACAACTGACAAGGGGAAAAACTACCTTGAAATGTATGAGGAATCAAAGGCATACAATTTGACATCAAATACGTATGTATTTGGAAAACAAACTAATCATTATTCTTTCCCCGTTTGAAATTAAGCTTATCCAATCAATTTTGATGGATAAATAAATTAATTCAATACTTTTTGAATCATTTCTTTTATTATCATTTTCAGTAACAACTTTCTTGCTGAAGTTATTGAGAAGAAGTGGATTAGTTACTGTATTTTACGTATGTTATAGAAAATATATCAGTATCAATGATTAATTCAACATCTATTTTTTTCTTATGATTATTCTGATAAAATTACTGGTATATGTAAAAATCCATTTACTATAAGAGTTATTGACGAGGTTTTTATTTTATATATTTTCTTATCTGTTGTGGAATCATTCAGTAAGCTCGATGTAATAGCTATTATCCTAAAGACTGCGCATAAAAAGTGTGACTACGAGGAGATATATTCAAGATTGCAAGCCAATCTTACAACTTCACAGATGATGAAATTCATTTTAGAGTTAAAGAAATACAATCTTTTGAAATCCAAGGGGAATGAATCTAGCTATGTCATTACTCCAGAAGGAAGGCAATATTTACAAATTCATAAAGAATTGACCAGTCAGGTACTACCAGAAGTTAAGAGGAATTCACTCATTTTTAATTGTTGTAACTCCTTTTCCAAATTGACGCATTTTTTCAAAAAGAAAAATAGTATTTTGAAAAATATCTGACATCTTCCAAACCCCCTTATTAGTTGGTTTTGAGTAAAGTTAATTAAAAACAAAGAAAACCTTTTTTCATAAATATGGTTGACAGACAAAAGATCCAAAATATTGTTGAATCTTCGAAGGGCAATCCAAAAGTCATAACAGAAGAATCCTCAAAAGAAATTCTTGGTGAATACGGAATCAAGGTTCCAAAATATGCACTTGTGACAAATAGTGATGAAGCAGCGCAAAAATCAAAAGGAATTGGATTTCCATTGGTTGCAAAAATAGTTTCTCCAGATATTTTGCACAAGACAGACGTCGGTGGTGTTAAAGTAGGATTAGGCTCAGAGGATGAAGTTAAGAAAGCATTTGATGACATGTTTTATAGACTTAAGGAAAAATTTGATGTGAAGGGAGTACTATTGGAAAAGATGGTCCCAGAAGGGGTTGAATTGATTATTGGCCTCCAAAACGATTTTCAGTTCGGGCCTTCCATAATGGTAGGTCTAGGTGGCATTTACACAGAATTATTCAAGGATGTTTCATTCAGAGTCCTTCCAGTCACAAAAGGGGATGCATTAAAAATGTTGGAATCTCTAAGAGGAAAGGATATTCTGAAAGGATTTAGAGGTTCAAGGCCGATTGATTTGGACATGTTAAGTGAAGCAATTGTAAATATTGGGACTCTAGGAGTGGACATGGCTGGAAAATATGAGAGCATTGATTTTAATCCGGTCGTGGTTTATCCTGATAGTTATTACGTTGTAGATGCAAAGATCATTCTTAAGGAAAAATCTTCAGAGAATGCAATTTCAATAGTGAACCCCGATTCTAGTTACATGGATCTATTCTTTAACGCAAAATCTGTAGCATTAATCGGTGCATCGCCAGAGCCAGGAAAGATAGGAAATTCTGTCATGGAAAGCCTTGTAAAACATGATTACAAGGGCAAAGTTTATCCAATAAACGCAAAAGGTTATTCCGAAATAATGGGTGTAAAAGCTTACAAAAACCTATTGGATGTAAAAGATCCCGTAGATGTGGTCATTGTAACTGTCGATCTTAAGTTTGTACCAGACCTTCTTACAGAATGTGGAAAAAAGAATGTACATAACATGGTAATAATATCCGGCGGTGGTAAAGAACTTGGAGGAGAACGTGCAGCTATTGAGAAACGTATTCAAGACTTATCCCGTGAATTGAATGTTAGAATAATTGGTCCAAACTGCATTGGCATATTTAATGGAGAAAACAGACTTGATTGTGCATTTCAAGGTCACTCGAGAATGTTGAGACCAAAGCAGGGCAATGTAGCTTTCCTATCCCAGAGCGGGACAGTTGGAATTGCGTTCATGGAGACTTCTGACGCATTCGGTCTGAGCAAGATGATTTCTTATGGTAACAGGTCTGATGTTGATGAAGCTGATATGATACACTATTTGGCACAGGATCCTAATACAAACGTAATTGGTTTGTATGTAGAAGGACTTGGAGATGGTCGCAAGTTTATGAATTCAGCAAAGAATGTCATAAAAGAGCATCAAAAACCAATTGTAGTTTTCAAAAATGGTAGATCTACCAAAGGAGCAAAGCAAGCAGCCTCTCATACAGGTTCGCTGGGTGGAACCTTTGCTGTAATAAGTGGAGCCTTTGAACAAACTGGAATTATTTCTGTGGATTCTTACGAAGAATTAACTTCTGCTCTTAAGGCATTAACATGGCAACCCGTTCCAAAGGGAAACAAAATTGCTATGGTAACAAATGGAGCAGGACCAATCATTGCTGCAATAGATAGTTTTGAAAGGCTAAATTTAGAACTGGCTCAATTAAGCGATCAAACTATGAAATCATTCAAAGAACATTATCCAGCGACTTATGTAATCGGCAATCCATGTGATGTTACAGGTTCTGCAAGTGCTGATGATTATCGATTTGCTATTCAGTCGTTCTTAGACGATCCTAATGTAGATATCATCATGCCGTGGTTTGTGTTCCAAGATGATCCATTGGAAGAAAAAATAGTCGATATTCTAGCAGATTTTCAAAAACAAAAGAAAAAACCGATACTGATAGGCGCTATGGGAGGTCCATTTACCGAAAAGATCTCTAAAAAAATTGAGGAGTTCAATATACCTGTCTACCAATCTGTAATCACATGGATAACTGCGGCTGGAAGTCTGGCAAAGTGGCAAAGGATTAAGGAAAGCTTAAAATAATTTTCGTTTCCAATACCAATTCTTGTTTTTGCCCAGCATCCTCATATTTCAAAAGGTTATTATAGTTTATTAGGACATTGTATTGTAAATGGAAAGTACACACCAAACGCAACTGATTACAATTAGTCCAAAGGCTGCAGAGAAAGTTATGGAATTTATGAAACAAGAGAATAAAGATAGTTTGTATCTGAGAGTCTATGTTTCCGGTGGAGGTTGTTCAGGTCTCTCATATGGTATGGGTTTTGAAGAAAAACCAGATGAAGATGACAATGTTATTGATCAAAACGGCATCAAGATGATTGTCGATAGTTATAGTCAAAAATACCTTAAAGGAACGAATATTGATTACATTGAGAGTCTCATGGGATCTGGTTTCAAGATAAATAATCCTAATGTAACTAAATCATGTTCATGTGGACATTCTTTTTCGACTGAATAAAAAAATTTTTTTAAATACGTTATTCCAAAAATTTTCTTTGTCTTTGTGTTATTCTCGGAGTTAGGGCCATAATCCCCTTATCTTTATGGCATCTACGACTCTATTTAGTGCAACTATCATACTTGCCTTTCTCATGTCTGTATTATGTTTTGAATGGGTATCATAAACGCCCAAAAATGCCTTTGTGATGTTTGTATCTAACCGATCATTGACTTCTGCTTCAGTCCAATAGTCTCTACGTAAATTTTGTAACCATTCAAAATATGAGACCGTAACTCCACCTCCATTGGCCAAGATATCGGGTATCACCATGATTTTATTATTAAATAAAATCTTGTCAGCTTCTGGAGTAGTCGGTCCATTTGCTGCTTCTGCTACGATTTTGGTCCTTATCTTTCCAGCATTATCATTAGTTATTTGATTTTCCAAAGCAGCAGGAATCAAAATTGTACATTCCGTTTCAAGAAGTTCTTTGTTGGAGATCGTTTGGCTGCCTTGAAAATTTGATACAGATCCTGTTTTTTCTTTGTGTTTCCTGAGTGACGCAGTATCGACACCATTTTTATTAATTATACATCCCTTTGAATCACTTGCGGCTATTATTTTTGCTCCTTGTTCTTCAACGAGCTGAGCGGCAAACTGTCCAGCATTTCCGAATCCCTGAACAACAACGCTTGCATTTTTCATGTCGATATTAAGTTTTTTGGCAGCTTCTCTTACTGTAATGGCAAGACCTCTACCCGTAGCTTCGTTACGTCCAAGGGATCCTCCAATTTGTATAGGTTTGCCTGTAATCACTTCAGGCTGTATGTAATTTCCCTTGATTACCGAAAAGGTGTCCATAATCCAAGCCATCTCTTTTCCACCTGTGTATACATCAGGTGCAGGAATATCCTTGTATGGTCCAATAATATCTGAAATTCCATATGCATACCTTCTCGTCATTCTTTCTAATTCTCCTTCTGACATACTTTTTGGATCGCATATTATACCGCCTTTCCCCCCACCATATGGGATATTTGCAATGGCGCACTTCCATGTCATCCACATAGAAAGAGCTTTAACTTCATCTATTGTTACTTGTGGATGATAACGTATTCCGCCTTTGAATGGTCCTAAAGCATCATTATGTTGAGAACGAAAACCAGTGAAAACTTTAATGGATCCATCATCCATTTTAACAGGGATAGATATTGTCAACACCCTTTTTGGTTGAGCCAAAAATTGATGCAGACCTTTGTCAAGACCAATCATAGATGAAACTTCATCAAGTTGAGTAAGCGCCACTTCAAATGGATTGATTCCACTATTTGCAGAATTTGACATTACGAGAGTTGAAAAAATCACATATTTAAATTTTGAAAGGAAACAACTAAAAAAACAATTTTACAGCATTAATAAAGTCAACTGTTAATTTTTTCGAAAATTAGCAGCCTTAATTCTTCATCATTTTTATTGACATGATCTATCCCTAACGACTCTGCTATCATTTCGAGTTTATGACGTTCACTTTCCACAGCAATAGCCATCCGTGGTCCAATGTAATTGGAATCATCATCGATTTTTTGCTTAAGCGACATAGCACGAACCTTTTCAAATTCCCCCATAGCTTTCCCTATGGTTCTAGAAAATTCGGGTAATTTCTTTGAACCAAATAGGAGAACAACTACAAGTAGTCCTATAATTATCCATTCTGAACCACCGATGTTCATCAGGTAATTTTCAAACATGTGAATATTTTAATTCAGATGAAATGAAAAATAAGTCTTTGCTAAGACGCA
>DATBMS010000059.1:0-24401 GCA_036554685.1 Nitrososphaeraceae archaeon | reverse complement strand
ATTTGATTTCTCAGAAATCAAAAATGAAGGGGATGCTTTGACCCACTATTCAGTAAGAGTAGAGAATCCCACAGTAGAATTGGTTGTTGCTCCTGCTTCTGGCTTATCCGAATTTTCGATTTGGCCTCTAATTTCTCCATCAGGATGTTCTGCAGTGTGTACATTTACATAAACATCGCCCGAGTCCATCGCGGCAGCTAGGTCGTCTAAGGTCTTACCTTGCATGGGGCCCTTAAGACTAGCGTCACTCAAGTTACCTCTGAATATCATTCCATATGCAGTGTCTTTATCCTTGCTTGTAGGAGTATTGAGAAGGTCTGCAATTACATCACCGTTCTCTCCTGCCTTTGCCATGTGAATGTGAGCTGCTGATGCATTAGTTATACCTGTGACATTAACCCTGTATTTCATTGAACCATTTGCAGGTACTGTAAACTCTCCTTCTCCGGTGGCACTAGTCTGTACAGCAGGTACTTCATTTTCTCCACTTAATGGTGCGTCATAAGGATACTTTGCTGCATGTATCTGATCAACGACTGATACAGTAAGCAAAACCGACAGCGAGATAGCTAACCCTAGTATGCTTGCAAGTAGCAATTTGCTTGAATTCATCTCATAACTTTGGTCCTTACCGACTAAAATATATTACGTAAACGGTCAACAAAAGCTTTTTATATCACTTCGAAATTGGGCAATAAAAATAAGCACTCACTGCTTTTCACAGTACTATGGTTAGTAGAGCCAAAAAGTTAAACCTACTTCTATTATTTAAGAATAAACAAGACATATTCGGTTTGGGTTTGGGCTTAACTTGGACGGGAATCTAAGGTCCATTTCCACAGTAACAGGTAAATCACTTCAGGGATCTAAATCTCTTAAAGTCATTTATCGTTAACGGCAAGTGGCCATAGCGATAATACTTGTACTGATAAAAAATTGATAATGAAATTGCAAGAATGTTGAAAATACCGTTTAGATGACATAAGCAATATCAATTCTAAAGGACCAATTATTCGATATCTTCAACGTATATTGTTTAATCTAATATTATTTTGGTTAAATTCTTTATTAGTTATTTTAGGATATAATAGTTAGATAAGAGAAGGAGAGTTGAAAGTAAATTGAGTTTAACCACTGTTAGTCGTAAGCATGTTTTGGTAATTGTATTGTCACTAACTTCTGTTTATTTTATAGTTCAAATTATAATTGGACTAGTTATTGGAAGTCTTGCCCTATTATCAGATGCTGGGCATATGTTGATAGATGTCTGTGGACTGGTAATGGCATTTTTAGCATTATCGTTTAGCCAGAAACCTGCAACACCAAAAAGAACATATGGATTTTATCGAGCAGAAATACTGACTTCACTTCTAAATAGCTTGTTCCTTATTTTGTTATCGTTTTACATATTATTTGAGGCATATCAGAGAATTCTTTCACCATCAGAAATAGGTGGATATCCAATAATATTGGTAGCCTCTATAGGACTTGGAATTAACTTACTGGGAATTATTCTGCTTCGTCCATACACAAAATTTAATGAATCAAATGCTAGTTACCGTGACAAGGAAAGTAATCTAAGAAAGGAGATGAACCTGAATATACATGGCGCATATCTAGAAATATTTGCTGATACAATTGGGTCTATTGGGGTTATTATTGCTGGCTTAATAATAGTACTTACAGAGTTCTATCAGGTAGATGCTTTAATTAGCATTGGCATTGCATTGTTGATCCTTCCGAGAACTTGGTCTCTATTGAGAAAATCAATCCACATTCTGATTGAAGGGACTCCCTCTCACTTATGTCACGAAGAAATAAAGAACTCTATTCTGAATGTCAAGGGCGTAACAGGTGTATTTGATTTACATATATGGACTATAACCTCTGGAATTCATGCCCTATCTGCTCATGTAGTAATTATGGATAATAACAAGTCTCGGGAAATCTTGCAAGAATTAAATTCTATTCTTGAAAAGAATTTCAAGATAAATCATGCGACAATACAATTAGAACCTTATCACGAGTCTAATAAAATCTAGTTACTATCCTGGTACAAAACTAGAAGAAGATTATGAAGAGCGTGAAGTAGCGGCTGAATAAAAATCTCCAAAAATGAGTTAACTTCAAGTCATTAACCCAAGAACCGGACAGAGTAAAGAATTTCAAATATTATTTTGGTTTTTATTTTTTTCTATTGAAAAAATAATGATAACATTAGAGGTATAATCATATCTTTGTCGTAATATCGCAAGATTTCAGTACGTTCTCGACAGTACAAATGATACGCTAGAAGGTATCATAATACCAAAATGATCAAAAATTTTAGGTTAGGGTACAAAATAATTTCCAATAGTACACACTTGGCATGTACTAAATGAATTGTGATTATTTAGTTAATCCTTCTTTAATTCGTCCGAAGCGTTAGCTGAATCATCTACTGCGTTATCAGCTTTATCTGCTGCTTTTTTGGCCCTTTCTGCTGAATCATCTGCTGCTTTTTTGGCCCTTTCTGCTGAATCATCAACAGTTTTTTGCGTTCTAGCAGCAGCATCGTCCGCCTTTTCCTTCCCGCCTGCTAAGCTTCGCTTAAGTTTATCAAGAAAACCCATTGAAGTAGTGTAGTTGTTCAAAATATTTAAATCTTGAATACCTGGTGGAGAAATTAAGAGCATTAAATATAGTAATATTGAGCAAGGGTCCTTCCAGAACTACTGCTTACAATTTTACCGTAAACTTCGTTTTTAACCGTGCTTGTTTTAAATACTCATACTGCTTTGTTTCAAAATGAAAATGTATATTTTTTGATGTAAATGGCACAAATTCTGCTCAACTTTCAAAATTTAGCGTTGCAGCTTGGTTCAAAACGTCGGCAGATTACAATTCAGATTCTTTTGTCGCAATGTTTCAACAACTATTTAGTCAGATAAGCAAGCTACTATCTTTGATGTTCCAGAACCAGCCGCACATTCAAACCTTGTATTCAAACTTACAGTTACTAACGATAAAGATGATTCAGGCACTGAAGATGTTACTGTAGAAGCAGAGTAAATTCCTCAAGTTGAATCAATTTCTGATCGCAAATTATTATGATTCTCAATGTTGTCATTAATTGAAAATCTTGATGCGAGATAAGAAACCAAATGTAGATTTACTTATATTAACCAAATTGGCACTAAAGTTGTTAAGGGAGACAAAAAAAACTCTTAATACCCGCCATTTCTATAGATTTTTAGAATTTGTTTTCAAATCGGAGTAATGCAGAGATGTCAAATTCAAATATTGTATCATTCTCAATTATTATTCCGACCTATAATGAGTCTGATAATATATTAAGACTCATTAGCGAAATTGAAAAAAATTTATCAACGTCTGATTTTACTGAAATTGTTATAGTTGATGATAATTCTCCGGATGGAACAGGAAAACTCGTAGAAAGATACATAAATCAACAGAAAAGTACCACCGAAAAGGAAGGTTCGCCCAAGACAAAAAATTACAGGATAAAAATAGTTCATCGAATTAGAAAAAATGGGCTAATACCTGCAATTATGGATGGAGTCAAACAATCTTCTGGACAGAATGTGATAATTATGGATGCTGATTTTTCACATCCTCCCGACGTAATTCCTAAGATGATGCAAGAATTAAAAATGAATCCAAACTCCATCATAATTGGATCGAGGTATGTAGAGGGTGGAAAGGTAGTAGGGTGGCCCAAGAAGCGAAGGCTTCTGAGTACGGGCGCTTCTATTTTGGCACGCTTTGGGTTAAACGTAAGGCGTGTAAAGGATCCCATGTCTGGATTATTTGCGCTACCTCGTGAATTAATAGAAAATATTTCGATTGATACTAAAGGTTACAAGATTCTATTAGAGATTTTGGTAAAAAATAAAGAAATACCCACGAAGGAAATTCCCTATACGTTTATTGACAGGCAATCGGGAAAGAGCAAAATGGATCGTAACGTAATAATGAATTATGCTGAAGCAATCTGGCAATTATATAGGCACGGCCCAAAATCAGGCCAGGTAACAATAAACGAGAAGGTAAACAAAAAATCAGTGCTCTTCCTATCTAAAGTCGGTCGCTACTATACAGTTGGCATTTCCGGCCTTTTTATTAATTATGTTGTTTCATTTCTCTTAGCAAATGATGTGGCCAATTCTATTAGATTGTTATCAAACGTATGGTATCTGGAGGCTTCAATAGTTGGAGCTGCTATCTCATCAACCTCGAACTTCTTTTTAAACAAGTATTGGACATTTGAGGACAAGCGGTTTGATGTGCGGTCTACTGCAAGACAGTATCTTTCGTTCATTGGCATGAGTGCAATTGGTTTGATTATCCAAATTGCTCTTCTATATTATATGGTCGAAAATCTTGTTCCATATCGTATCTCATTAATCGTGGCTATTGGTATCGCTACCACTATTAATTTCATACTAAATAAGAAATTTACATTCAAAGAAAAAATTTGGGCTTAAGTCTTTATTTTAGTTAGAATTAGGTAATGTAATTAATTAAAGTAACGTAGCACAGCTACTACTCCATGTATATTTAATCATGCCATGTTTTTAAAATAGTTGTAGAAATTTCAATCCATAAATTATTAACAAAGATGAACTTGCAATCAACATATGCCTCCATGGCATAGCATGTAACCTTGGGCCTTGTAGTTTAATTTGATGATTATCCACTATATGTGTAATGTAATCCATTAATTTTTCATTCCATATGTTGTACTCTATTCTGTGTTTCTTGAGTATGGTTTCAATCTCGTACACTACAGGTACCCTCACAGAACCGATATGCTGAATGTATCGTCGAGAAATTTCAACCTCTGCCTTTATCGCAATGACTCCCTGCTGTAGATTCAAAAGACGCAAATGCATCTCCCAGGGATACTTGAGTTTTTTCGAAAACCCACTTCCTATCTGTGTTGGTTTCTTGTTTTCGAATTTTACCTTTTTGAATCCTTCAGCAAACAATGTTTTTATCAGCTCTTCTTTTCTTACCTTTACCATCAGACTGAGGTGATCAAATTGAATTTCTTCATGCCGTATGAACTCGCTCAATCCCTTCAGCAAGTTTATTGTTCTTGGATAACTAGTAAGAAATTCTGACATCCTACTAACTAACATCATGCACCACAAGTAATATTAAAAGGCTATGGAATTAGACAATTTTCTAGAAATTGATGAGAGGCATATTCCTCAGGTAAATATCTATTTTTGGGCTGACAGTCATATCTTTCATACTCAGGTTACGCTCTGTTTTTTTAACATTTGCTCCACGTATAACAACAATTGGGATAGATTCATTGCTCTCTCCCATTACGAATACACCCATGGTCGCAAGACAGTCCGCAGTAGCTTTGAAAGTCACCCTTAATTTACTTCCAAACAGGTCCTTTTTGCCTCTCTCGTCATCTACCGGGTTAATGCCAGAAACTCCTATTGCAATTCCAGTACAGCCCATCCTTGTTGGCATTAGCCTGCTGTCCGATATCACAATCCCAACATTTATTCCAAACTTTTTGAAAAATTTTTTGCGTAGTTCTTTAGCAGACTTAAAACAGTCTTTAGGATACAGTACGATTTTTCCAGCAGGGCAATTTGATTTGTCAATCCCTGCGTTGGGTGCTATCATCCCATCGTTTATACTCAAAAGGAAACCTGGAATTCCTGAAACTATGTGGTCAGATTCCTGCAAGGTAACTTGTGCGATTCTCTTATCCATTTTAAACCTTGAAGCAAGTGTCATCGCTCTTTTGCTTACCTTGACGCTCTTCAAATCGATAAGAGAACCCTCGCTCATTGAAACAAATTTGCTTGAAATTACTACAATATCATTTTCGTGAAATTGAAATTTTGATTCAACTATTGTTCTAAAAAGAGCGAACCTTGAATGTTTTTTTGGGATCTTTATAGGGAAAATTTCCATACTTATAAAGATCCATCTAATAATATTTGTGTTCAGGAAAAATTATTAAAGTCAATGAAGAATTTATGTTGATCTTTGAAAAATGAATATTACAGAGAAAATAATTGCTCGTGCTTCAAATAAAAATACGGTTAGCCCTGGAGATGTAGTTTTCGCCGATGTAGACAAGTTAATGGTCCATGATGTTTCTGGTCCAGGAGTAATTAAGGTATTTGAAGAATGGTCTAAGAAAGGTATCCAAATTGAAAATGTATGGAATGCAGACAAAATTTGGATATCCGAAGACCATTTTGTACCCTCAGCAGATAGGATTTCTGCCGAAAATATAACAAAACTAACAGATTGGGCAAAAAAATTTGGAATCAAAAAGCACTTCAAATACGGACTTGGTCAGTATGGCATCTGCCACACGCTTTCACATGAGGAAGCATTAGTACTACCTGGAGAATTCTATGTAGGAGGTGACTCTCATACCAATACAACGGGAGCTCTTGGAGCCTTGGCGATTGGTTTGGGGCACACTGATATTGCTTATGCAATGATGAATGGACGGATTTGGCTCAAAGTTCCTGAAACAATGTTGTTTAAATTAGTTGGGAAAAAACCGGCGCACATTATGGCCAAGGATATCATATTGAAAATAATAAGTGATATTGGAACTGACGGAGCAAATTATAAGGCTATGGAGTTTTCCGGAAATGCAGTTAACGAGATGGGTATGGAAGAGAGACTAACACTCACAAACATGACCACAGAGGCGGGAGCAAAAAACGGCATAATCGAACCAGATGCCGTTACGGACGAATATATCCGCCAGAGAACCGCAACTTCATACAGGACAATATTGGGAGACGACCGCCATTATCTGGAAGAGTATACTTATGAAATCGATAAACTCGAGCCGATTGTAGCAAAACCATATTCCCCACAAAATGCAGCAGTTGCTAGAGAATTACAAGGCGTCGAAGTGAACAAGGCCTATATAGGATCCTGTACTGGAGCAAAATTGGAAGATTTAAGATCAGCTGCTCAAATATTAAAGGGGAAAAAAGTAAAGATACGAACTGAAGTTTTACCTGCCGCTCAATCAATCTATATTAAAGCGATGAAGGAAGGATTGATTAGTATCTTTATGGAGGCAGGGGCAGTTGTAGGCCCTCCTACCTGTGGAGCTTGCTGTGGGGCTCACATGGGAATTTTAGCCAAGGATGATGTCTGTGTCAGCACTACTAACAGGAATTTTCCAGGAAGGATGGGAGATGTTGAATCCCAAACATATCTTGCGTCACCCCTGGTAGTTGCAGCTTCTGCACTCACAGGCAAAATAACTGATCCTAGGGATGCATCAAAGAATTGACTCTGAAAGGAACTGTACATAAATACGATAGGGATAATATAGACACAGATGTAATACTCCCCGGTCCTTATTTGAAGATCCATGATCATGGTGAATTATCCAAACATGCCATGGAAGGAATCGATGCTGATTTTTCAAAAAAAGTCTCAAAGGGTGATTTTCTCCTTGCGGGAAATAACTTTGGATGTGGATCAAGTAGGGAACATGCTCCTATAGCCCTTTCTCATTCTGGAATCACTGCAGTCATTGCTCCTTCATTTGCACGAATCTTTTATCGAAACTGTGTTGACGGCGGATATTTATTGCCACTAGAAGTGCAGAAATCTACATTAGAACAAATCTCTGACAAGGACACGCTGGAAATTGACATTGAAAAAAATCAAATTCAAGATGTTACAAATGGAAAAAAATTCTCTATTTGTCCTTTTCCTCCATTGATAAAAAAAATAATTGACTGCGGAGGTCTGATGCATTATAAAGAATGAGAAAGAGAAAAGGTAAACTCGAGGAAATATTAAGCAAAGCAAGGTTTTATGATGATATCGATCTTTATCAAGTTTCATACCGCGATTTTGACAATATAGCAAGTGTAACACTCAAAGAATTCATTTATCTATCTTCAGATTTTGAATCGATTCCAATTAGTAGAATAGTGGAAATAAAAAAGGGACCTGACGTGATATATTCAAAATCAAACTCGCAAAAAAATTCATAATGCATATCTGAATTATAATTACGCTTACTAATTTACTCATTTTGTAGGTACCATCCTCTTGGTAGTAAAAGTTTCAAGAACGGCTTTTCTCCTATATGCGTCGCATATCGCCAGATCCTTTGATTAGCAAATTGGTCAAAATTATTGCTTATTATTTTTAATGCTCCCAATTCATTGTCAAGCAAATTCTTGCTTGTCCAAATTGAATTTTGACATGAGAATTTACAATTACAATCAAGCTCCACACCTGTCTTGTTCTCTTTTATTACAGGATATGCACGACAAGATAGTGGTCTACTTTCGTAAATCAAGCAATTAAAACCCCCATGTGGAGAGCGATTTTCAGTGTCAGTGTCTAGAAATGGACAATAATCTCCGTTGATCTTTCCCATAAGCTGATAGGCAATTACTTTAAGTGGACCATTTAATTTTTTATTAAAACCAATACCTAATCTTGGCAACACAGTAATCTTGATTTTGTAAGATTCAGCTAGATTTTCAATGCCTTTTTTTTCTTCCGGTAAAAGAAGAACACCTATTTTTCCATATTCAACTGAAGGAAAATATTGACGATATATGCAACAATCTGAACAATCCTGGACGCAATGAAATTCTCTAATCATGTTGTGTATCCAAGTTCTTAATCAAAGAATTTTCAATGCTATTACCTTCAAGCTCACTAATTTTTAGAAATTTTACATCGTAAATAGTCTTCATTCTCTTAAAGATATTAAGTTCAAAAGTAGGATTATTACTATGAACATTTTCACCATTTTTCATTTTATCCTTGTCACTAATTATATTTTCCAAAGATTTGTATAGTGCAAATCGCAATATTGCTTTTCGATCAAAATTTTTTTTAAATCGAAGATAATTTTGTGTCAGCTGATTCTTCTTAAAAAAACCGATACTTTCTTTTGAAAAAAGGTTCTTTCCTCGCTGGTGGAGTATAAACCAGTAATAATCATTATCTTCAATAAACCTCAGAATTATTTGGTCATCTGACCACCATTGTATATTCTCATTCCATATCTTTATTGCCTTTTTTCTATCGCCATAAAGTATCAAGATGTTCATGAAAATGTCAGTATATCTATATCCGACTCCCAAAAAGTCAGAAATCCATCTTTTCTCCATTTTTATCTATTTTCTGAAAACCATAAAGTAAACTTATCTGACGAGTCATTATTCCTTGTCACGGGACTCGTTGACTCAATTCGGAATGCTGCTTTGATTCCCAACAATCACAATCGGAGAGCTATCTTGACAATGAGATTTTAGATCTGCCTCAGAGGGATAACAAAAAAGGTCATCATTGGCAGGTATTCTAGTTGTGATAAACCAGCTAATAATTTAAAGCTTGAGAATTGAATTTCATTAAAGGCTATGTTTTCTCTACTGCCTCAATGTGACATTCATGACCCCTATGGTACTTATCCAGCTCTAAAGCTTCTTCATCTGAAATTGGGAATTTTTCATAGCTTAAATTTTCCTCACCTTCTTTTTCCAAAATAATCTGTTTACATTCATCACATATCAATTGGAGGAATATTTTGCCCACGTTTAGATAAATATAATAAGGATATTTAGACCATTGCAGTCTATTTTATCGACTTGGATACTATCTTGTTTTGGTATCTTAAAAAGAGAAAATATGTGAGTAAAATAAAAACAGCAGAAGTTGAAACGTAAGCAATATCAATAAGATAGTCCTTCTCATTGATTATTCTACATGGAAACTCGCCATTAGTACAGCCGGCCATAAAAAAAATTAGATTCCAGATTGAATGAGATACCATTGCGAACCATCCTTTTCCAGTAATCCAAGTTCTTAGACTTGCGAAAATAGATGGTGTTACAAATAGCCATGTCAAATATGCAAGACTACTAACCTGTACTGTAGGGGTATTTAGAATGTGCAATGAAGCCCAAACAATTCCTCCTGCAAGAGTTACCAGATTATTTCCAGTTAGATAAAATGGTATCCCGAAAAACAACGTCTCTTCAAAGGGACCTGCAAAAATTACTGAGATTACAGTTAACGGAATTGTAGGTTCACTGTAGTCATTTACAACTATATCCACAACTATCGATCCTATCACCATAATAACAAATCCAATTAAGTGATAGAACAACACCATGATTGTTAGATAGTATATAGAATTTCGTCTGTACTTTGAGATCCATGTAATGGGATTAAAATCATTCTTCAAATCAGAGTAAATCGTATTATTTTTTGACAATTAGGGTAATGATGTGAAAAAGTTGATGATATTTACACGTTATGTCAGTTAAGATATTTATGAATAGAATTTACTTGCAGTTACGAAATATTTTTTTCAAGATCATCTATTGTACTAATGGGTAGAGAACAAGCAAAATCCTTACACACAAATGCATATTCCTTATTGTTATTTTTGCTCTCATTCTCATTGTTATTCTTCTTGCTATCATTAATTGACTTGCTCTTAAAATACGGATATTTATCAAGTTCTGCTAACGAAGTCTTATTAACAATCGCTGTAATCGCGTTTGGAAGGAATTTTCTATTTACGTAATTCCCAAGTTCTGAATATTCTCTATTCTTGATTATTGATATTTCCAATGGTGTTTTCATCCTCAAATACATTGCTGAGAGTAACTGACCAAATCCAAACGGGTTTCCTACTGCTGGCTTTGACATCCTTTGAATCATTTGATCAGCTTTTGCAAGAAGATCTTCTTCTTGAGTGTAATAATATAACTTTATTAAATTGGAGGTGGCAACGGAATTGCCACTGGGAATCGCAAGATCGTAATGATTCTTAGTTCTTACAATTAGTTTTTCGTTGTCATCGGGAGTGAAGAAAAAATCATTTGTTTCAGTGTCCCAGAAATGTTCGATCATCGAATTGGTATATTCTATAGCTCTTTCAAGATAGTAAGATTTTGAATCTATGCTAAATAAATTAATTAAAGCCTCCACATAGAAAGCATAATCATCAAGATATCCGGAAATCTTTGACACTTTGTTGAAAACTCTATCTAGTCTGTTTCCACTACTTCTTAAGTTATTTTCAATGAAACTAACTGCCTTTTGTGCATTTTCAAGGTACCTTAAATTGCCCGTTACCTTATAACCGCTGATAAATCCTGAAATCATCAACCCATTCCATGAAGTTAAAATCTTTCTGTCAGTTTCTGGCTTAACTCTTTTTAGTCGGATATTGTAAAGCTGTTCTAATGAGGACTCAATCTTTTCGTTTATCCACTCCTTACTCTTCGAATATCTTTCTGACAGTCTTTGAACAGAAGTATACTTGTTTAAAATATTTTTTCCTTCAAAATTACCTCCTTGAGTAACTCCAAAGCGATCTGCAAATATCTCAAAGACGTCCTGATCCAATATTTTTTTGAGTTCCTTGTACGACCATAAATAATACTTTCCTTCCTCACCTTCAGAGTCTGCATCCTGTGAGGAGTAGAATGCACCCTCATTTGACGTCATCTCTCTTTGCACATATCTGAGAATTTTTTCAAGAACATTCGAATAGTTTGGATTCAAAGTTATCGAATATATTTCAGAATAGAGTGTAGAAAGAAGGGCATTATCATAGAGCATTTTTTCAAAATGTGGTACTAACCATCTCTGATCAGTCGAATAACGTGCAAACCCGCCGCCAACCTGATCATGTATTCCTCCTGAATCCATCTTATCCGCCGTAAATAGGACAAACTCTTTGTATTTGGTAATTCCAGAATAATCAAAAGCTCTTAATAGGAATAGCAAATTTGACGCATTAGGAAATTTTGGAGCACCTCCGAAACCTCCATAGAGGTTATCAGCTAATTGCAATAGACTTACTGCTGCTTCATTTATTGTAGTTTTTTCTAACTTTGCATCTGAATCGGATACTATGTCACTAGAAGATTTCATCAGAGCGGTAACAAATTCTTGACTGGAAGAAATTACTTCATTTCGTCTATTTTTGTATCCATCAGCCAATCTTAATAATATTGTTCCAAATCCAGGTAAACCATGTCTATTTTCCTTTGGAAAATAGGTACCGATATAAAAGGGTCTTTGATCAGGAGTTAAAAATGCTGATAGGGGCCAGCCGCCGGTACCTGTGTACATTTGACATGCTCTCTGATAAATATCATCAATATCGGGTCTTTCCTCTCTGTCTACTTTAATGTTTACATAATGTTCATTCATAATTTTGGCAATATCGTTGTCCTCAAATGATTCATGAGCCATTACATGACACCAGTGACATGAACTGTATCCAATACTCAAGAAAATTGGTTTGTCTTCTTTCTTTGACTTCTCCAGGGCATCTTGATTCCAGCCATACCATGCCACAGGATTATACGCGTGCTGAAGAAGATAGGGGCTAGTTTCATTGATAAGAGCATTGGGTTTCTTTTGACTATTTTTAATATTACCCACGATTGCCTATTTGCGAAGATGATATTTAGACCCTTTCTTTATTAGACACAAATACTAAATCAACTAATACCTTAAAAATAAAATGGTCTAAAATAGAGTTATCACAAGAAAAATCGATACTATAGACCAATTAAACTTTCTTAGTATCAACTTATGTAACGATTCTGTTTTTTCTTTGTTATTTCAAGTCTAACATAAGATTTAAAACAGTTACGAGGTAACTAATGGCAAACCTAGATCGTTGATGAAC
This sequence comes from Nitrososphaeraceae archaeon, assembly GCA_036554685.1. Taxonomy (GTDB): domain Archaea; phylum Thermoproteota; class Nitrososphaeria; order Nitrososphaerales; family Nitrososphaeraceae; genus TA-21. Next base: position 11,701 of record DATBMS010000059.1, on the reverse strand, counting down.
AAGAAACAACCGAGCCACCAGTTACCTCGTGTTTAGGAAATGGTCCTGGGGGCTCGTAATATTTAAGGGGTTTGGAATATAGATACAGAAGATTTTATTGAACAGACGCTCTTAGACTAGCCATGGAAGGTTACCAAATAAAATAACTTGTGCAAAATGTGTGGATGTGAGCATCTTATTCATCAGTATCATAAACATGTTAACGCTGTACATACAGAATAAGAAATTGACTCAAATTTTATTTTACACTTAGATAATTATTCAGATATATCTTACCAACTTTTTAAATAAATTAGCCAATATTCGTAGAGAAATGGTATCAGAATTTTCTAAATTCGCAATACTTGTAATTATGACTATGGTTGTAGCAACATTTGCGATACAAAGTGTACTAGCGGGCCTCGGATAACAGTGCAAGAAACCAATTTCATAAATAATCACTCCCTCTCACCAAAGTATTTGCCGTATTAAATCCTGATATTTTAGCAATTATGTAGTAATGAGATAATAAGAATATGAATTACAGACGATATATAGCCCTTAAAATTGGTGCAAGACACCAAAAACTTCTTTAAATACGTAATTGTATAACCACGAAATAAAAAAGCTATAATATTGAATGAAAAGTAACGCTTACTCTACCTTAATATCATCTGACTCATCATAATAATGAAAACGGGTTTTGTCTTGAATTGTTCGCTCTACAGCATTAAGAGCCAGCAACAAAAAAAACGAATTTAAGAAAGACAAAAACTTGACTATCATTTTTTATTCACTAATACAGGACAATAATAGCAGCGAACCATTTACTTATTCTCCTGGCTCTCCAGTCTCCTCACTCTGTGATCGAGATCTCTAAGATGACATCCAAAGCATTTGAACTCGTCTGTTTCGGTATTGAGATTGTATAGTTCTTTTACTTCCGAACTGCATACAGGACATTTCATTTCTTATTCACAAATATTGAAACTCGAAGCTTAAAATTCTTGTCTAAATGACATTTTTGCCATTTTGTAAATGCATAAATCCCTTTCTTAGAAATAACATTCTGTGACACTTTCCAAGAAATTTAATTCGATTGATTCGGACGATATAATCGTACTTGTTATGGGATCTACTTTTTCTCTCATTGCTTTTGGTTTCTTTTATGATTCTACTATTCAGTCACTAAGGCCCATGAGTAGTGCTGTAGAATCTTGGACGCTCGATCTTGGAATTTGGTTTTGCATTGCTTTTTTTGCAATGGGGATGTCCTTTTATACGTTTTATATTGCTTCGGTGTTGAGAAAGCGATTTATAACTTAGAATATTAAAAAGGAAAGTACTTCATTTTCGCTATTGAGCGCAAGTTGTCCTCCAATCAGTTCGGTGAGACGGAAATAAATATTCACAAACAGATAATAAAAAATTTACTTCATGGATATCAGAGAATCAGTTAGTTTACTTCAATAACTTTCATCCAATTCTTCTTCAGTATTCTCCTCTCCCACCTCGTAGAGATCGCCTTCGAATTCCTCTCGTTGCTCGATGCCCTTGGAAGGAAGATCGGCCTCGCTAGCAGAACTACATACGGGACATTTGAATTCTGTTATCTGTCCTTCTAGATCTAAAGGGAATTCTTTTTTGAAAACCTGATCGCATTTTGGACACACAAACATTGCTTCAATGTTCTCGTTGCTGAATTTGTGTGATTGCAATAGGTACAATGTCTTTGTCATTCCTCTTACCTTATTGCACTTATTCTTTATAATGATTATAAGAACATGACTTACCTAAGTTTACTTGCTCGGATTAGATACTCGTACTAGAAATTTTAAATAGATTCTTGTTACAAAGGACTTTATCATCTCTGCTTACTCGTGATGATTTGATTGGTGCATTCTTTCACCGGATACGCACCAATCATTTACTTTAAATCCTGGAATTGACAGGTAGGTAAAATTTAAAAATGATGAATGTCACGATTTAATGAAGATTCCTTATTTTCCTGTTTAATTATATATATCAACAACTCAACAAGGATTTAATTATAATTTGAGCGCAATATTGGTACTTGGTTCGATTTCACAATAAGAAGGGAATAAGAGTACTTGCAATTGCAGAAAGTTTCAAAAAGCAAGATAAGAAATCTATTTTAGCTGGGGTTGTTATGAGACGTGATTTCATCGTTGATGGATTTATTTATGGATATGTTACTGTCGGCGGAAATGATAGCACTGACATAGTTCTATCTATGGCCCAACAGCTAGGAAGAAATGACATCAATTGCATTCTTTTAGGAGGATTAATCATCAGTCTATTCAATATTATAAATGGTAAATTAATTAATGAAATGACCGAGATACCCGTAATAGGTATTTCATATAAAAAATCAATGGGACTGAAAGACTCAATATATGGAAATGATGAAGAACAAAAGATTCATGAATATATGAGGCTTGATGAAAGAAAACCTCTGACACTGTGGACTGGAAAAACAGTATTTGTTCGTCATTGGGGCATAAGTTTTTCTGATACTTCGAAATTGATAAATTCACTAGTGCTTCAAGGCAGCAAACCTGAACCATTGCGAATCGCCGCATTGGCGGCAAAGGCACACAGAAATTTCGTTGAAAGATAGTTAAAGTTAGTTTTCACCTCACATGTACGTACCTGTAATTTAATATCAAAGATTTTATGCGGCAGAATCATTGATTAGTAATTCGCTTCCCTGGTATCGATTTGGGAGTGTATCGGATGTATGCATCATAAAAAATTTCGTTTCCATGGCCTGTTACCGTATGCAAAAAACAGATATCCAATACAACCTTTGCTTCTTTCTCTAAAAAATTATTGACATCTTGTTCAAGGCCATGCGGTTCATACGACCTAAAAAATTTTATTCTTTCCTTTGGCATATTTTGTTATAATGGAAAAAACAGGAGTATATCAATATTATTAAGAGCAGGTAACATAGTCTTTTTTAATTTTAAATTCATTCGAACAAGAATAATTAGAGAACTAATGTGTTTGGATATGGGCTATGCTCTATTCAATAATTCCTTTTCTTTTTCTTTTACTATAGGTTTTACTTTGTTCATAATGATGTGATGAAAATTCTTTGTATTTACGTCCAGTGTGAAAATGATGACAAAGCATAGGTGATTTCTAGAATCAGTTATAGGTATTGTTATCCTCAATAATTTTTCATAGCTTGAGCATGTATAATCGATTTTACCGAGAATCGATTGCCATCTTATTCTCGTGTACTGTCTAGTAACAGCCGCAAGTGCGTACTGAGCAGTTTGTTCTTCATTTAGCAGTGGTTTAATTCCTTTTCTTTCATGTGAAGCCAGTATTGTACCATGGTGATCGACAATTGCAGCAAACCTGACGTTCTTGTCAGATCTCGCTATTGTTTCACAAAAAGATTTGAAGAAATTTGTCACAGGTAGAGACTAAATTTTCCGATATAATAAAGTTAAGTATGAAACCGAGTTTCTGGCTAACTTTAATTAGAATCGACAATCCAATTCAAAAAAATAAATAAGATATTTTTCAAGTTATTCAAATACGGTGCGTAATTTGGCTTCTAAAAGAAAACTTGCGATTGACTTGGATTCAGTACTTGCAGACACTATGGTTATTTGGGTTGAAGAATTCAACAAGCGGAACAATTCGAGTATAACCAAAGACAATATTATTTCCTGGGACATATCAAAAATTCTTGACATTTCTATTACCGAGGTTTCCGACATTTTTACATATATTTGGGATAAGCGGTGGCCCGATATACCTTCAACAGAACCTTCTATTGGTAATATAGTGTCCAATCTTCATAATAAAGGATTCAGAATTTCCATTTTGACAAAAAGATATAGATCATCTGTGAGTAATGTCATAAAATGGTTGGATTTACACAAGATTCATTGCGATGATCTCTTGTTCGTTTACGATGATGCCCCAAAGACAGATTATCCGTTTGATATTTTAGTCGATGATGCACCCATAAATTTTAGCGATCTGGTACATCCCAGAGTCGGAATCTTGTTTAATCAGCCATGGAACAAGAATTTTTCATGGCCAGTCAGAATTGACGCATTGAGTGAAGTTATTAATATTATTAAATCATATGACTGAAGTCTGTCAAGCCAGAAATTATCAATTACCGTTTTGAACACACATGTAGTTCATACCATTGCATTCCTTAACTGATATTCTGAATAGAAATTTCAAGTTTAAATCATAGTTATAATTTTGCTTTGTCTCTCGGATTATTTAACCAAATCTAGTAAACAAAGATTAAGTATCTTCAGATTAAATTCCATTTGAAATGGATCAACACAATATAATTAGCAGCACTAAACTTTACTCCGGGAAAATATCGATCCGGTTGGATAAGTATCACTTGGGAGATAAGATCTTAGAAAAGGAAATAGTTGAACATTCAGATTCCGTAGGTATAATTGCAATAGACAACAAGCAAAATATTATACTTGTCGAACAATTCCGAATAGCTGCCAGAAATAGTCTGCTGGAAATTCCTGCCGGTAAAATAGAAAAAGGTGAAACCCCAAAAGATGCGGCACTACGCGAAATGAATGAAGAAATAGGTTACACGGGAAGATTGACGCGTTTATTTCAGTGTTACTTAGCTCCTGGTTATGATACTGAAAAAATGTACTTCTTTCTGGCATCAAACCTGAGAATTTCGAAAAAAAGACTTACACTGGATGAAGATGAACAAATAAAGATTAAACGAATGACATTGAGTTCTGCTCTAAAAAAATGTATTTCTGGAAAAATAATCGACTGTAAAACTATCGCGGCAATTAATATGATGTTGAATTCTAAGAATAAATTTGCTAGGAACCCCGTCACCGTCAACACGGGGTTATGTTAGGATGAAAAGTCTATAAAACGAGGAAGATAATATCTATCATGTCTCAACCAAATTACAAGAAATTATCGGGAAATGAATTAGACGAGACGGTCAAATCTCTGAGTGGATGGGAATTGAAAAATGGAAAATTGCAAAAGTCTTTTAAATTTTCAAATTTTATCGAGGCATTCGGCTTCATGACAAGGATAGCTTTAGAGGCCGAGAAAATCAACCATCATCCTGAATGGTCAAATGTCTATAATACTGTTACAGTTAAACTCAGTACTCATGATGCAGGTGGAATAACGGATTACGATATCAAGCTTGCAAATATTATAGATCGCACTAAGGCGTAATACAATACCGATTGCGTACTAAATGAAAATGTTGTAAATACAGATTAATGCGCCCGTATTAATTAATATCTTTATCATTGACTAGTAACACTTCTTGCATTAACCAATCACAAAATTTTTTCACATTCTCATCAATACTACACCAAAGATGTATCGAACCCGGTAAAATTTCTATCCTGCCTTGAGGAGTAAAAATCTTCAAACCTTCCTTACCTTCGTACATATAAGCATCTTGAGGTGTGACGCTACCTAAGAATTCAATAGCCTTTTGTTTGATACTGTCGCGGGGTATCGGAAACCGTTTCCGGAACTTATCTACCACCAAGCCCAAATTTTCTGAACCATAATCTTCTACATCGTAAATTTTTTTTGGATCTGGAAAATGGATTTTTAAGGTTACATGATGTCTTGTTCCAGTGAATTCAGACAACTGATTTACAAGTTGGTATGCACTATTCGGGCTTTTCTTTAACGATTTTTGAATTTCGCTTTTGTGATACTTAATATTATATAATAAATCTGAATACAATTCAGAAAAACTCATTTGTTCAATAAAAAATACATCACATTAAATATATTATTCTACTCTAAATGTCCATGGAAAAATAATACATTTTCGTTGAATATGCCGTTAATATTTGATTTCAGTTATAAGCATAGATATCGGTCCAAGTACTGACGACACTTAAATCTTATTTAGTAATATCATGACACAATCATATGTTCGCAACCGATTCTAGTTCTGAGCGTGCTACCAGTATTGAGGATTATCAACATACATGTACTGAATTTATTACAGACATCAGTAGAGACTATAAAGATTGGGTGGACAGATATCAATTAAGCAATGAAGAATCTTCCAAAAGAAAAGAATCCATCGATAATGTCGTTACAACCACTAATAACTGGATTAGAAATTTTTGTAATACCATAAAGAAGGTTGACATAGTTATGAATGACGGTATAAACAAAATGGCTGAAAACACGGCCGGCTACCCATTTCATTTTGAGGTTTCTGTAAATTCAGTGAAAAGATATGCAAAACACAACCAAGGTACGGTGGCCCTGAGAGTAAACGCTATACCCAATGAGGGAAGAATGGTTAGATTGGGAAAGTATAGCAAAAATGAATTGTTTCTCATCTCATCAAGTTCCCCCGTATCACCTACAGTAAGTGAGGAGAGCATGAATTCCGTTGATATCTTGGATGACTACATAACACTTGATGCATCAAGTTGTGAAAAAGGCAGTATTGTTTCTATTACCATCATTGTCGAAGAGGTAAAAGATGATTATGTTTCCGAAAGTAGAGGCTATTCCACTGTTATCATGATCATTTGAGTCAGTTACTAATTAAAGAGAGAAAAATCACTCGAATTTCCATAACGAATTTAATGATTAGAACCATCTATTATTCCACCAATTTATTTACGGACACGACACTCTTATTTTTGAACGTCCTATTTATCATGTTTCTGCAAAATACGGAATAGGATCTAAAGAAACAGTTAAAATAAGCAATATTTTTTTCATCACTAGAAGTCATGCGACGGTCGTCCAGTTTGGTCTAGGACATCAGATTGCCAATCTGGTAACCCGGGTTCAAATCCCGGCCGTCGCAATTAGTTTTTTCCGATAAAGTGTCACTGTCACTCTTTTGGTTTGCTTATTATCTCCATCATCTGATTGTAAGCACTCTCCGCGCTATCTTTTCTTGGAAGTTGAATTACGAGCAAGTTTCCTTGAGAAACACTTTCAGTATCCGTCGGAGCTATTGCAATTAGTCCGGTATTTGCCAGCGCCTCGAAAAATTCAGGCATTTTATTTGCATAAAAAAGGTAGTTTTCATCGAAACCGTAGTCAAGGTAAGACATCAATATATCAACAAATACATGTTTTGAATCATGAAATAAATCTAGCAGTACATCAACAGCCAGTTTTTTGCCCGATACTTTTCTAATTATTTCATCATATCTTTTGGAATCAATATGAATACATGGTATTGGATTTTTATTGTAATCAATTAAAGATGCGTCGTATTTGTGCAAATTTTTTTTAAAATCGTCGAGAGTATAGAAATATCTCTTGGGCATTTTATAGAATATGTATTACAATTCTTCAAGTTATTTATTCATTCATAGGTCCATTCGTTCATTCGTTTATTCATTCACTTAGCAATTCCTCAATTTTCCCATGATTCACTTTTTCTATACATATTGATAATCTCGGTCCAATGGAAGTATATGGTCAGTTACCCTAGTGCTTTCATCATCTAAATAATCAGCAAAGAGTAATCTTCATCCCATTGTAAATATCTAAAAATATAAACTAATAACATTATCTTTGATCTAAAATTCTTGATAATGGGTAATCAGTTCTATTACATCGCAATTTAAATAAAAAAAATATGATAACTTTTCATGTCATCAGAAGAATTAGTTTTAGAGAAAATACTCTCGACAGGTTCAAACGGAATAAAAAAATCTGAATTAAAAAGGGAATTTACTTCATTTGATCTAGACCAGACATTAGAGAACCTAGTTAATGACGGAAAGGTCTGCGTTGATAAAAAAGGGGCGGCGTATTACTGCTGGACGTCTGAGGTATATCTTAAACATCTAAATAATGTCGATCCAAAATTTAGAATTCTAATTGAGCGCATAAAATTCATTGAAAGAAAATTGGATAGTCACTCAAACAGTGTGAAAGATGCAATAAATGGCTTAATTGAACTTTTAAAAACTGAAAGTACAGAATTTCATAAATCTCTAGTCAATCTTGATAATTTCAAAATCGAGTTTGATACAGTTCTCTCAAGGTCGAACAGCTCAATAGGCTGGATCGAGCTTGGGCAGGTTAGAAATGAGCTGGGCCAAAAATTCGATTTAAGCAAGAACGAATTTTATGAACTAGTTGAGCAGCTAGTCAATGCCTATCATAATGAATACGAGCTATCTACTGGAGGAAATGAGGGGTTGATTTTGAGAGGTTTACTCCATGGATATGTGAGAGGCATATGAGAATGTATCCCTATGGATTAAAATTAAACCCATACCCAAGCAGCCCTACACCTTCTTATGTAGATAGTCAAATTCTTGGAGGAAAGACACACAAGGAAGCAAAACAAGCCATAATTAGTTGCATTTGTGATCTTTATTCAAAACTAGAGGGAACAAGCCCAACAGATAAAGATTTTAGACTGATAACCCTGATTCAAGATGTAGGTTCGGGAAAGACCCATGTTGCGTTTCACATTAAGGGATTGCAAGATCTCTTTGAAAAAGCAGTAACATCCTATGTTGATCTATCTCAAGTTTCTCCTAGAGATATCCATAATATTTATGATTCAATACTCGGAGGGTTTAGTCATGATGATATCGATAGCCTAAGAAGAAATGTACTTTATTTCTTGTGCAAAAAAGCTGATGATTATGGAAGCTCTGTGAGAAAGGCATTTAACTATGGATTTTTGGATAATTTGAGTGGTAACAAACATCTGAAACAAAGAGCAGAAGAGATACTGAAAGGGAAACAGAAACTTAATTTTCAATACGTATCTGAAATCCTTTCATCTGGATTTTCTGAATTGCAAATTGAAATCATCAAATCGTTACTAGAAGATAGATTGAGAACAGATGTTTTAAAAATTAGGTCCCTTGAAGGCGTGATAAATAGTTTGAGTGCAATAGCTGACATTAATCTAAAATTATTGAACAAAATAACAATATTTCAGTTTGATGAATTTGATTCAAAAAGAGAATCTTTAGAATTTATTAAAGCAATAATTAATGCACACATACCCTCATCTATACTAATGCTGATACTTACTCCTTCTTCATATGATGAAATCAAAAAGGAGAATGCTTCAGTCTTTGACAGGTTGGAAAAAGCAAATTACAAGATAGATCTGGCAGGTTCTAACACTTTTGGTGAACTAAAGGACATTATCTTTGAGTATATAAAACGCTACGATGAGAAAAAACATTTTACACCAGATCATGAGAATGATCTTGAAGCAAAAATTAGACTAGTTTATGATGAGTTTCCAGACTTTAGAAATGTAAGATCAATGTTGAATATTTTTTACCATGCGACAGAACAAGCTTCAAAGCGAGGTTCATTCATAATAGATGAGTCAATAATTGATGATACAATAAAAATTATTTATCCTGGATCCAAAATAAGGGGAAGTTTAATGAATGTACCTCTGTCAGACTTTATACAGATAAAGAAGAGTGTTAATAGTATGGAAACAATAGAACCTGACATACGTGAAGCCGTTAGAAATCTTTTGACAATAACAAACTATGAAGGATATGTAAACGAGCTAAATTTTGACAATCCGGTGGGTGCGGACATAGATATTACATACAATGATAGTTATGGGTCAAAGATTGCTGTATCCGTTGTCATTAAGGATGAACAAATAAAAACCCAAGCACAAATCTCAAATGCATCAAAATCTCTCAGTATTGTAGACAGACTTGTAGTATTGACAGGAAGTGCAAATCGCATAATTGGGGGAACTTCTAGAAATGGAAATGATGTTACAACCATTGTAAATATGGACTATACCAAAATTGTAGATTTGATATACTTTAATAAAAAATATAAAAAGCACGAAATTTTGGACGATGATTTAGAAAGAGCAATCACTCTGGCTCGCTCGATTAAGTTATGTTAAGGCTATTAGGTTAGCTATTCAAGGAATTATTACCTCATCAGGGAAGTGTTTCTATTGTACCGTATATTGGAAAATGATCGCTGAAGCCGGTATTTGGTATTCTATGCTTCGGGATACGTCCATTGCTTCTCAAATAGTCAAACGTCATTGGAATCCCCCTTTGGGCAGGATGATATCTTTCGGGATCCTTTGGAACAAAATAATCATTAGAAAGATTTTCTCCAATAGTTAGTCCTTCGTTAAACACCCTAACATTTTCTAGATTCATTTTCAATTGAAGGATGCACTTGCACTCATGACGGAAGCAATACAATCAGACACAATAAATGTCGTTACTGTCATTGTATTTGGTGTCCTAAGGCTACAGGTCAAGAATGGTATCCTAATCCAGATTGCGGTCATGGTTTAAAGGGCTGTAAGTTTCAGCCGTATGACGACCATCGCGTATGGGTTAAATGCGATTGTGGATTGTGGTTTAAGACGAACGAAATAATGGAAGCACATCACCAATCCGGACATTCACATTCATTTCTTAATGCTGATAAGATTGATATTAACGAACAGTAGTAAAGAAGCAGACTGAAATTGGATAAAAAACAAAAATACATAATACTAGTTGCGTCAATTATTATGATTCCTTCAGTTTTAATGAATCAGCAAATTCTGGCCCAGAATTATACCTACGCCCCGTTTTACGATAGAATTTTGGACTATTGCTTCGACCGCACAGAGAAGATATTAGCCGATTATAACCCAATCAATGATTTAGTCGCAGCCAAATTGATTCCATCACACTTTGCTAACATGACATGCGCGGATGTTGCTATTGAAGTGCAAGCAAATCTGAATTCGACGAGATAGAGCTTAGACTAGCATTGGAAGGAATCAAATTGGTGAAAATGGATATTCAAAATCAGACGGGTGAATCCTAATCAGAGAACATTTAGGGAACCGAATACTAGTAACAAAATTCAGATTTTTTTATCTCATCTCTTAATTACTTAATCTCCTATAAGAATTGATAATGAATCAAAAAGGAGCGCTTGCTATCATTCCTATACTGGCAACAATTTTAATAGCTACAACCTTGACTACAACTTCGCTTTCAGTAGCCAGAGGAGACCGAGCAGAAGTGAACAAAGATTTCCCTTGCTTTGTAAGGGAACCGGATGGAAATGACTTCTTAGCTACACAAGACTCACAAGCTGAGGACACGCAGAGTAAAAATAGAAATACAAACCTTAGATGCACCTTCGAAGGAGAGGAAACAGAATCAGGTCATGCAGAGTTGAGTAGAGATTTTACTTGCTTTGCTGGAGGGTTTACTACCGATTCGCAAGCAATACAAACACCGAATGGAAAAGTTATTCTACAATGTCACAACAACAATAAGTAATTTAACTTATTTCATTTTTTTATTCTAAAATTAGATGACTTGCGCAATTATTAAAGCACAAGACATGGGTGATAAAAGCTTTTCATCTAATTTATGATACTTTTTGGGGATATCTAAATTCCATTTCTACCACTGATATCAGTACGCATCCCTTCCGGCCACAACGGACAGGATTATTTCACATTCAAATAACATTATAAGAAATAATCTATATTTATTACGAATTGTTCCTCTGAAATACTTATGTTAAGAAATGTCGACTAGTGCGAAATGACCCCTCTTACCGCTTGGGACCAAGGAGATATGACCCCTAACTGTCCCCGAACTGGATGCCTTTCACATTTTGTGTGAATATCTTTTTAGTCTTATCGAATATAATATGTATGTTCAAGTTAGCGACAGGT
>DATBMS010000057.1:0-4411 GCA_036554685.1 Nitrososphaeraceae archaeon | reverse complement strand
CATAAAGCTAAGTTCATACTGATTATATGACATACATGAGTATGAAAGTGCAGATTAAGATCGACTCAGCTCCATTTCTGAACCTAAATCAATATTTCATTACTTTCATAAATTTGGATAATAATTTGGTAAGTGCCTATGTATGAAGTCAATTCACCCTCTTTTCTCGAGATTCCTGCCTCCTTAGTAGAACAAATGTTACAGAAAACCAATGAGATTGGAGGTATACTGCAAAGCTCAATTCATGACATCAATCAAAAAAGACAGAAGTTCCGAATGCAACTTGAACAAACAGGATTATTGGATAATGATATTAGATTTAAGAATATAGATCAATTAATTTCAGGCGGTGTGGATGGTGCCTATGCAGTGGATCGTCTGCTGGGAACGGATTTGCTTTTTGCCGCTGCTGTGGCGGTTAATGGTATAAATGAAGAGAATGGAAAGCGCATCATCCCAAGCCATGATGTATTTGTCAACCCTGAAAAGCATAATCCTGAGAACATGATAGCAGCTAGGGCAATAATGGTTGAAATGGAAATCAAATTGGCAGCAAACGCACCATATGAGATAGTGTATCTCGATGGCTCCCTTACAACGGCACTAATTCATATGTACAAGGCAATCAATTTCATTGAAATTCTCAATACAAAATCTTCTGAAAAAATCAAGGAAGATTTTAAAGACTTTTTGATTTCTTACAAGAAAATTTTGGAGTTTAAAGAGACAGATAAATACTATCTTGGGATACCAAAGTATACTTCAAGAAATGACATAGGCAAGAATCTTCACTGGCCCCAAGAATATGACGATAGAGCAATTCTAACTCTGATATTAGATCCCGGAGAATTTACACGTCCAAAATTATTTACAAGTGAAGAAGGATGGCACATAAGATTACCGTACAAGGACGAGGAACTAAAGATCTTGATGCAAGATGTAATTTCAGGAATCAAAAATCTTTCAGTTATTTACTACAAACCACATTCTTGGTGTCCTGCATTAAGGATTGAAATGCCACTAGCAATTGCTCGCGATGAAAGGAAATTGAATGACATTCTATATAACATAAAAAATCAATGTCAGACCCCTTCCATCATGGAACCATTTCCACTTTATATGGCTGATAGAATAGCCAAGCATATGGCTCCAGCTATTCCAGCTTACAAGCAAATTATTATGAAACAGATGACTGAATTAGCGGATAACAATGAAAAGGATATATTTTTTATGATGCATTCATACAGAACTGAAGGTGGATAGTGGTTTTGGAACTAGGTTTGGAAAATTCCATAGACAAGAAAATTAATTATTTTCTAAATAATAGTTCTATTATTGGAACGATTGGTTCACCGTCTTCGACAATTGAACTTGCACTCGACATTTTGGAATCCTCTGTCACAAGACAACTTGTCGGAGAGTTGGCTATCTTTAAATATTTACAGGATTCAAAAAATCACTACGCTATTGGCCAAATTATTGAGATTGCCCTTAAGAACTTTTTATTAGAGGATCCTACAATAAAATCTGTAGCAAGAAAAAGAGGTTCTGTTAATCCTATTAGTGGGATACAGGATGTCCATATAGGTAAGCTACTATGTAGCGCAATATTCACAAGTTCCGATGATTTAGTTGAACCCAGTTTATTGGGTACAGTACCACCAACAGGAACGTATGTTTATCAGGTAGATGACAATATTCTAAGTACAATTTTAGAAAAGCAAAAAAATAGCTTGCTTTATTTGGGGAATAGTTATGGCTCCAAAACCAAATTGCCAATGTGGTTTAAGCATTTTGATTACGGTCAAAATGGTGCGGGAGAAGCCTATCATCTTGGAATTTTTGGAATAACAGGATCCGGAAAATCAACACTCGCAAAAATGATACTGACTGCTTATTCAAAATTCCGTCAGATGGGTTTACTTGTACTAGATCCTGTTGGAGAGTTTTCTAAAAGTTTTACAAATGATAATAATAGTAACACAGACAGGGAATTTCAGAATTCTGATTCTAACTTCAATATGAAAAAAATAATGAACTTTCTAAATAAACAGGTCGTATCAATAAATGTCAGAAATCTTGTTTTAGATAGATGGTCATTGTTCGAAGAGATCCTACTTGAATCACAAATCTTTCATCAGTTAACGATTAAAGGTCCGAATAAGGGATTTGCTGTAGATGCACTAATACCTAAGCTTAGAAACAAAACTACATTGACTAAATTGATAAAGAGAGAATCGTTTGATCTTTTCATGAATGAATTACGGAAAGAAGAAATTCAACTTCTCATATTCTCAACACCTGAACCAAGGAAGAGACTAAATAATTTAGTTTCTAGTATGGATGAAGGAAATTTAGATAATCTGTATTCTCAATATTGGGTTCCAATATGTAGTCTATTTGAAGACAGGACTGATGCTATAACAATTGATGATCTTTTAGAAAAGTTCTCCTCGAAATTAAAACCACTAATTGTTGTTGATCTTTCCGAACAAACTGCTCACAATATGCAGCTACGTTATTGGAATGAAACTATTCAGTCATTAATACTAAAGAGATTGCTTAAAGGCCTGGTTAGTCTCGGTGAAAAAACTTGGCAAAAGAATACTTCCCTAAACACTTTAGTAGTTTTGGACGAGGCCCACAGATATGCAAGGAAAGATGAATTCAGTGATTCAAATCTTGAGCAATTGAGATTGACTTTGCTTGATGCAGTCAGGACTACTAGGAAATATGGATTAGGTTGGCTTTTTATCAGTACATCATTATCTAGTATCCACAGAGATATACTTCAGCAGCTACGAATAATGTTCTTTGGATTTGGACTCTCACTAGGTAACGATCTAGTCACACTAAGAGAACTTGTGTCGGATGAAAAAGCTATCGATTTGTATAGGACATTTACTGACCCAGCAAGTTCGTTTAGCTCGAAGAGCAGAAAATACTCATTTATGACTCAGGGACCAGTTTCACCACTATCTTTTTCGGGGGCTCCATTTTTCTTCAACGCCTTCAAGCCTAACTCTTTCATACAGGAGAACAAACTAGATATAAAGTCCTGAAATGAATGTATTGTATATTGTCCAGTGAACTCAATTTTGTACAAGTAATTTTTAAGACTTCAAATACAGATATTGGAATTTAGGTTTGTCCACTCATTTCATTTAGTGTATATATTTATAGTATGAGTGGTTAATAACACTAGAATGCAAAAAATCAGTCCGTGCTTATGGTTTGATGATAATGCTGAGGAGGCAGTTAATTTTTATACCTCAATATTTAAAAATGCACAAGTTGGTAACGTTACTAGATATGGAAAGGAAGGTTATGAGATCCATAAGAAAAAGGAAGGCAGTGTAATGACAATTGATTTTGAAATAGAGGGACAGAAATTTTTGGCTCTCAATGGAGGACCGATATTCAAGTTTAACGAAGCTATCTCGTTTCAGATATTTTGTGATACGCAAGAAGAAATTGATTATTACTGGTATAAACTTGGTGAGGGCGGTGATAAGAATGCCCAGGTATGTGGATGGTTAAAAGACAAATATGGAGTCTCATGGCAAGTCGTTCCAGTCACTTTAATAAAGATGCTACAAGATAAGAATTCTAAGAAAACCGAAAGAGTCATGAAAGCAATGCTACAAATGAGCAAGCTTGATATCAACGCCTTAACAAAAGCATATCAAGAAGAATAATTCACCGACGCATTTAGCAATATTCGCATGTCTAACGGCCCTTAAATAGAAATAGAAATAATCAGATCAGATGCGAATATCCGGGCACACTAAGAGATTTTCACTAAATTTGGCTTGTACACTTGATCTAATATGATGGTTATCAAAGACGTAATATGGTAATATACACCAAATATATCCGATTCGAAATTCTATGAATGAAAATTGAGTTCCATCAATGAAAATCTACTAGAAAAGTTTTATATAACATCATATCTAATATCAACTAAATGTTTAACTTTGCAAGATGTGAATTATGTGAAAAGAAAACGAATTCGATAAAGTACTGGTTCGGAAGTATGACTTGCCCAGAGTGTTACGATTTGCAAAGGTCAAATCCTCAGACGATTTTAGTAAGCAATCTTCAGGACTAGAACAAACACCATCAAAATTATCTTTATTATTTAGACAACCAATTAGTATACTATTTCATTTTTAAAGTCTAAAGGACAAAATTGAAACTGCAAATATTGCTATAGCACTAACAAGAAAAGTTGTTGATCCGAACAAGCTATACAAGATTCCACAAATAGTCAATCCAACGATACTTACCAAGCTCCCAAAGCTGCCTGCGAGACCTTGTACCGCACCCTGATGAGTTGTTCCTGCACGATAGGAAAGAATAGACATAAAAGACGGCCACATAAGACCGTTACCGATTACAAATAATACCG
>DATBMS010000041.1:0-3469 GCA_036554685.1 Nitrososphaeraceae archaeon | reverse complement strand
TAGAGATTGATGGTTCACAAATAATGTCACAGTCTGTTTTTGAAGCATCTGGTCATTTAGCAAGTTTTGCAGATCCAATAATCAAATGTAAAAGTTGTAAATCAACTTATAGAGCTGACAGATTAATTGTTGAGATTACTAGAATTGAAATTCCTGAAAGTGCCGAACTTGAGGATTTTGATAAAACGATTATAGAAAAAAATGTAAAATGTCCAAAATGTAAAGGTGAATTTGAGCAAGCTCGAAAATTCAATATGATGTTTAGGGTAGGAATCGGTCCAGAAGAAGAACCAGCATATCTGAGACCAGAGACTTGTCAATCAATCTTTGTTGATTTTCCAAGATTATTCAAGACTATGCGTGGAAAACTTCCATTAGGGATTGCCCAAGTTGGAAAGAGCTTTAGAAATGAAATTTCACCACGTCAGAGTCTTTTAAGATTAAGGGAATTTTATCAGGCTGAGATTGAGATCTTTTGTAATCCCAATAAACTGGAAGATATAGAAAGATTCTCAGAAATTCAAGATACTAAGATCAGAGTTCAGATTGACTCCGAATTAAAGCTGCTAACTTGTCAAGAAGCTGTAAAATCTGGCACAATTCCCAATAAGTTAGTTGCATACTATTTAGGAATTTTAACAGAATTTTATGAAAAAACTGGAATAGATATCACTAAAAGTAGATTCAGAAAACTTGGAGAGAAAGAAAAGGCATTTTACGCAGAAGTTGCCTTTGATTTTGAAGTAGAGACATCCATCGGATGGCTTGAGCTAGTTGCATGTAATTACAGATCTGATTATGATTTATCTAGTCATGCTAAAAAAAGTAAAGAAAAATTTGAGGTAATTGATGATGAACAAAAGGTTCTACCTCATGTTTTTGAGATTTCTATGGGAATAGATCGTAGTCTATATTCTATACTTGAACATAGTTCACGAATTGATACACAGAACGAAAGAACAGTTCTTTCTTTAAAACCATACTTGGCTCCTATTCATGTGGGAATTTTATCATTAGTAAAAAAAGATGGATTAAAAGAAAAAACTGATGAGATTTTTATGAATATTAAAACAAAGTGTGATGCTTTTTTGGATCATTCAGGAGCTATAGGAAGACGATATAGAAGACTAGATGAGATAGGTGCACCACTAGCTGTTACAATTGACCATCAAACACTTGAAGACAATACTGTGACTGTGAGAGAACGAGATTCTATGAGTCAAGATCGAATTAAGATATCTGAACTTGAAACATATATAATAAAACAAACAGCATTTCCATAAAAATTTTAATGGGATTTAATTTCTTTGGTTTTTTGATATTTAGTTTTGATTACAATAGCAATTATTGCTAAGATCAAAGCCACAATTCCAAAAATAATGACTCCTAGGAAATTATAATTATCATTTTCAGTTGGTCTGTCTATTGAAGGTAAATATTGTTCATCCTCTAGGGTTCCTCCCATACCTTCGCTTGAATCAATAATCTCAAAAATCATTTGTGATTTTAGAGGTATTCCAAGAGAATCTTTTCTAGCATCATTACTTGAAGACATTTCAACTGTGTATTTTCCAGTTGGGAGTTCTGAAAGTAAACCTATCTCGAAATTATCTCTAGAAAACTCCCAGACATTTGAATTCTTTTGATTTATGACATTTAGGACGATATCATTCTTGATCTTTTGTCCATTTGGTGCAAAGACGTCTACGATTGGAAATCCTTCGGTACTTTTCCAGTTATCTAATTCACCTTTCATATCAATTGAAAGAATTTCATTTTCTGCTTTATCAATTGTTGAAGGATTTATTGAAATTAATCTAACTGATGTTCCTAAAGGTGTTTGTAGAAGAGGTTCTGGATTGTTGTTATCTTCATCTTCTGATTGAGATTTTTGCCCAACATTTATTGTGAATTTATCAGATTCTTTGATTACATCTCCTTGTAAATGAATCCAATACACGGCTGCTGGTCCTTTAGATATTAGCTCCCATGGGATTATTGCAGATAATATTGAAATTGAAGGATCTCCTGGAAGATCATTAATTTCCATCTTAATTGCAGAATATTCGTCATAGTTCTGATAGGAGTTAACAAATCTGAGCTCTGCACGATTAAAATCCACAGGTTTTGTAACTAAAGCCGAAACAGCAAGAGATTGGCCATCTAGTGATTCTTTGAAGGTTTCTGATGCACTAACTGTTTTAGTTGGACTAAGATGTACCAGAACATTGGTGAGATCAGCTGATGGATGGATCAAATCCACTCTGATATCAAAGAAATTGATAGATTGTTCACCCTCGGAGATAATTGTACCTCCAAATCCAGTTGTTTCGTCATCTTCTACAAGACTTATTTCCTGGAAATTAATATCATGGCCAGTATTGATTTTTAGTTCCTGTGCCCTATATTGTATCTTAAGTGGATTTTCATTTTCAGCATATGCTTTTGGTATTATTCCTTGAGGTGTTTCTTTGTAAACATTCCAATAACCAAGTATTGGATCCACTGATGTTATGGTAAATCGTTCTACTGCATTTTCAGGCCCTGAATATCTGATTCTGTAAATTTGTCCATCAATTGTTACGCTTTCTATATTTCCTGGTTTGCCAAAGGTTGAATCTCTAATCATACATTCATCTGTGCTACCTATTACACATGTTCCATCTGGTGATACAACTCTAAAGCTTGTATTTGGATTAGAATCAGATGAATAAAGTGAGCCTGGTCTTGCTATAGTGTTACCAAGTTTATCTGTAAATAATTTTATGTTTATCTTATCAGAGATGGATTCTAGAACAGTACGTGGGAAAGTTGATAGAGTGACCTCATTTGTTTCAAATACTTTTCCACAGAATTCTGCAATTACCTTTACTTGATAATCTACAACTTTTCCTACCTTGGGTATCTTCCATTCCAATTCAACAGAAGTTTCACCCTGTGCGAAGCTTTGAGGTTGTGATGTATGAACTACCTTGCCATCTACAATTAGTGAAATAGCTCCTGAAACAGGTTTAGAAATTTCATTGGTAAAGTATGCAATTGGTTTAAGGACAGAGCCTTCAGCTTTGATAGTTACTACATCAAACTCCAGTTTGCCAAGTAAAGAGTAACCTGGTTTAACACTGATTAGATATTTGGGAGAGTCTGATACCTCAAGATCTTCATTTATTGCATGTAACCAATACCTTACTCCATGGGAGCCAGACATCAATTCCCAAGGAATTGAACCTGAAACACTATACAAGTTATCTCCGATCGTCATGTTAGTGATTTGCATTCTAATGGCAGTGTAATCTTCAAGAGGTTCTCCTTCATGGACAAATCTCAATTCTACTCGTTTTAGTGGAGATAGACTCTCTACAATAGATGATACTACCATTGTTTGATAAGTATCTACACATGATCCTCCAGCATTATTAGCCTTGATTCTTCCGCCTCCATCCAACTGAACCGTAACATCATGGAATTT
>DATBMS010000048.1:0-23991 GCA_036554685.1 Nitrososphaeraceae archaeon | reverse complement strand
CAAGAAGCTAGCTACTAGTGAGCTTGCCAGTATTAAACTACGATTCATTAGCGCATTGTATAGGTCACCACTATAAATATTATTCTGAGATAAAAATAAAATATTTTAATTTAGTTTAGAATTTTATTGAAATCATCCATTTTATTTAAAAAATATGTATACATTTAAGTAATTACGGTAAGACAATTCTTTTAAGAATATTCATTCACAAGCTATGACATCTGCTAATAAAAAACAAAAGCACTAATTGCGTTTATGCAATAAGCAGCACATTGATAAATTGATAACCCAAGAATATCATTCGTCCTTTAACAGCCTCTTCATTTCCTGATATTCTTCTTTGCTTATTTCTCCTTTGGCTAACCTTATCTTGAGTATGTGAAGTGGATCATCATTCCCAATAATTACGGGCTTATTCAAAACGGCGGAAGGGGAAGATGAGCCTGACCTGGATTTCAAAATTTGAAGAGATTCAGTGTCTCCCACTGCCGTAACACTATCTTGGACTTGAGGTTTTCGAACAATATAACATTCTTTGCATAACATAAGATTACGATTCCAATTAATTCTTGCAGAATATTTTCTAATACCGAGTTTTTTTTGGCAGATGCAACAATAATTCTTTTCATGACTTGATAATAGTGTATAGCATGATTCACATAATTCGCTATAAGTTGCCCAACCTATAGATGGAATATATCTAGATAGACCTAGTTTGAATTTTTTCTTGCATATCGCACAATCATCCTGATCCTCAAACTTTAAGTCGGCATTTTGCCCCACAATTGGTAATATTAAATTGAAAAGGCTATCAGCAAACTTTCTATCCAAACCACGCTTTGAGTAATCATATATTTCTATTCCTGTTGGTTTATCTTTAAGAATTATTTGAAAATTAATTCCAGATTGGTTCTGAGTTCCGAACACAGATCTACCTACGATGTTATGCCTTTGTCTGTCGGCATACTTGATTTCAGCATTTTTCTTACAACACTCAAGTACAGTATTAAAAAGATCATAATCAAGATCAGAAAACGACATTGATGCTTTTGTTGTCACATCATAAAGTATTCATAATGGATAGAAAAATTTTTCGAATATAGCTCTCAATTTTTACAAAATTAAGACTCTAACCACCTAAGTTATGTGCGAATGGAAACTGGAAATTCAAATTCAAGAGGAGTAGGGAGAAAAAGATTGTCAAAGTCCACTCCCGTTACTTCAAGAGATATCGTATAATTACCTTGTGAAAAAATATTTCCTATAACCTTAATCGGACCGCTGTAGTCGGCAATATAGCTAGCTGAAAGTGTATCAAAATTTGCATTCATTTGATATGGTTCTATTGTTGATGGAACAAATTCCATGAGAATATGTCCATCATGACTATGAACTGTTTCAGTGAAAAGCCTTTGATTCTCATTGGATATAGTTACAAGATATGTTGTATGTTGTATATTATTTCCAGTTTTGTTATCAATTAAACTAAAATTAAGCTGCACATTATTAGTAGCAGGTAACTGAGTTGATTTGAAATCTAGCATTGCGCTTCGTTCCCCAAGGCTTACCATGGGCATGTTATGACCATCACCAAGTTCAGAACCAACTATTTGAATATTAGAACCTAGAATAAATAACATCCAGATAACAGGAGTTAACACGGATAATATCCGGGGTGTCAAATTGCGATGAGTTGACCTCATACGGCGATATATGATATGGATTGCATTTAAATTATTAACTGAATTAGTTAAAGCTGAATTCAGTGTCTTGCTAAATAATATAAATTACCAATTGTTTGCTAGACTGAACATGGAAAAATATATCAAAATTATTATCTCCTTTCTATTTGTCACCGGTATTATTATACTTCCCAGTTTCCAAGGAGTAATTGCTGACGGCCTATTTGAAGAAAATCTACCCCCGGCTACTGTAGGTGATAGAGAGGCAAGTCTTTATACAAAAATTAGCCCGCCTATTTTGACATCAGATACAATGCAGAACGCCTTCTTTCAATTAAGATTATTTGACTCTAAGACTGGAAATAATATTACTAATGTCAATTATTTTTTAACTATTAGCAAGGGGGACAAATTGCTGCTTCGTGAATTATTTTATTCAAAAGATGGTCCATTGACGTTAAAATTTGAACCAAAGCAGGGTCCGATAACGGTCTATGGATCTACAGAACCTTTTTTGGGTGGATGGACAAGTGAAACTGGACAATTGACAATATCTGGCCCAGCGCTAACTGAAGGTGGTTTGTACCACTTTGGTGTAGAAATATTCGGAATTGACAACGTCAGAAACATCTTTGTACCTGAAAATGCTCCAAGATTTGATTCTTATCTCAGCATTGGAGATGTATCTGAGTCAAATCTAACATATGCAGATCAAACCTACAACAGCACATTAATCTCCTATTATGACAGAATCCAAAATTTCACTTTTGAACCTGAAGTTCTGGAGGCAAAATGGGCTATGCCATTTGATTGGAACGTTTCAAGAATACTATCACAGAACATTTTTGTTCATGAAGAAATCAAGATTCCAAAATCATTCAGCGAATTTTCAAATTCTACGATATTTAATGGTACTGTAAATGGACAATCACTGATGGGAAGATCACTTGCAATAGACCCTTTTACTTCAGAAAAAGCATTGATAATCCACTTTCTGTTGAACAAAAATGATATTCTAAAATTAGCTCAGAATAACGAAGCATTGGGTGTTAGTAATGACTCAATGGAATTTACCATTCGGCCGCAATTAAATCAGACCCAAACAACTTCTGTTGATATGGTAACAGATACGGGAGGAATACATGCATCATTATTGTGGAATCCTAAACCACCAATTATAGGGGAAAATACACTAAGTATTAATTTCAGTGATGCCCTAAGTGGTAATAGCTTAAACGCTGATGTAAATTATGATTTGTCAATAAGAACAGACAGTGGTGAAGAAATAGTGAGCAAAAATAATATCACAGCAATCAATGGAATTTCGAATCAAACTGTGTCATTACCCTCAGAGGGAATATTTAATTTGGAAGTTGAAGTAAAATCACTCAAGGGACTCAACCAAACTCTCCCAGATACAACTCGAAATGGAATAGCTAGAGGCTTTGTCGTAGTATCATAAGGACAAATTGTCATTTAGTTTTGTAAGAATGCAAGAGTAATTTCAATAGTAACAATTCTGGAGAAAACCTAATCATTTTTTATCTAGGTTTTCATTCCCTTGCTTCTTTCAATATGATCCAAGACTTCTTCATACTGAGCATCAAACAATTTGGTCGATATAGGTAGGCGTTCAATTCTAGAGAAGGCCTTTACAATGCTCTTTGCTGCAAGAGGTTGTGGTAGAGTTTTGTCTGAAATTTCACCGTAAAATCCAATTGCTTCAATATTTCTATCAGAAGCGATTCCTAAGATAAGACCGTTGAACCAAGTTATTGTTGTGAACTCAGAACCCAGAGTGTCCACATTAGAACTTTCAAGAATTCTTCTCAGTTCTGGTTTTGTAGTAACTCCTACAACTCTTGGTTCACCTGTGAGCATTTCGTTTAATGAACCACCTGCCGTATAGAGCCTTTTTATTTGACCAATCGACAAACAAAAATCAAGAAATGCATGACACAAATCGAGAAGTTCCCTATGATCTTCAGGCTGAACATCGCCAGTAAGAATTAATAATTTGTCGTTATCTGAAAAATAAATTTTGTAAACATCCGTTGCTGATTCTACAACCCCATCTTTGACATTAACCCATGGTTTGGGACTTGAGATAATGTTCGCGATATGTTCAGCTTTTAAATTACTTGCCAAAAATGAAGATACCAATCCCCCAACTCTACCCATATCTGGGAGTGAAGCAAATACCGTAAAATGATCTATTTTCTTTTTTGCAAAAATATCTATCAGTACCATTTTTGCATCTATCCTCCATGAATCCTAGACTGGCATAGAACTGAGTATAGATTCAATGGAGAACAGTCTCAGAGTTTGTCTTCTTCCCCTACTAAATTGTCTATAGGTTCTCCAGTTGGCAGTGGTGCATTCTTATCAACCTTGCAGGCGAATAGTTCATCCCAATCCATTCCCAATATCACGTTTTTTCCAACAGCGATGACTTTCGATTTAGGAACATCAAATCGATAACCACGTTCACCGAATATGACTATCTCTTCACCTGTATCCTTCATCACATATCCTACATGATCCTCATTTGCTATCCTGACTCCCTTATTGAAGAGGGTTTTTGCGTATTCTTTCATATATGTTTTCAAATCAGTGGTTCCGTCTGCTCCCCAAGGGTCCACAAATTTACTCGTAGGGAGTGGTGCATCTCTATCTACTGAATATTTCTTTGCAATCTCGTCAAACTTTAATCCGACCAATACATTTTTGCTCACGGTCTGTATTTCCGATAACGGTATATCATATCTCTCCTTACCGTCGCCGAATACAACTATCTTGTCATTTGTTTCACGTACAACATATCCAACATGAGGCGCGTCCAGTGCTATTACAGCCCTATTGAAATATTTTCCCGATGTCATATATTATTTTGAATATCTATTATGATGTATATTAATAAATAGTTCAAACAGCAAATTAATCTTGATTGACCGAATTTAGTGTCGTATGAGAGTATGATATGATTTTTCTATTTTATCGAACCAGGGTCAAAGATTTCCTAATAAGCTTGCGGATATTCAAGGAATTTTCATTCTATTAAAGCAACGATAAAGGCTAATATAGCCAAATGATGTCATTTAGCTCATCCAGAAAACAATGAGCGTTCCTATAACGTCTCTCAAAAGGAAAAAGCACCATGATTTTGCATACGATGATTTAGCTTTTGAAAAATTAATGCGATATTATGGATTTGAAAAAGAAGAGGAATTACTCCAGTTCTTGAAGACTCAGTGTATACAGGATTAGTAATCAATAACTTTTGTAGAAGTTCAATTTTTCATGATATTTATTTGAAAAATTTAAGTGCGATTAGATATTTTAATATGGTATGAAGAGAGCAGGAGTGAAAACAAACGTACATTATGATGATGAAACTTTAGAAAAGATGAAAAGATATTATAAAATTGATAATAATGAAGAACTTTTGCGATTCATAAAGACTCATGGGTTAAAGAACTATAATTTTGATATAAATAACTCATGAAACATGTCAATTGGATTGTAATTGCATATTGACTATTGGATAGTGTAATTCTTGTATTTTTTTGACCTCATAACACAATTGAGCTCAAGCTTCTTGATTCAAGATTTTGCAGTGGTCATGATTGTAGCAGCAGTAATGGTATTCGTTACGCACAAACTGAAACAACCAATGGTAATTGGATATCTTCTGGCCGGCATGGTTATTGGTCCATTTACTCCCCCATTTAGTTTAATTCATGAGGTAGGCACAATAAATACACTAGCTGAGCTTGGAATAATCATACTTTTGTTTGTAATTGGGACTGAGTTTCCCATTACAAAATTAAAATCTGTTGGAAGAATTTCCATGATTGTAGGTATTGCTGAGTCACTTGGAACTCTATTAATTACGTACTTCGTTGGACAAACACTTGGATTTTCACAATTTGACTCAATGTTTTTGGCACTTGCCATGTCAGTTACTAGTACTGTGGTTACAGTAAAGATACTGGAGGAGTTAAACATGATAAATGAAAAATCAAGTGTCCTAATAATGGGAATACTAATAGTAGAAGATGTTATAGTCATTACCATGTTAGGTATCCTACAATCAGTTGCCTTAACAGCATCCGTATCATTTGTTCAGGTAATTCTGTCGGTAGCGATAGTTGTGGGATTCATAGCAGCGATTCTTATCTTAGGTTCAAGATATTTGCCACCATTGATAGACAAGCTAGCCAGAAAAACTGATTATTCAGTATTGATAATAGTTATTTTGGGTCTTGCATTTGGTTTATCATTTGCCGCGATAGAACTTGGATTGTCACCAGTTATAGGTGCATTTTTAGCAGGTGTTCTAGTAGCTGAATCAAATAGTGCTGGAATAGCTCGTGTTATAACCATCCCACTTCGAGATGTGTTTGCAGCATTATTCTTCGTATCAGTAGGTGCTCTTGTGGATGTGTCAAAAATTCCATTATTTATTATTCCTGCTCTAATCCTTATTGTGACTTCATTTGCGGCAAAAATGGTGATTGTCATACCTTTTCTAATTAAAGCAGGATACGATACAACCACAGCTGTTAGGACTGGTCTGGGGCTGTCATCTGCAAGGGGAGAGATGTCACTAATAGTTGGAAAAGGTGGTCAAGATGTTGGAGCCGTGTCTTCATATATACTTCCTATTCTAGGAGTCGTTACAATTGTCACAACTTTTGTGACCCCATATATATTAAAACTAGGTATCAAGTTGAGCATTTCATCTAATTCGAGCGAAGATAAGAAATAATTGTAGGTAAATTACATGAATGACACTTATTCAACGTTCCTAAGTAATCTAAATGTGAAGGATTAGGACTGATTTAGAATACCAGTGATTCTAATGGAATGTTCATTTGGAGGAATAAAAATATTAGAAGTAATTGTCTTACCATTTTTGCTTATCTGCTGATCCTTTACTCCTAAATTGTCCAAAAATATTGTTATGTCGTGACTACTATCTAATTGTGGTATCTTAAAAGTAACGATACCTCCTAACGGATTATAATGATCCGCTGTAAATAATATACTATCAGTTGAATTATCATAACTGAAGTTGCTTATCTTCGCGACGCTCTCCAATCCATAGGGCAGAAATTGTCCGTTACCTAAATTAAGAGTATTAATTGGGGCCTTTGGATCAAAACCTGCGCAACTAAAATAGTTTGCATCATTTACAATGACATGATCTGGTCTAGCTGAAAAGTGTTTTTCCTCACCTGGATTTAGTATGGGTATAGTATTAGATTGAATAGAATCTATTTGCGTTCCGTTCTTGTCATGAACTGATGCGTACACACTTATATTTTGAACCACAACATTCCCAGTATTCTTTAATGTTCCAATAAGTTCTCTGTTTTGACCTACTGGAAAATTAGAATAATTTTGCACTATGATATTATAATAGGGGTCATCTACATTGTCAGTCTTTAGTATATACGGCTTGCTCGAGACATCATAATCCCCACTTATTTTAAATTTATAGGGAGACTCCTTTCCGGGATAAATAATTTTACTGAATGTAGTATCTTGCAGAGTAGTCTTTGAACCATCAATTTTTTTGAAGACATCTAATCCCACGGTTACCTGCTCAGATGTTGTTCCAAGATTCGTTATAACACCTATGATATTCAATTTGCCGCTTGAATCAACAAAGGGAGATCCAGAAGAAATTTCTATATTTTCTTCTCCATAGACAGAATTAAAATTAAGTTGGCCAATATACATGGTCATCAGCAGAGTAATCAGAATAATTGTGATTTGTTTCACAACAGTATATTTCTCAAGGGAAAATAAATATCATTGTGATCATTGTGAAACGGAACGGAGAACCAATTTCCATAGAATCAAATTCGATTTAGATTTTCTGTCTAGCTAACTTGTCAAATGGCTTTATTGCTTTTGGTAGATTTTCTATCAAATCCGTGGCTACCATATGAAATCCAATCTGTTCAGTTGCAATGGTGGCGGCCACTCCATTGAAATAAACTGCTAAAGCAGAAGCATCGAAAGGAGAATTCATCCTTGAGTATAGAGCAGCGACGAGTCCTGCAAGCACATCACCTGTTCCTCCAACAGTCATTGCAGGGGTACTCCTTCTTATTGTCGCAACTTTCCCGCTGTCATCGGCTATGACATTTAACCATCCTTTTAAAATGATAGTAATCTTGTGCTTTATTGCCATTCTCGAAACAGTCGATATAATTTCTTTTTCACTAGCCCCCACATTTTCATTGAAAATTCTTTTAAATTCTCCAGCATGTGGAGTTATTATAGTATCAGTTTCTGCAATTTCTGAAACCACTCTTGGGACTAGCGCTGAGGCATCAAGTACCAGTTTAATTCCGCTTTCCTTTAGTTTCTTGACAAGTGAATTCAGCGCCTCAACCTTGGATACTGTCATTCCCATTCCAATAGTTGCAGTATGTGGTATCTTTGGTAGACTCTTAATCAGTCGATTTGCAGATCCAATAGTAAGTGAATTATCTGTCATCGGTAAAGCAATGATATTTGGCGAATAGGATCTTATCGCACTAACAATAATTCTAGGTACCGCGGTATAAACCAAGTCGGCGCCAGCACGTAGGGCACTCAGTGATGCGAGTAGTGGAGCCCCGTGATACAAACTGCTACCCCCTATAACAAGTACTATTCCATTATCTCCCTTCTTAGAATTTTGATAGCGAGGAATTACATGATTCTTAACATAATCTTGTGTTATGGAAAGTAATTCTGTCAATGTTTATTATGATATGATACGGCTTTGTCAAAAACCTTCCTAAAAAAAATGATCCATGCTGCAAAACCACTTACAGGTTAATTGGACTGATTCAATTGTCTTGAAATGACCAACTCTTTTCAGTAGTTAATTGGATTTCTATTCACACTCTAGCCCAGTTTCACAGAAGATAACCTTGAGAAAATTATTCTACAAATTGGAACCATTTTTTAGTTTTCTTCTGTAAAGATCCAACAATAGGGATGTTATATCCACACTGCTTGCAGCAATTTCCTTCATCCAAATTCCATCCCTCAATATTAAACCCGTATCTTTGGATTGCCAAATAACCGCATTCAGGACAGTAAGTGTTTTCCAACTTGTGTCCTGGTACATTTCCAATATAGACGTACTTTAGTCCGATTTGTTTTGCTATTTCGCAATGTTTTTCCAGAGTTAAAACAGGTGTTGAATCAAATTCCATCATTTTGTAGTCAGGATGAAATCGCAAAAAATGAATTGGAGTATCTGAGCCAAGTTCATCATACACAAACCTACACAAATGTCGTGCAGATTCCAAATCATCACCAACCTGAGGAACGATAAGATCAGTTATCTCTACATGGATTTTAGTTTTTGATTTTATTTCTTTTAGGGTTGAAAATATTGGTTCTGAGCTAGGAATTCCTATATAACGTCTTACGAATTCTTGATTTCCACTACCTTTAAAATCGACTGTTATACAATCCAAAAATTTTGACATCATATTAACAGATTCTGGTGTATCATATCCATTAGAGACGAAAATATTGAAAATTCCTTTCTTATGTGCTTCTATTCCGCAGTCTTTCGCAAATTCCATAAAAATAGATGGTTCATTGTATGTATAGGCTATACCCTGTGCACCATAAAATTGTGCCTTCTCCACTACTTCTGATGGAGTCATCTCGGTGCCTTCTATTTTTCTCCTTTGTGAAATATCATAGTTTTGACAGTATTTACAAAGCCAGTTGCAACCTGTTGTAGCAATTGAATATATTGACGATCCAGGCATATAATGAATTACAGGCTTCTTTTCAATCGGATCAATATGCCCTGCAATTACTTTTCCATATACATATAACCACAATTTGTTGTTATTAACACCTCTAATTCCACAAAGACCTATCTTTCCCTCCGGAATCTCACACTTCCTGGCGCACGCAGTACATCGGATCCTTCCATTTTGAAGCTCAGTGAATAACTCTGCTTCTTTACCAAATATTTCTACAGACGCCATATTATAATATGGGATAAAGAACTTTATAAATCAGACTAGAATCCTCGGATATTAGATTCTAAGTCGGTCTTACCCAAGTCAAATTCTTTATGAATAAACTATGTTTTTCTTTCTATTATCTAATATTTGATTTAAGATGAAATTGTTTCCATTGGTATGTACATTAAAAAAAGTCACCCTCGTTATCGACATAATGTAAGTTATCAACATAAGTTTTATATGAAGAAAATTATCCAAATTTCTATCGCTCCGATGGTGTAGGCCGGTTAAGCATTTCGCCCTCTCAAGGCGACGATCCCGGGTTCAAATCCCGGTCGGAGCACTAAAACTACAAGATTCTGTAGTCCGGTAAAATCTCTTCATCTACACTTGATTTTATTCAAGAGTTATAGGGGGACTACCATTATCATCATTATCTTGTAGCAGAAGATATTGAGTAAAGAAAAATATTATCCTTGCTTAAAGATCAGAAATACGTCATCAAAAAACTTAACAACGACTTTGCGTTATCTGTTTTTTCCTTACTATGACTGAATGACCTTCTCTAATATGATAATAGCAATGGAGTTTAGATAATTCATCAATACTGGAATCGGAGAAGTAATCTTCGTTGTATCTAGCCAAAATTATCTTGCAATCTTGACAATAGATCTCTTTGAATGACACTCCCTGCATTTAACATTTTCCGACCTTGTTTATTTAACTATTTTCTTTCTCTTAAGGTCAAAGTTGTCTCTTGTTTTTTGTTTTCCTTGAATTTCATATTAGTGAGCTTGTAATAAATTACCTCACCCCGTCTTTCTACTACTGCAGCTATCGCATTTTTTCCCATTGTTTCTATTTCACGTACATTTTTGGAGAGTTCTCCGACCTTTACGTTAATCCCCTCGTTGATGCAAAACACTACGTATTTTGCACGTTTCTTTTCATATTCACCTCTCTCGTATACTCTAAAATCTGCACCAAATCCAAATCCTTCCTTTACAACATATCCTCTACTTCTTAAGTCTCTGTAGACAAGAAATCTAGTAACTATCTCCTTATCGTACTTTAATACAAGTTTGAGTAAACTGGCAAAGTTATCTATTTTCCCACTAGTTATGACTAATTTTTTGAGGTAAAGCAGATAAAGAGCCTCGTAAGTTTCAAGCAAGTAAACGTTGTCTTCTCCATCACCAAATCCTTTATTGCGAAGCTGATCTTGAGATCTTGTATCAATAATCTTTATCAAGCATTTTTTAGTCAAAACGCCCTCAACAACGTTCTGAAATTCACTATTTTGATCTGCTTCTGAAGACATAACGATTAAATCACTCTGAAAGAGGCATTTAAGTATTAAAACAAATGATGAGTTATGAAAGGCGTTAATTATAGAGAAACTAAGGGAATGCCGTATGTGAGGAGAGAATATATCTCCGGAAAACCTCAGCTAAAAATTGCAAGGTTTTCGTCAGGCCAATCCAAAGAAGATTATGATTATAAGCTTCAACTAATTGTTAGTGAGAAAATGCAGATTAGACACAATGCACTAGAAGCTGCAAGGCTGGCGGCAAACAAGACAATGGCTCAAGCTGGTGATATGAGTTTTTTTTCCCGACTTACAATTTATCCTCATTTGGTTCTACGTGAGAATAAGATGATTGCAACTGCCGGAGCGGATCGATTGCAAGAAGGAATGAGAAGAGCCTTTGGTAAGGCAACTGGGCTTGCAGCGAGAGTAAAACCGGAGCAATCAATATTTGAAGCATATGTTTTAAAGGAAAATTTAGAGCTTGCCAAGCGTGGTTTTAAAGTTGCATCAAGCAAATTAGGCTGTCCAACGAGTGTTAAAATTACAGAGTTAAAGAATAAGCACACAGAGGACAATCAGTATCAAGTCTAATTCTAGACATTCACTTTGTAGGTTTAGTTTTGTTTTATTGCAGAGATACACTGTTAATGTCAATGTCAAAATAATATTAATTTTGTAACAAGTGAATATCAATAGTTACCATGTTTAGTAAACTTCTCAATGTGAGATGATTTCAGGCTATGTAAAAAATAATAGTAAATTTAAGGAACGGGATTAAATGTAAAAAAAATTGTTACCCAAAAAGTGTCTGCTTATGCAATGACGAGCATACAGTTGATAAGTTGTGGTATATTCTTTTTTTGGCGCTGGATTGAATTCTCATTCCTATCTTATGATCGTGGGAGATACTACCCTAAATCTCAAAAAGCAATCTTTTTTTTCAGAGTATTTACACAAGGGAAAAGAAATTATATCCTTTAAGACAAGAAATATTATGGCAAGTATGAAAAAAGACTTTGTTGTTGCACGCATAGAAGCTGCACAGGATGGAAGTCCTTACGTATACGTTGGTTTTAGTGATCCTAATGATTACAAGAACGAAAAACCAGTGAATCCATTTGGCTCAAACGTTATGGCATTTTCGTCTCCAGAAGACATGATGAAAAATCTCCCAAAAGCAATGGGAAATATTTCAAGAATGATGACAGGTGGGGGCGCTAGTGATTCCCCTACATTCAAGATTAGTGTAAGGGAGTATGAAGATATTGGAATTAGAGTAGGTGATAGAGTCACAATAGAAATTAGAAAAGCGGATAACAATCTCTACACATAGTTTAATGTAGAAAGACTCTTTAAATCATTCAGATTGTGAAAGCAGGAGAAAAGTTTATCCTACTAGCGCATAAAATCCTTATTTGTAAAATAATTGCTCAGATCTGTATCAGACCTTGATGACATTCAATTTTATGGAAAGAAAGTTTTTGTCCGGGTAGACTTTAACGTAACGATTAACAATGGTGCAGTAACTGAGGACTATCGAATTAGAAGTGCAATTCCAACCATTGAATATCTCGTAAAAAGAGGAGCTAAAGTGATTTTGGCCTCCCATTTGGGCAGACCTAAATCCCGTAATCATAATAATTCACTTGCCCCGGTAGCGACTAGATTGAAGGAAATACTCAATAGAGAAGTTGACTTTGTCGAAGACTGCATAGGTCCACAAGTAAGTAGTAAGATAGAGAATCTTAGATATGGGAATATATTGCTATTAGAGAATTTAAGATACTATTCTGAAGAGCAGAACAATGACCCTGAATTTTCGGAGGCCATATCATCCTTGGCTGATATATATGTAAATGATGCTTTTAGTACATCGCATAGAAAACATGCTTCTACGTACGGGGCAGTAAAAAATTTTGATATTCGCTTAGCGGGATTTAGTCTGAAAAAGGAAATAGAATATCTTTCCATGATAAGATATAATCCAAGAAAGCCATTTACTTTGGTGGTGGGAGGTTCCAAGATTAAAGATAAGATTGGGGCTTTGGAAAATTTACTGCCAAAGGCAGACAAATTACTAATTGGTGGTGGAGCAGCTTATACATTTCTCAAGGCAAAGGGATTCAAGATTGGTAATTCATTATTTGATGAGGAACATTTTGATTGGGTGAAGAACGCACTTTCTTCGTATGGTGAGAAAATTTTACTCCCAGTGGATCACGTAGTCTCCTCTGAGGAGAACTCTTTTTCAACTGTTACTGGGGATATACCGGATGGAATGTGTGGATTTGATATCGGTAACGAAACATCCAAGATTTATTCTTCTGAAATAGGAGGAAACGGATTTGGTACTATTTTTTGGAATGGGCCGATGGGAATGTTTGAAGTGGGACAATTTGCAAGCGGAACTATAAAAGTAGCCA
Organism: Nitrososphaeraceae archaeon; assembly: GCA_036554685.1. Taxonomy (GTDB): domain Archaea; phylum Thermoproteota; class Nitrososphaeria; order Nitrososphaerales; family Nitrososphaeraceae; genus TA-21. Next base: position 10,577 of record DATBMS010000048.1, on the reverse strand, counting down.
AGAGTATGGCTCTTGCCTTTTGGAGAGGAGCGATGACACTAGTTGGCGGTGGTGACACAATTGCAGCCTTGAAAAAATCTGCAGTATCGGAAAGCGAAGTGACCCACCTCTCAACTGGGGGTGGAGCAAGCTTGAGATTTTTGGCTGGAGATAAAATGCCTGGGATTGAAGCTCTTGAACGGACTAACTAGATTATGAAATATGGACTTTTATTGATTTGAGATATGATATTTCTTCATTTTCTGCTCCAATCATAAGAGTATAATCTCCGTTGGCAAGTTCATCTGAAGGAGTAACTAAAAATGTAACATTCTTAATTTCGCCTGGATTCATTGAAAATGAATCCTGGCTAAATGAAATCGATGAGTTGCCAAAGTTTCCTGTACTTGTGAAGGTGGATGACGCAATCATTTTGAGGTTGACTTGACCCCTTGCTGATATAATCAGAGGTATTTCAATAGTTTCTCCTTTCTTTACATTGTACTCTGCTGGGGAGCTAGTGCCCACAACAAATGATGGAGGTTTTGAACCATTTAACATGCCTAGTTTATTTTCTGTCCATTCTGAAAACCATATATGGTTATTTTTTCCTATCGAAAACTGAAGAGCATTAGAAATCCCACAAGAGCTTTCATTTGGAGCACAGGGAGCCCATAAGTTATTTTGTGTAGGTATCCAATACTCGACAAGTGTTCCATCTGTAGTGTTGAATCTTGCAATCTTGTTGCCAATATGCTCGTTGAACCAGAGATTTCCCGCTGAATCAATCTTAATCCAGTAAGGCAGCGTGTAACTGAATTCTTTTGGAATATTAGCAGAGATTCTAGAAAGTGGTGAAGTACTAAATTCTGTAACTTTGCCATCTGTTGAATTAACCATAAAGAATATGCTGGTTCCGTGATCAGTAACCCAAGGATTTCCCTTTTCATCTATAGAAATTCCTACGGGCGAATCAAGGTGTTGGGGAAGATCAAACGGCGTAAATGTTCTTGAAGATAAATCAAATTTGAATAATAGGCCTTTAACTCCAAACGCAAGCATCGAAATCCACAAAACATTCCGATCCCTGTCTATCTCAATTGAGCCCGTGCTGACAAGATCTGGATCTATTCCTTTGAATGAAGATAGCGGTAGAGAAATATTTGAAATACCTTCAGATGAATTGTTTTTCAAGTCTGACACATTAGCAAACCAAAGCGATTTTGATCTAATACCAGCAAAATAAATTTCATCATCATTAAACACTATTGAAACAGGATAAATGGTGCCAAATCCTGAAGGACGCTCCGGGACCGGGAAAAAGCTAAAACTATTACTATCTTGTGCGTATCGCCATATTCCATTTTGCTTTTCATCAGTGAACCAAATCTTGCCTTTTGAGTCCGATTTAACCTCCCATGTTTGTGAAATATCGGTCGGCTTTGAACGACTATCCCAGACAGGAATTGTAAATTCCTGACTATTGTTATCTTTAATATTTAACTTGCCAAGATGACCTAATTTTGAGGATACATACCATATTGAGTCATTATCCGCTAGAATGCCAAGTGGCATCTCGCATTTCTGAGGAAGTGAATATTCAGAGATGAAAGAATTGCTATGTTGAGTAGAATTCATTCCGCAAAATTGTGTTTGAAATCGCAAAATAGCCTGATTTTTTGAAGCATTCTCAAACTGAGAAAATTGATCTGATTGGGCGAATAAATTATTGTTTTCACTCAAGTTAAAACCTACCACAATGATCACTATTGTAATGGCGAGTATCAAACAGAGTAACTCAGCTTTAGCATTAGTTTGAGTCCTGAACATACTTTAGCGACTTGAAATATTAATAGATCTAATAAGAGTTTTTTTATTCACTTGCCCATGATAATTTAAATAATAAATGCAATTTTTCAGTAACATGAAGTCAATTACAAAATATTTGACTTTTCACACTGAAAAGAGATTTAAATTAATAAACATAACGCAAGAGATAGAAAAAATCGTACATGAATCAGCTGTTAATGAAGGTATTTGTCTGGTTAACTCGATGCACATAACATCCAGTATTTTTATAAACGACGATGAAATAGGCTTAATTCAGGATTTTGAGAAATGGCTTGAGAATCAAGCTCCCCATTCTCCCACAGAACAGTACTTGCACAATGATACCGAAGAAGATAACGCTGATGCCCACTTAAAACGTCAGATAATGGGTCGAGAAACAGTAATTGCTATTACAAAAGGTAAGCTTGATTTTGGGCCTTGGGAGCAAATTTTTTACGGTGAATTTGATGGATGTCGCAATAAGCGAATCCTAGTCAAGGTTATAGGTGAATAAATTCAAACTTTCAAGAACAGACTCGAAAAATTAAAGTTTCATTCACTAGTACAAATGTTGTCCTTTATGCATAGAGTCGATTGATTTATTAGATAAACTCTGGTTTTCGTATTTATGGAGTCGTATCGTCTTGATAAAGATTCTCTAGGAGAGGTCAAAGTTCCATCTAATGCTTATTATGGACCATTTACGGTTAGAGCTTCTAACCAATACAAAGTAACAGGTCAGAAACCTCATCTAAACATGATAAAGGCATTTGCAATGATTAAACGTTCAGCAGCACTCGCAAACAGAGATTTGAACATTCTCCCAGCAGAAAAAGCTGATGCAATAGTAAAAGCTTGTGATGAAATACTCTCGGGAAATTTACTGGATCAATTCATAGTTGATGCAATCAATTCAGGTGCAGGAACAGCATTCAACATGAATATTAATGAAGTAATTGCAAATAGAGCTCTTGAAATTAGCGGTCGCAGTATTGGGGATTATTCCTTCATAAATCCCAACGATGATGTAAATATGTCACAATCTAGTAACGATGCTTTTCCAACAGCGATGCATATGGCATTATTAATGAATATGAAAGGAGTTATAGATTCACTTAGGACACTAATAATGGCTCTTGAAAAAAAAGGTCAGGAATTTAGAGACGTTATGAAAATTGGTCGGACGCACCTAATGGATGCTATTCCAGTCACGTTAGGCGTGGAATTTGATGTATATGCTTTTTCTCTTAGAAGAGGTCTAATTAAAATCGTAGATGTATGTGATGACTTAGAATATGTCGGATTAGGTGGAACCGCTGTTGGGACGGGAGCCAATACACCTTTGGGATATAACAAACTAGTTATCAAGTATCTATCCCAGATATCCGGATTAAGTTTAAAGCCTTCTCAGAATTATTTCTTTTCTTTACAAAGTAAATTTGAGATAACAATGTGTTCTTCTATTCTGAGAAACATTGCAATTGAGTTAATAAAAATGTCAAATGATATTAGATTGATGGCATCGGGTCCTATAGCAGGATTATCAGAAATTACAATTCCAGCGGTACATGCTGGATCGTCTATAATGCCTGGTAAAGTAAATCCTTCACTATCAGAATGTCTTAACATGATATGTTTTATTATAGTAGGAAACGATGTTTCGGTTGCTCTTGCTGCTCAGGCAGGTCAATTTGAATTAAATGTAATGTTACCTGGAATGATAAAAGACATGTTAGAGTCGACCGACATGTTAAAAAATTTTCTCTCAGTCTATTCAATCAATATGATAGAGGGATTAAAAGCAAATGAGCAGAAACTTGCATCACTTGTGGAAAAAAGTCCAATTTTGGTAACTCTGCTCAATTCTCATATTGGATACCTCAAAGCATCAGAGATATACAAGGAATCTATAACAACCAATAAAAGTATTAAGGAACTGATACTTGAAAAAGGACTCATGACAAAAGAAGAACTTGATAGTGCCCTTTCAAAGAAAAATATTCTTGGTTCAAAATAATTTTGAAACACTGGAATAAATGTAATTCTGATAGAATCAAGTTGATAGATAAAAGAATCTTAATCACACTTTCTTTTGGAATATTAGTCACTGTCGTTGTTTTCTTCGGTATTCTGGATTCTCAAAATCGTCCCTCGTTATCTCGATTGCCGATTTCGCCAGATATTGCGATTTTAAGAGTAGTAAATATCTTCAACATATCAGAAAACCAGATTGAAAAATCTCCTCAGTATGTGTATGTAAAGTCTGACGGCAAGGTGTATGAATCAAATCCCCAACTCAATGATGTAGGTAAAAATATTGGAATCACAGAGCCTACTAAGACTGGGGGTAGTCATTTTGCGTGGGAAATTGTTGATTTTGAAAGAAAGCAAAAGTATTATGTTGATTCAGTAATCACCGAAATAATTTCTAATTCTAGTTACAAGTAAATTCCTGTAGCAACCAAATTATAAGACCTGTAATTTGCATATCTCATGCAGGTTGAGGGGAGAGTAATTATCTGCGATACTATAGATGACGCAGGCATAACCATTCTAAAAAAAGCCGGCTTAATAGTCAATTACAAACCCGATATTGAACCAAACGGATTACTATCCGCTGTTAGAGATTGCGATGTGATTGTAGTTAGAAGCCGAACAAAAATAACAAAAGAGGTGATTGATGCAGCTCATAATGTCAAAATTATTGCAAGAGTAGGAGTCGGGTTGGATAATATAGATACAGATCATGCTGAATCTAAAGGAATTAAGGTTTTGAATGCTGCTGAAGCTGCAATGAACGCAGTATCTGAACTGGTAATTGGCCATATGATAGCATTGTCCAGAAATATCCCCAAGGCAAATAATGGAATCAAGAATGGTAAATGGTTAAAAAAAGATCTTGTTGGTGGCGAACTAAGAGGAAAATATTTGGGAATAATAGGAGTAGGAAATATAGGTAGAAACGTAGGGCGAATTGCAAAATGCCTTCGAATGAACTTGATAGGATATGACATCTTTCCGATAAATCAAGAATATGTCAGGGAAGTAGGTATGATAAAAACAGATTTGATGACACTACTGGAGAATTCGGACTTCGTAACATGTCATGTACCACTGACGGAAGAAACGCGACATCTTATTAATTCGGAGACACTATCGCATATGAAACCAACTTCTTTCCTGATTAATACATCAAGGGGAGAAATAATAGACGAACATTCCTTATTTATGGCGTTATCTAAGAAAAGAATAGCTGGAGCAGCGCTTGATGTTTTCGAAGTGGAACCTCCCACCAATACGGAGCTAGTAAACCTCCCAAATATCATTTGCAGCCCTCATATTGCTGCTCAAACTAAAGAAGCACAGGAACTAGCTTCAACTGTCATTGCAGAAAAAGTAATACAGACCTTACTGACCAATAGATGAAAATTATCAAATCAACAATCTCACGGTCTGTAGCTCTCGTTTTTTGTTCTTCCGTTTAACAAAATACAGATATTAAGGTCTTGTCTGGAGTTATCTGTAATATGCGTCAGTATATGGCTGAAATGTGGACAAAAATGTGGAAAACCAACTCAGAAGAACTAAAGGAGAAAGCCATGGCATGGAGAAAGGAACCAACCATTCACAGAATTGAAAGACCTACTAGATTGGATAGAGCCCATAAATTGGGGTACAAGGCAAAACAGGGTATAATCGTTGTTCGTACAAAGGTTGGAAGAGGCGGAATGAGAAAACAACGTCCCACATCTGGAAGAAGACCAAAACACCTGGGTGTAGTTAGAATCAAACAAACAGATAGTATGAAACTAGTTGCTGAAAGAAGAGTAAATGAAAAGTATCCTAATATGGAAGTTATCGGTTCTTACTTCCTGTACAAAGACGGTAAAAATATTTGGTATGAAATCTTGTTGGCAGATCCTGCTCATCCATCAATTTCAAGAGACGTCGAATTTAGAAAGAGATTAAAGGCTTTTGCAAAATAAGCCAAATTCTAACTCGAATTAGTGTTAATTTTTTGAATCAGCAAATCTATCAATTTTACTAGTTCTTGCCTCCCAATGTCATTATCCAGAGTTATGTAATAATACCCTCCGGATTGCAACGGAAAAGTCAAAGTCAATACCTTCTCATTTACGGTAAGTGTGTACAATGTGGTACCTAATACCGAATCAAACGTTTTTCTAAGCTGGTTGCGAGTGGCCTCAATGAAATGTTCATTGATTGCTTGTTCAACATTAAGCAGTGGTATGAGGCCCGAGCGTAGCTGTCCTGCAACAGTCCTACCAAAAATGTTTATCAATCCAACATAACGGATTTTTTGAGATAATAAGAGTATATTATGACATTTTTCTTTGTTCCTGATAGATTCTTCTCTTGCAAGCTGATTGTGCTCTTTTTTTTCCATAACATGTAAACGAATTTTGCTAGATATATTTTTTAATGTTGTTAAAACGGATCAATAAGTTTTAATGGTCATTCCGATAGATTAGAAGATTAAATCTAAAATGAAAAAAAACACGATTTATAGTTTGATAGCGATTGCGATTATTATTGGAGGAGGTCTACTTTCTATATACACATTTTTTGGATCTATTAATCCCTTTTACGTGGTAGTAAGTGGGAGCATGATTCCAAAGATAAACATTGGCGATATTGTCATAATTAAGAATAATTCTTTTGATACCTCATTTAATAATCTTAATGTTGGGGACATTATTGTTTTTAGAGCTCCGGAAGCAACAACAGAAGATGGAAAACCCAAGGTAATTGTACATAGGATATCTGAAATTGGAACTTCTAATGGAAAGGAGGTTGTGATAACACAAGGAGATGCAAATCCGTATTCCATACCTGGTATAGACTTTCCAATATTTATGGAAAACTATGTTGGAAAAGTAGTATATATAATCCCAAAGATAGGAACAATATCCATGATTATAACCCCTCCAATAAACTACATAATTATGGCAGTAATAATTGGATTATTAATTTATTCCATTAGACCTAAAAAAGTAAAACACGAGAATGAAACTGCGTAATATGGATTTTTCAGATTAGGATGTATATCCAACCATCTCTAATTTCTGTGCTATAAGTTTTGAGAGGTTCTTCGGCAGGTAAATTCTCAGGCGCCCCACTTTCTAGATTAAATCTGGACATGTGTAGTGGACAAGTAACAGTATTTTCTTCTTCGTTTAAAAATCCTGTTGAAAGATCAGCGTATGCGTGTGTGCATATCCTATCAGTTGCATAAATCTTATTGTTTATCTTTGCTATCAGAATTTTATTATCCTCATGATCAAAGTCTATCATACCACCGTTATTCACCGCTTTTAGTTCACATGCCTTGATCCACGCCATAACAAATCATAATTAGCAGAGTCGTCTATCTATACTTGTAATGTTTTTCGAATATATCTTCAGTTTCTCTGTATCTTGATTTTTCGACTTCAAGAATGTGTTCCATCGCTTCATCAGTTTTGAGCATTAATGGCTTTCCCAGCCATTTATTTTCCATCAAATAATTCACCCACGCCCTTATAGTAGGGCCCATTTTGCGAGATAATGGTTCTAAGAATCCACTTACAATTTCTCTTTTCGCTTCTTCGTTACTAAGTCCCCTACACATAAGATAGAAAATTTGATTTTCATCTATCTGCGCAACAGATGCTGAATGAGTCGCCCTAACTTCATTTGTCTCAATTTCCAGTCCAGGAATTGTATCTGATTTTGCGCCCTTATCCAATAGTATAGCATGCCCGGCAAGAAATGATTCAGCAGATTTTCCGTTTTTATCAATTTTTATCATTCCTTTAAAAAGAGATTTGGAATTGTCTTTCATTACTGATTTTGATAACACTCTGCCCCTCGTATTTGGGCCATAGTGAATCAGATTTGATGTTACATCAAATGACTGGTCATTAATACCAAAAATTATTTCCACATCCTCAGCGCTTGCTCCTTCTCCCTTCATTATATTGTCGATTTTATATCTTGAAAGCTGACCTCCAAAAAGTCCCATATACCATGACATTTTTGCATCCTTTTCAATGAACGCTTTTCTATTTGAAAAATTAACTGAATTCTTCTCATTCATCGCCTGAAGTGTTACAAAGTCTAGTCCTGCATTTGCTCCAACATAGCATTCTAATAATTCAAACAATGATTGCTGAATTTTATCATCAGATTGTTTATTACTATATAATTCCTGTACTATACTTGCTTTTGAATTTGATTCAGCAATTACAATATTTCTTGTTATGGATGACGTTCCATCCGGTGCAAGCACATCGATTATTCTTATAGTTTCATCAATGATGATATTTTTTGGTATATACACAAAAATACCCGAGTCAAAACAAGACAATTCTAAGGCAAGAAACTTGTCTTCAGAATAGTCAAGTTGACTTAGATACATTCTATCTTTAATAAGACTTCCATGATCCTTTATCGCATTTTTAAGATCTGAAATGATTACTCCTTGTTTCAGTAGCTTGTCTGAAACTTTGGAGTGAACTATGGAGGAGCCTATTTTCAGGATACTTGTATCCTTATCAAGCTCTCTTATTCTCTCTTTAAGATCTCCTTCTGCTTCGTAAGTTTTAGTCCCTTGAGAAAGATAAACACGATCTGGGTATAGGAGATTAGCATCAGAATATTTTTTGTAAAGTGGTGATACTTCATGCGGTAGAGAAGAATAATTTGAAAATGCATTATTCCTTATATCCATCAACCATTCTGGTTCTGAATTTGTAGTACTCTTTTCTTTTACATATTTGTCATCCAATGATGATAGGGAAATAAGGCTAGTTGTCATGAATTAAAGGATAAATATGAATAAACATATTATCTATCTTTCTATTTATTCTAACTTTCGATCCTACACGCCTGTTTTAATATATCATGAATATTTGAACAATGGTTTATGTTTGTTGAAATATTTCGAGTATTTGGGAAGGGAGACTATTCTGCTTAATTGAAATTTCTCATGAGCAAAATTAATAAATACTGAATTTAGCAAACCCGCCCTGTCAAAACAGATAAAAGATTGACAGGAATTTTTCCTACTGATGAGAAAGAAAATCATTGTTCTTACGTTAATAATTTTGCTTTTAAGTTCAATTTTGGCTCTTATCGCAAATGTTAATGAGAATAATATTGCTTATGCTGCCTACGTAAGGGCCTTGCCAGAGAGTAGTGGACAGGTACTAGCTGACCCTTCTTTGAAAGTTGAACTGTTCTTCAAGGATGGCCTCAAGGGACCAACAACCAGCATGGCATTTCTTGCCCCAGATGATATTCTTGTACTGGAGAAAAATACTGGTAAAGTCCAGAGAATCGTAAACGGAAGTCTTCAACAAAACCCATTGCTTCAGGTAAAAGTGGGAACTGAAGTAGAATTGGGAATGTTAGGAATAGCGATATCAAAGAATCAACAAGGTAAAACCTTTGTCTTCCTATACTATTCGGAGGCTAATAGTACTGGAATTGTCATCGGTAACAGGTTATACAGGTATGAGCTCGTAGATAACAAGCTTGTAAATCCACTCTTACTTCTGAATTTGCCTGCCACTTCTCCTATCGCAGGACATGAAAATAATCATAACGGTGGAAAAGTGGTAATAGGTCCTGACAATAATGTCTATTTGGTTGTAGGAGATGTTGGAGGCAGAATGGGTAACATTCAAAATATTAAGAGAGGGAATTCCCCAGATGGAACTAGCGGAATACTGCGGGTAACACAAGACGGCAAATCCGTACATAACGGGCCGTTTGGAAGTTCGGTTCCAAATATACTCTACTACGCATTTGGGATACGAAATAGCTTTGGATTTGATTTTGATCCTGTTACTGGTAACTTATGGGATAGTGAGAACGGTGGAATTGATAAGGATGAAATTAATTATGTCTACCCTGGATTTAATAGTGGTTGGAGAAAGGCCATGGGCATGGCTTTATCGAGATTTGATCCCAACGAAGATTTATTTTATTTTGACGGAAAAGGAAATTACAGTGATCCCGAATTTGTATGGAAGGAAACTGTTGCTCCGACCGCCCTTAAATTCTTGAATTCATCCAAACTTGGATCACAATATGAAAATACAATATTTGTTGGCGATGTAAAGACTGGTAATCTGTATAATTTTAGACTTGATTCAGCAAGAGAACAATTACTCTTAGACCCACCATTAGATGATAGAGTCGCTGATACCACTCAAGAAATTCAAGATATTGTATTTGGGCGAGGCTTTGGAGTAATTACGGACATACAAGTAGGTTCAGATGGTTATCTTTACATTTTGGGAATCGATGGAACTATCTACAAGATAGTCCTTGCCTAAAAATCTTGGATGCATAAAAATTTGACTTGTTGATTGATGAGAATATTTTGTTATATTCTTAACTTAAAATATAGCTCAGCACATGGTAAACATATGAACTCTGCAGGTGGCTTCATCAAAGCTATTGAATCAGGATCAAAGCATCTTCTTATCAAGAGATTTACATTGAGATATCCAGAAAAGAAACTAAAGTTCGTTGGTGACGGATATCAATTTGATCCAAAAAGGGGTGTAGGTATCGCAGGTTCTAGAGGTCGACACATCCTATTTCATGACAAATGCACCGGATGTCAGCTTTGTGCAATTGCTTGTGAGGGAATTGCTGAAGCAATTGGGATGGTAAAGGTCGATGAACAATGGAAGCATAACAAGAAATCTATAATGCCACAAATTGATTATGGAAAATGTGTATTTTGTGGTCTT
>DATBMS010000027.1:0-1835 GCA_036554685.1 Nitrososphaeraceae archaeon | reverse complement strand
ATCAGCTCCATATTGGAATGTAGATATATACAAGTGGACTAGTTTAAATCAATTTGTGTTTACATAATCGTGGATTGTCCTACAAATGCTTTGTACGAAGAAATTATCTTTAATTCAATTCGAAGTGTATAATGTGGAGATAAGCGCTTGACAGATAGTAATTGAAGTAAATAACTGAAAATGCCATAAAGGCGTCTCCTCAATGGATCTGCATTTACATATTTCTGGTTCTAAACCTTCAAGAAAGGAACATTTGATGCTATTTTCAGACCATTGATCAATCTGAGAGATCATAGTAGTTTCGTTACAAAGTTTTGTCGGATATTCCTTCTATTTCCTAATTATGTATCGTCATTATTACCTAATAAAATTCATACGGCTTACTGTATAGCTGGCATATACTTTAAATTAGAAAACTTTGGGTTAGTTTCTAATCACGACATAACCGCTTGATGAGATAGAAAGTATTATGGAACATCATAGCCGATGTGTCCTTCAGCTTAAACTAACTAGTTTTTAATTAAGATCTGCTAGTTGAAATTTTCAGGAATGATGGAGATGTATCTAACTAGTGGTAACGACGACCACCAAAATGTATAAAGGCTGAAAATGATGGTAAGGCAAGATTTTTACAAATTAATATATGATTTACCAATTCCCAAGGATAATTGTAATACAGAAGCATTCAGGGGCGTATTTCAACACAACCAGATAAAACCGATCATATCACAACGGGATCCTTAAATATCGTATTATGGTTTGAGTGATTTAATCTGAAACTGCCACTAACACCTAAGCAAGTCGATTTAGCTAGTTTGAAAACATTAAAAAGGCGGAAGCCTTTTACGATATTAAAATGTCAGCATCAACTGAGATAAGATGTCCACAATGCAATAGTCTTTATGTTGCACCAAGCCCTGAGAATAAAAATAGGCTAGAGTGCAAGGAATGCGGTACACAATTCTAATAGGTTGATTATTATCCGATAACCTGTTAGAATACGAATTTTCATTGATTCAATCTAAGTGACTAAATTGGTACTGAAGGGTTTATTTTCATTCCAGCTAAATATTTGTTACCATTCTTCTATTCTGTTGTGTCAATCTAATAGCCAACTAAAATACTAGTATTCTATATAATGGGAACGATGCAAAAAATGATAGTTCTCACTTTTTATTTTTTATACCACATCGAATGTGCAGTACAATTTAATTAATTTACTTTTCGAATGTGTACTTGGTATGGAAGTATTTCAACAAGCAAAATAACTCTTCATGCGGAACGTCATTTGTGACTCAGAACGAAGCTACTTTATGTCTATCTTATTCTGCGAGCAACAAGACCATCGACATAACGGTTGTAGCTGAGGCCATTAACCAGTTCCACTTTCTCTATTTGAATTACACTAGTATCGAGGAACAGAATGCGAGCATTTGTCACTATATTAACATTCTTTTCTTGTGTACGCGAGTTTGACTTCTTCAAATTAATTGAATCTGTTCAGTGTCCCGAATATTTTATGTGCGCAAAAAGTTAAACGAAGACTTCGATCACTTTATACTATTTCCTATAGTATCTGCATAACATCCTCTGACTTCTGCTCTTGTAGGTTCTTCCTTAAAGTAATTGGGCTCAGTGCTCGACAAACTGTTGTCTACAGCTTCTTCAATACAGTCATAAAATAATGGAAGCTCATTGTTCAAGTTAGAATTACCTGTGTTGATGGGGATAAGCGGTACTGCCTCTCCATAAGCAATATCCGTTATTGCGGTCTGAGATAGTGCGAATGCTCCAACTACCATCAGGGCAGCAAAAATGCCTGTCGCTTTAGTCGC
>DATBMS010000002.1:0-46457 GCA_036554685.1 Nitrososphaeraceae archaeon | reverse complement strand
ATTCATGTCTCTTTTTTCCTGGACCTAAATTTTCTCTCAGGCCTTGAATCTTCCATGCTTCATGTAACATGTTTCGGATGACAACGCTATTCAATTTCCTTGGATATTTAGCCAGGCCAATGTTATTACCGTGTTTTCTATCGATTTTTTGCCAAGTATCTCTAATTAGCCATGATTCACCAGTTATTTCTTCGCCGTGTATTTTCCTAAAATCCATCCATTCCTTTAAAACATGATAAGCCTCGGGTGTCAAAAATGAAAAGTATGTACGATTATTAACTTTAGTATTTCTTATGACTATTTTCGCAGCGAGTATAATATTACCTCTTTTTTTAGGAGTAACGTGTTTCCACTGAAGATAATCCCAGGATCCCACTCTGAAACCTGCTGATACCATCAGATACCATCATAAGAACAATTATCTTTATTCGTCTATCGGGATGATTAAGCAATTTTTGAATTTCTTCAAATGTGGGTATCCTATCATCTGCACTGTGTCTTGCTGCCGGTACTCCTTTAGAAATCCTTTTCCAGTTAACGATGACATCATTCATTGAGCAAAATAATTTGATTGCCTTAATGTAATTCCCCAACGTCCCTTCCGATATTTCATTAGATTCAATTCTTTCTTTTTGAAAATTTATGAATTTAATTATGCTTGTTTGGAACTGATTAATATCTTTACTAATTTGATAGAGTTTAGTGCATTTATCAGATATAGTTCCTTCCAATCTAAGAAAGGTAAGAAACTTGTCTAGTCTGTTTGGGTATTGTCTTTTAGCGTCTTTGGATTTTAATGCGTAAATGAAATTTTCGTACGGCGAAAGATCGTACTCTTGCGTTTGCATGTAAAACTGTAGTCCATTTACGGTATAAAAGCATGTATTTTCATACGGGTCCAGAGGGATTTGAACCCTCGACCAACTGCTCCGCAGGCAGCCATTCTATCCAAACTGAACTATGGGCCCCTAAATGTGTAATTATAATTCCTTATATGAACTAGTTGTGTATTCATGCCCATTTTTCTCAACATTCATGCCTACATTGAATATAAGATAAATAATTTCAATTACATTTTCTCAAACAATATATTTAGATAAATTTGATTAACTTATGTAAATCGATCAAATATGACCAAGTCCTTCCTCGATGAAATCCAGGATCACATATTCCTATTTGATGGGGCAATGGGAACTGAAATACAGAAACTCAAAACAAAACCAGAGGACTTTCCAAATAACAAAGATGGATTCAATGATGGACTTGTATTATCTAGACCAGAATGGATTAAGAACATACATAGAAGTTATTTGAACGCTGGTTCAGACTGCATTGAAACAAATACCTTTGGAAGTAACCAAATAAAACTTCAAGAATATGGATTCGGTGAACAGACAGTATCAATAAACAAGTCAGCAGCAGAACTTGCAAATAGTGTAGTCAAGGAATTTGCAAACGGAAAAAAATTCGTAGTTGGTTCGATGGGCCCGACAGGATATCTTCCGAGTTCCAATGATCCCGATTTAGGTAATGTTCCTCTGAATATAATCATAGACGCATTTGATCTGCAGGCGCAAGGATTATTACTAGGAGGTGTCGATGTTCTACTTATAGAAACAAGTCAAGACATATTAGAAGTTAAACTGGCCATAACCGGATCATTTAATGCGATGGAGAAGACTGGTAAAAAGGTACCAATAATATCTAATGTAACCTTGGACAAATATGGCAAGATGTTACTTGGCACAAACGTCCAGTCAGCATATACGACCGTCAGCGATATGGGAATTTCTGTTTTTGGATTGAATTGTTCGACTGGACCAGTTGAAATGGAATCAAGTATAAGGTGGTTAGATGAACAAAATGAATTGCCCATCCTTGTCATGCCAAATGCCGGAATGCCAATTAATGAAGGCGGCAAGGCAGTTTACAAAATGACTTCAAAAGACATGTCTCATCATCTTGGAGACTTCTTACACAAATACAAGAAGGTGAGAATGATAGGAGGCTGTTGTGGGACAACTCCAGAACATATAAGAGAACTTAGAAATGCATTAGAATCGTATAACTTATAATTCACAGACTATCAATTGACAATATAACCATTAAATGGACTTAAAACATGTACCCCGCGTTAGCTCAGCGTTAAAGGCTGTAGATTTAGTTCAGATTCCTGCACCTCTGATAATAGGTGAGCGCCTAAACACGCAGGGTTCGAAAAAAGCGAAGAAATTAGTACTGTCAGATGATTTTGATGGCCTCATAGATCTCGGTAGAGAACAGGTAAATGATGGAGCACATTGCATTGACGTCTGTGTAGCAACAACCGAAAGATCCGATGAACTCGAATTTATGAAAAAGTTGGTAAAAAGGTTAAGCCTTGAAATTGATGCTCCTCTTGTAATCGATTCAACAGATCCTAAAGTGATAACCGAAGCAATTAATCAAATTCCGGGAAGGCCTATCATTAATTCTATTAACCTTGAAGGAGATGGTTCGCGTTTCCATTCTCTTGCACCTATAATGGCAAAATTTGGAATTCCATCTATTTCCATGTGTATAGGTCCAAATGGAATGGCCAAAACATCCGAAGACAAAATCAAGATAGCAAAGCTACTCATCGATACTGGAAAAAAATACGGGCTAAAGCCATGGCAGTACATATTTGATGTACTTACCTTCACATTAGCAACCGGAGAGCAAGAATATGCAAATTCTGCAGTTGAAACTCTTAGGGGCATTTCTTTAGTCAAAAAGGAAATTCCAGGTTGTTTTACCACTCTTGGATTAAGCAACATTAGTTTTGGCCTTCCTTCGAATGCTAGAAAAATCATAAATTCGGTATTTTTGCATCATGCTCTAAAAGCAGGACTGGATACTGTTATCATTAATGCAAAAGACATAATCCCAATAGGAGAAATAAAAGAGGAACAAATCAAGCTTGCAGAGGATCTCATATTTAATAGACACGCTAGTGCTCTTTCTGACCTAATTTATTATTTTGAGAATAAGAATGTTACAGTAACTAAGAATGAACAAAGGCTGGAAGAAATAAATAAAGATTGGAGTTTTGACAAGCGTTGTTACTATCGTATAGTAAATCGTATCAAGGATGGAATTGAAGACGATGTGGTGGGATCAATTTCTGATAAACTTGAAAAAAAATTGAAGGCAAAGACTGATAATATTCAAAAAGTGGAAATGCTAAGAAAACATCCGGAACTTGCGCATGACGCAGCAGTTAAAACCCTTAATGAAGTTTTACTTCCGGCAATGAAAGAAGTTGGTGATAAGTTTGGAGCTGGCGAATTAATTTTGCCTTTTGTATTGAAATCAGCAGAATGTATGAAATCTGCAGTATCAGAACTTGAGAAATACCTCATTAAGAAACAGGGAGTAAGTAAAGGTAAACTAGTTCTATGCACAGTATACGGTGACGTACATGACATAGGTAAAAATCTTGTAAAAACAATTTTTTCAAATAATGGATATACTGTATATGATCTTGGTAAACAGGTTCCAATCCAACAAATTATAGATAAAATTAAAGAAGTACAGGCAGATGCCGTAGGATTGTCTGCATTATTGGTTTCTACCTCAAAACAAATGCAGTTTTTTATAGAAAAGGCAAAGGAACTAGATCTCAAAATTCCAGCACTATGTGGTGGTGCGGCCATAAATAGTGATTACATAAATCGAATTGCAAAGACAGATGAGGTGTACAGGGCAGGAGTTTTTTACTGTAAAACTGCCTTTGAGGGACTAAATGTTATGAACAAATTGAGATCCCCAGAGAGGGATAAATTCATTCAGGAATGGAATACTAAAATTAGTAAATTTGATGAAAAGAAGACAACAGGAGTAAAAACTGATGCAGATTCATTAATTAGTAAAATAAAACCCAGACCTCCACCAATTGCACCCCATCTAGATACACCAATAATACTATCAACTTCAGAAATTGATCTTGAGGAAGTTTGGCGGTATTTAAATAAAAAATCTCTTTTTGTTCTGTCGTGGGGTATAAGAGGAAAATCTGCATCCAAGATGATTGGTGATCCAGAAGCATTACTCCAAGAGTGGAAAAAGAAAGTTATTGATGAAGAGCTTTTCTCACCAAGTGTTATCTATTCGTACTTTAGGTGTAACAATCAGGGTAACAGGCTTGTAGTTGAATCAAGGAAACAAGGTGAAGTGGCCTTTGAATTTCCAAGATCCTCAAAACCAAAACACTTGTGTATTACGGACTACTTTGGGAAGCAGGACATTGTAGCCTTCCAAGTAGTTACTGTCGGTCAAAAAACGGTTTCGAAAATTGAAGAACTAAATTCAAACAATAATTATACGGACGCGTATTATCTTCATGGTCTGGCAGTAGAAACAGCGGAAGCTCTTGCAGAATGGGTTCACCATAGAATAAGAAGTGAATTAAATATTGACAAGAATAGAGGATTGAGATATAGTTGGGGATATCCAAGTTGTCCTGACACCATGCAGCATTATTTGGTATGGAAACTGATTGATCCCACTACTTGTGGTATAGGTCTTACTTCTGCTGGTCAAATAACTCCTGAATACTCTACTGCTGCCGTGGTAGTTCACCATCCTGATGCAGAATATTTTATACTATAGATAAAGTAAGATTTCAGAGATAAATGACAATCAACGATTTTGTCTTCTCATGTGCAACCGATGATGTACCGGCGTACTTTACTTATGAGGGCGAAAGCATGCTCATTGTCCAATCAAAGGATGGAGCAAGAAATAAGAAAATGGATTTTGAAAAGATTGAGGGATTTATGAGTGCCTTGATTTCACATGAATCAGTACATGTGGTCATAGCAAAATTGATTAATAATCAGATTTCCGATTCCTTAGATGACATTGAAATTATTGTAGAAAGATTTGGTAAGAAATTCCAGGTCAGCCTAAACAATATGTTCTTTTCAACAGATTTTAGTGGGATTCTTACCAGCTAATACATTTACTTTTATTACTATCTATTGGTAGTTGCAGACTTCAATGATTTAATATAATTTTTTAATTTATTCTGTAAATGAATAATATTACTAACATTGTTGCTATTTATCATCTTAATTATAGCACTCCCAACTATGACAGCATCAGCTCCATATTTTGACATAAGTTTTATGTGATTTGGAGTGCTTATTCCAAAACCTACAGAAATGTTTTTTTTGTTTGAACTTAATTTTTTGATGTTCTTTATCGCAGTAAGTGTATATTCATTAAAAGAATTTCTCATTCCAGTGGTACCATATACGGAAACTACGTAGACAAAGCCTGTTGAAACAGCTAGTGTTTTTCTTATTCTTAAATTTGATGTATTTGGTGCAACAAGAAAAATAGATGCCAGTTCAAGCTTTTTCGAATACTCTAAATATTCTTTTGATTCTTCAATAATCATATCAGGTAAGACAAAACCATCTGTTCCTGCATCCTTAGCCATCTCCATGAATTTCCTGAATCCATTTTTTTGTAAGATATTGGAATATGTCATGATTACTATTGGAAGCTCGGGATATTTCTTCCTCGTCCTTTTTATCAGGTTCAAACATTTGTCTGGGGTGATTCCATTCTGTAACGCTCTATATGACGCTTCCTGAATTACTGGTCCGTCTGCTATAGGGTCTGAAAAAGGAATGCCTATTTCAATAATGTCAGCACCGCCATCAACAATTGAGGAAATTATTTTATCACAAGCTCCTGAATTCGGATAGCCGCCCATTATATAGCATATGAGACCCTTTTGTTTTATTGATTTTAATTGAGAGAATTTTTTCTCAATTCTATTGTTTTGTAAATAAGACACTTGCTATGACCCGCCAATGTATTTTTTTC
Organism: Nitrososphaeraceae archaeon; assembly: GCA_036554685.1. Taxonomy (GTDB): domain Archaea; phylum Thermoproteota; class Nitrososphaeria; order Nitrososphaerales; family Nitrososphaeraceae; genus TA-21. The sequence goes on along the minus strand of DATBMS010000002.1, from coordinate 40,598 downwards.
TAAACTTTATCACTTGATCTATATCCTTATCACCTCTACCGGATAACGTAACAATGATGTTCTCGTCTCTTTGCATTTTTTTTGCCAGCTTCATTGCATAGGAAACTGCGTGGCATGGTTCTAGAGCAGGTATTATTCCTTCCAACCTTGAAAGTTTAAAAAAGGCATCCAGAGCCTCATTATCATTACAGGTAACATACTCTGCACGTTCAATATCTTTCAACTGGACATGTTGAGGACCCACACCTGGATAGTCCAACCCAGCTGAGATACTATGTGTGTCATTTATCTGTCCAAACTCATCTTGTAATAGATATGTTCTCATTCCATGTAGAATACCCTCGGATCCTTCATTCAGTGAGGCAGAATGTTTTCCTGTTTTGATACCAAGACCACCAGCTTCAACCCCGTACAGAGATACATCTTTATCATCTAGAAACGGATAAAAAGTACCCATTGCATTACTACCACCTCCTACGCAGCAAATAAGAGCGTGAGGAGATCTTTTAGTAAAGTTTCTCAACTGTGTTTTGATTTCTTCACCAATAACACTTTGAAAATCCCTTACCATCATAGGATATGGATGCGGACCTACTACTGAACCTATCAAGTAGTATGTATCCTTTACGTTTGTTATCCAATCACGTAACGCTTCATTTATGGCATCTTTCAAAGTTTTTGTTCCCGAATTCACAGAGTGTACTTTTGCGCCTAATAGTTCCATTCTAAATAAATTCAATTTTTGTCGTTCGATATCTATGGATCCCATGTAGATTTCTGCCTTCAATCCAAGAACGGCTGCCGCCATAGCGGTCCCCACTCCATGTTGGCCCGCACCTGTTTCAGCAATAATTCTTTTTTTACCCATTTTCTTGGCTAAGAGACATTGCCCCAAACAGTTATTGGTTTTATGTGCTCCACCATGCAAAAGATCTTCTCTCTTTAGAAAAATCCTTGCACCGCCTACGTACTCGGTCAGATTTTTTGCAAAAAACAGTGGTGTGGGTCTTCCAGCATAATTTTGAAGATAATAATCGAGTTCGTTTCTAAAATTTGACTCATTTCTTATTTTTTTGTATGCATCTTCAAGTTCATTAATTGCTGGAACCAAAGTTTCGGGGATATACTTTCCACCGTATTTTCCATATTTACCTGCTATTGGAAACTCTCGTAACTTGGTCATAGTAGTACACCTACAATAAATGTAAAGTGAAAAATTCTAAGCATGACTTAACTCCTTTATCTTTTCAAAAACATTTCCCGATTCCATGATACTTGTACCAACAAGAAATGCATCAACTCCAATTGACCTTAACTTCTTTACATCATCTGAATTAGATATTCCACTTTCACTAATTATAATGTTATTTTTTTTATCAAATTTTTGTAGTAGTTCAATAGTAACCTTAATGTCCACTTCAAGGGTATTCAAATTCCTATTATTAATGCCAATAAGCTGATTTTTATTTTTCAGGATCTCTTTAAATTCGTCCTCTGAATGAACTTCAGTAATGACTTCTAGTCCCTTTTTTGTGGCGTAATCCGAAAATTTTTCCAAGCTTCCCTCGGCAAATCCTTTATCGAAAATGGTTTTAATCAATAAGATGCCGTCTGCACCTATTTTCCTTGCTGCATCTATTTGGACCTCACTAACTATGATGTCTTTCATCAATAGTGGTACGTTGACACCCTTTCTGATAGACGCAAGATTATGAATAGAACCATCAAACAAGTAGGGCTGAGTCAGCACAGAAATTCCGACTGAACCAGAATTCGTCATTTGTATTGCCAAATCCTTGGGATTTATCTTGGATTGGTCAAGAATTTTACCCTTTGACGGCGAGGAAAATTTTATTTCTGAAATTATGGGAACATGATTACATGTTAGGACTACTTTTTTAAGGGAAATTACAGTATGACTGGTATAGTCATATTTGTCCGCATCATAGAAACCCTCATTGACTGCTTTGTAAGAATTATCGGCCAATGTTTTAAGCCCAGTTTCTCTTGAAAAAAATTTACTCAAAGTCACATCAGAAAGTAAACTTACTCTTAATCATATAACTGTATTTGGATGTATAAGCCGTGAAATAGCAATCGTAGTCGCCGCAAATTCCACCGAGTCGCTTTGCATATCTTGCAAAAAGACATCAATTGTGTCAAGTCGGATCTATTTTAACCCTAAAAAAAGATTAAAGCAAAGAACATAGAGCAATAATTCATAGATTTGTTAGAATGTATTTGCATTCTGAGATCAACTCGATCGAAATATGGATATAGATGGGGTGAAATTAAACGGGATTAAATAATACCCATCCAGGATACACTGATCCACGCTTTAAACGACTATTATGGTATCTTATAGGCAGCACTAGGGGGGGATTCAATAGAATAAAAATTCTAGAACTTATTAGCTCGAATCCAAGCAATCCTAATCAAATTGCATCTCAACTGAAGCTGGATTACAAAACCGTTGTTCATCATCTTGAAGTGTTATCCAAAAATGGACTTGTAATCACTGATGATAAAGAGGTATACGGTGCAACATATTTTCTAACTCCTCTGATGGAAAAAAACTATCAATTATTGAAGGAAATTATGGACAAAATTGGGAAAAAGTAAATTAAGTCATTTGGAGGACAAATGTTAAAGTAAATGGATTTCATGCTTGCTGCTGCAGGCGCGGCTATTGTTAACATTGGATTATTGAGTGCGATTATCTATACTTATATTCAGAATATCAGACTCATTAAATCTTATTTTACCTACGGACTAACAATCGTTGCTGCCTTGTTTATTATACAAAACATAGTTATCGTCGTATTCTGGTTTAATTTGTATACGGCAGGACCGTCGATAAAGGATATAGTCGACGCAGCAGCTCCGTATTTGTTTGTCATAAATCTTGCCCAATCGATAGGATTAGCAGTTCTACTCTGGATTACGAGAAGGTAGCTTAGACTAGTAACGATTATGATTTGTCTTGAAATGAAATATGATTTGTCGTGAACAAGACGACTTGTCGGGTCTATTAGTGCTCACCTATTGAGATCTTATATTCGGAGTAAGATGTTGTGAAGCATCGTTAGATGTATTATACATAAATAAATTTAGAACCTGGCGGGATACCTAATTCAAATAAACTTGAACCTACGTCGTAGGAAATAAGCTAAATGCAGTTGTAGATAAGACATTGTAAAAAAGACGTCACTTTAGTTTTTGGGTCAAAGTTGGGGCAGATTTGGGTAAGTCCTTAAATATTTTTTTAGTCTCTGAAGCAGTGATGAAACCAAACATAAATTTGCTGTCAGCTGTCGTCTTAATGGGAGCAGTCTTCTCAATTGGAATGTCAGCAGCTATGGCTAACATGGTGCATGCTGAAGAACAGAAATTCACGGCCACACTCAGTGGCGATCAAGAGGTCCCGCCTGTTACTACTTCGGCGAAGGGTTGGGCTTGGGTAAACCCTATGGAAGAATCGGGGTGGTTTAAGGTTAACGTCACAGGAATTGATAAAGTTACTGCGGCCCATATCCACAATGCAAAGTCTGGTGAGAATGGAGATGTCGTAGTCACTTTATTCAAGTCAGATTCCCCCACAGGACCTAAAGATGGCATATTAGCCGAAGGAAACTTCACCGGGGCTGATCTGGAAGGATCCATGAAAGGAAAAGCGCTATCAGATCTTGTTACCGCAATGAAGAAAGGAGAAACCTATGTTAATGTTCATACTGAGGCAAATCCTAACGGCGAGATTAGAGGGCAGCTTGAAATCGGAAATGACTCCATGAAAATGTCAGATAGTTCAATGATGAAGTAAGAACTCAAATACTTATCCCTAACTTTTTTTTGTTATCTAAGAGTACGTTGAATTAATAAAAGAATATTTTATAGACAATTTTAACTGAAAAGGGGGCCGAGTTCCTATTTGTTACTCAAAATTGCCCTTGATATGCTATTTTTTTACTCTTTTACTCTTTTAATTTATTGGGAGATCTTTCAGACATTACATGTCAGCCTCTGAACTATCATCTTTGATGCGTGACCAATTCAAAATAATATGGCTGTATTGCTAAATCATCAGACGTATACTCACAAAGGCTTTTAGGGAATAATAAATCGGTAAAAATGCCAATTACAAGTCAATAACCCAATAGAGGATAGTTTTTGAAAGGGTTACAAAAATACCGATTGATTAATAAATATATTATGATCATGCTATCAATCTATTTGAGAATTGTCAGAAACTAAGATATTCCTTGATAGGTCAAAACTGTCGGCAAGATACATACCCAGTGAGCTTCACCATAGAGAAAAAGAAATGTCACTACTACTGACGATGTTTAAAGATTCATACATCAAGCCAGATGAATTCTTGTTTTCTACACCACAAATAATAGGGAGATCAGGAATTGGAAAGACTTCTACAATAATAAAATTTTCAAACATGTTGGAAAATGAATTCAAAAAATCTGGGTTAACACTCAAGGTTGCCTACATAAATCTAAAACTTCAGGGTGGAAATAAATATGCAGTTTATAGGTTTCTATTGGAAAAAATTGCTCCCGAACTTCCTTCACAGGGACTTAGTGCTGAAGAGATGTTGAGATATCTTCTTTCATATTTGTATGAGAACAAGTTATACACTTTGATTATTTTGGATGAAATAGAGTTCCTGTTTCACTCCAACAAGGACAGTGGCATAATTTATGACTTTACACGCCTCAATGAATTTGATCTATCAAAACACTGTAATGTTATAGGTGTAATCTTCATAGCAAGGAGTACTGATTTTCATGATAAAATCGATAGTTCAGAACTAAGTACTCTGGGAAGAATACCAATTGAGTTTCTACCTTATTCTATAGAACAAATAAGTGATATTCTAGTTACAAGATCTTCCGAATCATTCAATCCGAACATTGTAGGTACTGATATAATTGATGAAGTATCACTTATTACAACATCTTCGCAAGTTGATGGGGATGTTAGATATGCTTTGGACCTACTACTATATGCAGGAAATTTGGCAGAAGCAAACGGAAGTGATCGAATCACATTAGAACAAATTCGTAAAGTCCATGGCTACAACAAACCATCCATTACAACGGAGGATTTGAAAGAACTTCCCAAGAGTCATCTGATTATACTAATGGCCATTGTAAAAGTACAAAATAAAAGAAAAAAGCAATACATTGAGCTTAAGGAAATTCGGACCTATGCACTTGAATTAGCAGATGAACACAAAATGAAGAAATTTGAATTTGAGGATTACATGAATGATCTTCTCAATAGAAAAATAATCGAAATGAAATCATTAAAGGAAATAGGAATGAACATAACCTCGTTGGCTGAATTAGAACCTTTATTAGAACAACAGATAAATAAAAAATAATGGATTATGATAGCAAAACCATTATAGAAAATGGAATTGGAACGATCGGCAAAATCAAGATAATAAAAGCCCTAGCCGAAGAAAATAAAATGGTAACTATTTATGTTCTCCATAAAAGAACCGGATTAAAGAGAGAAGATATCAAACGAAATCTAAAAGATTTGCGCAGTATTGATTGGATAAAGGAAAAAAAAATGGCAAATACGATGTATCATCTTAACAAGGACAACGAATATGTGAACGCCATCCTTGGTTTTTTTGCTAATGTGGGCTATATTGGACAAGCTTAAAATTAGTTTCCAGGTATACAGGATCTAGAAAATTATATCTTTGCTGTTGATTTTGAACTCATTTGCTCAAATTATGAGATAGTCTGAAAACGATTAAAAAGGTGAGAAAATAAAGTCTAATGTGCAGTATAGACAAAGCAAACCGAGTAACAAATTTCCAAAGTTCATCTTTATTACTGGTGGAGTAATGTCAGGTCTTGGAAAAGGAATAGTTGCTTCTTCGGTTGCAAAGTTATTACAGCTAACTGGTTTAAGAGTAACCTGCACAAAAATTGATCCATATGTGAATTACGATGCAGGAACGATGAACCCAACTGCACATGGAGAGGTCTTTGTTACGGATGATGGGGGAGAGTGTGATATGGATATGGGAAACTATGAAAGATTTCTCAATACACCGATGACAAAATGGCATAATATTACTACTGGAAGGATCTATTCTGATGTAATAAAGGCTGAAAGAGAAGGCAAGTATCTGGGCCAATGTGTTCAGATAATACCCCATGTAACTGACGTAATAAAGAACAGTTTAAAGAATCTAGCTAAAGGTTATGACGTTTTAGTTGTTGAATGTGGTGGTACGGTAGGTGATATAGAAAGTCTTCCATTCCTGGAATCTTTTAGACAGATGGAATTAGAAGAAGGCGATACAGAAACTCTATTCGTACATGTAACATTAGCACCAATTTTGGATGTGGTAGGAGAACAGAAAACAAAACCCACACAGCACAGCGTTCAGGAGCTCCGAAGGATTGGAATTCATCCATACATCCTAGCAGTCAGATGCCAAAAGCCACTGAATAGAGAAGCAAGACATAAGATTTCGATGTTTGCTAGCATTAGAGAGCAATGTGTTATTTCATGTCATGATTGTTCTTCGATTTATGATGTCCCAGAAATATTAAAAGACCAAGGAATAATTGATGTGATCTCTGACAAGCTTGATCTAAAAAACCGTAACATAAGGTGGGCTGAATGGAAAAAGGTAACACGATCTTTCTTTAACTTTTCAGGAAATGTAAACATAGGCATTGTTGGTAAATATGTAAATTTACCAGATAGCTATGTGAGTGTATATCAAGCGTTGCTGCATTCATCAGCAAAACTGGGCAAGAAATTAAGTGTTGAATGGATTGATTCTGAAAGATTTGAAAATGGTAATAACGATGAAGTGAAATTCTTGAACAAGTTTGATGGAATTCTTGTTCCGGGAGGATTTGGAGCAAGAGGAAGTGAAGGAATAATAAATTCAATTAATTATGCTAGACAAAAGGATATACCATTTTTAGGAATCTGTTTTGGATTTCAACTTTCGTTAATTGAATTTGCAAGAAATCAATGTGGGTTAGTCGATGCCAGTTCACAGGAATTTAACCCTAATGATAACAACTCATTGGTAAAATTCATGCCCGAACAGGAACATACTGTTAACCTTGGCGGTTCTATGAGACTTGGAAAACATGATATAACCATAATATCCCAGACGTTGGCCAATAGCATATACCAGAATAAGAAAATTGAGCGAAGACACAGACATAGGTACGAATTTAATCAGGATTACAGACAAGCTATAGAAGAAAATGGCATGGTGTTATCCGGTCATTCCGATAAAGGGAGAAGAATAGAAATTCTAGAATTTCCATCAAACAAGTTCTTTTTCGCTGTTCAGTATCATTCGGAATTTAGCAGCATACCAGGCAGACCAGAACAAGCATTTGAAGCATTCATAACATCTTGCATCTAGCTCAAAGTTTTAGGTTTAACTCGTAAGTTTTTTGCCTGGCATCACGCAAAGATGTCTTCTTCCTGACATACCCGCGTTGGATAAGGTGACTCAAGGACAATCTTATAGTTCTCTCTGGTAGCATCGTTCTCTTGCTCAGATCCTTTTGGCTCAATTCGCCTTCATACTCTAGAGTTTTTAAGATCAATTTAGCACTGGGTGGCATATCAAGCAGGTCTTCTGCTAATTTTACCTTTTTAGCGATAATATCCATAGGAGAATCCTTGATTAATCTCACAAATTTTGCTGGAAATTCATGTTTTTCGCATACAATATTTTTCCGAACAGCTACCCTTTTTCCTCCATCTAGGATTACCTCACACAGATATCTACAGAGTATATCCTCAATTTCCAACCTATCAGTATTAGGGACTATAAGAGGCCTACGAGTATTGTCCATAGAATTAACTGGAACGATAACAAAAACCTGCGACCTTTGTAAAACCATTGGCCCGCCTGCAGACATACAATAAGCTGTAGACCCAATTGGCGTGGAAATGATTACACCATCACTGTTATCATGCCAGAGATCATTTCCATTAATCTTTAATATATATTCCATAAGAGTAGCACTTTTTCTCGGGAAGAGAGAAATATCATTTAAGACTGGTTCAATTTCTTTACCATCAACATTAACTGAAAGCCGACATACATCGTCTATTTCGTAGTCACCTTTTTTTATTCTGCCTATAGATTTTTTTAAATCACTCACATCAATTTGTCCCAAAAATCCTGTTGAATCTGATTCATATATTCCCAGAACAGGTACAGAGAATTCTTTAATATAGTGTGAATAATCAAGTATCGCTCGATCTCCACCAGCAGTAATCACAATATCTACATTCGAAGTCGTCATTTTGTCGGATCTTTTTATTATCCCCGAATCAATATTTTCATCGTCTAAAATTTTCTTGATTTTGCCTATTAGACTATCGTCCCTTGAGCTTAGACTTGAGATAGCTACTTTCATTGTAACTATTAAAAGTCAACAGACACTCAAATTTAAACCTGATTTATGACTTGTCTAAATTATTTCAAAATTCATAGTATTGTAATAATATGAAGCGTTTTCTTCAATTGCGGATTTGGAGGGTATTTTTTTAATTCCAATCTCACTTGTTTGTACTGCTGCAATTAACGCCCCCACGGCAAAACAAAATGCCCAAATAGAATCTTTTTCTTTAACAATAGTGCATGCAAAAGAAGAGGCGATAATATCACCTAGTCCTGTTGAATCAGGCGTATCGAATTTAGGTACCTTTAACCAATAGTGTCTTTCCTTTTCAAGAAGATGAATAATCTGATCCTGTGTGTGCAGTACATAATCGATTTCATAATGGGAGCGAATTTTTTTCATCCCTTCCATACCTTCAAGACCGTTTGTAAAGCAGGAGATTTCCTGGCTATCTAGCTTTATTCCATTTACTTTATGGATGGGAATCTCCATTTTTTTTCTTATAGATACTCTCCCTTCTTGGTCAACAGCTCTTGTGTAACCCTGTGGATCCAACATTACAAACTGATTTCCTTCGATTTTTGCTGAAGATAAATATTGCAATATATCCAGAGGTACTTCATCAAAAACTGGACTAATTATCCAGCAATTTGCTTTTACATTTTTTATTTCTTCTATATTTAATGCGACACATTTTGACTCGAGAGTTAATTCACGATCAGTTTCAAAATTCTTCAATACAAATCTAGTTGTTGGAAGATTCGAGTAATGGGGACCATTGAATGAAATTCCCTGATTTATCAGATAATCAAGATATTGTGGGTCAAGATCTTTTCCAAAATGAGTAAAGAGCGTTGTTTCAAATCCAAATTTCCTTGCAGTTATGCCACAATAAGCTGCAGGTCCACCTAAGCTCTTACTTGACTTCAGATCTCTTGACACAATCTCGTCTACGACTATGTTGGATAGTATAGCAGCCTTCATTGGTGAATATCATCACTAAATCTATTGCTTTGATAAACGTTGACATAAGCAGCATCAGAAGATTTAAAAGAAGAAGAGATAGTAATTGTATAATGCCGAAGAAAAGGACGAGCAGAGGACGAACAAAAGGTGGGAAAGGAAGTTCAGGAACAGTTCATTGTAGCCAGTGCGGGGCCATGGTACCAAGAGATAAGGCAAAAAAAGTTACTGGCAGAATTACATTAGTAGAACCGACTTTGGCAAAAGAATTAAGAGCGCAAGGAGCATATATTGCACCGGTTACGGATGTCAAATTTTATTGTGTTTCCTGTGCTGTGCATAGAGGAATAGTAAAAGTAAGATCAGAAATGGAACGTAGAAGGACAGGAAGGCTCGGATAAGATATTTTATAGCGTTATATCCTTTTTAGAACATACCTAAATCTCTGAAGAAAAGAGAAACCTGAGATCAAGATAATAATTATAACTCCCCATTGAATTGATCCTGAAATTGGAATAAAGCCGCAAATTGATAGGATTAGCAATCTTTCAGCTCTTTCCCCTATCCCTACACCTTTTAGCTCTATACCAAGTGATTCCGCTTTGGCTCTGAGATAACTAACCAAGATAGAAGTCGATAAAGCAATCATTGCTAAAATCGGATTCGATAAACCACCGATTGCTATCCCTATGAAAATTAGAGCCTCAGAAACTTTGTCAAAATTAGAATCCAGAAATGCACCTTTGGTGGTAGATTTCTTCATTACGCGAGCTACACTTCCATCTACAATATCAAAAAAACCAGAAATCAAGAGAAGGATACTTGCAAATATTTGTGAAGGAAACTCGATGCCTTGTTGGTTCAAAAAATTTGTAAGACCAAAGAATATGCTTGATAGGATTGCAAAGCCAAATCCAATCATACTCCAGAAGGTTGGAGATAAACCAAGCGAACCGAAATTATTACCTATTAGCGTTGAGATAGGAATTAATTTTTCTCTGAACCTATTAAGCAAATATTATCTTATTATTTATACATCTAACAAATATTCTTTTTTATCCCAATATTGCTTACAATGATCCAAATTGTGGATATGACCGCTGTAACTCAGGCTTGAATTTTATGAATAATAGTTTGGTTAGCTTCGTTCAAGGATTAGGGATTGGTTACAATTCTTCCGAACCACAATCAACAGTTTTTTCAAATGGTAATTTTGGCAATTTTGGCTGTTGTAGGTTTTCTACTAATTTCCAGTTGTTTGCTAGATGTACTGCATCAATCTCACATTTGGTAATGATCTTATTTTGATAGTTGACTATGGGGTTCATTAGATCATGAAAGTTTGAATGCCCTAGTCCAAGAACATGTCCTATTTCATGTTTTAATACAAGATCTAGAGTATCTTCCTCTATCTGTTCTTCATTGAAATTTACAGATATTCTTACTTTTACCATTTTTATGAAACCTTCGTCATCCAGAACGTTAGTAGTTTGACCGACAGTTTGTTCGCCCTTATGTTCAAAGAAGATTAAAACGTCAGCATTTGACGCATCTTGAACCTCTAAAAATTTGACATTTTCTAACTTTGAAGCCCATTGGTCAAACGAATTCTTTACCAAGCCGCTCATCTTGAAAATCTCATTGTTATTCGTATGAAATGTCAATACGCCATCATTCAGGTTATCACCCCAAGTACAGCATATTTGCAAAATATTCTGATCTTTTGATGTCAGATCATTGAATTCAGAAAAGGATTCTGGATAAGACAAAATTGCAACTACCATTATTACGCTTAGAGGGATATTCATGTTGTCTGCTTTTCTCAAATATATCAAGCAGTCTTACTCTGCAATCTGTGTATATTATAGTGGTTGACTTACATGACTGACATCGATACTAGGCGTAGTTACCCTTTATAGATGATCTAGCACCACACGCCTCACATACTAGGAAGCCCAGTTTTTTTGCTTTTTCTGTTCTTGTGTCTGGACTCTGACATACAGGACATATGACATAGTCCTTTACGTACCTTTCCATGAGCGCTCCAAAAGATGAAGGTTCCTTTCGACCTAGAAAAATAACCCTTTCACCGGCAATATAACCTGCAGATGCAAGCTCTTTATTCAAATAGAGTAATAGCTTTTCTGGCTCTCTCCTTAATGCTTTAGGAAATTCCATAAAATTTCTAAAAATTGTTCGTTGCCCAACCCAAATGATTTGAGCCTTAGGAATCTCAAGTCTTGTTGAATCTTTCTTCGAAGCATTACCCAAACCTCCCTGTATCCTAGACAGTAGAGTTTCATATGATTTATCCACGTTGTGCATACCAACTGATATCATGAAGGCTTTAATGTTCTTTGTCATGAAGATGTCATGGCGTCTGTATCAAATTACTTGGTCCACTCATTAAGCCATTGTAGAAATGGTATAATTGGATCATCGTAAGTCAATTTCGCTGAATTCTTGACATTGAATCCGAGCATTAGCATTCGTCCCTTTAATTGTTCTGCTAAATCTCGAGGAAGATTTGTACCTTTAAGAGGATTGAATAGCTTGAAAAAGTAATCTTGTTTGTAGTACGCCAAATGCCATGCATAACATTCTGAAAGAATTGTAGGATCTCTTGATATTCTTTTAGTTATATCAAAATTTATTTTCTTATTGCTATTTTTGTTATTTGAATCAATCAAGATTTGCATTGATCTCTTGTTGAAATTTTCTCTCAGAGACTCTTGGTTCATACTTATGGGATTATTTGCATAAATTCTAACTTGTCTCGCAACTTGCTCCATCGTTTTTCTTGCTATATCTTTAACATTTGTAATTTCTAATTCACCTTTTACTTTATGATCTTTACCAAAGATGTAAAAAGAAGCAATTATTTCGTCTTTTTGGGTGAACGGCAAGTTGCTTTTACCGTTTATGAAGTTTAAAACTCTATTCGAAAAATCTCTGGGTATAAAGATTCCCATATATGAATCAGAAATAATCAACTTTCACATTCATCAAAGCTTAGTGAGATAATAAAAAGTAACAAAAGGTAATAAAAATATAGTTTTTGGAAAAAATGAGGTAAGATTACCTAGTGTGCGTGTGGTGGTGGAGCACTACCCTTTGACAGAGCTTCATTGAATGTTCCAGAAGCCTTTTCATGGAATTCAAGTGAAGACTGATCTACTTTTACAGCTTGTGGCGGACAAACCGATACACAGGCCATACACCAAATGCAATCATGTTCACGAATTGCATCTGCCTTGTCGGTATAATCCTTACGTTCTTCTTTGACTGTGCTACCTGTTCCCTTCCATGTTTGATTTTTTGCCTCTTTAGCAGGAACGTCATGTTCTGTTCTATACCACTGGAATACCTGTACTGGACATGCTTCGATACAAGCACCATCGGCAACACATGAATCCCAATCGACTGCTACCATAGTACCACTTACACCAAGTGGCTCTATTTGTTCACCCCTTGCTGCGTAGGCAGCCTTTACTTCTTCGTTTTCTGCAGCTTCTTGTAGTTTTCCTGGTCCCCACATAAAATGGAAATGTTCACCATCATCAAGTTGTATCTTACCAGTGACTTCATGATTTTTTGGAAAGTCTGGATCTATAGGCATGTTTATCGTTTTGATCTTTGTCTGAATATTATATAAACCATATGTGAGATATCAACTGATGACTTCTATGGGTATATCGCTTCTTCAACTTTGTTGGCCATAAAATCCAGGTCCTTTTCTGTAATTGAAGGATGTACGGGTAGCGAGAGAACACTTTTTGAAGCCCATTCTGTAATCTCAAGTTCTCCATTATGAAATTTTGAGTAGAATGGTGTTTGATGGACTGGTGGATCATAATAGATAGTTGCGCCGATTCCACTGTCATTTAGGAATCTTTTTAGCTTGTCTCGAGAATTATTTAACGCCACTGTATAGAGATACCAATTGTACTTTGTTTCGGGATTTTCCTGCGGCAGAATAATACTATTATTCTTAATTTTACCGCTTAATAGCTGCCCTAGTTTTCTTGCGTTACTGGTCCTCTTGTTCAACATGGATTGAATCTTTTTCATCTGAGTTTTAGCAATAGCTGCCGAAATTTCAGGTAATCTCATATTGAAACCTATTATCCGTGTATCATACCCACTCACCATTCCATGATTTCGAATCATTCGCAGCTTTTCTGCAAATTCATCGCTATTGGTAGTAATTGCACCGCCTTCGCCTGAGGTCAAGACTTTTGACGCATACATGCTAAAACATCCCATTTGACCTATTGTCCCTGTCTGGTTTCCATCGAATGTGGATCCTAATGATTGACAGGCATCTTCTATAACCATCAATGAATGTTTATTTGCTATCTCCAGTATTTCATCCATCTTTGCAGGATGTCCGTATAGGTGAACTGGGATTATTGCCCTTGTTTTTTTGGTAATCTTTCCTTCCAAATCCTGAGGATTCATTGTATAGGTATCTCTCTCAATATCGACAAAGACCGGTTTGGCTCCTGTACACGCGACTGAATTTGCAGTTGCAACAAATGTAAATGAAGGGATCAATATTTCGTCTGCTTCTTTTATCCCTGCAGCAAGAATTGAAGCGTGCAAGGCGGCAGTGCCAGAATTTACTGCAATAGCATGTTTGATATGCAAGAAATTAGCCAACAACCCTTCAAAATCCTGAACTCTTTTACCGCCAGAATTAGAGGCAGAGGTTAAAATTCCCTCATCCAGTACCTTGAGAATCTCTTGTCTTTCATCATCATCTATTTGTGGTTTATTTATGGGTATCATGAGTAATTCACTTGACTAATAATTTCCTATTATACAAAATAATAATGCCATTTATAATTAAAACGTCCCATTTTGCCTATTGACAGCATTTAAACAAATAAAAATAAGAAATATTCCAAGAAATTCAAGCAGATGTGGCAGAGTGGTCTTCTTAGATTTAAGAACACAATAATGCGTCGGCCTTGAGTCAGGTCGAAAGAAAGCCGATTCGCCTTCGGGCGAGCAGGAGTTCAAATCTCCTCATCTGCGCCATATTCTATCTGAAATTTCAATAGTATTTAGTTAATGAGGTTGATTAGATTGGAAAATCAAATAGAATTATAAAAAATCACATTTAATGCAACATATGGAAAGAAGACAGCTAATTCGACTTGTTATCCCTTCAGCACTTGTTATTATTGTTAGCATCATTACCATGAAATTTTCCCCTTCTGAAACCTTGGTGCCATTACCTTCTCCAGTATCAAATACAGGCAACTTAACAAACTCAAAGGGAGTAGAAATTACTGCACAGGGATTGCAAGCTCCGAGGGCTATCGATATTTCTATGGACGGGAGAATTTTCATTACAGAAAAACGTGGAAGTATTAGAGTTGTTGAAAATGGTACCCTCTTAGCAGAGCCATTAGGCGACATAAAGGTTGAAAACATAGGGGATGGCGGTTTACTAGGTCTTACACTGCATCCAAATTTTACGCAGAATCACATGTTCTATGTATATTACACATACTCAAATAACACTGGTTTATTCAATAGAGTTTTGATGCTCCAAGAAAGCAACAATAGGATAATTGATTCAAAGACAATAGTGGACGGTATTCCGGGGGCTGAATATCGTGATGGTGGCCGCATTAAATTTGGGCCAGACGGAAAACTTTATGTGTCAACTGGAGATGCCTCAATTCCAGAACTATCTCAGGACTTGAATTCTCTGGCAGGAAAAATTCTTCGTGTTAATGAAGATGGAACTATTCCGGATGATAATCCAATTTCAAATTCAAGCGTGTATGCATATGGTTTTAGGAACCCTCAAGGATTAGCATGGGATATAGAAAGTGGTGAGCTATATGCTTCTGATCAGGGAGCAGCTGGCAATGATGAAATAAATTTGGTGTTACCAGGTAAGAATTACGGTTGGCCCAACGAAGAATGTAATAGTAACGGTGATAATACTGCACCGTTGCTTTGTTTTAATCCATCTTTAGAACCTTCTGGAATTACCTTTGTAATTTCAGACAAGCTGGGATATGCGAATCATCTGCTCGTTGCTACTCTAAAGGGATCCCATTTAAGAGAAATTAACTTTGAAACGGGTAGTCAGAATACCATCCTTGTTGGCTATGGTCGTATAGCCGATGTTGTCGAGTCTGGAGATGGATCAATCTTTGTTCTTACCAGTAATACCGATGGGAGGGCGTTACCGCAACACGGCGATGACAAAATATTAAGGCTTACGAGATCATAGTAGTCGTACCAATGAATACAGAAAAGAAATTTTATGAGATGAGTCTTGATGAAAGATTATCATTATTAGCATCAAAAAGCAATCTCACGAAAAATGAAATTTCCGCTGTTGTTAATCAGCCATTACCTTTTGACAAAATTGACAGGATGGTAGAAAATGCAATAGGAACTTTTTCACTACCTCTTGGCATAGCAACGAATTTCGTAATAAATGGAAATGAATATCTTGTTCCCATGGCAATCGAAGAACCATCCGTTATTGCAGCTGCAAGTCATGCGGCAAAACTAGCCAAGTCTAGAGGAGGATTCAAGGCATCGGCTGAAAGATCTATAATGAGGGGTCAGATTCAGGTAACTAACCTGTTAGATATCAAAAAGGCCATTCATGTTGTCTCAAAGAGCAAGGAATCTTTACTCAGGACGGTCAATTCGATTTCAAAAAACGTAAAGGCACTGGATCTGAAAACAAGAATAGTTGAAAATGAAATTGATGGAACAAAGATGCTTGCGACAGAACTATATGTTGATTGTAAGGATTCAATGGGTGCCAATACCATAAATTCGATGTGTGAACTGTTGGGCCCTGAAATAGAGCAAAAGACTAGTGGAAAGGTTATTCTGAAAATACTTTCTAATTATGCCACAGAGAGAATTGTAATCAGTAAAGCCACGTTCAAAAAGCAAGAACTTGGAGGCAATGATATAGTTGACAGGATACTTTCTGCTTTTGCATTTGCATACTCTGATACGTACAGGGCCGTAACCCATAACAAAGGCATTATGAATGGAATTGATGCAGTGTCTATTGCAACAGGTCAAGATTTTCGTGCAATTGAAGCCGCCGCTCATGCTTACGCATCAAGAAGTGGAAAATATCGATCACTTACCACTTTTTCAAAGTCATCTAATGGCGATCTAATAGGGAGAATAGAAATTCCTTTGTCTGTTGGCATAGTGGGTGGGGTATCAACCGTGCATCCTGTAGCTAGAATGGGTTTGAAAATTTTAGGGGTAAAATCAGCAAGTGAATTGGCTTGTGTTATAGCATCTGCTGGACTAGCACAAAATTTGGCAGCAATTAGGGCATTGTCTGCAGAAGGAATTCAAAAGGGCCATATGAAATTACACGCGAAGAATATTGCTGTTGCAGCAGGAGCCACTGGCAAATTAGTCGATATTGTATCTGAAACAATGTATAAACAATCAAAGATAAATTTGGATAGTGCTAGACGAATTCTGCAGGATTTACATCACGCAAGGGACAGTCCATCCTAGAACATTTTATAAATAATTTTGAACAATTATTCATAACAAAACATCTTAATAATTATCAGAAAATAACCATACAAATAAATTTTTCAATAGAAATATATCCCATTAAAAAGATCCTTTTGATATCAGATGGCAACAGTAAAATTTGCGATACCAAAGGGCAGTATCGAAGATGCG
Source organism: Nitrososphaeraceae archaeon (assembly GCA_036554685.1). Classification (GTDB taxonomy): domain Archaea; phylum Thermoproteota; class Nitrososphaeria; order Nitrososphaerales; family Nitrososphaeraceae; genus TA-21. The sequence goes on along the minus strand of DATBMS010000002.1, from coordinate 23,508 downwards.
ACCTTTAAGATCCTTGAAGAGGCATGGCAAACTGTTAGAGGTCGTGGAAGAACCTATAGAGTTAAGCTAAGCGATCCTGAAATTGAAGTAAAAATCTTGAGACCTCAAGAGATCCCTACATATGTACAAGAGGGATTTTATGATATAGGAATTACTGGTAAAGATTGGATTGTTGAGGCAACTGCGGATGTTAAGATTTTATTGGATCTAGAATATGGTCAGGTTAATCAGGTCATAGCGATCCCAGAAAATTTTGAATATAACAACTTGACTGAGTTGATAGAAGGTTTCGCAAAGAAGAAACGAACGTTGAGAATTTCATCTGAATATCTGACTACTACTTCGGCTCGCATACGTTCTAATAAATCATATCAAAAATATTATGGGGATATCCGACCGATGATTATTACACCATGGATGAGGATAGGTGAAAATAAAATGGTTGAAATCTTTCTATCCTTTGGTGCCACTGAGGCCAAACCCCCCGAAGATGTTGATGCTATTTGTGATATTACAGAAACAGGCACTACACTCGTTCAGAACAACCTAAAGCTTATTGAGACCCTAGGTCATTCGAGTGCTCAGCTAATTGCAAACAAAAATTCTTTAGAAGATAAAATAAAGTCTGAAAAAATTGCGGACATATTGGCCCTTATCAAGGGAGTTGTGGAGGCAAGGAAAAAACTTCACATTTTTGTAAATGTGAAAGAAGAGAACCTGCAGAAATTGTTGGACAGTTTACCTGCCCTTAAAAGGCCAACAATAAGCAAATTAAGTGAAGAAGGCTGGTTTGGTGTCAATACGGTGATAGATAAAAACGAGTTCATAAAGATTGTTCCAAAGTTAAGAGAGATAGCTCAAGGACTTGTTGTGATGCAGCCAAAACAAATACTCCCATTAGAGGAGTTAAAACAGGTCATGAATCAGTGATAAAAAAAATAAAAATAGGTAACGTAGTCAAAGAAGCAAAGATCATTCGTGGTTCAAATCGTTTTCCTCAGAAGAGTGTTATTGTTGAAAAGATAATTAATGATGTTATCAAATTTGGGGACAACGCACTAATAAAATATACTAAAAAATATGATAATGTAAAAATCGATTCAATTCTTGTTGATAAAGCCGAGTTGAGAAAAGCCTACAAGGAGGTAACTACGAATCAATTGAATTCTCTCAAGAAAAGCAAAAAACTTCTTGAGAGGAATGAAAAAATGCTTCTAGAACGATTGACAGGAATCATATTATCAGAAGATGGAGTAAGAATTGAGAAAACTCTCAAACCGATAGACAGTGTTGGTTGTTATGTCCCAGGAGGCCGAGCACGGTATCCAAGCACGTTGATGATGTGTGTTGTTCCTGCAATAATTGCAGGTGTAAACAGGATATCTGTAGTAAGTCCTCCCATGAAAGATGGTAAAATTGATCCTGTCACACTTGTGGCTGCCGATATTTGCGGAATAGACGAAGTCTATAGAGTCGGTGGTGCCCAAGCGGTAGCAGCTCTTGCATATGGGACTAAAACAATAAGTAAGGTTGATAAAATCGTCGGACCCGGAGGCCTATTTGTCAACATTGCAAAATTTCTTGTTAGCAATAAGATTGCCATTGATATGATAGCAGGTCCAACCGAACTTTTAATATATGCAGATTCAAAGTCTGAGCCCAAATTTGTAGTCAAGGATTTGATATCTCAGGCAGAACACAGTACGGATACCATTTGTGGTGTCGTTACTACTTCAGAGTCTTTGACTACAAAATTAGAGAGTGAAATTACAAAGACATTGAATAGTTCCCTACCAAGATTGGAAATTGTATCAACCAGTTTCAAGAACAATGGTTTCATTGCATTGTGTAAAAACGAGGAGGATGCGATATCATTTATTAACGAATTAGCCCCAGAACATCTTGAAGTCTTATCGGAAGACTCTATTAAAATAGCTTCTAAGGTAAAAACTGCAGGTATCGTCTTACTGGGCAAGTACAGTCCCTCATCTGCAAGTGATTATTGTCTTGGATCAAATCATGTGTTACCTACTACAGAATTTGGCAAATCAAAGTCTTCATTATCTGTACTTGACTTTGTAAAATTAGTTAACCATATTACAGTAACAAGAATTGGACTTCAATCAGTTCAAAAATACATAAAGGAATTAGCTTTTGCTGAAGGTTTACCAAATCACTATTATGCAGTAGAAGAGAGGTTCAGAAATTGACAGATTGGTTAATGAAAGAAATGAAGAAAATTTCTACGATTGAAAAATATGCAATACCCTCTGAAAGTAATTATTTTAGATTGGACGCAAATGAAAATCTTGTTTTAGAGAAGGATTTTCTCACCAAGATTTCACTAGAGAGTTTAAAAAAAATTGATCTGAGAAAATATCCCATTGATCTTTATGAACGACTATACAAAAAGCTATCTCATTATCTGAAAATAAGTGAAAAGTCATTAGTGTTGGGTAGCGGTTCTGATCAAATTATAGACTTGCTTTTGACGCTGATTGGAAGAGGTAGGAGATTAACATCGATATACCCTACTTTTTCCTACTTTAAAACAAGGTGCCAATTTCATGGAGTAGCGTTTTCTGAAATAATGTTATCATCAATTGATAACACATTTGATATAGAGAGATTTATTATCGATGCAAAAAAATCTCATGTGATATATTTGTGTTCTCCAAATAATCCTACTGGAAATCAATTTGAGAAATCTGAAATTTTTGATATTTTAAGTTCCTTGAAAAATAATTTGGTAATTATAGATGAAGCATATGTAGAATTTGCAAAATATTCCTTAATTAAATATGTGAGGGAATATCCAAATCTAGTAATTCTTCGTACATTTTCAAAGGCATTGGGCTTGGCAGGTGCAAGGGTAGGATATATGGTGGCAAATGACGAGCTTGCAGATTTATTTAGAAATAGGATTCAGTTACCATATGCAGTAAATAGTCTTTCACTTGCTATTGCAATTTCACTTATCTCTAGTCCTGGAAAAGTAGAAGAAAGTATATCACTGATAAAGCGTGAAAGAGAAAGGCTATACCAAAGGCTCTCAAAAATCAAAAACATAGATGTTTACAAGTCAGATGCAAACTTTCTTTTCATAAAATGTAACACAAAATATGGTAGAATCGTTGATGCACTAGAAAATTCAAAAATAATAGTAAAGGCGTTAGGTAACATCAATAACTACGGAAACTGTATTAGAATGACGGTGGGTACAAAAAAAATGAACGATAAAATATTGTCAACAATCAAAGATATTCAATAAAATCAAAGTAGATTCGATTAGAATGAATTCAAATGCATGTATTATTTTTGATATCGATGGTACGTTAATTGATACCAGAGAATCCTACAACAAGACAATAAAAAAAACTGTCCAATATGTCGTTAATTATATCAATCCTACCAAAGGAAATATAGGCACATTAGTCAGTGATGAACTGATTTTCAAATTCCGTAAATCTGGAATGTTTAACAATGATACTGATACAAGCTATGCATTTATTCTGAGTATACTATTTGGACCGTCCAGGACTTCTGATTTACATTTTTTTATAGAAAATATAACAAGCAACGCAACTTCTAATGGAATAAAGTCTGTGGAAAATTATCTCGAAAGTTATTCGAAAAACCGTCTGATGCGGATTCAGAAAGTTTTAAAGTATCCTGGAGATATTAACAGAAGCATTTTAACTCGAGTCTTTGACGAGTACTTTTACGGGCCCCAATTGTTCAAAAAACAACACAGCTCACCTGCTAAATTTTATTCTGGCAAGCCGTTAATTGAAAATGACACACTTTTGGTTAGAAATTCAACTATGAAGAAAATATCGAATATTTTTGATAAAAGGATAGGAATTGTTTCTGGCAGGAGTAGAATAGCTGCTGAGTATTCCATGAAGTCAATCTTTAACTTTTTTGACATAAATGGATCAGTTTATCTAGAAGATGAAAAAAGAGAATTGGGTAAACCAGACCCTTCGGCTCTGATAAAATCCGTAAAAATTTTTGGAGTGACCAATGCTTTTTATGTTGGAGACTCTGCAGAGGATTTGTTCATGGTACAAAGAGCACGGAAAATATCCAATCTGGATATTAAATTAATTGGAATATGTGCCTCTAACGCAAGATCGAATCAAATAAGGAACCTATTCAAGAGTAATGGAACTACGTTAATAGTCAAAAACGTTAACGAATTACCGAACATATTAAATAAAGTTAGGGCCCAATTTTAGATACCAATTGTCAGATACGGATAAGGATAGGACTGCGACGCTAAGCAGAAGTACATCTGAAACAACAATAAAGCTAAATGTTAATCTCGATGGCGAGGGTGATGCACAGATCACCACTGGATTGAAATTTCTAGATCACCTCATAACAACCTTTTGCAAATACAGCCTTGTTAATATTGAAGCTGAGGTTAAATCTCATGATTCGATTTTACATCATTTGATAGAAGATATTGCTATTTGTATAGGCCAGGGATTGGATAAGGCGTTAGGTAATAGAGCCAGAATTATGAGATTTGGATATGCTATTGTTCCTATGGATGATTCGAGAAGCAATTCAGCAATTGATCTGGTTAAGAGACAATTCTCTAAATTTGAATTAAAGTTAGAAAGGAATGAAGTGGAAGGCATTGTAAAGGAGGATATTGAACACTTTTTTAGATCTTTACTGCAAAATCTTGTAGCTTGTACACACATACTGGTAGAATATGGGGAAGATGATCATCATAAATTAGAGTCTGCCATGAAGAGCTTCGCTATTGCGTTTAGAAATGCTGCAGCAATTGACCAAAGGAGAAAAGGATTGCCTAGTACTAAAGACATGATGTAAATGACAGAGATAGCTATTTTTGATTTTGGAGCAGGTAATCTATTTAATTTGCACCAATCCCTACTTAGAAATGGTGCGCATACCGTAGATATCATAAGGACTCTAAATGAATTGGAAAATTATGATGGATTGGTTTTACCAGGAGTCGGTAACTTTGATAGCGCTATTAGTTCTATACAAAAAGATTCAATATCACTAAATGCCGCAATCGATAGTGGGATGCCAATACTTGGCATTTGTCTTGGCCTTGAAATGTTATTCAATAAAAGTGAAGAGGGAATTCTTGATGGACTTAAAGTATTAGATGGCAATGTTTTGATGCTTCCAAAAACAAAAGTCAAAGTTCCTCACATAGGTTGGAATAATTTAAGAATTGTTAAAACAGAATGTAATTTGCTGAAAGGGATTCCGCAAGATTCTTGGGTGTATTTTGTTCATTCGTATCATATCCAGCCCAAAGATGAAAATCTAATTGCGGCAATAACTGACTATGGTTCGAAATTGCCTGTTGTAATAGAACGCTCAAATCTTTTTGGTACCCAATTCCACCCTGAAAAATCGGGAAAAATTGGAGCCCAAATTGTGAAAAATTTTGTCAATATTTGTGAAAAAAACGAATGAAGGTACTAGCGGCAATAGACATAATGAAGGGGGATGTAGTTAGGTTAACGAAAGGGGACCAATTAACCAAAAAAGTATATAGCAATGATCCCGTTCAGGTTGCAAAAAAATGGGCAAAGGACGGAGCAGATATGTTACATATAGTTGATCTTGATGCTGTATTTGGTAATGAAAGTAGTAATCTTTCAATAATCTCAGAAATATTGGATTCTGTGGATATACCAATTCAGATTGGAGGCGGTATTCGCAATACTGAAATTTTTGAAAAGATTGTTAAAATGGGATTTTCAAAAATTGTGGTTGGTACTATGGCCTATCGCAATGTAAATGAATTGCGTTTACTCAGTAAAAATTATGGTGACAAGATTGTCATTTCACTTGACGAAATAAATGGAAAGGTAATGATCGAAGGTTGGAAATCCTCGTCCGATTATAAAGTTGAGGATGCGATAAACAAGTTCAATAAGCTTGGAATTAGCAATTTCCTCCTGACCAATATTATTAAAGATGGAACTCTTTCAGGCCCAGACATTGTCACTTTAAATAGCGTTAATACAGATCGAAAATCAAAGATAATAGCTAGTGGAGGAATTTCAAACTTGGTAGATGTGTTAAGGGTTCGATCAATTGGATGCGATAGTGTTATACTTGGTAAGGCTTTGTATGAAGAAAGATTGGATTTAAAAAAGGTGAAAGCAATAGTATAATGCCTTTATCAAAGAGAATCATCCCATGTCTTGATGTCGATAATGGAAGAGTGGTTAAAGGAATCAACTTTAGAGGAGTAAAGGATGCGGGAGACCCAGTTGAGTTAGCTAAAAAATACAGCGACCAAGGAGCGGATGAACTTGTCTTCCTTGACATCACAGCTTCAAAACAGGACCGTGAAATAATGAAGAGCATGGTTAGAAAAGTAGCCAGTGTGATAGACATACCTTTCACGGTGGGGGGCGGAATTAAAACTCTTTCAGACGCACGAGAGATTCTGCTTAATGGAGCAGACAAAGTTTCCATTAATACTGCTACGGTCAAAAACCCTGAATTGGTAACAGATCTCATGAAAATTTTTGGGAGACAATGCGTTGTAGTTGCAATTGATGTCAAAAGAAATTATGATGTTGACAAAGAGCATACAGTAATGCATGGACCTGATAAGGATTTTTATTTTGAAGTTATGATATATGGTGGATCCAAAGGCACAGGTATTGATGCTATCCAATGGGCAAAAAGAGTAGAAGAGCTTGGTGCCGGCGAAATACTATTGACAAGCATAGATGCAGATGGTACTAAAAATGGATACGATATTGAATTAACAAATACAATATGCGGTATTGTAAGAATACCTGTTATTGCCTCAGGCGGTTGTGGCTCTTCAGATCACATGGTTGAAGCATTTAAGAAAACTGATGTAGATGCTGTTCTGGCAGCTTCAATTTTTCATTATGATAATTTGACCCTTGATAAGGTTAAGAGATATTTGGCTGATAAGGGAATAAAGACCAGATTATAGCAATAAAGCTTATTCAGTTTATTTGAATTATGTATAGAACTAGGGTAACAAAAAAATAGTCGATATCAGCGCAATGCGAGTGCAAAAATAAATATGCCTGCAATCATTTCTACGGTCAAGAAATAATCCTTAAATTTCTTTATCCTGTTAGTTTTTACTTTCCTGAATCCTCTTATAATATGTTGATCTCGTATAGTAACAAGTGCATACAATCTGGTGAGCGCCATCAAGAAACTTACACCTAGGTATACTGGAAGAATGAAAAAGTCCATTGGATTTCGCCTTAAGTGTGGAAAAATTTTGATGGTCCTTCCAACTAGCCATAATATAATAATTGAAATTGCTAATCCCCAATGGTTTTCAATAATGGCAATGGAGAGAAAGATTGGACCTAATAATAGCGTAAACACCGAAATAAAACGATCTATCATGGAAAATGCAAGGTAAGGACATTTCCATACCCATCCATTCCATAGACTCTGGAAATCAGAGTTATGACTGTTCCTCGCCCACCTAATTCGTTGCGTTATAAACTGGTCAAAATGGGGTGAAGCAGATGAATATATTACTGCAGAACTCTGGTAATACGTCTTCCATCCTTCTTGTTGAACAAGTCTTGTAAAGCATTTATCTTCGCCCGACTCTTTTTTTCTACCAAGTATAAATTCATTTAGAAAGAGATTGATCTTGGGTAATAAAATTTCCCTTCGATATAGTGCAGTTTTTCCGCTCAAACAGGAAAGAGCTTTTCCTCCTGCTGTCTGTGCTGGCATATCAAGATAATTTCGCGAATCCCAAAAGATATCGGTCATTTTTTGCCAGATTGTTCTTATTTCAATGGGATGAAATCTAGGAGTGACTCCTCCAATTTTTGGATCAACCTGCAATGGCCGCAATGCATTTTCCAAGAAATTTGAATCCCACATTGTATCACTGTCTGTTAAAGCAAGAATCTGCCCTTTTGATTCTGATATACCATCAGCCAGGGCCGATCTCTTACCAGGTTTTGAAGTCACTATCAGCTTAAGATTACTCTTGTCTTGTTGCAATTCCTTGAATTCAGCTATACACCCTGTATCAGATTTATCAATAATTGCAATTATCTCTGCAGGCTTATTTTTCCACCATGATTCCAAAGATCGCCTAAAAATTTTCCGGTCTTCATTATAAACAGGTATAATAACCGAGACTGTAGGAGCGTCTGTGGCTTTTGAAATACCATTGCTTGATTCTGGTTTTATTGGATAATAAAAAGTTGCAACTATTTTCTTGATGAACCATACTGTCCATCTCCAAATGCCGATTATCCCCAGAGGGATGATTAGCCAGTAATCGTATAACGAACTTGGAATGAAATTTCTGGATATATAATTTTGGAGGCCACTGAATTGGTAAAGGATATCATTTATGTCGAACCAATATGGTGACATAACAAGTGAAACTACAAAGCCAATTAGTATTAGGTCAAAAATAATGTTGCCGAATATTCCGCCTTGCTTCTGAAGCGCTTGGTGCCTGTAGGAGTTCACTGAGTAATCTCCATTTCCATATTATTTATTGGTAACTTTTATAGGAGATAGAAGTTAGTGACGTAAGATGGTTATTGCTAATTCTTACTATATTTCTTACTCGAAAATGAAAAGGAATTATATAAATATGATTAATTATAACCCCCCTATAATAAAGAGGGATTTTGCACGAGTAAGATAAGTATTATCGGTTCGGGCGTAGTAGGCAGTGCTACCGGCCAAGGATTTCACAAGCTAGGTCATGAAGTAATTTTTTATGACATTTCAAAGGAAAAGCTCAGAACTTTAAAGAATAATGGTTACAAGGTAGCAGAGAATCTTGGTGATGCCTTATCACAAACAGATATTTCATTTGTATGTGTGAATACTCCGACTCACAATTCGCAACAAGATCTTTCCCAAATACTTTCTGCCCTGTATCAACTTGCAAATTATCTAAATTCTTCCGATAAACGTCATTTGCTGGTTTTCAGGAGCACAATGTTGCCTGGAACTATGCGCAGCGTAGTGCTGAACTATCTCGAGAAGAACTGCATCAAAAGAAGGGGAATTGACTATGAGATTGCATACAATCCAGAATTTCTAAGACAAATTTCTGCATTGGATGATTTCTTCAGTCCAGACCGCGCAATAATAGGAGAAGAAAGTGATAATGAAATATCAAAATTGTTAGTCGACTTGTACAAGCCTTTGACAAAAAATATAATCACTACATCCTTTGAGGCTGCAGAGCTTATCAAGTATGCCTCAAATTGCTTTTTGTCATTAAAGATTTCATTCTTTAACGAAATAGGTCTGATATGCAAACATTTGGGAATAGATGACAAGGTAGTAAGTTTAGGTGTATCTATGGATAAAAGAATCGGCAAATATGGTACAGAATTTGGAAGACCATTTGACGGAATGTGTCTGCCTAAAGACACTCAAGCATTAGCTTCATTCATAAAACAAAACAGGATTGAACCTGACTTGCTTGAAATTGTATTAAATATTAACAAGAAAATTGAAGACCTGACAACAACAAAACAACTTGTTCCGGGTGCAAGAGAAACCCATTCTTAAAGCCCGAAAATTTTATCTTCAATAATTTATATTGGGAGTTAAGTTTTTATCTGAGTAATGAAATTGTCTGTTCTTGGAATTTCATTTGTTTTATTATTAATTCTAAATGTTTCGTTAATAACTAATTTAGGTAATGCGCAGGACGCAAAATCCCAACCACTTATTGGAGTAAACATGTTAGGTTACTATACCAGTTTACCTGAAACAAGAGACTTCAAGAATCCTTTTCCTGATAATTACTATGATCAGAGTTTTAAGATAATTAAAGATGGGGGAATGAATCACGTGAGATATGTGTATTATTGGGAATCTTTTGTAAAGAATCCTGTAGCATTCATAAATGAATTGAAATTTGCCGCTACACTTGCAGACAAATATGGGTTAAAAATTATTTACGATAACCATCAATTTCATACTTCATCATGGCTTAATCCTCAAAGAGGAACAGGATTCCCACACTTCTTGTTTCAAAATAACTCAGAATATGCCTACGGTAGTGGAGGAAGTCCTCAGTATCCATCAGCAGCGGCATGGTGGACTCACTGGTGGAATAGAGAGATTACCGATGCAAATGGTACTGATGGATGGAGCTTGCAGTCTCAGTTCTTGAAAAAAATAGTCAGTACGGTTGACAGTCATCCCAGTACTGTGGGATATGAAATATTGAGTGAACCGCAGGTACATGACGTTGACCAGTGGGATAAAATCGGAAAATACAATACCTTTATGACAGATGAACTGAGAAATGTAACTAATAAGAATATAGTATTTAGCATGAGCATTCCTGTTGATCTTGAGAGTAACATTGGAGTAAATGCGACAAATCTAGCAAAAATGACACCTGTAAATAAAACAAATACTATATTCAAATTTAGCATTTATGGACTGCCATCGGCGGGTAGCTATCAAGAAGATAGATTGAATATTTTCTTAGCGACTGGCAACCTATCTGGAGTTCCAGTGTATATTGGAGAATGGAACAATGTAGCCAGGGATAAGGTAATTAACGAAGAAGGAGACTTTGTCTATGAAATAGATCCGGAGGCTAGTGATATCACGCCGGAAGATACCACAGCGATATTAAAGAAATTTAATGAAATAGATCCGTATGGGTGGGCCTTTTGGTATTGGAATTTTAGACCTCATAGAGTGGAGAATTTTAATCTAGTGACAAGTGATGCGAGTGGCAATCTGATCCCCACAAAATACTTTGATATCCTCAAAAATGCTGTTCAATCTGTAAAGTAGGCAAACAAGGCTAAGCAAGACGGCTACAGAATATCAATCAGTGTTCAATGAGGATAAAGCCTCTTCCTGATGGTAACGTGCCACTAAGATAAAGTTCTATAACTATCTCCATAACGTTTAATTCATGTTTAAATATCATAATTACTGGACAAAGAAGATAATTGAATCTGCGACCACAGTTAAAGGAGAGACAGATATCTTGGATATTTGTTCTTATTCCGCTTGTCCTATCAGCTTACACTCATCTATGGAATCCAACAGGGTTTCCGTCGATACATGTGGACGAGGGTCATTACCTGAGAAAGGCAATTTCGACAGAAACTGGCCAAGGTCTTCAACCACAGGATAGATATCGAGCTCCTTATTTTGGTCAAATTTTCCTAGCTGGAATCTTTAGCATAATTGGTTATCCAAATCTCGACACCCTAGGTGATAAGAATCCTGTTGAGCATTTGTATTTCGTCCCGCGTGTGATTATGGGAATTTTGGCTGTATTTGATACCTTTCTATTGTATAGAATTACTGAGTATAGATACGGCAGAAATGTTGCACTTATCGCCTCGATATTATTCGCAGTGATGCCATTTACCTGGATGACAAGGAGAATTTTTCTAGAATCAATTCAGCTTCCCTTTATATTGACTTCAATACTGCTCATCCTAAATCTATCTAGGGGTCGCCAGCTGCAATCACAACAACGGGAACAAAAACAACAGCAGCTACCACAGCATCAAGAGCAGCAACAACTACAACAAAAACAGCAGGAACCATATTATAGTGAATATACCAAGTTTACTTTGATTATCTCTGGAATTTTCCTTGGCCTTGCTATATTCACCAAAATACCAGCTTTCACAATAATTCCGCTGGGTATCGTTATGACCTATTTAGTTACCAGAAAAAAGAAATATGTTATACTCTGGTTAATACCTGTTCTTTTGGTTCCCCTATTGTGGCCTATTCATGCAGCGCTAAGTGGAGACATGAATGATTGGATTGATGGTGTTCGTTACCAAGTCAACAGAGATAGACCCTTGATAAATACGTTGAATACATTTTTCCAAGTTGACCCTGTGTTGTTTATACTTGGTTTGGGTGGTCTTGTTTATTCAGCAATAAAAAGGGACTATTTCGTTTTACTTTGGGCAATTCCCATTATTGTATTCCTCCAGGCAATCGGTTATGTCTCTTCATTCCATATTATGCTGTTGCTGCCTCCATTTTGTATAGCCGGTGCTACTATGATTGATAAAATCGGAAGCAACATATCCAATATTAGAATGAGAAACATGCTTCCTTACATCAGGATAGCAGCTATAGGCATATTTGGCGTCGTCAGTATTACCATGCTTATCACCCTCAATACTAATACAACTTATTATCAAGCACTTGCATTTGTCCTTTCAAATTTACCGGATAGTAATACAAATTCTACGAACATCAATCCTGCGGATAAAGTAACACTGATTGGTAATCCTCAATATTTCTGGATCCCTGAATTTGTTTTTGACAAGACATTTGATGCTAAAAACTACTACAGCAAGACACCATTCAAGACAGACAAATACATGATGATAATAGATACTGGATTTGTGAGAATTTTGAATGGAGATAATTCCTCCAGACTAAGCTTGGCATACAACGCTACTCATAACTTGGCAAGATTTGAGCAGAATTTTACAGGAGGGACTGACGTGAATAAGTATCCATTTACCAACTTGAGACTGAGCCCTGAAACCCGGTTTATCGAATTAAGAACCAACTATTGATTTTAGAATTTTAGATTTTGTTCCCAAACCATTTAATTTGACCCTTTAGGTTTAGTTCTCGTCATTAAATGCGCATACTTTTGCTACATGCAGATTTTATTGAATATCAACCGATCTCAAAGGAAATACAAGCTGCAGAAGATATTCCTTCGAAATCTATTAACAAGATTGATGAAGTGATAGTGGCGCTTATCGCCGTCGAAAAGGATGATGATGAGTCCATAATTGATGAAGTTGGAAATGAATTAAAGACATACGGTGAGATGATAAAATGTGATAGTCTACTAATCTATCCGTATGCGCACCTAAGTTCTGATTTGGCTACACATACCGCAGCTCAATCCATATTAAATTCCATTGAAAAAAAGACAAGAGATCTGTTTAAGATTGTAAATAGGGCTCCGTTTGGTTGGACAAAGTCCTTTAACCTAAAAATAAAAGGACATCCTCTGGCAGAGCACGCTAAAACAATTCAGAAAAAGACTGACGGCAAAACCAGTACGGAATCAACTGGCGAATCAATCGCATTAAAATCAGAAGAAGTGCTCAAATCCTCATGGTATGTGCTAGTGCCTGAAGGTAATCTTGTTCCTATGAATGAGTATACATTTGAAAAAGATAGTGCATTGAGAAAATTAGCTGACTATGAATTATCAAAAAAGAGAACAGTAGTTGAAGTACCGCCACATGTGAAACTAATGAAGAGGCTGGCAATAGCTGACTATGAACCTTCTTCTGATGGTGGCAATATGAGATACTATCCCAAGGGACGTTTAATGAAATCATTAATTGAGACCTATGTAACTAAGATGATACACGAATATGGTGGAATAGAAGTCGAAACACCAGTAATGTATGACTCCAACCATCCGTCAATCCATAGTTATTTCAACAGATTTCCAGCAAGACAGTATAAAATACAATCAGACAACAAGCAACTTTTCTTGAGGTTTGCCGCTTGCTTTGGTCAGTTTCTGATGGCCAAAGATTTTCAAATTTCTTACAAACAACTGCCGTTGAAACTTTATGAATTAACAAGATATTCATTTAGAAGAGAAAAGAGCGGCGAATTAGTAGGCCTTAGAAGGCTAAGAGCCTTTAGTATGCCCGATTGTCATGCCTTCTGTAGGGATATGGATCAGGCAAAAGAGGAATTTGTCAAGCGATTTGAGTTATCGTTAAGAGTAATAGAAGGCCTCGGCCTTTCATCAAATGACGATGTAGATATGGTCATTCGTTTTACATCGGACTTTTATGAACAAAATAAAGAATTCATTAAAACCTTTGCAGCCAGACTAGGGAAACCGATAGTTGTAGAAATGTGGAAAGAGAAGTTCTTTTATTTTATTGTAAAATGGGAATTTAATTTCATAGATAGTTTGGGAAAAGCTGCAGCTCTATCAACTGACCAGATAGATGTTGAAAATGGGGAAAGATACAAAATTGAATTTGTTGATAGCGATGGTGAGAAAAAATATCCAATTATTTTGCACAATTCTCCCAGTGGGGCCATAGAGCGTGTGATATTCGCTCTGTTAGAGAAAACAGACAAAGACAGCAACACAGGAAAGGTTCCAGCATTACCTTTATGGCTATCACACACGCAGGTTAGGATAATTCCTGTAGCTTCAAAACATTTAGAATTCAGTGAAAAAATTTTGGATGTACTGGGCAAGAATAATATCAGGGCCGACATCGATGAAAGAGAACTTTCGGTTGCAAAAAAAATTAGAGAAGCAGAATCTGAATGGATCCATTTCATTCTAGTCATCGGAGACAAGGAAGTCGACGGAAATGAACTGGTAATTAGGGAAAGAGCAGCAAAATCCCAATATGGTATAGCTCTGGATAATCTGATAAAAAAAATCAAACTTGAAACCTCTGATAAACCATATTTACCATTAAACCTACCTACCTATTTGTCAAAACGACCGCTAATCATGATATGAAATTAGACAAGAAAATAGTATTCTGTTTAAGATGCATTTTCATTCTTTAATGTTTTTATATTTCGTAACTTAGATCCCATTCAAATGGGAAGAGTAGAGAAAGGAGTAAACTGCAGCGTAAGTGGATGCTCAGAATCTGCAGAAAGATCAATCAGTGGAAGTAAGGCGAGTATGGCTGTGGATTTGGAAGTTAATACTTCAAACAAGAGAGTATACTTATGCAGACAGCACTATAAAGAATGGAAAAAAGCAACCAAAGAAGATAGAGAGACCGAAAGGGCCAGATGGGGTTAATCAAATAAACAAGCAAGCAACAAGATAATAATTTGGATTCAATTCCAATAAGCATCTAGACATACTTTCTTGGAATTATCCTTAGCAGCGTTTGTGTTGCAAGTGTTCCTTCCCTGTAATCGTCGTTCTTGAGAGATACCTCAACTAGGTCCATTCCTACCAGATTAGCAGAATCATTAATGCTTTTAATAATTTTTAATATTTCAAATGGATCCAAACCGAATGGTTCTGGTGTTCCTGTACAAGGCACATAAGAAAGGTCATAAACATCAATGTCAAAGGATATGTAAATATTTCTATTATTAGTAACTTTAGATATGTATTCATTTACATTTTCCATATTACTTTTTATTTCCCATGGATCAAATGTTACTATACCATTTTTTTCTGCGATACTATTTTCTTCCTGATCTGCCTGTCTGACCCCTATTTGAAGTATATTTTCACCCTGAATGTATCCTTCTTCTATCAATCTATAGAATGGAGTAGTATGACAAAGCTTCAAACCTTCGTATTCAGGTTTTAGATCTCGATGTGCATCAAACTGAATCAGTAGAGGGTGAGTTTCTGAAAGACCCTTCAAACAAAAATATGACAGTGTATGTTCTCCCCCAAGCACAAATGGTTTCTTTTTTGTCCTTGAGAGTTCCTTTAGCAGGAACGGAACTTTTTCATCTAAGAAGGTAAATATAGAATCTATCTTGCCATCATGATATTGCGGTATTTTAATGTCACCCAAATCAAAAATTTTTGCTATTTCCCTGATATCCTTTTTTTCATCATAAACATAGGTTTCAATTTGACGACCGGATGCACTTCTGATTGCTTCAGGGCCCCTGCTGGTCCCTTTTCCAAAGGAAGTTGTCAGTTCTAATGGAATCCCAAAAAATACAATGTTGGATTCATTAAATGAGGTTTTCGTATCAATGTCACCAAATGAACAGCCAGCTTTGGTCCTTTCTGGAGTAATAAAGAATGAATCCAAAAGGTCTAAAATCTTTGTCAATTCTGAGCCAAATCCTGAAGGTAATTATGTTTTTGTTTAAAGAGAGTTAATAGTACTAGTTTGACCAAAATAATTCATCCAAGTTGCTCTGTCTTGGCTTACCAATAATGGACTTGAAATTTACATCTAGTGCAGTTAAAAGCTGGTCAAAAGTAGATTCCATCGCCTCAAGATATTTTTCGGTGTCTATTTCGTTATGATTGGATAATTCAACAGGTTTTACTCCTTCAGCAGTCTTTGTCTTTACATATGAGATTATATCTCCCGCCTTAATCTGTCTGCCGTTGTCAGAAAATAGCCTTGCTGCCTTTATATGCTGAGGGATTCCCTTGATTGAATTGGTAGTTGAATCTTGTCCATGTATGGAAGTTATTCTTGTGTTTTCATATGTCTTTTTTCCATATTTTTCTGGGGACTTGTTTATCATCACATTAAAAGAAAGTTCCTCCAGAGGATATTCATTTGATTCTAATTTTTTCGCACTTTCTTTAACAATATCTTTAATTTTCTCTCTAGCAGCATCAAAATCTTTTTCAGTATTAACTTTGCCAAGAATATCTAACATACTGTAAAAAGTTTTTCTTATGAAAGCTGGTGTGTGAGATTTCTTGCCTGTTAGTCCTTTTACATCCACAGTCCCATCTTTGAGGACGCCAATATAATTTTTCTTTAGATTATTAAATACAACATAGCGATACTCTTTATCCAGTTCCAAGTCTACACCCTGATTGGTTTTTGCCCATTTTGAAATTTCTTCGACGTTACCCTTAGAAGGATCCCTCAAAAACAATGAATCTGTATCACCGTAAACTACCGATATTCCCGATTCCCTACATTTTTCTATAGTTCTAGTGATAATATTTCTCCCAATAGCTGCCGTAGCATCAGCGACGGGAAGGCAATAGAGTGGAAATATTTCAGCACCCATTACGCCGTAGCTTGCGTTGAGAATAACCTTAATTGCCTGACTTACTACCGTATAGAGTTGTCGTTCTTCAGGTGAGATTATTTTGTCTTTTGATAGTTGTTTATAGTAATTGACTCGAAGGTCTCGAAGCGAGCCTATCAAAAGTGAGGTTATTCCTTTTTTCTCCTTACATGTCCAGTATGACGTATCAGTGATTTTTTGATCAGGATCATGACTGCAAGTATCATGGGGACAGTTTACTGTTTCGTAGGATAGATTATGAACCTTTATTATACTTGGATACAGACTGGCAAAATCGACTACTGATACATTGAAGTGAATTCCTGGAGTGGGTTCAACGACAAGACCTCCTCTATACTTTTTTTCTTTTATTATTGCCTCGGAAGATGCTTGTCCCTTGTATCGCAGCTCCTCGCTGTGAGGAATCAGCGCATTTATTTTTCGGTGCTCATAAAATAGCATTCCCCTGATCCACTGGTTCACACCTACCCTAGAAAGATCTTCGATTGAAAGTCTGGAAATCCTGGCTATTGCAAATAATAATTTTAGTAAAAGATTATCATTAAAGCTTGTAAGTCGAAACGTCAATTCTGTATCTTTTAGACAGTATTGAGCCAATTTTTGGATTGGTAGATCGCTTATGTTTCCATCAAATTCAATCTTACTATCATGAAGAAGGGCTTCTGAGATGGCATTAAGTCTGTATTCAGAATATTTGTGGCTAAACGCATAAATTTGAATCGATCTATTTTGGAATGTTCTAAACAGATCAATATGTACTCCGTGTTTTAGTTGGACTGCTTCAGCCTGGATACCCCTCTTGATAAATGAATCTCGTTTTACAAGTAATGGGATTTCTTCTTTTGGTATAATGGCATGGTTTATAGGATCAATTGCTGGATCTTGAGATCTTTCATAGAGATAAGGAAGATCAAAATCATCACCATTAAAGGTAACTAAGACACTATATGACCAAATTGTATCAAAGGTTTTTTCCAAAAGTTCTTTTTCTGTCTTGCATATTTCTGCTTCTGGAATTAGGGCTGTTCCATCATTGGGATTTTTATCTTGTTCAAGAAGAAGTACTTTTCTAAAGCCATCATTTGATACGATCCCTACTGCAGTAATTTTTCTATCATGTTCCTTGGGAACTGGCATCCGTCCCTCCTCCGAATCCACTTCAATATCAAGGGCTATTCTTTTCATTTCTGGAATAGGTTGATTCAGTAGATCAGCCCACTCTCTCACATATTCTCTATACTTGTCATTTCTTGCCTCCTTGCTCTCTAAGATCTTATCCCATAGAAAATTTTTCAAGGCATTGTAGACAATGTCTGACATTTTATAGGGATCTTCAATTATTTCGTCTCCTTCCCTCTTGTAGTATGAACCTGGAATTAGCCTAGTATCATAAAGATAGTTTTCATGATATTTTATGTTGGCTTCCCATACATTGAGTTTTTCTCTAATGCCGCCCTTTCCACCTATCGACAGTGGATCTGGTGCAATTATTTTTATTGTTTGAATTTCCTTATCTGACATTAGATCCATTTTTGGAATTATCTTTAGCTCAAATTTCTTTTCTATGGCCGCAATTTCTTCTGCTCTTTTTTGGTATTCCAGTTTAGTATAACAATATGGTTTGTGATCCGTTTTATCCTGCCAAAAATATATCACATGTAAATTAGGATCATAGAATTTTAATTGAACTTTTTGATTTTCACCAGAATAAATTGCTGATATCAACATAACTCGAGTATTTTCCGGCAGCTCCTTCCAATAATTCAAATGTTGTTTATCCTGAAGAAGTGATGATTGATCCAATTTTACTCACTGCGAATAGTTTCAAATATGGAAATTGGATAATTATCTTTTGCTACTATTATCTTGCATTTTTAGTTGTGGAAGGTAAAATGCGGCCTTTGCGATACATTAAACAGTTATTGCATTAGCCTCTTTACGTCTAATGGCTATAATGCCAACAGCATATAGACCAATCATAGGTAATGCAATGAACCACATCGTGACACCGGTTCCATCCGGTGTTATTATCGCACCAAATATCGTTATGATTATAATTGCATACCTAAAGTTTTTTTGCCAGAATTTTGAATCAGTCAGACCACTTAGAGATAAAGCATACATCATGACTGGAAGCTGAAATGCAATGCCAAACGCCAGTATGAATTGCAGTACAAATGCTATAAAATCGTTGACTGTTAGCAATGTTTCAGCACCAATTGATTCACCATACTTGTAAAGGAAATCGAGAGTCAATGGAATTACAAGCACATACGAGAATACAACACCAAATGTGAACAAAACAAACGTTGGCGATATTATTTTGAAAAGATCTATTTTTGAAAATGACCTTTTACTTTTTTTTCTTTTTCCATCTTCTTTTGTAGTTTGCTGTACATTGCCTTGTGCTGAGTCATCCTCCTCTCCATTACTTCTTGCTTGGTAAAATGCAGGAGAAATAAACCCAAATATTTCTCTGATTACGATTGGTAGGGAGAATATCAAGCCAATTAGCAAGGAGATGTGAATTTGAGCAAAGAACACCTGACCGGGAGCTGTTTGAATAAGCTTTACTTCTGGTGGAAGTAGTGTATCCTTCATAAAACTTGTCAGTTGGAGTGCTATATTGTTAAACGGATCTGGATATAGATAATATAGCGTGATATTCTGTTGTTGAGCTGCATCTTGGGATGGAATTGTAATAGGTATAATAGCTGTTTTTATGCCAAAACTCATTGTTATTATGGTTATTATTGCAATGAAAATAACAATGCGAATCAACCTTATTCTCATTTCATCAAAATGTTCGGCTATCGACATCCCAGATGTGGACATTACAATATCCGAAAATAAACAATCTCGATATAATAATTATGTTGATATAACACTGCGTGGCTCTGCACAGCCTGTGTTTATTATCAAGAATAAACTATTTTTTTAAGGGAATCGAATCCCGGTAGAAGAATCATAGTTCTTTGTGGGTAAATACTTTTAGAAGGTAAAAAACAATAAGATTTCAATGCAATATCACAAGGCCTCTTTCATTGGCCATGAAAGATCCAAAAAGGCTCAATTAAAGCTGTTTGATTATACCGGCTACGCCATGTTAACATATACTGTAAAACAAGATGGCAGTGGATTTGCTCCAGTAGGTGAAGAAATGCTGGTTGGCAAAATGGAAAGAGAATCGGAGACTATGTTATTTCTATGCGATAATGATGGTTATGCAAAAGCTCAATCAAAACCGTTACCAAAAGAAAAGGCCACTGAAGCATATAAGAAAATGCTACATGACGGTATTGAAGAATTTAAGGGCCAGATTAAAACTGTTACATAAACATTAAGGTATTATGAAATACTTGGCGATTAATAAATTGGTTGCTGCATTAAAAAGTAAACGTTACTCAATTCTATACAGTAATCTTAGTCCCAGTTTGTCTGTTTTTCATTACAAGGTTTCTAATAACCTTAGGATCTGATTTTATTACAAATGTAGGAATCTTTGATCTTTCAATTACCTTCATTGCAACAATGTCCAAAAGTTCATAATTACCGGCCTGAGTGCTCTCGTTATTCAATAAGTCTAGGCATTTTTTTATAGTAATTTCCTTAAACATCTTTGCCTTTGTGTTCTTCTTTGGATCAGAATCATAAATTCCATCGACATCTGTTGCATTTAAGAATCTATCAGCCTTTATTTTCTCACAAATAAGTGCTGCTGTAGCATTTGTACTCTGACCTGGATGAAGTCCGCCACTGACTACTATCTTGCCTGATTGGCAAGCAACACTAATTTCCTCAAGATTTGAAGGAATTACTGGATAAACAGAATCTCCAAGAGCTGCAGAAAGCAACATTGCATTTAGCCTGGATATTTCTATGCCCATTTCGTCAAGACTGCTCTCATCAGACCCTAATGATCTTGCTAAACTAACGTAATGCCTTGCAATTATTCCACCACCAGACACTACAATTGGCTGCACTTTGGTTTGCATATCTAGCAAAACTTGAGCGTATTCCTTTAGAGACTTTGAAGTAGTCTTAAAATTAAAAACGCTACCACTTAATTTTATGACTAGAATTTTTTTCTGTTTTGAAAGTTTATTGGAGACACTCATTATTTTTCTGGCAGCTCCTTATCTAATACATCTTTTGATATATTTGTAATGTTCTTTCGATCCTTATGGTTAGTATAAACTCTTATCATATCAAGATAACCTGTTATTGAATTTACCAAGGGGAGATTAGAAACTGGTTGTTTAAAGAATTCATCCTCATTAACAAGAAGTATTGATTTCATTTCTTTCTTGTTTGGGGCAAGTGGAACAAGAGAAATGCCATACGTATCAAGAAAAATTTTCCTTTCATCAATATTTGCTAATCTTGCTATTTTCAATCTCAATTCCTCAATTTTATCTCTATTTAATTTTGTATAATTATCTCTTTTACGAATAAATCTCTCGTATACACATTTCAATAATTTCCTTTCTAAATAGTTAGAAATCATTTCTTTTCCAATTTTATTATTTTGTGATGAATAAATCTTCCACAATATGCTATCATCAGTTAATTTCAGATAATCATTTAAAGATAATTTATTCAGGTTCAATGCCTCACTTGAGAGTAAGATAGAATGAAGAAGCATAACTTCAGCAGACCGCACTGTCTTGTGAAAATATACTGCACGGAACATTTCGAATCTTGAAATCATCATAGATTCAAAAGAGTAAAAGGATGACATATCCAGAGCCAAACTTTCGTTATCAGTTACCCTGAATGAATTAATAATTCTGTTATAATCTACTTTTCCGTATTCTACTCCTGTAAAAAAACCATCCCTTGGAAGATAGTCCATTAGATCTGCTGAAAGACTCCCTGAAATTATTTCATTTTTGAATTTCACTTTTGAATTGCCAAAAGAAATTTCGCTTATGCTTTTTGGAGAATATCCAGAGCCTGATAGAATATCGCTCAATTCAGTTTTACAAATTATTTCTGCTCCTATTGTTTCATGATTCTTGTTGCCGGTAACTTTCAGTGCTTCTTCAAACAGATGGGAAAAAGGTCCATGACCAATATCATGCAAGAGGGAAGCTACCCGTAGTTCTTCAATTGATTCTTTTTCTATGGCTCCTATTGAAAATAGATGTTCCCCTGCCAGGCCTGCCACATGCATAGTTCCCAGAGAATGTTCAAATCTTGAATGCTGCGCAGCAGGGTAGACTAGGTGAGCACCTGCTAATTGCTTGATTCTTCTTAATCTCTGAAAAATAACTGAATCAATTATCTTTTTTTCCAGGTCTGTAAGTCTAATAAACTTGTGAATAGGATCGGCAATTTCTCCAACGAATTTCATGTCGACAAGACAATTTAGCGCCACACTGAATTAAATTTTCACAATCTTTTTTACTGTTTTCAGTACTTGATAATGAACATCGTCGACTGAATTTTCTCCATCAATAATTCTCCAGTTGAATTTGTTTGCAAGAATTCTGTAATTTTTCTTTACCTTCCTAATCAGTTCCAAGTCTTTTTCAAAAGTATCAATTATACCATTTTTAGATCTGGTAACCAGGGTGTTAGTTTTGATATCTATTACTATTACAAGGTCTGCTCTCGGTAAGCCTTCGTCCAATGCGAGTAGCCAGTCTAATTTCAATCCTTTTGAAATTCCATAGACCAGATTAGATTGATAATACCTGTTCATGATAATCGTAGTTCCTTTACCAATTACTCTTTCTATTTCGGCCTTTTTTTCCCATCTATTTGCAGATAGGAGTATCATTTTCACCTCATCTGAGTAGCCTCTTTTTCCGTCAAGGAATTGCTTTATCTCTTTACCTATAGGGGTAGAATAATCAGGAAAATCAAATCTGACGCAGTTGCTCCTTAATTTTTTTTGCAGTAATTTTGCCTGGGTTGTTTTTCCGGCCTTGTCAATTCCCTCTATAACGATAATCTTACCCTTACGCAAATACATTGTTTGAAAAAAATGTCGTAAATAAAAAGTATTTTAAATCTTCATGATCCCGAGAGGCTTTCTTGTATCAGAGTGTCATTACACAAGTAAGACAATGAACTATACTTAACCACAGTCAATATCTCCCTCAAAAGTTCCTTTCCAACCAGAATCGGCCCGAACCTGGATTTTTGCTTTATTTCCACAGTTTCCATTTATTGAAATATTTCCTTTTTTGTCTAGATCACAAATCTTACTGGTTGTCTCTTTACCTTCCAAGTCATACTTTTTCTCGCCGATTTTTCCCGAATCAAGAAATCCGCCGTTACTAGTATTATCATCTGAAGCACCCTCGACAACTACTTCCCAACTTCCATAGATAGGAGAATCGTTCATAAATGCTGTAAATGACAGTTCGCCCTTTTCTGACCTGCCATCAGGACAGCTAATTGCACCTGACGCATTTCCTGATGTTTCTGTTCCGTGGGCTACGGTAGCAGCAGAAAACATTGTAATCGTAAAAAGTAGTAATATTTTCACCTTACTTTTACCGTCCAAATTCATGACTGTCCCTTGAAAGGGAAATAATTTATATATTATGTAGAGCGCATCCAGATCATAAATAGGAAAAATGACACGAATCCTTTTTTACTGCTTTTTGTAATATTAAAGCTTATCACTAATGATTATCAATTGTGATTATCATTTAATTGCTGCATTTCCAACGATATTTTCTTGAAAACATTCTAATAATTATCATTATG
>DATBMS010000063.1:0-4013 GCA_036554685.1 Nitrososphaeraceae archaeon | reverse complement strand
CCTTCCCTTTTCATTTCCTGTACCTCGTGATCTTTTGCTTTCATTCTTGGTAAAGTCTTTGTACTCGTCATCAATAGATTTGTCAAACAAATTATCTTCCGTTGGAATGGATGTTGCCTTTCCAGTAGGTTTTGACACTATTTTTTTAGTTTCAACTATCTCGTATCCTTCTATTTCTTCTGAAGGTTCTAAGGTTTCAATTACAGCTTGGCCTAGGACTTTATCTATCTGTTTGTAAATTTTGGACTCTTCTCGAGTAACGAGGACATCCTCATAAAGTGTAAGACTTGGGATGACCGTGTCGACTATGAACTTTTTCATTTCCCCTGAAAACTTTTCAAATTCCTTATCTTCTATTATGGCAGATTTATCTGCAAATCTGGATGTTAGCGTATCGCATCGCACGAATCCAGTCACTCTGGGTATTTTGGGATCAAATCCAAATAAGGTTCTCATGACAATATGTCCACCTACCATAACTGCTATTCCTCTCTCATCCTCAGTTAGGGGTCGGCGAGCAACAGTAATTTCACCAACAATGCTTCCATTGTCAAGATTCAGAGGTATTTTATGCCCCTGAATGTCAGGAACTCTTATCAATTGAGCATCAGTAAAGCTCCATTCTTTGAATCTTGATGATCTTTTAACATACACTTCAAAAAGTGGGTGCCTGAGTACTGCCAATTTTCTAATTTCCTTCACTAGTCTTAATTCATCGATATATGATTTAGCATCACTTACGATTATTTCGGTTCCGTCCCTTGATAAGCGCTTCTCCCTAATTTCACGTAATTTCGATTTACCTCTAAATAGATCATCTAATGATTTTGTATCGATTAGAAATGATTTATGATAGTTACCCTTTCGGGTTCTAATTTTCATTTTCTCAAAAGATGTCAGAAATGATAATCTTCCTGTTCCATATCTTCCTGTTCTGATCCTCTTAAACTTGGGAGAAACAGAATCAACTTTCTTATGGGGTGAACCCAACAGCAAAAATTTTTGAATCTCGCTTTCATCCATTCCAGCATTGTCTTCAATTGAAATAGAGTTATCCGGTAGGATTGTTATTAGAACTCTAGTTGCGTCCTCATCGAATGCGTTTTCAACCAATTCCTTTACGACATCTGCTGGTGAAACCCATGTCTTTGTAGCAAATTCCTTAAAGAAAGACGGGTGTACCTTTAGAGCAATTGCCATTATTACTATGTCTCAATCTCTCACCTTTATCTATTACTAGTTTGTATTTTTATCATTCTGGAAATATTCTTCTTTAAACAATAACGAATAATGAAACATTTAGAATTAATTACTTGACACTAAAGTTTGGTGATGTTGTTGTTATGCTAGAAATTAAGCAGACTATTTTCAACAGGCACGAATTCGGTAATGCCAAGTAACAGATGAGGCGCAGAGCTGCTAGGTGTAGTTGTCAACCAGATCATGACAGCAGGGACTGCCGCACATGCTATTATCGTCAATAATATAAGCCACACCGCAGTCATTTTTTCAGCCATAGCATACGGATTTAATAGAAGATATATAAATTTTAAAATTTAACTAGTTGTATAGGATTATAAGTCGCCACATAGGCTTCACATTCTTGCTGAATGAAGTTACTAGAATATCAGGGTAAAGAATTATTTACAGAATATGAGATTGCCGTTCCGAAATCATATCTTGCCAGAAACCAATCTGAATTGAACCAAATAGCAGACAAACTACAATTCCCAGTTGTACTTAAATCTCAATTGACTGTTGGCGGTAGGGGAAAGGCAGGTGCTATTTTAAAGTGCATGAAAATGGAAGAGCTGGTACCTAAGTTTACAGAACTATTGAATAAGGAAGTTAAAGGAGAACTTCCAAAAGTGATTTTGATTGAGGAAGCTGTAAACATAGACAAGGAGCTTTACCTTTCTATGTTCCTAAATAGAGGTAAAAGGATCTATTCATTAATTTCTTCTGCTCAGGGTGGAATGGAAATTGAAAGTGTTGAGAGCAAGGTAATTCAGGACATTTCTATTTCTGGACTGACACAATCAGACGCAGAAAACGTTGCCAAAAAATTAAATCTTGAGGGTATAACTGCAAAGTCATTTTCAAGTATTGTGATAAAATTGGCTAAACTCGTTAGAGAAAAAGAAGCAGAGTTGGCAGAAATCAATCCGTTGGCCATATTAAAAGATGGAACTTGTTTGGCACTTGACTCAAAAATAATTTTAGATGATAATTCTCTATTTAGGCATCCTGAGCTAAGAAAATATGTTCAAATATCTGAACTGCAGGAGCAAGCTGAAAAAAGCGGATTTTCCTTTGTTGAGCTTGATGGAAACATAGCTATTATAGGTAATGGTGCGGGTCTCGTCATGTCAACACTGGACATAGTAAACGATGCTGGCGGTAAGCCAGGGGCCTTTTTGGATTTTGGTGGAAGCGCTACCACTGAAACAATTTACAAGGCATTAGAAGTAATTAGTAAATTGTCAAAGATAAAGGCCATTTTGGTAAATTTGTTTGGTGGTATTGTCAGAACAGACTTAGTGGCTCAGGCTATTCTTAATGCGTATCAAGATGGTATGATTAGTGTTCCAATCTATGCAAGAATCTCAGGAGCAGAATCTGAAAAGTCAAAAAAAATGCTGTCTAACAGTAATGCAAAACTATATGATACAGTAGAGGAAGCAATTTCATCGCTAGTTCAGTATAAAGAGTTGAGCAACTAAATGTCCAAAAAATTTGATATTTTTGATATCCTTGTAGGTAAACCGGATGATCCTGATTATTGTAATAAACCAGTCATAATTCAGGGGATCACTGGAAATTTTGGTTCTGTTCACACAAGGCTAATGAGAGAATATGGTACGAATATCGTTGCAGGGGTAACCCCTAACAAGGGAGGACAATCATTTGAAGGAATTCCTGTTTTCGACTCTGTGAAGGACGCTAACAAGAACCTTAGCGCAAAGATATCTGGAATATTTGTTCCAGCTCCATTCTTCCTTTCTGCAGTAAAGGACGCCGTTAATAATGGAATAAAATTACTTGTTGCTATTCCAGAACATGTTCCAGTTCGCGATGCAATGGAAGCACTGGAATATGCGCAAAAAAATGGAGCCAGGATAATAGGCCCTAATACTCCAGGTGTTATTGTACCATCGATTAATAAAATAGGAATAATGCCTTCTCAACCATTTACAAAGGGAGGTACAGCAGTATTTTCTAGAAGCGGGACTCTAATGTATGAAGTTTCATATCATTTGTCAAGGGAAGGAATAGGACAGAAAATCGCTTTGGGCATAGGTGGAGATCCAATTAATGGCACTAACCTGATAGAGGCATTTGAGCTAATAAGCGAGAGGGATGAAGTAGAATCAGTAGTGGTCGTTGGAGAAATAGGAGGGGATGCAGAGGAATCATTAGTCCAATACATTGAAAAAACAGGTTTTAGTAAACCAGTGGTCGCTTACGTGGCAGGACGATCAGCACCGAAGGAAAAAAGAATGGGACATGCAGGAGCAATTGTTTATGGAAATTATGGTTCAGCAGAGTCAAAGATTTCTAGTTATTCTAAAGTCAATATCCCAGTGGCAAAAAGACCTGCTGAAGTACCAAGCATTCTATTAAAGCTTTTGAAGTAACAAATGATAATGGGACAAGCAAAGTCACATACTTTACTATTTTTAGTGATGATATTAACAATATAGGTAACAATGATAATATTTTCTTTTATCATCCACAAATATATAATCATCATTAAAAGTAGTATTTCTTTCAGATTGTCTTGAAATTCTTACGAGGTGAATTGAATGATACACAACAAAATGGCACAAGTTTTACTTAACCTTAAAAATGAATATCTTGAAAAAATTCACTCATACAATCACATTAGAGAATTTTTGCCCGATCCTACTCATCAAGATCTTTTTGAGACAACATATTTAGAAAAACTACATACTTTCTTTAAGCTTAATAAGATTTATTACAAATCGGAGAATTTGGTTCTCGGGAATACT
>DATBMS010000040.1:0-2255 GCA_036554685.1 Nitrososphaeraceae archaeon | reverse complement strand
CATGGTCTCATTGATGTAAGAGGGATTGGTCTAATGATAGGTCTTGAATTTGATACAAAAATGACAAGAGATAATATTGTTAAAAGATTGTTCAAGAAGCGCCTTCTCGTTCTTCCAGCAGGAATAAAGTCAGTCAGGATAATGCCCCCACTAATTATTAATGATGATGAAGCTGCAAAGGGAATATCTCTGATAAATGAAGCACTAGTTCAGTATAATAAATAAGTAAACTGACTTGATTGGAAGAGAACCAATGATTATTTGCTTACGAATCCTGCTTGTTTGTTACCAAAAGTTCATTAAGTTAGAAAATACTAATATGCTTTGTAAGCATCTCCCAGTACTTCGGAGGCGATTTTAAGTTCTAAAACCTCATTTGCCCCTTCATAAATCATGGTTGCTCGAGAATCTAGAAAATGCTTTGCTACACGTGCTGTTTTCTGGTAACCAAAAGATCCGAATACTTGTACCGACCTGTTTGCACAATCAAACGCAGTATTTGTGGCATGGAATTTTGCAATAGCAGTTAACTTGTCGGCTTCATTTCTCAACTTTGAGTAAACTGTGTTACTACGATTAAGTTTCGTGTGCCATTGTTCTTCTTCTAGTTTGAATTGCTCTACGTAGTCATGTAATTTCTGCCTGGCACATGCTGCCTTATATGTAAGCCACCTAGCACTCTCCTTACCTACTATAATTCTGGAGATGTGTTGCTGGATCAACTGTTTTTTTGCCAGTACAGATCCATGCTGTTTTCTTAATTTGGAGTAAGTCAATGTTTCATTGAGGCAATCGTTCATTACACCAATACAACCTGCTGCAACACTAAGCCTTCCATCTATCAGAGCGCTGTAAGCAATGTTAAGTCCCTGTCCCAAATCACCAAGTAAATTTTCCTTTGGTACGCGACATTCTTCAAAATAAATCTCGGCGTTCTTAATCGTGAGAAGGCCCATTTTGTTTTTCATTTCCTTTTTTCTAATTCCGGATGAATTCATATCGACAATAAATGCGGATATCCTATTTGTTGTCATATCCTTAGCATATGTTGTAACAATATCTGCTATGGTCCCATTTCCAATCCAGTGCTTCATTCCGCTTAGTAAATAATACTCTCCTTTATCTTCATACCGACTGTTCATTGATGCAGGATCACTTCCAGCTTCTGGCTCGGTCAGTGCAAAGGCCATTATACTTTTACCATTTGTAGTATTAGGTAGGTATCTTTTTTTCTGATCTTCATTTGCCCATCCCTGCAACACCATCTGTCCAATGGAAGTATGGACAGAAAAAAATGTTCTCATAGAATTACCCTCCTCTCCAATTCTTTCCAAACTCTTGCAATATGTTAAAATATCAAATCCCAGACCTCCATAATCTTTTGATATAGGACAACCAAGCATTCCGATTTTACTAAATTCAGGAATTAATGATTCGTTAAGTCTATCTTCAATATAACATTCTTCTTCAATACTTCTGAGGGATTCACATACTTTATCTACCTTTGAAATAAAATCTTCCTGTTCTCTTGTAGTATCAAAATTCATGCAAGATAAATTTGAGTATTGATGCACAATATTCATTAATTATTTTCATATAAAAGCATAGACATTAATGTTGTAGCATTTTGAACTTTCAAGGTTTCGTAATACTCTTAAAGAGAAAGTTCTTAAGCATAATAAAGATGAAAACATTGTAATTCATATCGTTCAATTGATCTGTCCTATAATAAACCAAAATTTTATAGCTATTCTTATATAATAAATCACTGGCTAAAAAAATAACGTATAAATCTACTTAAATACTACTTTGTACAAGATAACGTGGTGTTTAGTTTTAACGAGAACAATAGAAGTTTTGATTGTCTAATTATTGAAAATGTTGTACTCATCTATTCTTCCACATTATTAGAAAATATAAGATGAAAGAAATGATTAAAGGTATTCTACTAATTTTTAGTCTAATATCCATGTTATATATCATTAATTCCACTGAAATTGGTCAAGCAGTAACTTTACTAAACACCAGTAATACCAATTCGACGATGAATAACGATACCTCGATTCAAAATGGTACAGGTGGGAATTTTACCACACCAAATATTCTTGATTCTATTCCAGAAGATAATGAAACAGGAGGTATCGCCAGCCTACCCGGTAAGTGTTTAGGCTCTGCATTATGTCCTGACTGATAAATAATAGTAATCCAGTTCTATGATAAGTAATAATGTAGGTAGACCACTTTACCTATTTTTA
>DATBMS010000018.1:0-5252 GCA_036554685.1 Nitrososphaeraceae archaeon | reverse complement strand
ATTGGTGGCCTATCCAATTTTAATTATCTTCTATTATTGTGACAATATTACAAGCAACTAAATAAAATAGTGTGATAATTTCTATCTAATACCCAACGCGATCCCGTTAGTATTTACTATTTAAAGTATGTTGCTTTTCATAGAATAGATGTTAAAGACTAAAAATCACGGAATGGTAGAAGGATGAAAGCTTCGATTGCATGAAAATAGAATAGTTAGCATTGTAGATGACAAGATAGATACAACTGAATTACTCCATGACGCTTTGTGTGGTAATATTGATGGTATATCTGTTGTTAACTTTAATGACCCTGCAATTGCATTAGAACATTTTATAGATAATAAAGAAAACTATGCTCTCGTAATTTCTGGTTTAAGGATGCCTAATGTAAATGGATTAGAATTTCTAAAAAAGATAAAAAAGCTAAACAATAAAGTCAGAACGACGTTGATAAGCACTTACGAAATTGAAAATGACATAGTTTTTCAACACTACTTACAATTGGGAATTATTGACTCATTTATTGCAATGCCTGTTACCATTAGTCAATTATGTCAAAAAGTGAGAGATGAATTCATGGTCTATCAGTTGGCAGTTAACCTTAAATAGATTTTTCAAAGTTTCTGCTGTTAAAGATGTATCTTTCATATACGTATTGGTTATAATTTTTTGTCCTTCAATGACATCAAATGCGGTATTATCTGATTTTGTTGTCCAATCAACTCTTCAAATTTATATAGTCGTATATTTTCTTGGTTACTTCTGATATGTTAGATTTTACAAAATTTAGATAAACATCTTCCTTTTTTTTGAACTAACATCCACAAGCCTATCGAATAAGGGTTTAAGTTTACTAATCTAAATATAAGTTGGTTAAACAAAAGATATTGATAAATATTTGTTTGAAAGTTTCTAGTTGTAGCTCGTGAATTAGCCCGGTCGAATCTACACGATTGTGTCGATGCCGAATCTAGCGGTCAAACTCCACAGGAGGGCTATGGATTTCAGGCTCTGGATCGTCATGAAAAGATACCTGAGGACAGCAGTTCGAATCTGCTCCGGGCTACCACTTTGAATCTAAATTTGGGGCCCAAATTTAGCCAAGTATTCGCTTTCTTTACCGAATCTCTTGAAATTTTCTATAAATAAATGAGCCAATCTTTTCGCTTCCATAATATATTGATCCCGGTTAGACCATGAATAACTGGGATCTAAAATTTCTGATGGGACTTGAGGACATGAAAATGGAATTTCTAGATTGAATATATTGTCGTGTTTATATTTTATCCTTTCAAGATCACCGTTAATAGATGCAGATACCATTGCTCTAGTATATTTTAGATCCATTCTCTTACCTATTCCATATGGTCCTCCAGTCCAGCCAGTGTTTATTAGATATACATTTGTGTTGTGTTTTGAAATCTTTTCTGCAAGCATTCTTGCATATCGAATTGGGTGTAATGGCATAAAGGGCGCTCCAAAACATTGGGAAAATGTCTCTTTAGGTTCAGTAATACCTCTTTCTGTACCTGCTAGCTTACTGGTATAACCAGAAATAAAATGATACATGGCACTTTCCTTTGTTAGTCTTGCTATTGGCGGCAATACGCCAAATGCATCCGCAGTTAAAAAGATCATGACTTTGGGATGAGTGGCCACTGATGGAATTATTGCGCCCGGGATAAAGTCTAATGGATAAGCCACTCGAGTGTTCTCTGTTAGAAAGCTGTCCTCAAAATTTGGTTCACGTGTATGTTCATCAACAATTACGTTCTCCATTACAGAACCAAATTTTATTGCATTCCAAATTTGCGGTTCATCTTCTTTGTTGAGATTTATACACTTTGCATAACATCCGCCTTCGAAATTAAAAATCCCTTTATCAGACCATCCATGCTCGTCATCCCCTATAAGGCGCCGATCTGGATCTGCAGATAATGTTGTTTTCCCTGTCCCTGATAATCCAAAAAATAAGGCGGTTTCCCCATTCTTTCCCATATTGGCAGAACAATGCATGGGAAATATCCCCCTCTGAGGAAGCAGAAAATTCATCACAGAGAACATTGCCTTCTTTATTTCACCAGCATAAGAGGTGTAACCTATTAGGATCATTCTCTTGGAAAAATTAATGATTATGAATGTGCCACTTTTGGTCCCATCAATTTCAGGAAGCGACGCAAAATCATTAACAAAGAATAGAGTGAATTCAGGTTTATGATTATTAAGATCCTCAGCTGTTGGCCGAATAAATATCTGGGATGCAAAAATATTATGCCAGGCATTATCGGTAAAGACCCTTATTGGCAGGCGATTGTCCGGATCTGCTCCCACAAATCCATCAAAAATAAAAAAGTCCTTACCAGATACATGTTGCTTCATCCTTTCAAAGATCTGATCAAACTTTTCTGTAGGTATGGGATGATTCACTTTACCCCAGTCGATAAGGTTATGTGTTATTTCATCATCTACAATGAATTTATCATCAGGTGAGCGACCTGTAAATTTACCAGTCTTGACCGATAATGCACCAGAATTTGATAATATTCCTTCATTTCTTTGAATTGCAATTTCAATGAGAGTCGCAATTGGCAGGTTTCGCTCAATTTTTCCAAAATTAATATTCATCTTCTCAAGTTGCAGAAGATAGCTCTTTGGATGACCATCATCTTCCTCATTCATCGATACGATGTTAGGTCCATAATGGGTATTTAATTTATTTCATGTTATAATATCTGCTTGTTCAGTAAACAGAGTAAATAAAAGCAAATATTGATTGGTGCGAATCACATGATTCTACACCAATCAATACGGTTGTTACATCTATCTCCTCAAATAGACGATATTTCTAATTGATCTCCATAGCGTTTAAACTTTATGAAATAAGTGTGATTGAAATCCTTCACAAATTCAGATTATGCCTTTTAACTACTTTAAACCAATAAAGGTAAAAAATAGCCCTCAATATGTTGTAAATTATTAATTTAATTGAAAACAGTTATTGTGTAATACCCAGGTTTTATATTTTCTAGAATAATAGGATAATCCGTTATCTTCATCATTGAGCCTACAATAATTATGGTTTTCCTGCCTCTCAAGAATACGTAGCAACTTAAGAACAGCTTCCTCTTCAACCAAATATTTAACAATTCTCTCTACTTCTCTTTCCATCTATTTTCTATACCTATTGCAATTGATAATCGAGTTATTACTTATATGTGGTAACCAACATTCTTAATATAAAATTCCAGGTACTTTTTTAGAAGAAAAATAAGTAAAAGGAAAGATGAATAAGAAGACTCTTCTCAAATTGTAAAGCTATTTAAATTATTAATCAAGTAATAAAGGATTTGTAGCCAAATGTGCATCAAAGCTTCTCGGATTCTTAAAACAATAGATATAAATTAACTTTTTAGAGTAGAATTCATGTGAACTATTTTATAGAGCATCTTACAATGGGCCATTTAACTAGTGTCAGATATTTTCGATTATATGTTCTAATTCCGGTCTCGTTTTTGTTTATTTTTAGCTTGATTTCTGTAAATTCTTATGCACAGACAACAGCCGTCGACGATACTCTTTTGCCCAAATTATTTGACAGGGTAAAGAATTCTGTGGTGCAGATTACTGTGTCCGGCGAAGATCCTCGTTCTTCCGCATTGGGTTCAGGCTTTATTTTTGACACATCTGGTCATATTATTACAAATGACCATGTAGTTCGTAATAGATCGTTTAATGATACTAATACAAATGATACTAATACAAATAATGTTACTGTCACTTTTCTTGATGATAGATCCTTCAAGGCAAAAATTGTAGGTAGCGACCCCTTTTCTGATCTTGCTGTTTTACAAATTGAAAATCCGAATAATCAATCAATGATTCCTCTGGTCCTCAGTAATTCTTCGGATGTAAAAATCGGAGAACATGTAATTGCCATAGGTAACCCGTTTGGACTTTCTGGTTCTATGACCGAGGGAATAGTTAGCGGACTAGGAAGAGTCATTCCATCACAGAATCCAGAAGGTCCGCCAGGTCCAGAATTAATGCCTGATGAAGAGAACAGACTGGTTCCGCCGACCTCCTTTTCTATACCCGAGATAATTCAGACCGATGCGGCGATTAACCCAGGAAACTCTGGAGGACCATTGCTCAATTTGAGGGGTCAAGCGATTGGAATTAACAGCGCTATTTTTTCATTAACAGGTGCATATACTGGTGTGGGATTTGCCATACCGTCAAGTACCATTCAAAGAGTGGTACCAGTTTTGATATCAGAACATTCCTACAAACATCCATGGATTGGAATCTCAGGAGTAGACCTCAATGAACAGATTGCCTCGGTTATGAAATTAAACACAACGAAAGGATTTCTTGTAATAGATACTAGTCCTGGGGGACCAGCATCTAAGGCTGGAATTCAAGGTGGAGATAAAATGGTAGAAATTAACGGAAGACAGACTAATTTGTTTGGAGATGTCATTGTAAAAATTGATAATCAAAATGTTTCTAAAATTGATGACATATTGATATATCTGGAACAACAAAAGAAGGTTGGACAAAGTGTCAATTTGACTGTTATAAGAGATGGTAAACTTGAAACAGTAAATGTTGTTTTGGCTGAAAGACCACTACGACTCGATACAGAACCTTTATGGTTGGGCATTGATGGCATTGATATGGATGCGGAGATTGCTTCAGAACTGATGGTTAATCAAAGTACCGGCATTTTAGTAGTATCAGTAATTTCCGATGGACCTGCAGACAAGGCTGGGCTTGAGGGTGGCTATAGGATCACAGATATCAATGGAACTCAAATAGAATTGGGCGGAGATATCATTATTACTGCTGATAAGCAACCCATAGAAAATTTGAGAGATATGGCAACATACATCTCAAATAATAAAGTTGAGGGTGACACAATCAGTCTTGGTATCCTTAGAGATGGTAAGCCGCAGGAAATTGAACTTACTCTAGAAACTAGGCCAATGGATCAAAGATAGTAATGATTAGAAGTGTAATTCCATGTTCATGGGTATGTACATAGGGCATGGACACTAATCAGAATGAGTGAATTCTTTAAAGCCGTTCTTAAAGTCTGCGTTTGTTTTATGTAAGTGTTCAATGAATTTTTTGTCTTTAGTAAGAATCTCCTTCATATTGCTTTCCAGCTCATAATAAGCAACATCTGAGTCAGCGGATTCCGATTTTGGACTAAGGGAGAGAATATTTGAATCAGAGTACATAGTCATAA
>DATBMS010000066.1:0-2694 GCA_036554685.1 Nitrososphaeraceae archaeon | reverse complement strand
TTTGTAATAGTAAAGTGGTCTTTTATTTTTCCATCGTTAGCATAGAATTTCCCACTAAGAGTTTCTCCATTATTCATTACATCCATATTTAAAAAACCAAATCCTATATATTGGTTGGCGATATAAGGTGCTTGTCCTGTTAAGGGATAAGCTTCTGCTCCACCCGTACCTACTGTACTAAAAATTATACCTTTTGGATTGTAATATTTATTCTTGTCATTATCAGTTATTGTGGGATTTTTTGAATCCTCAAAATTATAGATTATAGGATATGATCTTTGGTAGTTGTGATTATGTGCTTGCAATACAAGATCTACATTGTATTTATCGAATAATGGATGATAAGTATCTCTCAATTCCTTATCTGCAGAGTTGCCTTTACCAACATCTGCTGGTGAAGTATACGCTAAATTATGGTAATATACTACAATCCAATCTATGTTAGGATCCATAGAAGCCTTTTCAAGATCATTGTTTACAAAGCTATACTGCGATGACCCCTCTTCAAATGGAAGTTCTATTGAGATTGTAGTAAAATGAATGTTTTCATAGTCAAATGAATAGTATTGCTCTTTTAACCCAAAATTATTCATATACGCATCAAGTTTTTCAGGCGACTCAACATCATGATTTCCAATTGCGATCATCGTTCTGTCTGCAATAGGATCTATCATATCGAGCCAACATTGAGCACTATCTTCGTATGAATAATCACCGAGTCCTAACATGAGTTCTGGAGATTTGTCTAGAATATTTTCTAATGTTTTTATTGTGTCAGATGTACACCCCCAATCGCCTGCAGCTCCAAAATTGAAGTCTTCCGGTATGCTACTAGCAGAGGTAAAGTCGTCGATAGCAAGAGGAGAACCATATACTTCAAAATAATTTTTAATAGTTAATCCGTCGGTATGGTCTATGCTGATTGATGGAATTGTTATGATAATGGTTAGAAAGATAATGATACTATATATTGAAAATAGCATTCCAGATCTTGTCAAAGTCATCAATTTATCATTCTCTGTATTAGAATTTACTGTTGTTCTTGAAATGATGTGTCTTCTTTTTCGTTGGTCATAGTTGACACTATTCTATAAATTGTTCCATCAAATGCAAGAACATAGAGATAACCATCAGGTCCAACATCTATATCAGTAATACCACCAAATCCGTTGCCAAAGACAACTTGTTCAATTTCTTCATCCTCAGCAACTTTATCTGCAAGTGGTCCATCAAGCAGCAATCCTTGTCTCTGTTCATCTAATTCAAAGTGGTAAAGATTGCCATTCTTGATATCTCCTACAAACATGTCATTTTCATACTTATTACCTAACTTATCAGAATTAAGAAACTTGAGAGCAGTGGGTGCAACATCAAATGTAAACTCAGGAGCACTATATTTCCCTTTTCCACCAAAGGTTACCAAGCCATAATCCTCAGAATTTATTGGAGGGGTTACAACTTCTCCTTTTTCCCAAACATCGTCTAATGTCCATATTCCTTGAATTTTAGCCCATCCGCCATTAGATCCTTCTTCAACGAGATTAATTTCATCACCGTGTGATGGACCATTTTCTGTGTCCCATAGATTACCTGTTACAGGATCAAAATCAAATCCAAAACTATTTTTTATTCCATATGCATAATATTTATCAAGGGGATGTTGATCTCCAAAAATTCCTACACCTCCTACTGTCTCACCATCCTGTGTGATCCTCAACATACCAGATCTTCCATCAGGTTCTTTTCCGTTTAAATAATTCTGTTCTTTGGTCTGTGACTCTGGCGAATCGAGCCTAGTAAGTGCAGTTGGTCTTTGGTCCCCAACTATGAAATAAAGATTATTATCAGGTCCCATCTTGAGGACTCCTCCAACATGAGAGTTATCAGGTAAAGCTGGCAGGTCAATAAGCAATGTGGGATTTGCTAATTTAGTATTATCATTTACTAGTTCATACTTGTAAACACGATTGCCCATAGGAAATTCACCTACTGCAGCTTCTGTAAAAAATAAGAAAACATTCTGATTTGCATTCTGATTTGCATTCATAAAGTCGTCAGGTCCGTTGGCAGTAGTTGTAGTAGTAGTAGCAGCAGCATTATTAGTAGTAATGGAATCATCCTTGGCAATAGCTATACCAAGCATTCCTCTTTCATCGCTAGAGTCTGTATTAAGAGAAATTAATGGTGCTGGTAGAATTTCACCATTTACAATTCTTTGTACAGTACCTTCGCCTTTTTCCAGCACCAATATATCATCTGGTCCCAAAAACTCCATAGCTGTGGGCTCTTTCAATCCCTTGTAAACTACTTCAGCAATTAGATTAGGATCTTTAAGAGTTGGACCTTCTGTATTTACTTCTTCTTCTTCTTCCTGAGCAGCATCGGCAGTACCTACAACAAGAAGAGACTGACTAGGATATTCCGCAATTGGCATACCAAGGTACAGGAAAACTGAAGATGATGCAAAGACAAAAATAGCAATTATATTAATTTTATTTATTGTTGAATATGTTTTATTAAATAATACTGAAATAATATTTATTATACTCATTACAAAAAAAGAATCTGATGTGACTTTTGTCTTTTTCATTTTTATTTTTAGATTTGATATAAATTATTAAATAATATATGATAAATAAATTAAGTCAATACATAAATTATTTTTACTCATATTTCATTTGGTAACCTAATAAT
>DATBMS010000013.1:0-3358 GCA_036554685.1 Nitrososphaeraceae archaeon | reverse complement strand
TTTTCTTGTATCTCTGTATGTTTGTTTTTCTTTATCTTCAACAGAAGACCTGTTTGCTCAAGAACGTGGTACTATATCTGTACTTCAAGCCACTGCTTTACCTCTTGTTAATTCAGAGGGAAATCAAGTGAAAGTTGTAATAAATTACAGCATTGGGGATGTATCTATAGTAGGACAGAAATTAAACGCCGTTATGGGTATTTACGATCGTATAAATGGTACATTAATAAAACTATCATCTTTTCCAGAGGGTTTTATCTTGAATAATACAGCTGGCACAATCCAGCTTGCAAGTACACTAACTGACCCCAGAATACAGAATATATCGACTATTGTAACACTTACCAATGCGGATAAGTCTGAAAAGTACTCCAATGATATTAGATCGGATCTTGATCTGAGTGCGATATTACCCGTTTCTTTGCCTGGACTAGTGTTAAATGGGACTTCGGGACCACAACCGCCACTGTCATCTCTAGATATCAATGAAAATCAAGAAGAGACTTCTTCCGATGATCCAGGTTCTAATTCAGATGATGAATAGATCTAAAAATCAAATTTGTATCATATTGGAAATTATTTTACTGTAAATATATGATAATTAATCATCCTCTCCCATACAAGTTATAATTTCTTGACATGATATTATAAATGGATATCAATTATATTTCGCAGAGATGCAATTTGGAATATTACCTTGATTGCATCTTCATATCCATTTTTTCCTATCGCTATTAATAATCTATTATTACTTATCAAGGTAAATCGGGTTTATATCCAAGCCAATTTTATCTAAATGCTTTAGCATAATCTTTTATAAATTGTGCAAAAGCTATAGGTTTTCTTCCAGTAATACGTTCTATTTCAGTGGTCGTTTCTGATCCATAACCTGTTCTAATAATTCTGAATAGCTCTATCATAATATTGATAAACCAATCATTCATACCTATCTGTTTCAGTCCTTCCTTTGCAGTATTTTCATTTATATTTATATACGATATTTTTCTACCAATTCCATTAGAAAGAATTTCTGCAACTTGGCTATATGATAATGATTCCTGGCCAGTGATATCATATGCTTTATTCATGTGCTGCTTGTTCGATCCATTATTACCATTCATCAACATCGCAGCAGCTATTGCGGCTATATCTCTAGTATCCACAAAACTCATCTTTGCATCTCCAGCAGGAGCATAAAATGCATTTTGGGTCTTTATTGTTTGACCAAACTGAGTTATAAAATTCTGCATAAATGCAGGAGGACGTAAGAATGTATATGATATCCCAGATTCTTTAATAATTTTCTCTTCTTCACCATGCAATCTTAAGATGGTAGATCCAGGTTTAGAGTCAGCTCCCATGGCAGATAATTTTACAATGTATTTAACACCATTTTTCTTTGCCTCTCTTATTATATTAGAACAAATATTAATTGCATCAGGAACGGGTAATGTTTGTAAAAATAGTCTAT
The DNA here is from genome assembly GCA_036554685.1 of Nitrososphaeraceae archaeon. Classification (GTDB taxonomy): domain Archaea; phylum Thermoproteota; class Nitrososphaeria; order Nitrososphaerales; family Nitrososphaeraceae; genus TA-21. The sequence goes on along the minus strand of DATBMS010000013.1, from coordinate 1,887 downwards.
TTATATCAATTAAAGCATTTGTGATAGTTTCTGGCTGCATGTAATCCAGATCAACAATTTCTATGCCCTTATTCGTGTACTGTCTACTGATCTCATCAGCTCTATTTCTAGAATGCACGGCAGCTCTGATACTGTTATCAGAAGATGTTGATACCAACCGCTTTAGTACTTCACTTCCAACGGTGCCAGTTGCACCTATCACTAAGATTTTCCCTTTATTTTTATTATCCATGAAATAATATAGGACAGAATCTACTTAGTCTTGGTGGGAGTGATGCTGCACGTACCAGACATTGACTTTATGAGTATGTTGTATATAGTATAACAATATCGTTGAAGTGAATAATCAAGACTATACATTGGACAAGACTGATCGAAAAATTATCGGTCTATTAGCAGGAGATTCCCGTTTATCATATGCACGAATAGGCTCGGCACTCCACTTGACCCGAAATAGCATCAAAACAAGAGTCAAAAGAATGATATCTATAGGTATAATTCAAGAATACATAGCCGACATTAACTTTGCACTCTTAGACCATAACGTCTATTACATAATTACAAAACAGGAGGAGAAGCGTACTAATAGGAATAGTAATAAGGATAGTAGTCATGCTAGGCGAAAAAGAATTATCGAATATCTTGAACGTTTAGGTGATATTCTTGCGGAAATTGAAGTGCTAGGAGAAATTTCTATATTTCGTATTGCTACTAGAGCAACATCTATAATAAATAGAGAAATTGTAGGAAAAGTTCATAGCAATGTCACTTTATTATTAGACACCGATCTTGTTGAGAAGGTTATTTTAGCTAACACTGCAAAGGGTTTTCAATATAAGGTACATAAGAAGCAGCAACAACGGCCCCTTCTCACTCATACTGACCTTCAAATATTAAGATGCTTAGTGTTGAATCCACAAATTGGAATCATAGATATGGCAAATTTAGTATCCATTTCAACAAGAACTGCTAATAGAATTCTAAATAAACTGAAAGATAATGGAGTAGTACGATTTTCCATAATTTGTAATCCTAGCTTGATGAAAGGATTTGTTGTGTTTGGACTACTAATCTACGTTAATGATAATAATGAGGGTGAAAAAGGAGAGCCAGAAAAGGACAAGAATAACTTTAATTCTTACAAAGTTTTAGAAAGGCTTTACAGAGAAACGACAGAATATCCTTTCTTGCGCACTCCCATTATTAGTCATGATAATATTATTATTGTATCTGTATTTGGTAATGATGTATTTGCAATTGATTCAATGTTTAAGAGAATATTATCATTTGAGGAAGTAAAAAAGGCAGAACTCTATGTATTTACTGGAATCAAATACCATAAAGAATCGATCGTAAAGGAAATTGACTTTATACTAAATTCTAAATCCCAATCTGGCATGCCTTAATACTGTGTATTTTGTTAAGTAATATGAACTATCCAGTATCATAATCATAATCATGTTAGTTCTTAATGCATGCTATTTTGATATGCTCAATCTATATACTTGACACCACTTAAGGAATAAAAAAGAATCCGATAGCAATTATAATATAAACTGCGATTAACATCACTCCCTCAAACCAATTACTTTTTCCATCATGTGCTATTAGATTCATTATGATTGCTGCTAATAGTACACTTACTATCTCAAATCCTGTGAATACTAGTGTAAATGGTCTGTTTAACAGTATTCCTGCAATTACAAGAATGGGGACAACAAACAAGGCGATCTGCGTCCCAGAACCTGCAGCAATACCAATTGACAGATCCATTTTTCCTTTCCTTGCAAGAAGAATAGCGCTGCTATGCTCAGCTGCATTTCCTACTATTCCAATAATTATAGCGCCTACAAACAATTCTCCAAATCCAAATTCAGCCGTTACAAC
>DATBMS010000060.1:0-9345 GCA_036554685.1 Nitrososphaeraceae archaeon | reverse complement strand
TACACTCATTTTATGATCCTGCCCGACGATCTTATTGTGACTCAAGAAGATGTTGATGCAATAGTAAATCATGACGAGTCGTATGATTCCATATCTGGCTGGTGCAACAACAATGGCCGTGATGATACCACTATCGATACTAACATTTCATCTTTCTTGCCTCCAGATCCCCCTCGCACAGCAACATATGAAGGATACCGTTGGTACAAGATAGCACAGATTGAATTGTTGCTATCGAAAGTAAAAGATTCCAATGCCATAATTCCTGTATTGCATCAAGGGTTTGCTTTGTCGCGTCTATCAAGAAGACTCATTGAGCAAGTGCCATTTAGGACGGATGCCGGTTGCTGTGTCGATTCTTGTCTTTCGTTAGATTTAATGAAGCTTAGAGTTGGGTTTACTCAATACATTGATATTCGTATCAGAATGAAACATCTCAAGATTCCTCGTAGTGAATTGCTGGTAGGTAAAGAAAAGTCTAGCATTTTGTTTGAAAATTAGTTAGCCAATGAGGAATGCTGATTTGAAGGAGGCTGTAGACTTTGGTCATCTTATTTTCTGCTCTAACAGTCTCTCATCTTTAGTCTCCCTGTTATTTTATTCTCTTCTAAACTAGTATAATAACCCGAGCAGTTAGCAGGCTCGTCGGGAATCGCATTGTTAACAATTCGGATATAATCAGAAGGAAAGATAGTTGTTACTCACAATTTATTAATCAATAACTCCATGTATAACACACATCCATTATGTTTCCTATCGAAGAGATAGAAACTAGGAATCATAATTTTACCTATTTTTGATACTATTAATACCTGTTATTTCTGATGTGCCATTTCCCATAAGGCAAATGAATTGTTCTCTGTGTCAGTACATACCGCAAATGAGCCATAACCCTCCACTTTAGTTTTTGGCATCACAACTTTACCTCCTAAATCCTTAACCTTATTTGAGTATTCATCAATTGAAGGTACCCCAATATAATTCAAGTTAGGCTGTTGAGGATCCTTTCTTTTCATCAAACCTCCACCTAATGAAGATTTTTCATTAGCATCACCCGAGATAGATATCATCCAATAATCCATCGTATCTGCATCTACCTTTACTTCAGCCTTTTCTATTTTCCAACCTAATAAAGTTGAGTAAAATTTTTTCGCACGTTCTACATCATCTGCAGGGATTTCAAAGTGAACCATCGTTGGAGTCTTATTATCCTGTGTCATTTCTACATGAAATGCAAGAGCGTACTATTTGAATTAGTTGATACAAATTCGTTATTACAAATTATGCTTTCTAAATCTATTTAAATCATAACATTTCATAGAACTCGAATTGAATAGGATAACAAAGTTATCATTATCTCTGTCGTTGTTAATTTCCAGTTTGGCAGTTTTGCCCTATTTTGCCATAGATTTGTTAGCACAAAGTCCTCAGCCAAGCGTTACCGAACAAGTTGCTCCGCCTTTGGACGTAGCTGATGCGATTTATAGCGCTAATAAAACAATGTCCTTAGGTTCAAAAAATATATCATTAACCCCTTACCTAGTGACAGAGGATCGTGCCTCTGACCAAGGATTCTTAAGGGGAGTAGGAAATGTTACTAATAATCAGACTTACAGAAGCATTCATTTATCAGATAAATTAATTCAGAGTACAGGTAATGGGACATTTGAAACTCCAGATGGACAAAGTATTACTTGGATAACTTCCTCAATAGGAAGACTCGCTGATGATCGTTGGGTATTCGATGGAGTAATATTATTCAATAATACACAAAGCAAATCATTGTCTTTCCTAAATAATAGTATCGGCTTCCACAAAGACATTATTGGCAATGATCCAGATTATATTTGGCTTCTGAAATAGTGTAAATGTCGGGTTGAATGAAGGCGGTCTAAATTCGGAATTTGGAGTAGGACGTTGAAAAAACCAATATCAAATAAAAAATGTGGGATATAATTCCTCTATTCTACAGCACTAATCTGTCCACGTATTTCACCGTTAGGATTTTTCTCGGTGTGAACATTCACGTAAGCTTCACCAAGTTCCAGGGCCCTGATTATGTCGCGGAAAGGGCTTCCCTTCATCTCCCCTTCCAAGTTAGAAGCTGTGATAGATCCATTGGCCAAACTTCCTGATATTTGGCCAGTCGGACTATCAGCCTTAAACAACGTAACTACAACTTCTCCATTCTTACCTTTGGGCGCATTATGAATATGTGCTGCAGTAACCTTATCCATGCCAGTAACGTTCACATCATATTTAATTGATTCTCCTCCTTCCACAGTAAATGAGGCAACACCAGTAGCAGCAGTATCTACTGGAGAAACTTCTTCTCCTCCTGAAAGGATTGCACTAAAACCTTGTGATGGCGCCTTCTCCTGTGCAAATGCAAAATTTATGTGTGCCAATGAAAATGAAACTAAAGGTATCACCACAGCAAGTGCTAGAACCAGTATTTTTGGTTTATACATTGCAAACCGATAATAATCTAACACATTTAAAAGAGACTATTTTGGAAAATGCCTTTCATTTGGTAGAACTAATTCTACGGGTCTGGGGCCGTCGGTACCCACGAGGCTATCGGTTCTAAAATGGGATAATGTCTAATTTCTAACCGGAACGCTTTATAGTTTTATTTTACTTGCATTATAATTAATCCTTCGGAGTTCAACGGGGCAAATCTGATTTTTCAGATGGGTGTGCGTCAGAATCTCTAATTTTTCATCTGGTGTAATTCTGGAATTAAAAACCTATATCCAATTCTCTTGCGTATGCACATTTCAGTGTGTATCGATTCCATAGGCTTATAAACAACTTCCATTTTTCCACATACTGAATGTTCGTAAATGGCATTATAATCGGGGTTGTCCTCTTTTAGGATTATCTAGCATTTTACCAGCTCTTGCAATCAATCAGAACACTTCCTTCACCAGAGCCGAGTCTGTGCTTGCTGCCGTTAAGGAAGCAGATAATAATTTAGTCCTAATATCTGATGTAATTGAAAACAGACTTGAGAAGGCAGCAGCAATTCTTGAATTTACGAGTATGTTACCTGAAATGAGAGAACCTCTTCTATTGGGTCTATTTAGTCCGGTCTCTAAAGGAATACCAGAAAATGCGGACTTGGACAAAAGACAAGTTGCACAAGAGATACTTTCAAAATATCCCGAAGAGTTTGTTTCTTTATTGTTTCTCATGCCAAATGGGACTGTATACCTATTAGAACCATTCGCTCGCCAACAGAATTTCTCTACATATGATTTGTCCTTTAGGGATTACTATAAGGCTGCGACTGAATCAAATCATACCCTGCTTAGTACTGTGATTAGAAGCCTATCGACCGGTAGTAAACAGGCACAGATGACACTTCCAGTATTTAACATGGATGATGGCAATCAAACTATTTCTAGAATAGGAGTGTTATCAGGTGGATTAAATCTCAAAACATATAATGAAATCCTTCAATCTCTCAAATTAACTAGCCAGGAAAGAATTGTACTGCTAGACAGTAATGATACCAAGATAGCAGATTCAGATGCGGAACAACAATCTTCTCTACTAAAAAGCACTGATGCAGATGCGTCATTTAGAAAGCTCAAAAGTTTTAATAATGCAATAAAGGGAGAAACAGGAAAAGTACAAGAAATTGTAAACGGTTCTAATACTGAGATAGAATATAAGCCAGTTAAAGCTATTCAAAAGAATTGGGTACTTTTGTTATTTCGGAATACTGGAGCATCCAATATAACTACATATCCGAACTTAGGTCAAACAGGTAATACCACAGTCAATATCCCATCTAATGGCACTGTGCTAAATTGTGGTATCATAAATAAATCGAATTCGTGTAGTCTTAACACTACAATACCAGAACAATTGCCGCCTCAATATATCAATGGCAGTAAAGTCCCCAAAATTTGAGAAACTGTCTGCTAACTCTTTGAACCGTGAAAATCTTAAAGTTAAGGCAGACTGACGGAATGAACTTCGTTGTCGCAATTCTTGCACATAAATGTGTTACAGCTTTCACACCACTCTACTTGACTGCCTGAATTGCAAGAGTCACATGAGTGCGTTCTATCGTCCCTGCTGTTTCCAATATTTACCATTTTTATATCTACGATACCCTTATGGACAACAAAACTATTAAGAAGTGTTGATGAGCCGTCAGTACCCACGACGCTATCGGTTCTAAATTAGGATTCTAGTTCATGAAATAATCTTCTAAGCTTTAAAGTTTTACTTCATTCATTCGGCCGTCGGGTTCCGATTAATATTCAACAGAACCTAAAATGGAATTTCTAAAACTAGAATTTTATTTGTTATAAATAAAAATATTTGTCATTAACTAATTTTAATTAGTTAGCTAATGTTAATCAAATACGTCCGCTTATGAAAATTACCATCCAGTTGAATCATTGAAATATTTTTGTAGATCATTCAACCTGGTCAATGAACCTTCATGATTTCTGACCTCAGAAAAAGAAGGTTCAGTTCTTAATGATTGTAAAAATGTATAAACTTCCTCTTTTTCCACTCCATGCTTTATATCATATTCAACTTTCTTAGTTACTCTACCGATAGTACCATACCTCTTATTCACCCTTTTTTCCCATCGCGTTGCGCTCTCTGAAAGTCCCACGACATATCTAACAAGCGTTTGCTCCATATTGTTAACATGCCAATCTCTCATAGGAAAACTATTTTGTTTCAAATCAATGTAATATACTATGACATAGTTTATAATCAAACCTGTCGGAGGTTAGAGAATCGATCTTATTATTGGAATTCATGTAATTTGTCTAGACTAACAGACAAGTTTACGCTGCCATTATTAAAGATGAGCGTATACCTCGTTTTGGATTGAAATCATAGAGATGGTAGAAAGATGACGATCTTCTGTGCCGACTATAGGTAAACGGGTAGTTGCCATAATAGATGACGAGATAGATATCACCGTGGGTATTTTACAACTGCCTTTTTTTGGGTTAGGATTCGTAGCTTATGTACAATTAAATATTAAATCAGCTACTTGTTATTTTTGCTAATCACTGAATTCTACTCTTTTTAATTTCAAATTACTAATGCATAGCATCATGAAAAATAATTCCTAGTGTGTGTCGTTTTCCATCATGAACCTCGCTTATACCATGCCTCATTTGCACTTGATAATAACCTTTGTTACCTTTCATTGGTCTGAAATTTGTAGTAAGAATGAGCATATCTCCCACACGTGGTCTAAGTACTGTGGCTTTTGATTGTGTTCTTGGGTTTTGTTGAGTCAATACAAATTCTCCTCCAAAATAGTCCGCATCCGGTTCGTTAAGAAAAAGTACGAGCTGCATGGGAAAAAAAATATTCCCATATAAATCCTGATGTAGTGTATTAAATCCTCCCTTGCTATATTTTAGAATAAGAACTGTACATTCGGTTTGATTATTTTCGTGGCATAACTTTTGAAGCCTTTCAAACTCATGAGGAAATTGTCTTTTTAGGTTTAGCATGCGCATCCAATTGTTTGCAAGAGGAGCAAGTATAGGATATACACCTTTTCTTATATCATGAACAAAATTGGGTAAAGGATATTTAAAATATTTGTATTCTCCTAAACCGAAACGATATTTTTCCATAGTAATAACCTTACGATAAAGATCTTCATCATCATATTTGTCGATAAGTTCTTTACAGTATTTTGCAGGCAAGAATTGTGATAACAAGAAATATCCTTTCTCATTCATCCCTTCGGCTACCTTTTGGACATTGATTTCAGAGATCTTTTGCTGAAAATCATTCATTATTTCTGATATACTTTTTCGTTAATATTAAAATTAATATGCTTAGCTTAGCTTGAGGGAAACTTATTGAATATTTAAAGACTGTATATAGATACGGCTCCAGTTTCTTGATCTTGGTGCTCAAATATGTCTTACCCCAACCTTAACTGGTCGAGATATGACTGAATGTATTGGGGGAACAATTATGGGTGAGCGCAGGAAATTTGATTTAATATTCAACCAGATATTTTGCTTTTTCTTTTAGTTGTTGCTTTTGTTTCTCTGCTGTTATTGGTTTTCTGTGAAATAGTAATACCTTTGTTATAGATCTCCCTAGTTCGAACGTATTATTTTTATTCATTTTATCTTGTCAACTCGACAAATAGAAAGATGGCCCCCGAGACGCCTAATGCAACAAGGAACCCTTTCCAAAAATCGGTTAAAAAGTCGCTCTTCATTTAATTAATATCAACACCTATCCCTGTATTTCTCCATCGTTTTGAACTTATCTATCCAATTATTTAGGACTTGAATCTTTTTATACCGTAAACATTGAATCAAACAACGAACTATTTGACAATTGATTCAAAACAATACAAGGAGGAATTAAGCCATGGCTATGATAATGCAGCTCCTGGTTGGCAAAAGTGGTGGAAGACAATAGAATCTGCCACTCAAGAAGTTAGTAAACGTCTTGTGGAACTCGCAGAGATAAAACCAGGTTCTAAGGTCTTGGATATCGCTACAGGCATAGGAGAACCAGCTCTCACAGCTGCAAAACAAGTAGGCAACACTGGTCACATTTTTGCGATAGATATTTCACCACGAATGATATCCTTCGCAAAAGAAAGAGCTATCTCTTTAGGTCTACAAGAGATTGTTGAATTTAAAGGGGGTGATGCAGAAACAGTTGATCTACCGTCCTCAACATTTGACGCAGCACTATGCAGATGGGGACTGATGTTTTTACCAAATCCTAAGGTAGGTTTATCTAAAATTTACGGGTCTTTAGTAAAGGGTGGTCATTTCGCAGCCGCTGTTTGGGCCTCGCCTGAGAAAGTTCCTTTCATTTCCGTACCTATGAACATAGTACTCAAAGAAACAAACAGTCCTCCTCCAAGAACGCCTGGACCATTTAGCATGTCTGACCAAAATAATCTTAAGAAATTCTATGAAGAATCAGGATTCATCGATATTGTTACCGAAAGAGTAAACGTAGTTTCAATTTTTGATTCAACTGATGATTTTACAACCTTTACAATTGACCACGGTGGCCCTGCTCTTCAAAAAGTCTTGGCAGGCGAGACAAACGAAAGAAGGAAACAAATAGAAAAGGCAATTAGTAAAGGATCAGAAAAGTATGCCGACAGTACTGGAAAAGTTAGGTTCGAGAACGAAGCTATAGTAATTGTTGGAAGAAAATAGAGAGTTTATTTAAGTGCTAATGACGACTATCAGTTAATGGGGATATAATGAATAATTTACAGGCCCGTCTGGATGCGCATTGTTAATAATTCGGGTCCAAATTGTTGGTGAAAGAGAACGGGACATGTAAATATACAGTTTCGTATACTAACAGTGGGACCAGTGGTTTGTAAATCTATTTTCACATTCAATTTGGCATTATATTAAGTTGATTTCTTCGATTTCTTCGATTCCTTTTTCTTAAATTTGTAATTAACATTAGAATGTAAAAATGTAATAATAAATAATGTAATGGGTATGAAGAACAACTAGTAAGGGTGGCATCAGGTTTCATGAGAATCAGTTACTCAAATCACATGTGATTAAGAATAATGTTCTAATTTATTTAAATCGAGCAAGATTCTAATTAACAACTGCCATGGATTATCTTCAGAAGAATATGTTGCCAACCGTATCTCGATTTTTAATTATCCTGATATTGGCTTTTTCGATATTTATTATGCTTACTAGCGTCACAGAATCTTTCTCACAAAAAAGTGGGTCGATAGATATTTCGGCTGTAAATTCGAGCTTTATTCCTCTTATAAATACTGATGCGAACCAAATTAAAGCTAACATAGAATATACTCTTGAAGATGAAAAAATACAAAATCAACTAGTAAACGCAGTAATGGAGGTCTATGCTCCCAACGGAACACTCATTAAAACTACTTCAATTGGGAGTGGATTTACTCTTCAAAGCGATGGCGGCGAACAGGTGCTAAGGACTACCCTTCATGACAAATCTTTGCAAAGCGTGTCGATAAAAATCGTGCTCACCGACTTGAGCAAAAAAACTCCTTTATCAAATGCGATTACTGACGACCTGAAATTGGAAGAGACTTCGACAACCGATTGAGAATAGTATAGTAGCTTATTGAACTGAGCATCGATTAATAAGAAAGGTAGAAATTCTCAAGATAGAAAAAGTAGGATCGATAAGTTAGAAGCAAAAATCAAAAAGTTAGAAAGTAGACATAGATAGTTGCTTAGTTACCAACCAATTTAATAGAATGTAGAAAAATTTACCTTGCCACAAAAGAATATCACTTGATAAAGAACAAACTTGCTACTTAGATTTACTTGATGATGTCAGATCGGCCTTGAAAGCGATTAACCTGGTGAAAAAGTAGAGGCAAACTGTTAAATCCTATTCAGAGAACATTTAGGGAACCTGGTAGTAGTATCAAAATTCCGAATTTTTTAATATATGATTTTTCCCCGAAACCTTAATTATTATATCTTCTAGAAAAACGTTAATGAATAAGAGCAGAACACTCGGGATAATAATAACATTGTCAATTGCAATGCTTGGGTCAACAATAGTAGATTTTCATGGCGTACAACGCCTCGAGGCCGCAAAATCAGGTGTTGCATTCTTGTGGTGTTATTCTACCCCGATTAGCCCGAATGATTTCCTGTGCTACACTAACCATGAAGAGTGCAGTATGATCCAGTCAGTAGATGACGATGCAAAAAGCGACTGTCTCAGAAAGAAGAACGGTTCCTAAACAACAAGTCATAAATTGCATGGACTTAACTGCTCACTTTCCCTTCTTTTTTTTTATTTTGTGATGGCTCTTCTATTGCTAAATAAGATTTCGATATCATTACACTTAAATTAACGACGCTATCGGTTCTAAAATGAGGTTCTATCTAATAGAGATTACTACCAAGCTTTAAATTTATCCTCCTTGGATATCGAAGGTCGTTGGTCCATTTACTTTCTTATGGAGGATCAATTCATAACTCAGACAAATTTAATTAATTACCTTCCTATTATACAATGGATGATAACAAAAACCATGAATGTTCTCTTATCTAGTTTGATTTTGGTTTTAACTCTCAGTTTTCTCATCCTCCAGCAAATACATGTTGACGCCGTTAAATTTCCCGCTGTTCCATTTGAAAATATACCTGTAGCTAAAATTCACACCGATAATGGTGAATACAAACTAGATCCTGCTTTTTCCATTGATTTTGGAGATGAACCAGTTATTGAAAAAAATTTTAATGCAGATTCTGTTATGAACATGACCTTAGACAAAAAAATGAAAGATGTATCTGTAGAATTAGACTGTGACGGTAATGATAATTGTGGTACAAG
>DATBMS010000036.1:0-2646 GCA_036554685.1 Nitrososphaeraceae archaeon | reverse complement strand
TTAAAAAATGTTATCTCCGAGTTATCTTTCGATATCAAACAATATGGAAAAGAAATAATTCTGAGGAAATTATTATTATCACTGATTTCAGTACAATTGGCACAAAGCATTGGCGTAGACCATCATGCTGCTACTGAAGAGCTTTATTATTTTATGAAGAAAAATAAAGACTCCGACACTTTAATCCATGAATTTATCAACATCGTATCTGGAATAAACAATCGTAGCTTTCATAATTAGGTATATCACAGAATCCTAGAAACAAGATTGTTTTGACATTGATAATTTGAAAACAGACAACTATTTCTATGAGAGTACTTTTGATCAAAAACATAATAGATAGTCTTTATTTTCTGAACCTATGGATTATTCAAAGCTTTGTGAATCTATATTCAATCTGAATAGCGATATACGCTATGTAGCGGTCATTGATGATACGGGATTACCTGTTGCAGGTGGAATGAGAGGGGGTATAGATTCTATCATGGACGAAAACAATGAAGAATTATACCTAACACATACCGCATTGCGTAAATCTATGCGAGAAAGATTTGACGACAACATGGGCAGATCAAGATTCGCATATGTTGAAAGAGAGAAGATTTCAATTCTGACTTTTTACTTGGACAAGTATATCTTACTTGTAACAATGGAACCAAATATCAATTCCCATACTTCTATTGACATTGCAGAAGACATCCTGGATATGATAAATGGAAAAAAGCAATGAACTATTCTGATGGCAGTACTAGCGGGAAACAACATTTTTTTTGCAATGTTAAACTTGACAGCGATCTTTAATTGTTCAATTTAGATCTCGGCTTTTCACTTGTAATACTTGTACTGGATTTATTTGGAACAGTAGTATTTGCCGTAACAGGTGCACTCAGGGCAATAGAACACAAGTATGATATTGTAGGAATAATAATTCTTGCAACTGTAACAGGAATTCTTGGAGGAGTTATGAGAGATACAATTCTAGGAGTATTTCCTCCAAATAATTTTTCAGACACTATTCACATTGTATTAACAACAATAACCGCAATTGTCATTTTTTTTCTTTATCATAAAACTAAAAAATATGAAAATTTGTTCAATATTTTTGATGCTGTAGGACTGGGAGTATTTACCTTTACGGGAGTCTCAATTGCACATTCTCTGTATAGCAGCAATTATGTACTAATCGTGATTTCAGGCTTGTTGACAGCTTTTGGTGGTGGAATTTTAAGAGATGTATTTGTAAGAGAGCCGCCGATCGTTTTTACAAAGGAAGTTTACGCGGTGGCAAGTTTCATTGGTGTCATTGTATTCCTTTTGCTGGTTAATCTTAGCGTGCCATTTGAATATACCGCAATAGCCGTAATTTTCGTTACAACTGGTATTAGGTTGATATCCATAAAACTACACTGGAATTTACCTAAAGTAAAGATGTAAATTATTCTAGTTATCTGGATGAAAATATTTCATTCAATAACGAGAAGAATTATTGTTCCGTGTTCAGGTAAAATTATTTTTATATTTTTACTAAAATCTTACCCAAATGATCTCCTTTTTCCAATTTATCATGAGCCTGTTGTACTTGTGCCAATGGAAATACGGAATCAATTTTTGGCATGATCTTTTTTTCATTTACAAAGTTAATTAGTTCTAACAACTCTAATTTTGATCCAATTAAAATACCAAAAAGTTGAACTTGTTTTGAATAAAAAGTTCGTATTTGAAAGTTAGCTACACTTCCAGACGTAGTACCGCACATTGCAATTTTCCCACCTCTTCGAACAGAACTGATACTTGTGTTCAAAGTCTTCTGACCTGCATTATCCACAACTGCATCAACTCCAATGCCCTGAGTTATCTTTTCTATTTCAAGAGCTATCTCTTTCTTTTTTCGATTTATTACGTGGTCAGATCCTATATCATATGCAAAATCTAATTTAGAATTATTAGAGACAGTACTTATGGTTCTTATTCCAAGTGCCTTTGAGATTTGAATCATGGCCATACCCAGACCACCAGAAGCTCCGTATATCAACACCGTGTCATTTTCCTTTAACTGTAGTTTTTTAACAATATTCCATGCAGTCAAATATGAAATTGAGAGTGTTGCAGCTTGTTCATCGCTTATCTCATGAGGCAATGATATGATATTTGTTTTAGGAACACTTACATATTCGGCATATCCGCCATTGTACTTACTTAAACCACCAATTATTGAAAAATCTCTACATAGGCTTTCTATTCCATTCCCGCAATTGTAACATTCATTACAACTGATTCCAGGATATACGAGAACTCTGGATCCTTTGGGAATTTCTGCATATTCTTCCTCCAATGAACCTACAATATCACTACCACAAATATGAGGAAAACCAATAGTTACACCTGGAATTCCCAATCTTGTCCATATATCAAGGTGATTCAATCCACAATATTTTACCTTAATTAGAATTTCAGATCGATTAGGTACGGGAGTTGGAAAATTCTGTTCATATCTCAATACAGTTGGATCACCATGACTGTATATAGGAACAGCTTTCATAATTTACCAGATATCTATAATTAACCTTGAATATTATGCATTTCCTTTAGATCATCTTTAAACTGAGATAGGTCATCTGGTATCTTTGCCTTTATAGGATCCCTTAA
>DATBMS010000030.1:0-41760 GCA_036554685.1 Nitrososphaeraceae archaeon | reverse complement strand
AATAGATTGCGAATTAGGGTAAATCATGTCTATCATTATAATTCATCATGACGAATGATTTCTTTATATATTTATTTGCTATTAAAAAAAATTATTACAGTTATTTCCGGATGTATTGTGAGTATCTGGTATATGTCATGTCAATATATCCAACCACCAAAATTCAGTATTCTCAGGTTACAAAATATTAGCAGGGTTATGACAGTCAGTATATATAGCATTGAATAAAAACTATTCTAATTGAATCTTTATTTTCAGAAGAATTCAATAGCAATATCATTAATTTCCTGTATTCTGCTTACTGGTATATCAATATTCATCGTTCTTTCATATTTGCTAATACCTCTCTCTATCACCCTTCCGTTAGCTATTACAATGTCCTTACTTTCATTAGGATTAACTAGATATTATTCTATCTCACATGATGATACTACTAATACTCCCAAGAGGAACAATCACCCAAATGATACTACAAAGAATAATAATAATAGCCAAAACAGAAATAAGATCAAAGAGCAAGATCACGTTACGAGCATCATTTTTGTTTTTGTATTTTTATTGTCTATTCTGATCTGCACCTTCCTTTCAACACCTGAGCTTGACGTCATCTTCAAAAATTGGAATACCATAGGAGTAACGGAAATAGTTGGATTAGGTGCTGGAATTACTCTTACTTTTTTTCTGCCGGGATATGCCGTAGTCCTACTGCTCTCCAAAAAATGTAGAATTAATCCAATCCTGAAAGTTCTTCTTGCATATCTATTAAGTATGCTTATAGCGGGTCTAACTGTTTACCTCTCGGAGATATTTTTTGACAACGATGTTTTTGAAAATAAGACATTGATTTTAGGGATATATGTCCTCTTACTTATATCGGTCGTTATTTATTATCGTACTTTTAGAATTATTTATTCATTTAACCCGGATATTCGTTACTTAATTATCAAGACATGCCGTAACTTAATCAAAATGTTAAAATTCCACAATTCAGAATTGCTTGTTTTTGCAAGCCTTTTTACAATACTCATTATTTCCACAAATTATCTGTACGGAGGTATAACAATAGGAGATCAATGGTACCATCAGAATCGTGGAATCCTATTCATGTCTGGTCAATTCAAAGAATTTGTGCTAACAAATGGAGATGAAATATACCCCCCATTACAATCGGCGTTACTAGCCGGCCTTACAACTATTTCGGGCACTCCATTAGTAAATACCTTTGCATCGATTGCTTTTCTAAACATGACTGCGGTGTTTGCTTTTTATTTTTTCTGCTCAGCATGGTTCCCAAGAAATAAAAAAAAGGCTGCCTTGTTTGCAGCTTCTCTCTTTCTTATAGCTTCAGGATTTGGATGGATTTATATAATCTCTTTGACAGGAACAAATCCAATATCTTCACAACTTGCATCCATTGTTGCATTTGTTGATGATAAAATCAAGGTTACCGATATACGATTATCTGCCAACTTTATGATCGCGGCGTTTCCTGATTTTAGTACTGCACTAATTTATATTTCCTTACCAGCGGGATTTGTCCTTTTGGGGCTTGTTCGTGTTAATTTCGATAATAAATTATCATATATGACCATTCTTTCATTGATTACAATTTTGGGTATTCTTTCACATGATGAATTCTATATCTTCACTATACTTGCATCAGTTCTACCTTTAGTTTACAATTTACAGAACAAACATTACGTATATTTTGGATTATTAGTTGCATTTGGATTTACTTATGCACTAGATGCGCTAATTCCGGGGAGATATTTTACTTCTCAGATAATTTTTGGAATGCCACTGCTTCAGCTTTGCACGATATTTGCAGCAATAATGTTTTCCTTTTATATAGTCCGACAACATTTAATAAAACGACGCTCCTTTTCAATGCCCTCAGTTGGATCGACAAGGAAAGTTACCAGTTATATTCGTAGAGTAAAGTGGGTACCAAAAATAGTACTAGTTGGATTTACTGTCTATTTGTATCTGTTATGTTTCATTGTATGGGATCAAGTTCCTGCAAATTATTTAGATTCTCATACCCAGAAATACAATACTCCTTGGTACTTGTATCCCATGAGATTGGGCGTAATAGGATTAATTGGCTTAGCGTCAATACTTTCTTATGTATTCAAAAAATATGAGAAAGAGGTATTTGTATTTGGAATACTAATTGCTCTTACACTCCTTGCCGGACCGTATTATAACGAACAGAGATTTAACAAGTATGTTATGGCAGGCATGGTTGGCTTTGCAGCATTCCTGCTTTTTGAATTATTGCACTTTATCAAAGAAAAGAAGCTGGTTTTAAATGGCCTTATTGTATCGGCAGTAGTTGTCACTGCGAGTCTTTCAACATTAATGTATGTGGGATACAATGCGCTTGCCGCTCAGACCCATGATCATATCAATGGTTTGGAAAGAAGAAACTTTCCTTCTGAGGATGAATTGAAAATGTTTGATATGTTGCGCTCCAATATTCAATTGGGTCCAAACCCCCACAATATTGCAAGTTTCTCAAATGAGTATAATTTACGAGAAGGAGGTATTATGTCAAAGCTTCATGCCTTTGCGGGTCTACCATACATGAAAATTTCTCAAACTGGTTATTTATTAAATGCCTCCACTTTGCAGTTATTTTATAACCTACTAGGAAATACCGGTACAAAGTATATATTAATACCAAGTGAGGATATCAATGCTCAATCAATCGCAGATCCTATGAGATTTGCGCTAAATAATTTTCATCAAATTTATCACAATGGCAATAATACTGTTCTTATCGTTCCCACTTTGCAAGGACCCTCTACGATGGCTCGGAGTGAAATTGGGATCATTTACAAGGATAAATCATTCTTGTCCAAGGTACCTGGCGAAAGACAATTGCGCGTAAGCAATAATACATTTGATCTGGAAGAGGGGGATATGAAATTTATTAATTTTGATAACGAAAACAAAAGTGATAAAGCCACATTAAATGGACATAAAAAGAATGGGGGCAAGACAATATGGTCAAGGGAACTGGGAGAAGACGGGATAAACTACATTGATTTTAGATTTAGAATAATAGGAGAGAATAAGCCAAGTAAAGATACTGCAGGCCTAAAATGGATTGAAGGGAATACAACTTACTCTGTTTCTCTTTCAAATAATGGCCTGGAATTAAGGCGTCAAAATCAAAATCAGGATGACAGTTTGTTATTAGTTCGAAATTCCGAAGTAAAAAAGAATCATTGGCTATGGTATTCATTTAAAATCCAGAATCTCGAAAATTCGACTGATATATACGTGGACAATGTATTAAAAACAAAGATTCCAAGGATCATACCTGAAAATTCGATTGGTATTTCAAAGGTAGGAATTTTTTCGGAGAACAATGCTGTAGAATTTGAACCGATTCGTACGGCAAAAATTAATTCATCAGAAAAATTCTATGATGTACAGAACAATTATGTTAGTTATTATCCGCTCAGCACTCTTGCTCTATCCGGAAGCAGATACAGCTCATTTTTAGAAGATGACTATTCCATACTATCAAAAAAGATCGTAGTAATACCATTTGATTCGCCAAATTGGAATGATAGTAAATTCAACAGGTATCTAAATTATGCAAAGGAAGGTGGCACACTGATTGTAATAAATTCTGACAATAATGTTGAAGGAAAATTCGCAAAGTTACTATTACTTAAACAAAAGAGCAATACTACAGATAGATTCACAGGGATTCTAAAAAACGGTACTCACACCCCCATTCTGAATATGAGTGGCATTGCAAGTAATCTCGAAATCGAACCCTCTCCAGGAACGAATGTAATTGCAGCGTATAGAACTAATGAAACTAAACTTGGGATCCCTTTTGCAATTGAAAAGAATCTTACCAACAATGGTCGAATTATATACATTAACGCAAAAGGATATTTTGATGCAATCTATAAAGAACCAAAGAAATATTTTTCCTCACTTTTCAATTTTTCTAAATTGTTAACTCCAAATACTGACTCTCCGATGATCCCTCAAATTGCTTCAAAACCAATTAAACGATTTATTGGTGATGTAGATATGACTGGCAAGATTTCTATAAACAGCTCTTCATTTTCGGTAGTAAACAATTTAACTGGTTCGCCTAATATTGAAATAAAATCAGTTTCCGTGTTTGATGATAATGGGAAATTAAAAAATCGTTTTGAAAATTTGTCAGTCATAAATATGATATTATCAGGAGATTACGAGGTATCTATCGATCCGCTAGGTACCTTGAGTCTACCTGCAACTCTGTCTCAATCCGATTACGTACAAATGTACTTACCAAACGAGTTTAATTTAACGCTAAGACTACTAGAAGATAAATACAGTCGTATTGAACTTTTTGTTGAAAATAATTCGTCTGTTGATACAATGGAATTTGCAAATGGATCTAAAATTGTCTTTGCAAATGTCAGTTCAGCAAGCCCGCTCGAGTCAGTTCCAGTACTAGTCAAGAATCCAATATTCATGGTTGATGGAAACTTAAAGTTTGATAAAACTAATTTTCATGGAGAGTCGACAAATCCTCCATTGGATGTCTCGGGTCATGCTATGATTAGATTTGATTTCACAGATGATTTTAAAGAACCGTATCGTAAAGGTACAAGGATCCAACATCTAAGCTACCTCGGATCAATTACTATTGATGGTGAAAGAAAACAGCCAATACAAGATTTAAAAGTTCCTGGAGACATTTCCTCTGATATCAGGAAACGAGGACTCGATGTTCCATTACACAGTATTTTAGGTTCGTCTAGTAATATCTCGCTCATTTTAGCAGTATCAGTAGGAACAATAGTGTTAACCTGGCTGGTCCGTAGAAGCCACTCTTAATTGTGACAAGAATAATTTGAAGTAGAATCGTTCACCTGAGTAATTTTCTTTCATGGTAATAAATAAGTGAATCTTGTGGGAAAAATATTAGAACTTCTGCTTTTGGACTCAAAACCATGTCTTCATGGATACAACCAATTGTATTGGATAATTTGTTTATCTACATTAAGAGTGATGAGAAAAACGGACTTTACAGATTGTTTGAATTGGTTAAACATTATAGCTGGAAGTCACGATTGAGGCAAAATGATTTTAAACTCTATCTCAGTTTAATCATCATATGGCAGAAATGTAATTATGATAATTCTAGTATGCTATATATAAGAATCTTGTACAAATCTCCAAAGACATGAAAAAAATCTTGGTGACAGGGGCAGGAGGTTTTATTGGTAGTAATTTGGTTCGTGCTTTATTGCAGGATAAAAACTATGAGCTCATACTCACTTATAAGAATGATTTAGGATATGATTTTTCAGCGTTATGTGACTCCGCAAACAAACCGCCAATATTTTATGATTTGGATATCATGGATAGGGAATCTGTATTTGATATCTTCAAGAATCAAAAAATAGATACTTGCGTTCATCTAGCGGCGGAAGTAAATGTTGAAGATTCAATTAAATATCCAGACAAAACTATGGATGTAAACGTAAAAGGAACGATAAACGTTCTCGATGCCTGTTCCCATAATCATATTGAAAATTTCCTTTTTGCTTCATCAGCAGCAGTTTACGGTCATCCTACAAAACTTCCAATAACTGAAGAACATCAGTTAGCGCCAATATCCCCTTACGGTATCAGTAAACTTCTTGCTGAAAAACAAGTTTCATCTTATATGAATTCAAAGAAGATTCGCAACACAATATCACTTAGAATTTTTAATGCCTATGGGGAGGGACAATCGGGCAATGTAAGTGTTATAACAAAATTTGCCAGAAGTCTATCCAGTGGGTTAGCACCAATTATTCATGGTAACGGAAGACAGAAACGTGATTTCATTTCGATAGATGATGTTGTCAGCGCCATATTGTTATCAATTAGAGCTATGGAGAATAGGAGTGATAGGCTTTTGTCAGCGCCCTCCTTGATATTCAACATAGGAACGGGTGTGGCTACAAGTGTACGCGACCTTTGCGATCAAATGATTAAACTATCTGGGCTTGACTTACGTCCTATTTATAAAGAGGGAAATAATGAAGCTGATATTAGCGCAAGCTGTGCCGATATTACTAAAGCTAAAAACATTCTAGATTTCTCTCCAAAGACTGATCTTACATTAGATCTTGAAAAAATAATATCGTCGATGGTTACCACGCAACTCAAATAGCGTTGCTATTTTTTCATTTCTATTATTTTGTCAGTCAATTAAACTTGGTATAGCGTAAATAATTCAAAAAGATTATCGCCAAAATACGGAAATTACACCAAGACCCATAATGCATAGGCCTCCATATGCAACGGGCGGCACGTTAACAAATAAGCCGCCTACTGCCAAACCAATTCCACAGCATATTGTGATTAATTCACCCATTCTTCTTTGATTTTTCATTGTCCAAAAAACCTTACAAGCAGTATTATAAAAGCCTATGTAAACTGGTTGTATACATAAATCATAGAGCAAATAGAGTGATGAATTAGAAAAGACTCTAATTACTGCCTAAAATTTAAAAGAATGGCTCGTATGCAATAAAATATCCAGGGTAACAATTTAAGTGAGCTGAGCAATACTTTTGTATTGGTTAAAATCCTATACCAGAACCCACATGCAAATAAAGATTCTGATAATTTTTACATAAGCATTCCAAACGATTGGAGTGGAGGAGCCGACGACGAGGTTACAGTAATTGTTGATGACGTCTGTGTAGTTGTTCCACAAACGATTGCGGGTGCTACAGGTGAGTTAATAGTCTTAAGATTGTTAGAGGCTATGATCGAAGGCGACATAATTGATGCTGGAGATGTTCAGAAAGCTATAGAACACATACTATAGGAACAAAATTACTTAATAGGCAAAGTCTAGTTAAGAGAAAAAAGCTGCCAGTTTGTTATCCAAGATTAGTTCATAGATTTCGTTACAGTCTCCTTAACCTGCAGTATATTTCCATCGATTGGATTTAGTTCAATTGCTTTATCAATCCATGTTACTGCTTGACCGTATTGACCAGAGCTGTATAAGGAAGCGGCCTTTCCACCTATAGCATAGACGTCATTTGGATCAATCGTTAATACTTTGTCGTAAGTTGCAATTGCTTGCTGATATTTACCCATATCCCTAAGAGCAGAACCCTTACTCACTAATGCCATTAGATTGGTTGGATCTATAGTCAATGCTTTATCAAGCCAAGCTACCGCCTGCTCTCCCTCGCCCTGATTTACAAGTTCAGTGCCTTTTTGAACCAACGCTGGAACATTGTTCTGATTTATAGACAGTGCCTTATCGTACCACTTAGATAGTTCAAATTCCGAGCCAAAGGCATGTGCTGAATAACCTAGAACAGATATTAACGCGAGGATAAAAATTGGTAACAATATTGCGATGGATTTGGAGAGTTTGTTTAGGGAACCCATGTATAAATTCGTAATAATGCTTAATCGTGGTGTTTCTGTCATTGTAATCGTTCTCCAATGAGTATGTTACCGTATACTGCGTTTAGTTTTTGAAAGATTCTGATGCAGTCGTAGCTATCAAAAATATAGTTTTCTCCCTCTATTTCCATTGGTATAATATTATTTATTGATATTTCTTTCCTACATAAGTCACAATATTTGCCGCTTTTCATTAACTCTGAATACGACCTATATTATAAGAAAGGTGCAGTTGCAACGTACTGAACTGTGTTAGGGTGTGTTATATAGCAATAAATAAGGTATTTTGTGATTTAAATGAATCACACAGGTCATAATCGGATTTCTAAAGCAATATTCGCTTTAATAAGAGTTAAACATGCCCAATCGAGATACTCTTAAAGGAATAAAGAAGAAGGGGGTGAACGAGTTTAGACAAACGATCTTTGTATAATGTCCAAACTATGTAACCACTATCCTAAAATATTAGACAAAATCCATAGCATAAAAATAGCAATCTTTACTATGCCTATTTCCTACCATTGTTACTACCACTTTTGTAGTTGTGAATTGTTTTGGTTTGGTTATTCTATGAAATGATATCATCACGGGTATTGCTGTGCCTAGTCTATATTCTGTCATTTTCCTTTTATTTTATTTTACAAACTTAAACGTCTTCACCATTTTTTCAAATTGAGGTAAATATTTTTGATAATGATTTTCAGTTGCATAGAATTCTAATCGATAAGGGTTGCCTTCATAGAAGACATAATAGCCTACCATTTGATCAGCATTGGTTGAATTATCTCCTACATTCCCATAAATTTTCAATGCTTTTTTGCCGTCGATGGCTGTGTTTTTTTTCGGCCACAGCATAAATGCATCATAGGAAGCGTTGACCCTATATTGAATGTATATATCTAAAGGAACATTTTCGAATGGATAACTTGTGTCGGCTATCAGTAATGAGTAAACGCTCAGGTTTTCCAATAATTTCTGGTAATCTCCATTGCTATTAGCAAGGAAGTCACTAAATTCAGTTGGAATTACTATTATACCAGAACCTTCTCCATTTTGAAACTTCGCGTTTGCATATGCCCAATTATCCATCAATTTTACGGAAAAAATGGTTTGTTTACTGTTACGGCATAGACCTTTGAATCGGACGAAGTTAACAATAGGGCCGCAGCAAAGGTACTAATACTTAGTAAGGTCGTCAACATCAATGAGAATCTCATTTAAGTAGAGTTAAACAGCGGTATCTTATAAAGTAGGGCCAAGACGCTAAGGGATAAATATGACCAAATTGATTTGCTCGCACTCGACAAAATAGACCAATTAAAGAAGATTCTATCCCTTGGCACTTATTTTCACCTGTTGCTGAATCTGGTTATGTGCGGTTTTCGGAAATGTCGCAACCATCATCATTCTGGTGTGTCGAATGTCATCCTACTTTCTTTGCCCTCAGTTCTGTGAATAACAACGCTAGTCACTTTAGTTTTTACAAAAAAAGAAAAAATAAACATTACCTTTTATCTAATGTTACTAACTATAATTTTCAAGAAAAGACGAAGATTTGAATTTCGGAAATCCGATGAATGGATATATATACGGTAGGCTGCTTAAACATACATGACTCACCTTAGAACAGACCTGCCATTAATGTCGACCATGAAGCGGATGAATGGGTCAAAGATATTGTTGAAAATGGACATTAGAGACCTGAAGACCAATAATTCAAAAGTTAGACGAAGTCCTAGAATCTCATGACAGAGGACTACGTGAGCTAGAACTCAACATTTGATTTTTTTATAGTTGTCTTTGAACTGTTAATATTTTTTTACTTATATCTATCAGAAATCAGCAACGAGAATGTTGACAATACTAATTTTCGACCGAGATTTTTTCGTAGAAAATTATTGACGATTTAGTGAATAGGATATATCCTTAATTTATCAGCATAGCCAGGAGGGAGGAAACTATGTTCGTCAATCTCCCCTATATTTTTGAAGGGGTCATCGGCCGTATTATTAAATGAATTATCGGCAAATACGTTCGCTACAATTGCTCCAAATATCATCCCAATTAACAGAACTATTGAAGGGAAAAGTAGGGTCCTTGAACGTAAGATCATAAGTTTCTACAGAACGTTTTGGTTAATATGAACTTGGAGGGAAAAATCCTATTAATATTAAGTAAATTATGTTAGTTAATATCTATAATAACATAAGTGACTGACAAGCAAAGTTAACTTATTCTAAATCAATCAATGAATATCTATCTATCTATCTTCGATGCAATAAAATAATTGCTATTCATATCACTGAGTCAATAGAAATTAAGATCGACTTACCGGCGCGGTCTCACGAGAATAAAATTTTGCAGGTTTTATACGAACTTTTACTTGACAAGCAACAACCCAGTTATGATGATTTACCAGACGCTTTTTGGTAGGAATATCCATACATCGAGCACATAAGTAATAGATGCCATGTCAAAGATGAAAAAAAACTAAACCACTAAAAGCAAGCATCCAGACGGATAAAGTGGACCCTGGGTTTTAACTTTCTTATACTTTATTGAAGATACTTTGCTCAAAATTTAGTATCTTTAGAAAAAAAATGGGGTCACCCTTCTTGACCCGGTGGGAAGTTATCATTGATGGCATCTCTCTCTGGATTCTGAGCGAAGTTCCAGCATTCTATGTTGCCTGTGCCAACGTCACGGTTTTGATTGCTGTCGCTGTTCTCCTCATTTTCAATTTCATTGACTATTTTACACTTGTTTTCTTGATGTACCTTTTGATTTTCTTCTTGACAGCTTCCGTCACCATTGTCTTTACAGTCGTCGTCGATAGCAAATGCTGGTGCTATCATTGTTACTCCTGTGCCTGTTAGTGCTGTCAATAGTCCTGCAGACAGTACTACAAGCATCAACACATTTTTTGTTTCGAACATTGTAGTCATAAATTGATACTAAACAATGTATATGTGGATTGGGTAAGAACAAGTGGTAAAAATGAAACAGAGTCTCCTTCACTGTCCTAAATCGGAATTTATTTGATAGAAAAATATTCTTAAAAGAAGAATAGAAATTTTTTCATCAGTGCTACAGTGAGCATTAAATCCTTGTTATTACTGGCGGAAGTAACTTATTGATATCCTATATTGGATCGTAGTTGCATAAGTTCTAGTAAAATCTTCGAAAATTCGTATATACCTGAATCGTAATAAATTAATTACTCGAATCATAGGGATTGGCGGGCAAAGTTCAGCATTTTCGTTCAAACAATTGTTGTCAAATAAATCCCACAAGTCCTAGCAATCTTCACTATTGCTACTATTACCATTGCTATTACGATTTTTGTAGTTATAAACTCTTTAGGTTTGTTTATTGAGGTTCTATGAGAATGGTAGTATCTGCGCCATAGATCTTCCTAGTTTACTTACATTAAAATAGTGGTGACTAGTTCTACAAATCTTGAAAGTTTAAGGTTAGAACATTTTTCTGGAATCGTACCTTCTAATCCGAAATGGGAAAGAAATAGTTAATATTGC
This sequence comes from Nitrososphaeraceae archaeon, assembly GCA_036554685.1. GTDB lineage: Archaea > Thermoproteota > Nitrososphaeria > Nitrososphaerales > Nitrososphaeraceae > TA-21. The sequence continues at coordinate 30,781 of DATBMS010000030.1, read as the reverse complement.
TTCTTTCGCTTTCAGAGATAATACAAAGTTATCAAACGGGGTCAACGCTTCAAACTGTTGCTTTTGCATAGAAGGCTGTAATCCATTTGCGGTATAAAAGTATGCTTTTACATGTGGGCTAAGGGGTTGTGAATTATTTTTGACATAAATTTCGGGCCCACAGAAACGCACGACATTATTCCTAGTATAGCCAAGTTCTTTACTAGAGAGTTGCATAGGATGCATATTTTTTTCTCCATATAAAAGGAAAGACGATTTTTTTAATTTAAATACTTGTATCGTTTATAGTGATAATTTTTTAAAAACTTAACTAATTTGGTCGAAAATAATTTTTTGTAATTTTCAGATGCCAGTACGAATTATCACTATCTTGTCAGCTCCAGATTCTGCCCCCAATACCTCTCCTGGTCTCCCTAGTAATTGACGTACCTTAGCATCAGGAGTAGGCAATGGAAATGATTGAAATTTTTCCAAGGATGGGTCGAAATTTATCATAGCATTAGAGCCAAATTCACTAATCCAGACAATATCTTTATCATCAACAAACACAGCGTATGGCTGAGGGTTTTGACCTGGCAATTTCCACTCTTTCCATATGTTAGTAACAGGATCATACATACCCAAATTGCCAGCGTTCCACTCTGTTAACCAAAGGCGACCGGCAGAATCAGACCATACACGTCTCGCCCCTTGGTCAGATGTAGGTGGATCTAAGACAGTTGCATTTCCAGTTTCTAAGTCTATTTGAGCAATGTAGCTACCAGCCAATGATACAAAATATACTTGTCCTTCTGGGGTAGTAGAGATACCATATGGTCCCTGTCCTCTTGGTGCTTTAAACACTTCCATATCGCCAGTAATTGGATCCAATCTACCATAAATCCCACTTTGACCAGTGAACCATAAAATACCTTTGTGATCAAAGGTGGCTGTGTTGAGATTTGCATATCCTATGTTTTCGGGCAGTGGAAACAATGTAACGTTCTGAGTGTCAGGATCAACTCTTACAATGGCATTCAAACCCCCGTCAGTAATCCAGGGTGCTTCATCTGGTCCCACAATAACTCCATGAGGAGCGGAGCCTTGCCCTAAATCAATATGATGTGTGCTCCCCGAGACTGGATCTAGTATTCCTAGTTCCCCTGATCGCTGGGCAGTATACCATATTGATCCATTTTTAGCAGGTGCTACATCGTGTGGATGAGATCCTGGTGGGACTGAGAATTCTTTTATCAGAGGATCCGTAATGGTCTGCGCCGATACTGTATGTTGAACTAGTGGAATAACAAAGATTGATACTAGAAATAAGCACAATTGGCTTGTCATTATTATAACAATACTAGCATCCTGTTTTATTTTAATGGGCCCAAGGGGATTTGAACCCCCGGCCGACCGGTTATGAGCCGGTCGCTCTAACCAGGCTGAGCTATGGGCCCGACAAACTTTTTCGATATGGAAATATGTATAAAGGTTTTGAAAGGATAAAGTATCCATGTAGGAATTAGGCCAATTGATCTTGTGTTATCAAGCACATTGTCGGGCTAGTTAAATGGCTTTACGTATTTTTCATAAACTGCATCTAATAGCAAGTTTTGCGCATCTAGAGATTTTACAGCTGCGTTAAAACAAGACTCATGTTTGTTATCTGGAATGTTTTTTATCATATTGCGCCAAATGTCTGCATGTCTTATGTCCGCTTCCTGATGAATTTCAAAATAGTTTGTTGAATCGGCATTTGATAATTTGTAAAATTTATTCAAGCCTTCTATCTTTGTTCTGCTAATGTTCGGCAAATCCAGTTCATATGCGTACATTGCGCATACAGCTTCGTCCAGCGGACTTTTAGTTAATTCCATAAGCGAAGATACGGCGTTTTTCGTATTTTCATCACAAATATAATTCACTAGATCTTGTTCTTTTATTCCTAGAGAAGCTGCAAACCTAATCCAAGGTTCAACATGACTAGATTCTTCTTTATGGCTTTCTTCAACTGTACTCCTTAATTCTGACTCTTCCAATTTTAACTTAATATTGTTAACCATTTCTGGAACCATTTTCACTAATTGAAAATACTCCAGAGAATATCCTTGTAAATGATTAAGGCTCAATTCACCGTTTGACCACATCTTATAAAATGGATGCTTTAAAAGACTCTTTTTTTCTACTTCTTGATCTATCCAGTAAATTAGTTCGCTCATCAATAACAATCATCATCAACCTATAATAAAACCTTGTGTGACAAGATTTTTTTCAATTAATCTTTTTCAGTTAGGATAAACGCAAATATGTTGACTTGGTAATAAAGTTTAGAAACTTAATAGATAAATATATCCAATTCCATTGGCCGTAAAGTATTATATTGTGATTTATACATCATCCTACTGGCTCCGGTGGTGTAGTAATCGTACGAAATAACGATTGCATAGTCCGGTCAAGCATTGTGGCCTTTCAAGTCGCAGATCCCGGGTTCAAATCCCGGCCGGAGCATCAACAATCAATTAATTCTGATGCATATCTCTCCTAGAAGAAATCCATTAATTATGCGACTTGAAAAATAAAATGGGGAACTAATATACTGGACCACATATTTTGTAAAAGGATTAAATATCAATGAATAAACACTAGTCTAGGCCAGATTCCATTTTTGAATAGAAGAATTATTGAAGCAAATCCATTGTTGGAGCAATTCAGTTCTTATTTGTCAAGAATTGACGAATATCTTGCAAGAGAATTAGATCTCTATTCTTGGTCTGAATTTTACTCGCCCTTACGATATGCGTCGGATGGTGGGAAAAGAATTAGACCACTAATACTGGTTTTGTCGGCAGAGACAATTTTAGCCAACAAGAATCCTACAACAGATATTACAGAGGACATGTTTTTGGCTTCCTGTGCAATAGAGTTGCTGCACACAGAATCTGTAATTCATGATGATATTATAGATAAGGAAAATTACAGAAGAGGCAAACCGTCGTTCCATGTAAAATATGGATATAATAGTAGTATTCTTACTGGTGATTTTGTTCTTGGCATTATTTTGAATATATGTACCAAACTAAACAATTCAAGGGTATCCGCAGAATTGTCAATGGCAGCAACGAAGATGAGTGAAGGCGAAATGATGGAAATAAAATTAACCAAAGATCCATCTCTAAAAGATGATGACTACATAAAGGTAATTGAACATAAAACTGCATCATTATTTGAGGCCGCCTCAAAAATAGGCTCATTATTGGGAGGAGGAACTGAGGAAGAAATTTGTGCTATGGGAAGTTTTGGGCATTTGCTCGGGATAGCTTATCAGATACATGATGACATAATGGATTGGAACAATGAAGATAGATTATTCAACATTTTGGTAAGAAACAACGAGCAATCTGTTGAGTTCATTGACCGGATGGAACAATTGTACATTTCTTACACATCGAAAGCTAAAAATGAATTAAAAAAAGTAAGTGATTCTCTTTCAAAGAAACATCTTGAACACCTCACAGATCTAACATTTTTACAGTTCTGATTTCATACAGTATTGCTTTCTATTTCTTTCCATTCATTTTGTTTCTTTTAGCTTGAGGGTTTTTTGCATGTTCAGATCGATATGAGTTAATGAATCGTATTGCAAAATTATCTGCACTTTTTTCCGAACCTCTATGTTCCATCCCTCTGTATCTCAAATGATGATAAAACTCATGCAGTATGACGAAAGGATTGTAAAATATATCAGAATTCGCTGCATAAATGCGCTTTTGCTTTCCTACATATACAGCACGTACGGTTTTTCTTTTACCTTTGATAGTACCAACGATAACTTCTGGTGGCTGTATATTATAAAAATTGGACAATAGATGAAGTGATTCCTCAGTTCTCTTATTTAGGATCATCTTTACTATTAATGCCTGGGTTTCAGTTTTGGGAAATTCCATAGTCGTTTTCATTTTTCTCCAGTATCATTTAAGAATCCATTATCCGACGATAATATCGGGCTAATCATAGTGGATATTGAATTTGGTTAACGCCATTCTATTCGTTTCGTACTTCTTCAACATCATCTTCTAAATCTTCTTCAACATCATCTTCTAAATCTTCTTCAAAATCATCTTCTAAATCTTCTTCAAAATCATCTTCGATCTCCTCATCATCTTTGGAAACATTATCATTTTGCTCAGCTTTCAAAATCATGTGCATTATCAATATAATCTCGGTAATATACCTGCGATGGAGTAATTAATAATTATTTAGAAACACTATGGTAATTATTCACAATTCAACTATCTGAAATTCTTACATAATGATGTTCTTGTGTAAATCAAGAATTTGGAATTGGACCCAGGTACTATGTCTTATCATGACTGAGTGGAAATATTGACCAACAATTTTCGAATACTAAACAGCAAGTTTATAATAATTCTTGTCCAAAACAATTTTGGAAATGATTGATACAATAGGTGGAGTAGTCATAATGGTCTCAGACCAAGCACGGGCAGTAAAATTTTATGCAGAAAAAGTTGGTTTTGATATTAGAATTAATGTTCCCTTTTTTGGTGGAAAATGGATTGAGATTGCACCCAAAGATTCGGAATCGACATTGAGTATTATGGAACCAAATCCACAACTGATGCCTCCTCAAGAATTAGAAATTGCCAGGAAAAACATAGGAAGAAACACGGGAGTGTGGTTCTATACCTCAGATATTCAATCAACGTATGAAGACCTTAAATCCAAAGGCGTCGATATTACCAAACCAGAAAAACAGGAATGGGGTGGCATAATGTCGCTTGTTAAGGATCTCGATGGTAACGTATTCACTCTGTTATCATCTCCGGAGGGTTGATTTCATTATGTTCACAATTTCATAGCAACAATTTGTCAGAAAAAGCAAACCGAGATATTGATTCTAGCTAATTGTCCGTTTTGAGATTACTATTTATTTTGTATTACAATAACACTAATATTGTCCTCACCGCCATTTTTATTTGCTTTATCGACCAAAGCATTACAGACACTCTGTGGACTCCTTGAAATGTTACCCCTTAATATAGTCAGTATTTCTTTGTCACTCAACATATTGGTAAGACCATCGGAACAAAGAATAATACAATCATTTATTTCGATGTCACAGCGCTGTAATTCGGGGAGCACTAATTCAGGGGTTCCCAAATAGCGCGTAACAATATGACGTAGATTGTGTGTTCGAACTTCATCTTCACTTATCATACCTCGGTTCAGCATTTCCATTACTAAAGAATCATCAGTGGTTAGTTGGATTAGACTTTCATCTTTTTTATACAAATAAGCCCTACTGTCTCCCAAATGAGTATAATAAAAAACTTCATCAAGAAATATGGATATTACTACTGTTGTTCCCATATTGGCTAGATTAATATCCCCTTTTCTAAATAGAATAATCTCCTCATTCGCTTTTTGCAGGGCTTTGTGGACTAAATGTTTAAAATTCTTTTTTTGGCGATCTGTATAAGTGGAGTACAGAACTTTTGCTATGGTGTTAACTGCAATGTTACTTGCCATCTCACCGCCTTCATGTCCGCCCATCCCATCTGCTAAAACAAATACACCTACTTTGTCATTCACATAAATAGAGTCTTCATTATTTTCTCGAACGAGCCCTTTATCAGATTTATGACCTGAAACAAGCAGCATATTTGATTTAGTAAAAAATGATATTTAAATGAACAACACCTACAATTGTGATAATGGCGTAACGCATACGGTATCAAAATTATTTAAATAGGATGATGGTTGTTCCTCTTGAAGGAGCATTACTATTTTTATTTTGCCTACCTGTAACTAGAAAACAATTAGATATTTAGATGCCATAGAATTATTTATTATTCTTTAAAACTCTTGATAATAAATATTTGCTATAGATACACTTGCTAGTATTTTAAAATGACATATGATACTAATAGTGAGTATCGCGACTTTATTCGTACCTTATATTATGTTCTCTGTCAAACTTGGGCTCTAATTTCTTCTTTTCAATGAACTTGCTATCATAGATTGTTCCAATTCCATGGATATAATCCAGCTGCAACTTTGCATATCTTGAAGTAGCATCATTTTCTATTTTTTCAAACAAACCTCCTGGTTGATTGGGAGTCGAGGCCATAATTGTCCTACAATTGCCTACTGCAAGAGACGAAGTTGCGTGGTCTAGCTCTTTCTGCTCTGAATGTTCCAAAAAGTCTGCTTCATCTATAAACAAATATGCTATATCATATGATTCAAAACCCATAATTTCCCTTGGTTCCAATATTTTGATGCATGTTTTTTTTAACCATAAATCTGTAAATTTTGATTCTAGTCTAAGGAGAGGGAATCTTTTTTCAAATAATTTCTTTAATATTGTATCTACTTTTTCATTAGATTTATCACTACCACCTGAGATTATGTATATCGATTTATAATCCAATTCTGATGAATACAGGATTTTCCAAGCAAGATATCTAAGAATGAAGGTAGTAAGACCAAGCCCTCTTGCCTTCTTTATCCAAACATTCTGATTTCGTTCTACAGTATCAAAGATAATTGCCTGAAAATCAAACAAGGGATATTGCATGCCATCTTTACTGGGCAGAGACAATAGATGATTGAAACAGCAACATCCATTTGTTTTCACATACTGAACGCTGTGTATGTCGGAGTCCCATATCCAAAATGGTGCATCCAAGAAGATAGATAGACTGTCTTTGCCTGGCGTAAAGACTGAGGTATCTAGACCTAGCATTTCTTTGTCTCCCAAGCCTGCTCTATTTGCGCTTATAATAGGAGTTCCTAAACAAAGTTAACTGATTGGTCTAGTCTTTTTATTTATCTCATTACCATGATGAAAAATTTGACCAGTGTTCTAGATTCTACTTCCTAGTCTATAGGTAATAATGTGCGAAGGTATTGGTTTCTGATGAATCTAGGTCCTTCGTAAATTGCCAATAAATTAGTCCGCCGTAGACAACCAAATCTCTGGCAAGCATTTCCATTCGTGATTGCAATTTTTTGCTTACAACTAGACCGTTCGAATCTAGGTCCTCCCGCTCATTAATCGAAACACCATATGGCAGACTCCAAGCATAGCACTGCCTTACTGCTGTCCTCATCTGATCCATCACAGTTAATCCTTTCTCGTGCGATGAGACTATGTACCCAAAGGTTTTTCCCGAAAATTCCTTCCAGAAAAAATCTAGAAAGTTTTTCATCGTCCCTGACATGGACCCATGATAATCAGGTGAAGCCAAGACAAATACATTAGCCCAATTCACATCGGATGTAATCTTTTTAACACTTTCATTTTCAAATCTAGTGCTGGGTCTGTACATAGGCAGCTCAGTTTCTAGTAGGTTCAACAGCCTTGCTTCAGTCTTATACTTGACAGAAATAATTTCAAGAACATTTTTCAGAGCATTAGTACTAAAGGAATTTTTTCTCATACTGCTGCCAATGCCCAGGACTTTAACTTTTTGTTCCGTAGGTTTTAATCCTAATGTGGAATATATAAAATATTTTTTAGTAGAGCTTGATTAAATAATATAACTATTTAGACGCGTTATATCAATAATATTCAGTAATTTATGCCAATAGTCATACGACCTGATTCAGAATTCACAAATATGTTAAAAAGCAATTTAAGATCAAGATACGATGAAAGGAAAAATGACAGGGTAGGTCTAGCCCCCATCCACGTTTCAGACATACTACCAAGTTCCTGTATAAGAAAGCAATACTATTCGCGAATTTATCCGGACGAAGATCCCATCACTGATGAATCCATACATCATTTCGTTAGGGGAGAATCAAGTGAGTTTGCTATTACACATCTTGCAAAAATTGGTGTAGCACAAGCCGAGTTGCAAATGGATGAAATAGTTGCACATCCTGACATCATGGATAATACGGACGGAAGAATGGTAATAATTGAACTGAAAGATACAGTTGCCGGTAAGCGACTTGATATAAATGATTATACTTTTCGTTCCTATCTAAGACAACTTCTTTATTATCTGATTATGACAGGTATTGAAAAGGGCATCATTTCAATTAGATATAATATCAAGGAATTAAGATTGATAAAGAGGGATGATACTGGTGAATATTACTTTAGGCCAAAAGATGCAAGGCCCCCTGGAATAGAAAGTTGGTCAGTAAACCTGCCCAAGGATGATATCACGAGAGAGCTATTGCGAAATGAAATGGTGTTGAGAAAAAATATACTTGTAAGTGCACTAGAGAATCATGACGTGACAATTCTTCCTAGACTGACCGAACCCTTAAAATCAAGTAAATGTCCAAACTGTCCTTTTTACAGTAGGTGCTATGATGAAATGGAGAATGAAAGGGCCCTGGATATTGCACAACAAACTGACATTCTTGATATCCGTGGCACGGTAGATTTTAGACCATTCTAGTAGTTGTGTAATCTACCAAATAGCCATTAACTTACTAAGAATCGTACCAAAAAAAATTTGTTTCTCTCAATCCAAAATAATTGCAACATGAACTAACCAATTCAGGTACTAAAAATCATCCTTCGTGTAATATTTCGCAATCCTTATTCACTTCATCCTCATCTATGCTGGTATTTATCCATACTTCATCATTTCCATCCCCACAGTAAACAGCGTCTTTAGCGTTATCTGATTTGGTTGTGTTCCTATTTGCAGTATAAATTTTATCATCATCTGCTCCAGCACTTATTTCATCAATCCCAGGACCCCCTACTATAAAGTCATTGCCCTGTCCTGCTATGATGGTATCAGGACCGTTACCACCTAAAATTGTATCGTTACCTTCACCACCAATCGCTTCGTCTGCACCATAACCACCAGTAATATTATCATTTCCAGTACTTCCCATAAGGGCATCTTTCTCCCCTCCTCCGTGAAGAACATCGTTACCTGCCCCACCAACAAGGGTATCGCTTCCATTATATCCAATTATGTAATCATTGTCGAAGAGTCCCAGTATGTAGTCGGTACCTTGAAGTCCGTTCATTTTATTTGAATTCTTATTGCCAACTAAAACATCTGTCCGTTCCGATCCTTTACAAGATTTATCGGTTTTGTCGTTTCTACACATTATAGTTTCTGCGTTTGCCATGCTATAGTATGATGATAAAAATAAAATGCTTGCTAACACAAACAAAAGGAAAATTCTTATTGGATACTTACCAGTCGCCAGAAAGTCCCGAAAAAGCCGATTTTCATCTACCAATTGGCGATATTCAATCTTAGCGACGAACAAGATGTATTTTTCATCAATTGTGAATAAAAATACACATCTTGATTAAAACTGGGACTCCAAGTAGCAGAAAATTGATATTTGAATAATACGTCATATAACATAACAATTAGCTGTAACTTTCTATTACATTCAGCTGACCTAAATTTATTAATGATAATTTAGTCCAAATTCAATTAAATGGTGAGAGACACAAATATTCACTTGACTACGTATCTAACACCTGTAGTTCTGATAATATTAACTCTAACGATGGTTTCAATCCATGGTATGATGGGAAGAATATATGCCATAGAACAGCCAAACACGATGGAAGGCATTAATGAGGAAGAATGTGACAAAGTCGTTAACTGTAAAATTATATCAGAAAACGTAATTAAATATCCTGATGGAGCGGATCCCTTCGATAAGAACGAAGACATTTCCATGACAATGATGAATAATATCAATGATTCTCAGAAAATGGTAGAAAAATCATGTCAAAAATTGATGGAAGTGGATATCGAAAAGATAAATAACCAACAGATTGGTGAACAAACTCCAAATTACTTAATCTGCTTACCTTAAATTATTTTTAGAATTGTGGATACTTCATGAAAATGAATGCATATGTTAATTATCTAGGGAAATAAGTCTCTAATTTTTAACTGACAACTGATAAAAAAGAATTATTTTCAATATTCCCTAATCTAAATAGTCAGAAATCCTTTTCTGTTTAATGTTCTTGATGATTGAACTATTTTTTATCCATTCGTTTTTTGACAATGAAGTCTTGGAAACTCCATATTTTAATGCTGAATCAAAACTTTCAAAGTTCCTTGCTTTCGATCTGAGACATTCTCTTAAACCCTCTCTAATCTGCCAGACACCAAGTGACACGAAATATTCAGGATGTATTTCTCTCAAAATTAATACCGATGCTTTTTTTCTTTTCTTAAAAAGATATTCAGCTGCAGCCAATCTTGCTGCAAAATATGCTCCAGCGATAGAAGGATAATGATCAATTTTTTTTCCTGATTCATAATCTGATCCTATATGAGTTCTGCCGTTGGTATCGATCCACGATTCAATCATTTCAAAATACCAAACGTCATCAGGAATGAATATTACAGAGTAATAATTAGCCAAGTGATTAAAGGCGAAAACAAGATAATTATCCAAAATTGCATTGTCCTTGATTCTGTTTAAGAGATACAGTGAAACTATATCATCTGCCGCTGTGATGCTCCACTTAGTGGGTACAAGTTTACGATTTTTCTTTCTACCTAGCATACCCATACTTAAAACTTTTGAGATGCGAGTCATGTCGATACTATTTTCATAAAGTTCAACAACTGCATTTGCCGCATATGAATCATCATCGTAATATTTTTTTTCGATTTTTTGGTCTGCCGTTGAGGGAAGAATCTTAATTTCACTCACAGGTGCTGAAAATATTGTGGGTATTTCTTCAGAATCATCTTTACTCAAGGTCATTTTATTTAGATATTGAGATGGAATTTTTTCAAAAATCATGGTGCTCTCGACAACTCTTTTTGACAAAGCCATTTCTTGTAATGATTCAATGTACCTACCAGTAATTTTATTCACATTATGGATCATTGTTCCTTTCAAAAGATTAATCCTGTAGTTGATAATCTGCTCTAAGGACTTTCCCGACCATAATTCAGGCCTATCTAGTATAGAAGTATCTCCGTGATAAGGAGGTATCATTGGACCAATTCTGACATGTGGGTATCCAAATTCACCTACAAATATTGATGGAGGAGAAGATCCATCGATTACTTTGTTAGAAAATTTTTTACTATTTGCATTGACAAACTGATACCAGTTTTTCTTTAATTTTGTCTTTATTTCATCGATGGATGACATTAAGCTGTGGATGCATTCTCTTTGAATCCGCCGACTAATAAAATATTTACCAAAAAGGTTGTAATTAATAGCTTTTACCAGTTGATTATATTGTCGAAATAACTTTGCCCAAGATCACGGATGAACTATTAGCATACTTTAAGTGAGCATAGCACCGTGCAAAATCAATTATATTGATCTTTAAGTTTTATTATGATCAAAAAAGATAATCCTTGTTTAGAAAAGAAAATAACAATCATTCGATATGGACGACCCTCGCAATTCTAAGTTCTATTGCTACCATATCTATGTATACAGAAACGATGCTTCTTCCTGCACTTCCTCAATTGATTGATGAATTTGATTTATCATATAATAATTCATCATGGATACTAAGTGCATACCTTGTTGCAGGAGCAGTTATGACGCCAGTCAGTGGAAAATTATCAGATATTTATGGAAAGAAAAGGATCATGATTATTCTCATTCTAATTTACACAATAGGTCTTATAATTTCTCCCTTCTCTTCTAATTTTTTCATGTTACTAATGTCAAGAATTTTGCAGGGAATTGGAATTTCAGTCTTCCCTGTTACTTTCGGACTTGTCAGAGAACATTTTCCTAGAGAAAAACTAGCTATAAGTCAAGGAATCATCAGCTCCATGTTTGCAGGAGGCTCAGTGCTCGGACTTGCAATAGGCGGGACTATAGTGCAATTTTATGGCTGGCGATTGACATTTTTTTCCATTATTCCAATTGCCATTTGTCTAATAATCATCATCATGAGATTCATTCCGACGGAAAAGAAAGCAACTAAAGGTTCCAATATTAAAAATGAGGATTCGTACGAAAAATTTGACCTAAGGGGTTCGATATTGTTAGGGGTAAGCATTATCACATTTCTTTTATTCATAACATTTCTTAAAACTGATAGTTTTGATACTAGCGATAAACTATTAAATTCCATCAGGGTTCCAATAACATCTTTATTTTGCTTGACAGTTTTCATTTTAAGCTTTGTTGCATTTTTGCTGTTTGAAAGAAAAACTAAATTCCCACTTATCGCCTCAAGCCTCTTTCTCGACAGGAGGATATTGTCTTCAAACATAATTTTACTGATTGTAGGCATGTCGATGTTTACCATATTTCAGACATTACCTATACTGGCTCAAAGTCCGTATCCTGTGGGTTTTAATAATAATGCAATACAGATGTCATTAGTACAGTTGCCATTTGCACTTGTTCTCTTGATTTTGGGTCCCCTAGCTGGCCTAATAATAACAAGAATTGGACAGACAATTCCATTAGTCATCGGTACCCTTGCCATGGCACTGGGATTTTCATTGCTTTTGCTGATGAGATTCAATGAGTTTTATATATCGATATATTTGATAGTAATATCTGTTGGGCTGTCTTTAACAAATGTCAGTAGTACTAATATTGTCATGGTGCAAAGTTCATTTCAACAAATAGGTATCTCACTTGGGATTAGTAACCTATTGAGAATCATAGGGAGTTCAATTGGTCCAACAATTGCTGGAGTATTCATGCAGACCCATTTATTTATAGTTACAATATCCGAGAATCAATATCAATATTTTCCATCTACCACTGCATATGATTTGATTTTTGGTACTATGTTGTTCCTTTCGTTATCCGCGTTAGGTATCTCATTTAATCTAATTAGAAAGCAACCATTGGTCCGGCCATAAATAGCGTCATTCAAGAAATTTTTTTGTCGCATGTTCTCTATGTTTGAATATCTTGAGAAGCTTAAGTTCGATGTAAAATTCTAACAATTTTCCGATGAGTCCAAAGGGTAACTCAAACTCAATCTTATCTATTACTCTAGTTTTACAATCGTCAATTTCCTTGAATCTGTGTCTATGCGACCATAGTCGGAATGGAGGTTTTTTATTTCCATTTTGAATCATTTCATCCATATATTCATACTTTTCAAAAAAAGCTATTTTAGAGCACCATTGAGCACTAATTATTATCTTTCCATAAAAACAGGCTACTGTTCCTTTCTTCATAATTCTATCCGTACTTTCTATCAAATGTAATTTTATATCACTCGGACTAATTATCTCAAGATGCTTTAAGTCTGTATAAAATCCCCAGACTTTTTCGATATTAGAATTTACTTCAAATTCATTATAAAAATATTTCATACTTAATTGTCAACCTTGATATTTTACTTGATTCATATATAGAAACATATTGTTTAAAAATCAGCGGATCTTAAAACACTCATGGTTAGAGTAGTATCATCCAAAACTGTAAATTTACCACATGAAAGAGTTTTTTCTGCAATTAAAGATATAGACAAGATACCAACACTATTTCCTGATAAGTACAAGTCATTCAAAATTATTGATCAATCTGATAATCACATACTAACAGATGAGATCGTTTCAATAGCAGGTAAAGAAATAAACCAGAAAGTAAAACATACGTTAGAACCAGACAGAATGCTTAAGAGTGAAGTTATTGAAGGTGTTACTAAGGGAACGATTTTAATAATTGAGTTGGAGCCGAAATCTAATTCGAGCACAGAAATAAAGATAGATGCAGATCTTAAATATGGAAATATTGGAGCAGTTCTTGGGATTTTAGCAAAACGCAAGATAAAAAACGAAATCGATAATTTTATCGATCGATTCTCAAAGAAATAGTGCTTAAATTAACTTCACTGCAATACAATAATAATAATATCAATTATCTTAAAGTCACCTTTGTCAACCTGATTCAATTGTTCATGCCCCGAGTCTCTCGATACAAAGTAAGAATCAAGAGATCCCCTTTCTGTCTTATCGGGAATAAAAGTTTCATTGAAAGGAAGTTTTGTCCGGCTCGATTTCCCTAATGCTCAAATTCTTGAAATCCCAAATCAGGTTATCTGACCGGAATGTAGCAGTCGATCCGGAATTAGTAATTACAAAGTCCTTATCTTTGGAACAATCAGCATCAAAAAAATGAGAGTCTGGCATTTTTGCGTACCATCCGCCATCGTCAACTAGGTCGGTAACTTTAACCCAATAATTGGTATTAGTATTATCTATGTAAGATTCCAATTTTACCTCTGAGTTATTATTAATGTTATAAATTATAACTTTCCATCCAATCCATCTATCTATTAGTGAATTAGTAACCTTATTGGATTGTCTCTCGTCTGTATACCCTCCGACGAACCATAATTCTTTTTTCCATCCCACTTTCCCATTATCATAGAGTCCTCCCATATAGGCCGTCGCTTCACATGGAATTTCTTGATTGTGTTTTCCACCTCTGGCATACCATGTTAGATCATTTTCTATTACTTTGTTACTACTATTGGTAATAATCTCAATTATCTTTGCATAGCCTGTCATTTCTACATTCTTCCAATTTGTTTCCCCTTCTAATGTCTTAATATTCATCCTAACTACTGGGGCTGAAATTCTCCATGAACCATCATCTTGTTTGGTAATATTTGGATTAAACGTGATTGAAAAATTTTCGTCTTCTTTTGGATTTTTCATATCCACATACCACTCTCTCCCATTTTCTTTAGTTGGATAAATTTCTCTAGTGCCAAATTTGTCCAGGCCTAAGTGATTTTGGGCCGTTGCAATGGAGTAAGAGGTGATTGGGTCAAAAATTTGTAGCTCGGTCTGCAGCAGACAAACCGAAAGTACCAATAATAAACTACTAGTAATAATAATAATTTTCATGAATCAATTACCAAGAGAAACAAAATGTACTTCAATGTCAAGTTTTTTATTTGTTTTTGATAATCTTATTTCACCTTTTACGATGTCCATATTGATGAGTAATATTTTGTCTTCTCTATCTCAAAAATGCACGAATATTATACTCAACATTACGGAATAAGATTAATATCGCTTCTTTGAATTTGTACGTCTCATCTAGATGTTTAATCATATTTCAAGTGATTCAAAAATTGTCCATATAGGGTTTGATGACACAGATTCTGTCGAGGGAAGATGCACAACTAACCTAGCATTTAAGATTGTTTCGAAGCTTTCGAGTGAAACGGATTCTACATTCATCGACTATCCACTTCTTGTACGATTAAATCCCAACATTCCTTGGAAAACAAGAGGAAATGGTGCAATTTGTTTAAGGATCAAAACTGATCAGCCAAGCCAGATAATAGAATACATGCTAAAAATTCTCAAAACAGAATCAGATATGGTCAATGGTGCTAACCCGGGTCTGGCAATATTTGAGGGTGACAGCATACCACTTTTACTGAGACAGTTTAGCAACAGGGCAATGTATGATGTAATAAAGATGGAAGAAGCTGAGAATTTGGCCTCACAACTATCGATTCAAATTTTCAAGTATGGAAAAGGATTAGGCATAATCGGTGCAATGGCTTCAATTGGATCTTTACTAGATGGAGATCACACTTATGAAGCCATAGCATATAGGAAAGAGGAATATCATGGCTCAACTAGAAAAATAGACAAATCAAAGGTATCCAAAATAAATATAGACACATATCCACTTACGTTCAATTGCTTTGACAGTATTCATGATAGAGTGTTGATTGCTCCTCATGGTCCAGATCCAGTCTTCTGTGGGATTAGAGGTGAGGATCCCCAGATCGTAGTTAGGGCACTTTATTATGTCATTCCTGTCGAAAAACTCGAAGGCTATATGGTATTTAGGACTAACCAAGGTACTAACATGCATCTTCAAAATGAACTACCACTAAAGGAAATTAGCAATCATAAAGCGGGATATATTAGATGCAAAGTTACAAAAAAACCAATAATTATTCGCGGAGGACATGTCCTGTTTGAGGTATCAGATTTTAGTAACAAAAAATATCCTGTGGCGGTCTATGAACCTACTGGACTAGGAAATATTGCTTCCAAACTTATAGAAGGAGATGACATAGATATTGGCATTGGTGTTAGTATGAATAACCCCCATAATGCTAGCATCCTAAACGTTGAGTATCTTTCGATCTTGAAAATTGCTAAGGAAATAGTAAATATTAATCCACCATGCAGTAAATGTGGCAAAAGAATGAAATCTGAAGGGAAAAATAAGGGATTTCAGTGTAAAATTTGTGGAGACAAAAAAAGTTCGAAGATATTTGTTACTAATCCTCGAGATATACAATTGGGAATATATTTGCCGTATTTGAAGGCACATCGTCACTTGACAAAACCAATACATAGATTTGGGATGGAAAAAACTTATCCATATATGCCAAATATTATCAAACAGCTACACCCGAATTGGTTTAAAATATTTTGAGCATTACTCATCAAACGTACACCACACAATTCAATATTTACTAAAAGACGTAGCGGGGGGTTGATTTGAACATACGGCCATTAAGTTACACTCTAAATGGAAACCGCTCTGCGGGTTATGAGCCCGCCGGGATAACTTAGCCTAGGATATCTGGCTTCCCCACCCCGCTACTAGCAGATTGAAAGTAGGCAAATATATCTCTGTCTCTATTGCAAATTATAAAACAGTTTCAAAAAAAATTCTACGAAATAGGAAACCAATTGATATAGTAGAAAAAATTTTATGGTGGATTTATGCTAGTCTCCGGGTTTTAACGAATTCATATTCAATTTAGACAATTAGACTTGCTCATTTATGGATAAATTCAAAATTATGATTGCAGCAGGAACAAGACCTTTTGTAAATATGGATTCGTCAAGAGTAGAGTAATTGCGGGGGGTGGGATTTGAACCCACGAACCCCTACGGGATGAGGTTTCCCAGCCAGATCATTTCATCTGAGCGTCGTGTCAGAATCGATCTCACGCCTTTGACCAAGCTTGGCAACCCCCGCACAATGATTCATCACTGCGACCTTCATTTAAGTAATTGAAGTGTCATTAACAACGAATTCAATTTGACTTTTTTACTTTTCTGATCTTAACCCTCTTGCCATGTGAAGATGGGACAATTTTCATTTTTGCATCTTGAAATGAATAGATCAGTTCCTTACCATGAAAAAATCTGTCCAAGAAAATAGCTAATGCAGCAATTTCCGAATGTGGTTGATTGCCAACGGCGATATTCATATCGGCCAAAAAATAGACTGCCTTTGGAACTTTACCAGCTCCGATTACAATCAGTATATTTCTCTCTTGCTCATAATCGAGTGTGATGTGCTCTATGTTGATTCCGTACATGGTTAAGTGAACAATGATTCCATTATTTCTCTTCCAGGATTTTATCAATAATCTCCAGTCCTGAATAATTTCGATATCAAACTCATTAGAACCCCCCCAATCATCACATACTTTATTAATCGTTTTTAGTATGGAATCATCCACATCTGTCATGAAAATCTTCTTACAACCAAAAGCCCTTGACACTAATGCTACATGTGTAGTTGTGCGATCATCTCTCACGAATCTGTGTCCCAATCTTAGTACGGCTACAGACATTAATTATTATCTACCTTCATCATGTTTACAAAGATTTTAGAACGAATAGATTCAAGGAGAACAGGAACATTCATTCCTGTCTTAGATGATACCATAACAAAATTGCTGTTATTTTCATCTAATATTCCCAGCTGCTGACACTTTTCCCTTTTATCTTCAAGGTTCACGAGGTCTATCTTGTTAAATACGTAAATGACTTTTGCGTTTGATACTCCCAAGTGTATCAAAACTGTGAAACTACTTGAAAGTTGTTTTCTTATTATTTCATAACTTTGACTAATGTCCAAAACAAGGAGAATAATATTCGAAAAGGTTAATTCTTGAAGGGTTGATTTAAAGGCGTCTATCATATATGCTGGCAGTTTACTAATGAATCCTACTGTATCAGAAAACATTACTTGATTTCCATTGATGTTCACAACTCTGCTTGATGTTGAAAGTGTAGTAAACAATTCAATACCGACCAATTTTGATTCTCCCGTTAGAAAATTAAATAGAGTTGTTTTCCCAACGGAGGTATAACCTATAATCGATACAGTTGGAAAACCGGATCTTGCCCTACTGGTTCTTTGTAATAACTTTCTTTTTTCCTCTTTCAAGAGTTTTTTTCTCAGTACTGATATTCTCCTTCTTACATCAAGTAGATGAACATCTGCGTCATACTTGCCCAAACCAAAAAATCCTGGTTGTTCTCCTCGCTTTGCTAATCTTACTTTCTCTTTTATCCTTACTGCTTCATAGTGAAGTTCTGCAAGTTTTATTTGAATCTTAGATTCTTCAGTATTAGATCTCAATCTAAAGATTTCAAGAATTAGCTTCTCCCTATCGATAATATCGATCTCACATAATTTTGCCAAATTATAATGCTGGGTCGGTTTTAATATTTCGTCAAATATCACAAAGTCAATATTCAAAGATTTAACCAGTTCTCTAACTTCATCCGCTTTACCTTTTCCAATACCAAATTTTGACCTTGTTAAATGTTTCTGAGTTACAGTATGCAATATTGAATATCCCGCAGATTCTGCCAACGAGTGAGCTTCACTAGCAATGTGCTTTACCGGGTAAGTGATAAGCAGTGCTGATTTATACAATAGAATCTACCTCAGTATATAGGTCAATTCGAAAAAATCTTTCTAACTTTTTGGTTAATTCTTCATCAGGCTTAAGTGATCCGCTCTCTATTTTTCGTAACAACGAAGCCCTCTCGTTTATGAGAAGTCCCAACTGTTCGTGCGTAAGTGCCTTAGACATCCGGGAATTTCGAATCACTTCTGAAAAATTTTTGACCAAGATAACAGAATCTTCAAAGGTGATCTTGTCAGGTTTAACAATTCTTTTTGGTCGCGCTGGAAGTTTACTTTTAATATTTTGTGGATTGTTTGATGGTGTACCTCTTTTTGAACATGTTTTGCATACTGTTAACAGGATGCCTTCTACGTAAACTTTTTCTCCGTGATCGATTATCTGAGTTCCGCAAATTTCGCAAGAAGCCATGGATTATTGAATGATAAGATAGCATCTTGTTTATTTTTTTCTAATCGAATTTCTGAATGTACTTCGACCAATCATTATCGAATTAAGGAGCCGGATATGTTTTATATATAGACTAAATAGAACAAGACAAGCATTGGATCCTAACGAAAAAATTTCTTATCACATAGATGCACTTTTTGGTAAAGGTGTTTCTAATGTTTTGCCAAAAGGACTTTCATTCATGTATTCCAGAAAAACCGGAAGGATAAAGAGTTTTGGGATAAACGATCAGCTTGTAGGCACGTTAAGATCAGATGGTGGAATAGCCCTAACAATTTTCGGTGCCTCAATTTTATTGAATAGCAGCAATTTCAAGCAAAATTGTATCATTCCAAATCATGATGCTGTCCCTTTTGTTAGTGAGGGAAGATCACTATTTTGTAAACACGTTGAATGGTTTGGTTCAAACATCAATATTGGATCAGAAGTGGTAGTTATAGATAGGAATGGCAAGGTGGTTGCAGTAGGAAAATCTGTCGTAAGTCAATCCCAATTGCATGGTGGAATAGGAGATGTCGCAGTAAAAGTTAGAGAAGGAATAAAAAGTAGAGGAGAGCAACAAAATCCATGATGCGCGGTAATCGTGAGATGAGGCGGATGTTGGATAAAATGGGCTTAAATATGCAGGAAATGGAGAATATCGAAGAAGTTGTAATTAAGACTGATGCTAAGGAAATCTTTTTGATAAAACCACAGGTAATTGAAATGAAGGGTAAAGACAGTACCATTTTTCAAATTATCGCAGGAGATATAGAAGAGAAGGAAAGGGAAGTGCCTACTTTTAAGGAGGAAGACGTTATCCTAGTAATGCAGCAGACTTCAAGTTCAAGAGAGAAGGCCATAATGGCTTTAACCGATACTAAGGGAGATATTGCGCAGGCAATCCTAAATCTTACGACTTGAAACTATCCGGACAAGCTCACAAAGTTACCTAGTGCAGAGTTAATATATGGTTGTAGGATTTTCTGGTACTGTAAATGTCCTCTGTAGAAAAAATTATTACTTCACTATCTGAACTTGAAAAGGATATTGAGACTTTGTCGGTCAGAGTTCAAGACATGAAAAAGAGGATAATATCTACATCAGACAAAGAAATAGCACAACTTAGAGAAAAGATAATTGAAGTCGCAAAGACAGAATCAGAGAAGATAATTTCGACTGCAAAACAAGAAGCGGAAGAAAAATCACAAAAAATTTTGGAAGAGGCAGAAATTAACCTTACAAAACTCAGAGAGAATACAAAACTTTCATTTGATAAATCCGTAAAATTGGTAGTAGATTCCGTATTAAACAAAGCCTATACTACTGAACCATAGTAAATATTTGAAACATAACTCAAAAAATTTAATAAGAATTAAAAATTACTATAATTGAATGGAACACCCTTAGGGACGGAACAAAGTTCAAATCAAATTGTGGTAGCAACGGTCGAAGGTCGACCGTATTACAAAATTGTAAGTGCTCTAAAATCTATGAACATTGGATTTTCTTCTCTTTCTCCAGAAGAAGCTTCCAGAACAAACGCAAAAATAATCATAACCACGAAGAATGAAGCAGCGTTATTTAGGAGAGAGGACCTAATATTTGATTTTCAGCTAGATACTTTCCCACCACTCTTTAAGGCAATGATATTGAAAAACTTGAGTGGCAATTTTTTTGAGGATATATTAGTTGTTGGAGTGGATCCTGGAAACAGGATAGGAATTTATGTTTTATATCTACATGCAGAATTGTACAGTACAGTTCAGAGCTCTCTGAAAGATGCGGTTAAATTCATTATGAATTTACTGTCTTATATAAAATCGAATAAAAAGATACTGAAAATTGGAAATGGGGATTCGATTAAGTGCAATCATATTGCACAAGAAATCAGGAATCTAAACAGATCGGTAAGAATAGAAATCGTTAATGAATTTGGTACTTCACGAAATATACTGCCTAATTGTCGTGGAAATAGAGATGTGGGTTCAGCAAGATCAATTGCATTGCGTTCTGGTCGTATTTTTTAGATTATTTAATAATTTAAGAAATCTTCAACGATACAAACTGCGCGTCAAATTAATTTCCCAAAATATAATCATAATATACCGCAGAAATAGACCTGCTAAAATGCATAGATACAGACAAATCAAATGATTTAGATATCTTATTGTACCAAAGTAAGGGCAGTTAACATTGAGCGAAACCCACCAAGGGAACTTCATTGAGAAGAAAATTAACTTGAAATCAAATAGAGTTTTTCTACTGAAATTCATTGAGTTTAAAAATGGTTGCTTTGTTTCCATTTCTGAAGATTTGTGCAAAATAGGTGGTATACATGTTTCTGCGGCATCAAACAACAGGACTCAAAGTGCCAGAGTAATACCAAATATAAGAGATCCTATATTCACGAAGACTTTGTCAGAGAAAATATCATTAATGATAAATGGGATAGTAATAACCAATTTCAATAATAAGAATCCAATGTCATTGAGTGAAATGCAAGAGATAATGAATGAAGTATTAAAATTATTGGAAGCAAAAACAAGGGATTAGCGATGAAGAGTAGATTTGAATTCAGTAAAATTCGTGGATTTACCGATTTTTTAAATGAATTAGAGAAGACAGATCAACTGGTAAGGATAAAAAAATCAGTCAATCCAAAATTTGAACTTGCAGGAATTGTAAGCAAGTTGGATAAAGGGAAGGCTGTACTCTTTGAAAGTGTAAATGAAAGCAAGATAAAGGTGGCTGCAAATGTATTGGGAACAAGATACAGAATTGCATTATCAATAAATGCAAAGAATGAAAACATGATACATGAGAGGATTAAGGAGGTCATAATGAATAAATCGGAAATTGCAAATATTGTCAACAGTAATAATTGGCAAAAAAATTCAAAGAATCTATACGAATTACCAATAGTGACGCATTTTGAAAAAGATTCAGGAGCTTTCATAACATCGTCTTTGGTTATTGCCAAGGATAAAGAGACAGGAAATCAAAATCTATCAACTCATCGTTTATTGAGGTTGGATAAAAAAAGTATGGCTATAAGAATGGTAGAAGGAAGACATCTGCACAAGTGCTTTACTACTGCAAAGGAACATGGAGAGGACCTACCTGTTTCGATCATAATTGGGGCTCATCCTGCTGTCTCTGTTGCGGCAGCTTATCAAGCTCCGTACGGCGAAAATGAGCTGGAGATGGCAAATTCACTCATGGATAACAGATTGTCTATGATAAAGTCACCTGGTACTGGTCTTAATGTTCCAAAGGACTCTGAGATTCTCTTGGAAGGAAGGATCCTTGCAGATGAAACAGCAGAGGAACAAATGGTTGAAATGCTGAGAACTTATGATATAAAACGAAGACAGCCTATTTTTGAATTGGATAAAATTTACCTAACTGATGATCCTATTTACCATGACATATTACCCGGATATGGAGAACATAGATTGTTGATGGGACTACCAATAGAATCTAAACTATTCCACAGTATCCAGGACGTTGTATCGGGTACAAGAGCTGTTCACCTGACGGACGGAGGAAGTAACTGGCTTGTAGCGATTATTCAGATAAGCAAAAAATTGGAAGGAGAACCAAAGAATGCAATTCTTGCTGCCTTTGCAGGTCACCCCTCATTAAAAATTGCAATAGTAGTCGATGATGACATAGACCCCACAAATCCAACCGAAGTTGAATATGCAATTTCCACAAGATGTCAAGCAGATAAGGATCTACTGATAATCCCAAATTCAAAGGGATCAAGTTTAGATCCCTCCAGTGATCAGAATAATCTTATAACTACAAAAATGGGTATTGATGCAACTGCCACGCTGTTTAAATCAAAAGATAGGTTTGAAATTGCAAAAATACCAAATCATGATAAAATCAAACTTTCAGATTATTTGTAAAATGCGTCAGTTGGAATAGTCCAGGTACTAGCTAAAGCAAATATTTTATTTTTTTGGTCTCTTATTTTTTTGGATAATAGATTAAATATGCTTTATTCACATATCACTGCGTACATGCCATGAAACCTAATAATTTTGCGATGAGAGATTGGCATCTGGAACATGTTGAGAAAGTAATTTTACGTTATATGAAAGGAATTTCTCCTGATGCATCGTCATTCGAAAAACGGAATTTTAAAAAATATAGTACTATTTCAAGTTGCTCAAAACAAATAGAGTATGATATAAAGCATGGTGTAACCGCGCAGGAGGTAGCAGATTTGATGAACAAAATAAGAAATGACGCATCATACTCCGAAGTCAGACAAAACCAAGATGCGATACAGAGATTGGATGAATTAGAAAGACAGTTAAATTCTCCAAAAAAATTTATTCCCTGATATTTTTCTAATCACCATGTCAGTAAATAGATTCGTTTCTGGAAATGTAATTGTTCTGTACTGTAATTTTGTCAAGTTAGAGTCAAAGGAACGCTTGCCGCAACACATCATCGAAAGAATAGGAGTTTGTACTAGAATATATGAACGGATCATGAAATCCAAGCCCGATAAATCTGATACAATAATCAAAGTTGCTGCAGACAGGGAAGTAGGTAATATCGTAAAACATAATCTCTTGAATAATAGCATTGATGAATCATTTATAGTTGTAGAACGTTCTTACACCAGCATAGGACATCTATTTTCTGTCATGATGGATGAAATAAAGAAAAGACCTAATCCTCCTGTAATATATTTTGTTTCTTCGTATCAACAAAAGAATATTTTTGATAAAGCCACTGCCCCCTACAGAGATTACAAGATTCAATTTGAAGGGGCCTTTGATAAAAGACCAATAGACGATATAGAAGAAGATGCAAAAAGGGAAAAGCTCAGTAAAAAATTCACCAATATCAAGGAAAAAGGAAAAAACAAGATGGTAGATATGCTCTTGAATTATATTTTTCCAGAAAGTAAGAAACGATAATCTTCATAAGATTTAATATCCAGAGTATCATCGCATAAAAGATATGCGGTCATCGTCTAGTTTGGTTAGGACACTGGCCTTCCATTCCATTATACTATGGAGAAGAAAGCCCGCAACCCGGGACTCCAACTGATTGGAGCGGGAATTCAAATCCCGGTGACCGCATTTATTATAGGAATTCATATACTTGTTATTGCAAAATAGGGTGAGGTATATTAGTTGAGAACAGCTGCTAGGCTGTTCACTATGTTAGTTACGCTAAATTCTTTATTTAGAAAATCCATCGAGATATATTGTAATGAATTGAACAAAAGTTCTAGTAGAAAGTAACTAATTTAACTTATAGTAGTTTTGTCGGATAACTTGATAATATCAATAAAGGATTATTTACAAATTCATAGGTGAATTCCCATACACGGCAAGTTCAATCCCGGTGACAGCAGTATTTATAGAAAAAATATCCAGGCATAGTTGAGGATCAAACTTGAAGAAAAATGACAATTAATCAAAGATAACACCGGATCGTTTTCAAATTGTGAAACGTTTATTACAGTTTGTAATTAGGTGCAAATTATTAATCCAGATTTAGAAATTTCTAATTACAGAGAGCAAATGTCAATATCCCACAATTTTAATTAGAGATTGAGTAGATAATGCCAAGATTTTTATATTATTAGCTTGATACAAATCTATCTTTTGTCTCAAATTGTTAATCTTCCGAGAAGTATGTATAAAAATAAGCATGAATTATTCGAGCAAGTATTTCAGGCAATATTAAAAAGCGGAGAAGATGGCGTTTTTCAAACTGAAATTTGTAAGGAGTTCTCACTCGATAGCAGAGATGGATCAAGGTTAGCGGGCAATCTTGAAAAACAATCACTTATTTCACGCGAGAAGATATTACACAAGGGCAGATGGACATACAAACTAATAGTAAAGAAGTCGGCCATTGCTGAATATAATAGAAAGCCAATACAAATTGAATGTGTTGAAGGAGCTCCATGCTTTAGTTGTGCTTATCAACATTCGTGTTCTTCTGAAGATGAAGCAAGTCCATATAGTCCGGCTAAGTGTGTCTGGTTGGAAGAATGGATTGTAGCCGGTTTTGAAAAGGGCTACATCAAGAATGAAAAATAAATCCTCTATTTTGTCACTTTAGATCGCTGTTGAAAGTAACCGGATAGATTGTAAACGCAGAATCTATTTGAGCCGTTCCATTAACGTTCCATCCTGTAGAGTTTGCCACAAACTTGTCATTATGTATCTTGTCAAATAATTCTGAATTAGAACTTGTGCGGCTAAGAAGAAATATTGACTGAAGTGTTGTAGGAGCATTTGGATACAATTGTGGCCTACCGTTTGGAGGAATATCTTCATACGAAAGCATTCCATTACCTAAATGAGTATTATTTGCATTAACGGCATATTCGATTTTAGAAGTTGACAAAGCTTTAACATCCTTGTTGAGGATCTCAAAGGTTACTCTTAAGGGGATGGTATTGTTAATGTCGCTCGTGTTTTCGATTGCAATATTTTTAAGGCTTACAGTTACATCTCGTAATTCACTCCCGCCTCTTAGTAGGTCAGGAATAGCAGGAAATAATACGATAAAGGTCACGATAGCACCAATTGCGCCAATAAGAATAGCTCTTCTGGCCCCAATAAACATGATCAGCATTATCCAGTCGGAAATATAATCTTAGTCCAGAGTTCGAATTGATGCATGAGAGAGAATCTATTGTTTCCTGAACAATTGATAATAAATAGACTAAAATAATCTTTTGGTTATAGGAATCTTGAAGATAATGGGGAAAAAGATTATTGTGTCTTTTATCATTCTTGCAGCAATATCAGTTATTATTTATTCTACATTTCTAAATTCCACTTTTCTAACTGGCAATATTTCAAAATTGGGGATGTTCAATATGAAATTCATAGAGGCCAGTATATTCAACCAGGATGCACTCAAAGATGCAATCCCACCTGAATTATCAATCAAGGATATTAGGGCAGAAATTATGGATGATAATACCGGAAACTTTTCAATTATCTTCAATGTATTTAATCCAAATAACGGTACGGTTATCTTTGAATCAATTACATACAACGTGTACTCCAATTCTACAAGAATTGCCTCTGGGGATATTGGCAATCGACCTGAAGGGTTTGTAGACTCTCAAGATAGTATATTCCCAATTATTGGAAACGGCAACCTTACTCTGAAGGATAAGAAAATAATCGAAACGAGCGATAATTTAAACCTCTCCCAAATTTCAAGAAATAATGAACTCTCAGAATTCCTGGTGAATGGAAGTTATTTCTTTAAACAAACAGGTAGCTTCCAGTCAACAGGAGGCGAACAATCATTCAGCATAAACTATACTCGCTAATGATACGCGAGAGCGGTTTAGAAAAAATTAAATGTTAAGGACATAGATCAATGACGGTATGTCAGAAGTATTCTCGATGTATGTCATTACGACAGGAGCTTTTGTTATATTCACTGGGATTTTATTTGGTGTTAGAACAAAAAGGATTAATCAAGTGACTAGGACAACAAGTGAAGAAAAACAAGTCTCTTAACACTATTTTTTCTTTCCAATTCCCAAGATGTCCGCCAAGTGTTCTGATTCTTTTTGTTGTCCAAAACATCTTTGAAAATACTTGCATGAAAAGCATAACTCGCTTGGCTCTACAACAGGTGTCTTTTTTTCCTTAAGCAAGAGATACAAGATTCGTGCTCTTCTTACAACTTGCTCAAACATTCTCTTACTTTCGGAAACACTGAATTCAACAAATTTACCTTCAGGAGTAAAGTAAACTATGAAACCGCCTTGGATATCGAAAATAAACATTGATGCATTAGTATAGAGAAGATCATTTGGTTGAGGGTATTCTGGTAGTTTAGAAACCGGTACGAAATTAATTATCATTTCATTATCTAACATTAAATCGACAGTAGCATAAATTGTAAAATCATCAACCTTATACTCTCTTGTTATTCCATTTAACAACTTTGTAAGTGAACCTTTGGATATATTGCTCAAGGCATTTGAATATTCATCTACAAAAGGATCCATCCTTTCGAAATAAGATAATCTACTACAACGTGTTATTTCAGATACATGTATCCCATTTGAGTCATAATCCAATGTTAATTTCTTTGAGATCTTTATCAGTTCATCTTCTATGAGTTTGTGGAAATTCCTACCACCGAGCATCATCCTCATTGCTTAAAAGTTATATTTATATTGCACAGATAGCATGAGGCGCTTTTAAGTTAGTCTTATAGAGGAATCCAATAGCATAGATTCAATTCCGGAAATGATAGCTCTGGAATATTTGAATTAAAAACCAGATTTTATAGGATCGTCAGGTTTCATTAATTCGCGCAATAAAATGGTCGCGTATGCACCTACGGGTATTTTAAACTTTACGTGTAAGTCATTAGAATAAGAAAAATCATTTACTAGTAATGGTAATTGTCTAAATCCGCCTTCTACACTCAATTCCTGCATCTCTTTAATATAGAAATCTTTAGGCGATATATTTTCCTCTTCTAGCATGTGAGATAATCTTCTTTCAATTCGTCCATCTGTTGATTTGAATGAATAACCAGGCAAGTGCATAGCAGGGACCAATTCAGTACGGTCTTCATTGAGATATTTGATTAACTTCCCCAAAGTCAATTGATTTTCTAACTTGAAACAAAAATCATTTTTGATACAATAGGTGATTGATTCCCCATCACGTATCATGTTACTCAGACATCTGTTAAACAGAAAAGCCTGATACGCATGAACGAATAATCGTCTTATGTTTATTGGAACAGATCTCAGTGCGGCTATATAATCCCTGCCGTTAGCAAGTGATCGTAAGATATTCCGCTCAAGATCCATCCCTTTTGGAATCGTCTTTATAACACTTTCATAATTTTTTGGATCCTTAAATTTTTCTCTTATTTCTTTACTAAATTGCGTATCACATTCTGTGGTATCGCATAAGAATATTTCTACCGCCGCCTTGAAGTTCCTTTTAATAATCTCTCTACCAACTATATGAGTAATTAGTCTTTCACTTCCAAATCGTTGAAGGCCATAATAATTTGGAATATTCGTAATTTCGGTAATAAATTCTGAAATATCATTTCTATTTGGGTTTGTAATACTTATCTCAAATTGGTTTCCCATTATATGCGATTTCTTAATAGAATGCCTTGTGAATCCGACTAATGATAAATTTGTATGCCTAGTCGTACCTTCTTCATATTTACTGCCCTCACAAGTAGCATATTGCGTAGTAACTGCTTTAGCATCCTTAATTCCCAGAACTTTAATTCTTGTTCCAAGCTGATTGAAGATCTCAATGATGGCGTGATTAGAATCTAATCCTTTTTTCTCTAGTAACAATAATGGAAATCTGTAAGTCTTGTCAGGAATTTTAGATATGTCATTTGAAATTGATTCAGCTAGCATTTCCCGAACCTTAAAATCCTCGTTCCTTTTCTTTATTGAACCTCCAATTCCTTCAAATTTTGTAGAGTACAATTCAATGCCAGCCATCCTGTCAATAACTGGAACAGTGCTATTCATCTGTTGATTTGCCAAATACATTATTTTTATTTTTTATTCTTTATTTTTTATTGAATAGATACTATCCATCCATGTCTCAAAAACTATCCTACACCTAATGTTTGATGCGATTATCATAGGACAAAACAAGATCCATGCTTCAGAAAACACAACATATAAAGCTTAATATATTATTTGAGGCAACTGATATTGTGGATAGATTAGATTCGACTCCATGTAGAAAGTTCGTAATTTGCGAAAACTGCCTCCATTCTGACAGTATATGCACGTTCTATGACGCCCATAGATATTGTGTAGAATGTTTATGTGACCATGCATGCTGTCCGGAATGTAGCTCTGGGTATCATGCGATCATGATTTCAGATTAGATCTTATTAATTCCATTTTCTGACGGTTTTGCAAGTAGTAAGGACACCGAAGGAATTAATATTCTGAAATTTTTCCGGCTATTCTACAATGCTTTATGTTTTGAAAATAAAGAATTTATAGAAAGAAAGCCACAGATAGGATATGGGTGTAAGTCGGTACGTCGCAAAGGAGATAATGAAGGAAATCGGCAATCGTTCTAGAGAATTCTATGAATTTGTATTACCTCCTGTTGACATTTATGAAGATGGTACAGAACTAGTGGTCATAGTGGATCTCCCCGGATTTCAAAAAAAAGATATTCAGGTAAATATCTCTAAAGATATTCTAACATTGAGGGCAAAACGAGTTATTGATATGGACTCGCATACTATTCATTTTACCCAACGCCCAACCAAAATCGAGAAGAAGATTCCTCTCCCATATTCCATACCTGAAGATGACAATTCAAAAACAAAGGCTGATTATGTAAATGGGGTTTTGAAAATTAGGATACCAATATCCAATATGACAAACGTACCGATCACTTAAGAAGGCAACATTTGATCTAAAAGAATCCTCTTTAACAGTTTTTTCAAAAATAAATTAGTAATTCATGCAACATGTGCAAGTCCTAGGTTGCTCATACTGTTAGTTTTATTATGATTTATATTCAATAAAATTAGTAGTCACATCTTGTTTGGAAGCTAATAGTATTCTTATAATGCTAATGTGGTTGGGAGAATTAACATTCGCAAGTTGGTTACTCTCATATGGTGCTGAACATCTAGCAACCAGGTTTGGTGCAAGGTTCGTAGGAAGAACTTTGCTTAGTGTGGCAACCACACTTCCTGAAATTGCTATAGTCGCATATGCCGCGTCGGCCGGTTCATACGGCATTGCTCTCGGGGCAGGTTTGGGAAGCAATGTATTGATGATGACGCTGGGTTTAGCAATAATGCTGATAATTGCAACTACCCGACTTTCAAAAAAACCAATCAAAAGAATAGATGTTAGTTCATTTAAACTGGACAAGATTTTTCTCCTACTAACGGCACTAGTAAGTGCAATCCTGTTTATTGATGGATACCACTTTATTGATGGAGTAGTGTTTACTGCTTTGTTCTTGGCATACGTGTTTGTCGCATTTTATGAAATGAAATTAGAAAAAAAGAAGGACAAAGAAAAAAGTGTAGAAGAATATAGTAATCCTTCAGGAAATGTTCATCTTCCCGGTAATCAAAAACAATTAATAAAATCTGGAATAATCTTTATGATAGGAACAATTGGTATCTTTTTAGGTGCCGAACCATTTATTAAGTCATTGGAACATGTATCAGTTGAAATAGGCGTTTCAGCAATAATCCTCTCAGTAGTAATAAGTCCAATTGCCGGTGAAATGCCGGAAAAAATATCATTGATGCTACTTGCCAGAAAGGGTGCGCAGGGGACATCGATTGCAATTGCCAACGTACTTGGATCAAAGATCTTAAACAATACATTATTACTTGCATTTGCGGTATTTGGAGCCATATATCACAGTGGGCTGAGCGCTTCTATAGATCGAACCGATATTTTATCGCAACAAATGATATTGGCAACAGTAGTTACGTTTATTGCAGTTGGTTTATTATTTAGAAAAGAGATCGGAATAAAGACGGGGTTTGTACTTTTGGTAATGTATATTGTGAGTATTGGATTGCAATTCTTTATGAATTCATAATCCTGTCAAAGTTGACCCCGGCTTATCCCGACTCCCATAGGGTAAATCTCATTTGTCGGATGATTCCCTAGAAGGGTTAACCATATGGATCTTTTGCATCTTCAGATTTAGTACTATTATCGGATTTAGT
>DATBMS010000019.1:0-9716 GCA_036554685.1 Nitrososphaeraceae archaeon | reverse complement strand
AAGAGGATTAGAATTGATAAGAATTTCAAATTTAGAACGCATTGATGATTTGTACAAGATTATTGTTTACTCAGGTGACAAGGAAGAATACATTACATTTTGTACTCCTGAATGTGCTAATGAGATAGATGCATACCTAGACTTTAGAAAAAGGAGAGGTGAAAAAGATGAATAGGCGTAAAACTATAATACGAAAACTTCGCGCTAAGGAATTTTTAATAGCACGTCGTTCTAAACTAGTTATGATATAATCGTGATACGCTTTTGCAAGTTAGCATTAATAGCGGTACCTGGAATGATCTTTTCAATAATATGCATTAATCCTTTATTGTCACACTTTGCAGGTGCGGCAGAAAAACAATTTAATTTTGTCGCGGTCGGTGACCTTGACTGTAACTCTGATTCAATCCAAACAATTGAAAACTCTATTGACAAAAAGCCTGAAATATTTTTTGCCATAGGCGATCTCTACTACAATTGCAAGCCAGATCAGTTCATAAAAATGCTTTCGTCTTTAAATGAAATTTTGTACATGACGATTGGAAATCATGATTCTTGGTCAGAATTTGCAGGATTATATCATCTGCCAAATGACAGACCATATTATTCGTTTGATAAAGGCAATGTCCATTTTTTATCTATTAGCACTGAATCAAATCTCCAAGAAAATTCCATGCAATATAATTTTATAAATAGTGATTTAGATATAGCATCTGAGAATAGTAGTATTAATTGGATAGTGGTCGTTGCCCACAGACCATTCATATCATCTGAGACGGAAAATATCCGTGAAAAGGAGAATTTAAATATTTATCCTCCATTGTTTGAAAAATATGGTGTCGACGTGGTTATCCAAGCGCATGTCCATAATTATCAAAGAACGTTTCCAATTCTTTTGGATAAATTCTCAAATCCTATGATTGTTACTAAAAATAATACTGTTTATGAAGGAACTGGTGTGTTATATATTACTAATGGAGGCGGCGGTCACAACTTACATGAATTTAACTCCACTTCACCTTACGTTCAGACTCAATACTCTGAGTACGGCATATTAAATATAGAAGTAACCGAAAAATGGCTAAAGCTAAAAGCATATACAAATAAGGATTTCACAACACCTAAAGATACGTTTACTATATTAAAGGGATACAATTCAAGAGAACTAACTCCAATTTTAAAATATATTTATATTAACACAACGAAAGGGATTGGGACTATACCTACTCCAAATGGATTGGTTGAAATCCCATTTGAAAACGGTACTGTGAGAATTCCAGTTAAGTATAATTATTCATTTGCAGATTAAGTTTAACTTTATCATATTCTCTATTAAAGGGAATCATTATTGACTGGAAGGAAAATAAATAATTAACTAATCTTCATAGATAAACAATTGGTTGGTGCATATCCGGTGAAAGAATGCACCAACCAAGCCTAACTTTGCACGAAAGTTAGACAAACATGTTATTTCCCAATTTATTTAACATTTTTAGTACGAGTATCTAAATCTGATGGGAGGGATTTTGCACGAGGGACAAGAGAGAACCTCCCACCAGACTTTGGAAGTGTTTCACTTATCGTGCATGACGATAATAAATAATTTACTTTTATTTTACAACTAATTTTCGTAAATTCTCCAGTTGCTTGTAATGTTCTAATAGTATAGACATGAGGATCGGATGTATCAATTGGGATCTGGAAGCGTTACTACCCGCAGAATTATAAAGTCTTGAATAGTCAACCATTTCATCAAAGGCCTTCTTGTCTTTCTTATTTAGTTGCTGCCTGAATATTTTCCACTTGTTTCTTTCAATTTCTGTGGCAATTCGATAGGAAGGAACTGTCCGACCCATAATTCCAATAGTTAATTATCCAATTTAAGATCAAGCGTTCGTTAGAGGGAGGGCCTGCTACAATTACAACAATTTATCTATAACATAGTACCCAGCTGTTTATATGAAAGCCCCCGCCAGTTGTAGCACTTAAACACTGGCAACTGGTGGGGCTGGTTGTTTCTTGTTCATTCGACTAACGCTACATCAGTTGCCAAATTATGTTTTTTAAATCTTTTTTTAAGTCATTGATAAATTATATTAAATAACCCCGATGTAAGTAGGTAAAATTTAAAAACGATTAGTGTAATTTCTCCGTAAAATTGAGCATTTTTTTATTTAATTATAAATACCGATGACTATTTAATTATAAATACCGATGACTAAACTTAAATTTCAAAAATAAAATAGAATCAAACAATTATGGTTCATCATAATATTTAAGAATAAGTTCAAGAGCAATTTCCCATCCCTTTGAACCTACAGCATTTATTTTTTGTAGACTACCTATTTGTAAATTTTCCCAATTACCATCAAATTTTTGGACTAACATGGGAATATCCACTAAGGTTAACATGGGTTCATCATTTCTACTATCACCAATCCCAAAAAAGATAACATTATTTGCATATTCTTTACGAAAAGCATCAATTAAAATTTTTACACCTGTTCCCTTATCGTTACCTAGAGTAATATCAAAATATTGATTTCCTGGTATGATGTTTAAGCCTTCTTGTTCAATAATTTTTGCGAAATCTGTAAATTTCATGTTATTTATCTGGACGATTGTTTCACTATATTTCCTATCCATCATCCTTCTAGCGTATTCTTGAGAGAGTTTAGTAATTTTCGAAAGTTCAGATACAGTAAGATCTGATACTCCTTTAAAGTCTATATCATATTTGTACTTAATCTTTTTTAAAAGAGATATGATTTTAGTTGCGGATCCGCCAGTTTCAATAATGTAATTATTTTGAGAAATCTTTGAATTAGTGATCTTTGTTTTCTTAAAATAATTTATTGGAATTATTGTAGCACCCCCATTCTCTACGATATATGGTTCGTGTAAATACACTTCCGATTTGATTCTATTTTGCTCTAGTTCTGTTTTTGAAGAACAAAATATCAGATGTATACCATTTTGTGAAGTCATTCCTACCAATTCTTTCATTTTATTCATATTTGGAAAACGAGAATCTAGTAATGTTCCATCAATGTCAGTAAAGATAACCTTCTCCATAGTACATATTAGGCTTGTTAATTCCTTCTTTATAAATAGACATAATCAGACAAGTAGTAATTATACCCAAAATTCAATATTTTTGGATTTTATGCAATTTTATACTTCAAGTACAACAATGATTGCAAATTTGAAAAAAGGCATTTCACAAAGGGTGTTATATTAAGTTCAATACAGGAAATCCTTTAGCCTTTAAATCTAAATTTTCTCAATCAGGAATTTGCAGGAACACAATTGATTTCTCGCCATCTCAATACCCTGTAGATAAAAACTAGTGCAATAATCAAGAATGCAAATATCAAGTCTCTATAGAATGCAATGGCCCCAAAAGATTGAAAGCCCGTTGCATATGTCTCAGCGATATAGGATAAAGAAATTATGACAGAAACAAAAAGAAAGTTCCTAGACAAATTCCTATACTTGAGCAAATTTTCATTTTGGTGGTTACTAACTCTAGACATATCTTGTAGGGTTAAAAGGAGAAAAATCAGAGGAGTGATGAATAAGTAAACATCAGGTATCAAATAACCCGAGTTTTCACTACTTCCTGCAATTATGATGTAATAAAACAGAAACAGTATTCCTAGCTCGATTACAAATCCTCCCAATCCATACTCCTTTATGTCCCGAGATTTTTGCATATGGAAATAATTTTCAATCCAACCTGTTATTATGATAAAGTATCCATAAAAGAGAATCGTCGCATTTATGAGGTTGGCCGGTATCGAATAAAACGGGATAAAAATGGTCTTTGATGCATCAATACTTAACGCAATTACGATTGCATAAATTATGGTAATACCCAGTCTGAAAAATTCTGGATTGTCTAGGCTTTTTCCCAAATTAGAAAATGAATTTGTGCATACTGTTAATTAAATTTTCATGAAGGAGAGAATAGAGAATATCGTCAGTATACTCCAACAGGTTACTCAAATCACTGTACCATTCAATAGGGATCTTTGGTTATCCATTATTAATTGACATTAAATGATCTGATTTAGAAATTTTATTCAAAACATACCTACTTATTTCCATCCCATTTTCATAATTAATAGTCTTACCGGTATGAAGATAGCAAGTAATAATGTACTTCTCTAAGATTATGCACCAAACAGCTCCTAAAATAAAGTCCTTCCGATTAACAATTCCAATATCCTTGCCTAGCTGTTTATTTTGATCCTTGAACATTTTTTCTATCATCGGTAGACATGAGATTACATTGTTTATTATTTTGTCCAATAGTGATTTAGCGAATTCATCCAAATTTGCCATATTATGACAATGATTCTGATTGCATTTTAAGATTTTGTATGTAAGCCGATAAATGAGTTGCAAAGAAATATGGAAGATCACTCTTAAAACTATCAAAATAAGATATAATATTATATT
This sequence comes from Nitrososphaeraceae archaeon, assembly GCA_036554685.1. Lineage (GTDB taxonomy): Archaea > Thermoproteota > Nitrososphaeria > Nitrososphaerales > Nitrososphaeraceae > TA-21. The sequence continues at coordinate 5,252 of DATBMS010000019.1, read as the reverse complement.
ATTCTTCTACAGCTTGTAATGTAGATATGCAAAATACGACGGGAAGATTGTATGTAGTAGGTGTTGGTCCAGGACATCATGATCACATGACCTTCAGAGCAAAACAAGTTATAGAAGAGAGTGAAATAATTGTAGGATATGAAACCTATGTTTCACTAATAGAAGATCTGATTCAGGGTAAAGAAGTTTATCGATATCCCATGACTCAAGAAGTTGATAGAGCAAATCAAGCAATTGAATTTGCTGAAAAGGGAAGAATAGTGTCATTGGTTTCCTCAGGAGACCCTGGAATTTATGGGATGGTAGGTCTAATATACGAAATTCTTGCTGACAAGAAGTGGAGACATAATGAGGGAATTTATGTTGAATGTGTTCCAGGCGTTTCGTCGTTAAACTCTTGTTCTGCACTAGTTGGCTCTCCTTTGATGACTGATTTTGCAGTAGTAAGCATGAGTGATCTACTTGTGCCATGGGAAATTATTGTTAAGAGAGTCGAGGCTGCTGCATTAGGAGATTATGTAACTGTAATCTACAACCCTGCTAGCAAAAAGAGGATTCATCAGCTTAGGGATACGAGAGACATTTTTCTCAAATATCGAAAACCAGAAACACCTGTTGCGATTATCAAGGGTGCATTCCGCGAGAGTCAGAAAATAGTAGTTACCACATTAGAGAACTTGCTCGATTACAATGATATGCTAGGGATGATAACAACTGTAATTGTAGGCAACTCGTCAACCTTTAATTACAATGGACTCATGATAAATCCGAGAGGATATAAATCCAAATATGAGCTTGTACCAGAGACGACCAAAACAGTAAATTGAACTTAAAAGGAATTTATTACTGACCTTAATCCGTTACAAGCCTCAGTTAGATTAAATGCCCTGTCAATTTCACATAGTGAAAATCTATGAGTTATCAGCCTCTTTAAATCAATCTTTTGTTCATGCACCAAATCCATGGCCTTTTTCATTATCTTGGGAGTAGAACTAAAGCTTCCACTTAATGCTATTTGATTATAATGAAGTAAGTTTGGATCAATTCGCAGAATTTTATTCTTGGATATTCCTGCGAATAAACTAACAATTGAATTTTTCCCTACTACTTTTAGGGCCAGGTCTATTGCTTCAAGATTGCTAGTAGCCACAATAACCAATTTTCCTCCTTTCCCCAATGTACAGTCCCATATTGCTTTTATTGATTCCTCCGGATGATTATTCAAAAGTACAATATCTGCACCGATTGATTTTGCCTCTTTTAATCTTGATGGAATTTTGCCAACAACAATAGTCTTCGCACCATACAGTTTTGATATTTGCAGATGGATTAATCCAATCGGACCATCTCCGATAATTATGACAAATTCATCATTAATTGGAATATTGAAATTCAGGTGTGCGTTCAGACAGCAAGATAGAGGTTCTATGAGTGATGCTTCATCATCACGGATATTATTTGTAATAGGAATGATACCATTTATTAGTATATTATTTTGAGGAATATTTATGTAGTCAGCAAATCCACCGTTAATACTTGATCCAATTTCGTTAAGGTTATTACAAGAATTAAAATAGCCTGCGCTGCAATGATGACAATTTAAACACGGTATTAGTGGAGAAACAATAACTCTAGTATCTTCAGGTATTATCTGGTTATTTGGTAAATTTAGTTTATTCAAGGTCCTTGCACATATCTCATGTCCTAAAACAATTGGAGGTCGAACTTTTTTATGACCTTCTTTAAACACTCGAACGTCATATCCGCAAACTGCACATGATAAAGTCTTTAGTAATGCATTACTATCTTTCCTAGAAATAGGCAAATCCTTAATTTCAAAAATCTTAGGTCTACTGAAAACAGCTGAGTGATTTTTTTCTGGTAACATTATTTTTCAATTCATTGGTTTGATTAGTTCTGGAATTTAGCAATACTGTTTTTAAATAAAATCACCATTTCAAAGGTCATAAGATATTCAGATTCCTTCCTTTAATTTCTCTCCAAAAGAGATGTACTTTCCATGATCTTCGATTCTAATATTAGTATCAACTCGAACCCGTAGTCCCACAGAACGGAATATTGCCAACAATTCGCCTCCTGAAATGAGGGAATCTATTTCACCGGATTTGATCAATTCAACAATTCTCTTTACTATGATTCTTGTCTGAACTGGAAATTGTGAATCCGCCAATCGGAGGACTTCATCTCCTCTATCATACAAATATTTTAGGAGTATTTCTTTATCGTCTATTTTTGTCATGTTCGTTTTTATCTCATCTTCCTTAATTTTTTCACTTAATGCGGCCTTCTCTTTCAATTGTTTCATTTTTCGGGCCTTAATTATTGCAAGTTCCGGATCTTCATCTTGACTCATCCCTTAATCACTCCAATTGGAACTAAACGTGCAACCTTTGTTGCAATACCCAGAGAGTGTGATACCTCTACAACTGAATCTACGTCTTTGTATGCCTCCGGTGTCTCTTCAACCATTCCTTCTCTGCTAAGTGCTTTTATGTAGACTCCTTTTGACTCTAAATTCTTTCTTACGCTATCTGTAGTATAGTTTCGCCTAGCAGCAGATCTTGACATAGTTCTTCCGGCACCGTGGGCTGTAGATCCAAAACTTAATTCTAATGATTTTGAATTTCCGAGGAGTATCCAACTTGCTGTCCCCATTGATCCTGGTATAAAAACTGGTTGACCAATATTGCGATATTTGTCCGGAATATGGTTATCGCCTGCGGGAAAGGCCCTTGTCGCTCCTTTTCTGTGTATCACTAGATCCCTTGTTCCTTCACCATCTATAGTGTGCCTTTCCACTTTGGCTATGTTATGTGAAACATCATATACTAAATTCATATCAGCGTCGCCTTCTGTCATTCCCATTACCTTTTCAAAGGTATTTCTTGTCCAGTGTGTAATCATTTGTCTGTTCGACCATGCAAAATTTAGTGCGGAATACATGGCCTTCCTATAGTTCTCGCCTTCCTCAGAATTGTTAGGAACGCATGCTAACTCTCTATCTATGATTTTCATTCCTGATTCCCTTATTTTTTTTTCAGAAATTTTCAAATAGTCGCTGCAAACCTGATGCCCAAATCCCCTGGAACCACAGTGTATCAAAATAGTAACTTGACCCTCTTCAATTCCCATTGTTCCTGCTGCTTTTTCATCAAAAATTTTGTCTACTTTTTGTACCTCAAGAAAATGATTACCCGAACCAAGCGTGCCTAATTGGGGTCCTCCTCTTTTCCGGGCAAGATCCGAGACATGCGTAGGATCCGCACCTTTCATACAACCATTTTCTTCGCAAACGTCAATATCAGATTCCCGACCATATCCTTTTTGAACGGTCCACTTCACCCCTTCGATAAGTAGCTCGTTTAGGTCAGATCCTGAGACTTTTCTTGAACTGGAGCTGCCTACCCCAGACGGAATTGCATGAAATAATTCATTTACAAGATCTTTGAGCTTTGGTCTTACTTCTTGTTCGCTCAAATTAGTTCGTATCAATCTAACACCACAGTTAATGTCATATCCGACACCTCCAGGACTTATCATACCTTCCTCCAAATCCATCCCTGCGACTCCGCCCACTGGAAAACCGTAACCTTCATGTCCATCGGGCAATACCACTACGTGTTTCACAACACCCCTTAATGTAGCAACATTTGCAGCCTGATCAATCGTTCTATCCAAGGCCATTTTTGAAACCAGATTGTCATCTGCATAAATTGTAACTGGAACCAACATTCCCTTTGATTCATCTTTTTTGATAATATATTTGAAATCTCCATCATTTACTATTTCGTGGTTTCCTACTCGTGTTATCAGGCCTTTCATGTATCTAAGAATTTTAAATATACAGTCATTATATTCCTTTCAGTTTGTAAGCAAAGTCAAATAATTCACATTTGTATTATTTGACATGATTCCAGTTACATTACTTCATTTGTTAAAAAAATAAGATTATTTTTAAATGTTATCAGCAAGCGATAGATCCCATTTTCAAATAAAACGCAAACTTTTCTGAAGAAATTGACCTCTACAGTAATTAATAGGAAAATAGCCTTCGTGTTATTTTATAAGAAAAAAGAAAAAAGAAAAAAGAGGCATTTAATGACTAGCTGCACATGGTGGAATTTCCACCCGTATTGCCAGTCATGTTACTGCCTTTGGTATTAGCATTTTAGCTGTGTTATTTCGCTTTCACCGTGGCCATTTCTTAATTTCCATTTTCATCGTTTGCACCTTCTCCTGCTCCGTCTCCGTCTTCAGTTTCAGTTTGATTTTCTCCTGCTCCGTCTCCGTCTTCAGTTTCAGTTTGAGTTCCGCCAGCGGCGTCGTCACCTGCTTCTGCTTCAGTTTGGTTTTCAGCGCCTTCAGCTGTTTCTGTATCTTGTACTTCTGCACATACTACACCTTCACCTTTTGCTGGGACACATGTTCCTTCTGGATGATCAGTTGCAGTTGAGTTTTCCGAGGCCATTACTGCAAATGCACCACCTTTTACTACATCTGCCATTGCGTGGTCAACACCCACATAGACACCTGCTTCTGGGAATGTCGATTCAATTACTGATGCTGAACCTGGAGGAATCCACCATGTTTCGTCATTAATGTCCTGTGTTCCAAAGCCGTTGTTTCCTTCGTTGCTACCATCTCGTACGCTGAGTATTCCGCTGATAAAGTGGAATGAAACACCGTCGTTTGGTCCTGGATTAACTATGTACCAACGAGTTAATTCACCTGGTTTTACCTGGAATATTTCTGCGTCCTTGTTAAGTTCTAGTTTGTTTACTTCACCAACTGCTGGGACATATTTGTGAGACATACCGTTTGTCAGTACCAAGTCTGGATTCTTTGATATGAATTTGCCAATGTCAAATCCTCCTGTTCCATTGCTACCTACGAATGGACCTTGATCAGCGTTGTTGTACAATTCGCTCATTACCATATAGAATTCTTTTGCTGGTTCTTCGTCTGTTGGATGAACAACTATTCCACCATACATTCCGTTAGAAATGTGTTCCCATACACCATTGAGACCATCAGCACCACAGTGATACATGAATACACCGGGGAATTCTCCTGTAAGTGACCATGTCTTTTCTTCACCTGGTTTCACGCTGCCAGATACTGCTTTACTTGGACCAAATCCTGCATGAAAGTCAAGACTGTGTATAGTCTGTCCTTCATTCTTTAATGTGATGTTTAGTGTATCACCTTGATCTATTGATATAACTGGTCCT
>DATBMS010000052.1:0-6290 GCA_036554685.1 Nitrososphaeraceae archaeon | reverse complement strand
GTGAAGCGGAATACCCCATTCTTTATCATGATAGTCTATCTCGATTTGGTCTTTTGCCCAATCACATCTTACATTCATTATTGTACTAGATTCTCTTAATACCATCACAGTTATTATTCTAAGCTTATTTCAAATTGATTTCAGAAGAAAATCCAGTAATATGAAACAAGCAAATTTAGAAAATATTCCAAATGGATGTTGGTCGTCATCGAATAAAAATTTATAACGAGGCTCCCAAACAGAGTGATGGTAAGTCAATAGATTGATGCTATTACGACATTCAATACTGCTGAAGGTATTTGGCTTTGTTGCGTTGTTGCTTGTCACCAAAGCAGCTATTCACCATTTTCAATTGGATTTTGTCGCCATAAGTCCCCTTGTAACTGCATTTGTAGGTGGAGTAATTTTCATAATTGCAATTATTCTTGCAGGGACTTTGTCTGATTATAAGGAAAGCGAAAAAATCCCCTCCGAGTTAGCTGCTTCAATTCTTATTCTCTATAAGGATGTTAGGCTGACAAGCACCGACAATGATAAAATAAATGCCATACGCGATAAAATAAGAAAACTGCTAACCACAGTTAATTCAAATTTTAAAAGCAATGTGTGGAAACAAAGGGACGTAAATTTGGCAATGGATGAGATAGATGAAGAAATTGTATATCTTGCACATAAAGGAACAGCTCCACAATTTATTGTGAGGTTGAGAAATGAGCTTGCTACAATTGATAGAATCTCAAATCGCATCGAGACAATAAAGGAAACTACATTCATCCCTGCGGCATACAGTGTGGCACAATTAGCTGTAAGTGCAGCGATACTCACGTTACTATTCACGAATATAGAACGTTTTATTGATGGTATCATAATGACTGGTGTCATTTCATTAATTCTTATTAGCCTGATACTACTGATAAAGGACATGGACGATCCCTTTGAAGTGGGCAAGAAAACCTATGCAGATATAGATCTCAGTCTCATGTACAAGTTGGAAGACAGACTCAAGACTTTGTAAGCTTTATTGAATTTTCCTTCAAGATATTCTAGTCTATTATGCAAAGGATTCCAGATGGAATTTCAATTTCCACACAATTCTTTATGAAATAATTATTTGAGTTATCAATTCATCAATTCATCATAATAGTTCTTCTCTTGAGAACTTGCCAGCTAAAACTCTACCGGGTTTTGATCTATATCCTGGGACGCCTACTCCGACAGCAATCATGACATCCTTATCTTTTGCATGAGGTGAAAAAAAATCGGTTACGGCATCATCATAAAAAGTAGAGCCTGAAGCACCAATTTTTTGATTATAAGCCGATAGGTAAATTCTTCCAGCCAATATGCCTGATTCAAATTGGGATAATCTATAGCCTCTCTTTCCTAGTTTATCCATTATCAATTTGATGTTAGACATAATATAAAATACAACACTTGCATCACTAAACAGAGATTGTTCCAAGCACAAATATCCCGACATATCTCTTCTAATGTTCTTTTTTAAGAGATTAATTGAGTTATCGTTTCGGTTAAAAAAATATGCACCTTTCTGGATGTTAGTTACATCATTTGCAATAAAATAAATATCTATAAGAGATTTTTTTTCACCAAGGTCCGACGGCGTAGGACCCGTTAGACTATAAAGGATGTTTGAGAGTTGTTCGAATGCAATAGGCTCTCTAGAAAATTTTCTGGTTGAACCTCTTAAGAGTATGACATCAGATAACGATTGTGAATTGTTTGGCATTGGCTCTATTTGTTTTGAAAATAATTTTACATAGTCATCTCTTGTTTCTTTAATTTCTTTCATTGATTTTAAAGAGTGAGTCCATTGACGCACTTCATCAACTGAATTGAGTGACGATGCATTATGTAATTTCCAGATCTGGTCATATTCAACTTCGTTGTCATTTGAAATAGGAATGATATCTGGAACAAATCTAGAAGGATACTGAATTTTGGCAGGCTCTTGCTTTGACAAACCAATTCCAATTGGTGCCAGAACAATCGAAGCTTCCTTATTTTCTTCAAGGCATAACAATTCATTTACATATTTGTCGATGTATCCAGTTATCATTTTGGTATCCAAACTAAAGGACTTAGCTGTGGCAATCAAATTCGCAGCAATCACACCTGAATCCCAGAACCAATGTCGGTATGAACGAGCCTGATATTTCCAAGCGTTTCGCCAGGCGATGGAGGTAAGTATTATTGTGAATGGTGAATTCTTTATCGCTTGTTCAAATCCAGCTGCTTCAGATAAAAACAGTCTATAATCCCCTTCTCTCAATCTCGTTAGAGAGAACTCACCGGGACAGAAATGATAAACCCCTGCCTGTAGACCCCTAATATTTTCGGATACTAAATAGACTTCGATTGGGTACAGTGCACCTGTAGCAGGTGCAGCACGCATATAATATTTACCGTGTGGAAACTTAATTTGTCTTGTAATTCCGGAAGAAAAGAAAAGCAAAGACGATATTAATTCAGTATCTATCTTGGGATTTTCCGAGGCTGTGATTTGATTTATCTCTTTCATGGTAATTACATTGTGAGTTGGTAATGGAAATTCAGTCGGAAGGGGAATTGATGGAATATTGGTATAGAACTTAAACGGCTTTGGTTTGTTATCCCAATCTAGGTAATGATTGGATAATCTAATACTCATCTGAGAATGCTTTGTTTCTTGATGATATTCTAACGCATATTTAATTTCTTTATTCAAGTTCGTCTAGTTAATTAAGACAAACGTGTTATAATAATTGATCCGATTCCTTTACGGAAAATTCAATAAATTGTTATCATATTTGTTTAGCTGGATGAAGTTTAAGATCCAATTAGAGTAACTACAATTTTTTCTTAATCATTTGTTCCATTTTACGATTGGCCAGACTTCCAATATCAATTGATAGTAAATTGGAGAAAATTTAAATAGTTTACAGGAATATTATTTTCAATGACCCTCTCAATAAATTGTAAAGACGCCGGGGATTCGGTCTGTACTCACACGATGTATGGAGAGACAGAAGAAGAATTACTACAGAACGCAAAAGAACACGGAATTAAGGTCCATGGATTCACAGAAGAACAATGGAATGAGGAGATTTCAAAGAATTTAGAGCATTTTAGAAAAATCATAAAGAAAACTTGAATATTCATTTCAACATGAATAATTAACATTTGAACGAACGAAACAATAGATTATTTAATTAATTATCCAGTATCAACTCTGGTCTATTAGGACATTTGGAAGTTATATCCTCGTTTAGTAAAACTATTGATTTTAATAATACCCAGCATAATCCAGTTTTCCGCATATTTCTTGATTTTGAACTAGAGTTACTAGTAATCGAAAGAGTTAATATTGGTGTTGTACTCACATGAAAGCTAAAATGTCTGAAGATGGTATCGCTAGTCAGTTACTTCAAGAAAGTATTGGGAAATTAGTGCTTGTTAAATTAAAGGGAAGGAGGTCGGTAAAAGGAAAAATCAAGGGTTTTGATAAACAGATGAATATTGTAATAACTGATGCCACAGAGGTAATAGAACAGCAGTCAAACAATAGTGACAATTCAGAAAAGGGCAATGAGGAGTCAGAATCTCAAGTTGGCGATGCATTAATACGTGGAGATAATGTAATTACGATTGCAGTACTATAAAATATTGATATATTACACCTAGTTTTGACAACATAACCATCATAACAATATTAAAAATTACTTTCATATCCGATGAGCTACGTCATCTTCTATGTTTCATTTTTTGGAAACAAATACTTTTTTCCAAAGGATTGATTGTTAATTGAAAACCTTGATCGCCTCATTGAATTCTTCAATGGTTAACGGTGCTACTTTTGCAAGTTGAATATTTTCTTTTACATGATTAGGTTTCTTTTGCCCCATCAAGGGGGCCAATATGTTTGGAGTTGATCTGGTAATCTGTATTATTTTTAATAATTGATTATCATATCCCAAATAGTCTGGTATTTTGGCACCAAATAATTTTGTCTGTAACAATGGTACACTTGTAAAAACTCCAATGTCTAATTTATTACAGGCTTGCAAGATAGTTAAATCATTGTCATCTCCCACGGATTGGTTCTTGAGCAAAAAAGCTTCTCTATATGCTAGATTGTATGGAAGTTGAATAAAACGAAATCCATGATTTTTCCCCCCTACTTCTTGCGCTATGCTTACCATTTGTTCTAGTGAAAGATATTCCCTTTCGTTCTGAGGAACCCTGAAACAAGTCCATGTAGCCATTCCATAATAATTAATTTTGTTTGCAGATCGATACTCTTCATAAACTTCAAAGACTTTGCGTATCATTTCATCAAACTCTTTTCTTTCAATATCTTCAGCCCAGCTCTCATAAGCATTATGCACATAAACAAGGTCAATAGTATCAAGTTGCATGTTTGTCAACGATTTATCGATACATTTGCGGATATAATTGGGGTTTAATACATTGTAACCAGAGCTAATATCTTTTGGATCTATAATTCCCTGCGAGATAAACATATTTTGCATATATTCAAGAACATCAACAGCTGGAAAATCACCATCATTGGTAATGTATCCATTTTTTGTTGATATAAAGACTTGATCCCGTGATATGACTCCGTCATCTACTAGTCTTCTCATTGCGTTTCCAATATTTTTTTCTGATTTCATAGATCGGTAATTTATTGCAGTATCAATTACATTTATAGCTCCTGATTTTACTGATTCATATATTGCGTTCTCTAAATCCCTGTCATCTTCTGGTGTAATCTGACCCAGATAGGTTCCCATTCCCAAACTTGATAGGTTGAGGTTATCAAATGAACGAAAGTGTGAGTTTGGAAAACCATTTTTTATAGCATTTTCCATATATTTTTTTGTACCTTGAGGAGTTGCATGTCCGCCAACGGAATGATATTCACTAACCAATGATATGGAAGTATTGACATCCATTTTATATTTTAATTGAATCTATCTACTTGGCAAATAACGTTATATTTTAGACCGGTCTTTTTCTTATTATGGCCAAGACTACTAAGGATTACTTTGAAACTCTTTCAAAGGAATTGTTAAAAATCAGTTCCTCACTAAGATGGATTGCAGTCGCTGATTCTGAGGGTAAAATACTAAATATTGTAAGAAGAGAAGGTCTCGATCCGTTGATGAATACGGAGGAAAACCAGGAATACACACTGAACGCAATTGTGCGACACAAGTCAAGGCAAAAATTCGAAGACAAATTGGGTAAACTTGTTTACTCTTTAGGGAAATATGAAAAACTGGTAAGGATTGTTACTCCCATAAACAACAAATATTATATTTTGCTTACAATTGATGTGGAAGAACCCCATATTGATTCCATAATGAGAGAACAGATAATCCCAAAGATAAGTGACAATATTAGATATTTTGAATAAGAACATGGATAATCCGTAAATGCTAATTTGAGCGACGGCTTATGCAGAATGATGAGTATTCCTTGGCATTATTTTTGGACCTTCCAAAGACCGACTTATGAAATCATAAGGTTTTAAGGAGCATCTACGATATCTGAAATGTGTATAGCCAAGATAAAATTGAAACCGCCAGGAGATTAATTGACTCTGAAGTCACAAGGGTCCTTTCTAATTCCTCGTTGATAGGAAATGGTGGATGTGCAGCTTGTCATATATTGTTCACGTTGACCAAAACACTATCATTAAGTGAATCTGATGCTGGAGATTTGCTTTCTCAAGCATTGTTCGAAGATCCGCAATTAAATGATAGATTCATCGAGATGGTAGAAAAAATACATATGAAAGAAAGACTGATGGGAGTTCAATTTTCAATAAAAAGTAGAGAAGCAAAGGACAGATTTATTGATGCAAATTTAAAAAATGTTATCTCCGAGTTATCTTTCGATATCAAACAATATGGAAAAGAAATAATTCTGAGGAAATTATTATTATCACTGATTACAGTACAATTGGCACAAAGCATAGGCGTAGACCATCATGCAGCTACTGAAGAGCTTTATTATTTTATGAAGAAAAATAAGGACTCCGACACTTTAATCCATGAATTTATTAGCAAAGTATCTGGAATAAACAATCGTAGCTCTCATAATTAGGTATATCACAGAATCCGAGAAACAAGATTGTTTTGACATTAGAAATTTGAAAACAGACAACTTTTTCTATGGGAGTACTTTTGATCAAAAACATAATAGATAGTCTTTATTTTCTGAACCTATGGATTATTCAAAGCTTTGTGAATCTATATTCAATCTGAATAGCGATATACGCTATG
>DATBMS010000046.1:0-2253 GCA_036554685.1 Nitrososphaeraceae archaeon | reverse complement strand
AGCAGTCTAAACAGTTCTTTCCTGCAGCTGCTACCCCTAAATTTGAAATTCGTTCAGAACTCCTATGCTGTTTATTTCTATTAGTAGCTAAAATGGATCATTCTAGATTATCAGTATCCCACGTGCGATATTAAATAAGTAGCAGACCAGATAAGGAGATTGAAATTGAACCATGACTAAAATTGTGAGATCTACTACCTCATTAATAGTGTCCTGGCTGCCATAACTTTCGCAACTTCACGAGGTGTTTTGTTACAAATGCTACTTCGAATGATATCTTGAGATTTCCTTAAGTAGATTGTATTGTTAGAGTCCCATATCGTAATAAATAATTTTACATCTATTGTGATTTATTTCACAGTTATCACATACATAGAGTGTCAAACGGAGTGGCGTTAAAATTGACTGCGATTTCTATTAACGAATATTCCACAAGCATTTAGATAAATCACAAAACATTAAAAAGTGAAAAGGGAGGGGAATTACGACGTTTCTCAATAAGACTATCATACTAGTAAATTGAGCTTTCAGTCCTTGATTCTGTACTCTGAGTTGGGAGGTCGGGAAATTTATCCCTAGTATTCTCTTCAACTACTGCAGTAGCTTCCTCAATAATTTTTATTGCTTCATCGTCCAGGCTTAAAGTGCCACTTGATATTTCAGGTGAAGGTATTTGACCTGTTCCTGACATTATGTTACCCAATAGATCAGATATTTGACCAAAGGATTGGTCTGCATGTGGCATCATCGAGGAAAGCCCGCCTTGAATTCCCTTTATAACTGACATCGCAGGACTAAGTGTAATCACGACATCTCCTAGCTCAGTCATGGTGTTGAGCCGTAATTGTATCTGTTCCAAAGCCAACTTGGCAGAATTAACCATCTTGTTCATCCTTCTGATTTGAGAAAGTTCGTTCGATAACAATTTTGCATAACGACTATCATGATTCTGCATTGCAGTTACAATCCTACCGAAAATGAGTTTATCTTTTTCCTGCATTTTAGTTGAAATCGTCTCAAGTTTTGTAACCTGCATCTGCAACTTGCTTCTAGCCTCCTCAATACGTGGCTTCAATGGAGCCTGTGGCTTTACACCCTCAAGTATCTTATTTCTGACGGATTCGCTTACGCTATCCCCTTGCTGTTTATTCCATTTATTGCCAAACGACATGATAACAACGTTACAGTTTTGATTTTGATTATTCTAAATGCATATTAAAAAAAATTGTTAAGGAGCTTTAATAAATTAGAATCAATCTAGTTAACAACCTACTGTTTTTCAGCTGTTGTTATAGGTTGTGCTCATTCTATGCGGGCTGGTGGTCTTTTGTTTCTCACTCAGAGCTTAGTTTCCGGCGAGATATTATTTATTCAAGGGGTGATACCACTCATTAATGCTTAATTTAGTAATTTTTTTTCTTATCAACTGTAAGGCATAAAGAGCAAGAATATTCGTCCTAACCCATATAAGTTCTATTTTTAAAAATATCTGACAAGCCTTCTAGGTTATGGTATTCCCATGCCGATTTCTTGTGTGATTATAAATCTAATCTTGATACAAGATTCATTATTTATCTGAGAGAATTTACAGAAGCTTCAATTCTTGCCATTCCTTTGTGAAACTGAATCATATCTTACCTAAGAAATACTGTTAATTGTAGGCACCTTAAAAGTTCAATTTTGAGTTGAACTAAAGAGATAAAACCGATTGCTATTCTTGCATATATATCTGGCAATATTCACATTTTTTATCTAGATTGATTATTCTCCCTTCCGCGGTGACATGATCATTTAGGTGAGACCTAGCTTTTTCGATGCTTTTTTTAATGCTAGAGATAGTCTTTTCAGATACGTTACCAATACTAATATTACTGATTATGCTAGTATGCAATGATCTACCGTCTACGAAAATTGTAAATACTTTATAGCTTTTAAAATAAGACAATAATGTCAACATTCTTCTAGCAACAATATATGGAAAGTATAGAATCAAAGTTCCCTGTAGAGTATCTATTGTCCTCCTAGAATGATCTTTTTTGTGTTAATAGAAACAGCAAGTGTGATGTGATAGGTAATTGACCTTTTTTTATATGCCAGAGCTTACAGCTGTCATTTTCGAAACTAACAACCAAGGCTATTCACTAATTTTTGAATCCTCGTATAGTTCCTGGCGATTGGTAAAGAAGAGATCTCGGAAGTGATCGGGATCGGCAAGCGGGTTGCACGAACAATCTGCATCCATTTCTACCAGTA
>DATBMS010000025.1:0-8888 GCA_036554685.1 Nitrososphaeraceae archaeon | reverse complement strand
CTTGTCTATATTTCAGGTATAGTAAAACATGAAAAAAATTTATTTAGATGTTTAGATGACTATTGCATATTAATTCATTACTTTTTTTTCAATCTTCTCGTTACCAGTCGTAGGTATTGGCTTGAACGCTTAAGATAATAAATTTATAGTTTTTATGTTAGATGTAGGGCGCCGGTATCATTTATGATTTAATTGAAATAATTGCGTTCTATGCAATGGTAACATCTACTTTGCACCTTCCCACTTTAAAGCATGATTTAAATCTTATTAGAGGTAGTACAATAAGTGAATAGTTCACTTGTTTATTTACCAGAGATCTAGTACTAAACACCAAAAATCCGTATATTAGTATAGGCGATTGGTAACATATTAATCTTGGATTCGAATTACTTCTTATTGCTAACGATCAATTATATTAGTAGTTGCTAACGGTTTTCTTCCCATAAATCCTTCATCTTTTCTATGCCAAAATTTTATTTCGTTCTCACCTTCTTTCCAGCATAGCCATACTTCTTCATCAAACCTTAAAGATGGAAAATCTAAGAGACCTTCGTCAACACTCTTGATCATAACTCCTTTATTTTCCAATTCTGCTATTGTTTCATACAATTTAAAGACGGCTTTGTTTAGCTCCTGTTTTTTAGTTATGAACGGGGTAAATTTCGTTCCAGCGTTAACCATTCGTTGTAATTCTTCTTGAAGCTTGATTACCTTATTTTTTTGAATAATAATACTAGAAAATAGTTTTTTTACTTCAGGTAAGATTCTATTAGCGTCTTGTGGAGTGAAGTAAATCGACATACATTCCAAAATTTACAGCAGCCAATTTAATCATTATTATTTACCTCGATCTGTTATTCGGTAGTGTCACAAATTATCAGAATTGGGTTGGATTTTCTTATTTTTGCGTTTCTCCTTTCTAACTTTATTCAAATCACCCAATCCATGCGGATAAATTTCCCATGAATTAGATCTTCCGAATAGATTATCTAATTTGTCAGAAGCATTTACAGAAAATTTATTCAATGCAAGATGAATTGATTCGTGGCTTATAATTGAGGAAGCGACCTCGGCTGTCTTGCCGATTGAATCATATTCTCTCCAAGATCGATAATTTGAGATAAAAGCCTTGGATTTGCCATAGTAAGAGACAAACATTAATCCTCTCCTTCCAATTGAACCACGCAAACGAAGATCCGCAACCATTTCTTATATTTACTCTCATAGTACTCATTAATGTTTACAGACCTTTTCTGTCGTGCACATATTAAATGCCTTAATAATAATACGACTAAACTCTATTATGCCTTAGAAAAATTATTAAGAAATTCTCCCATTATTGTAAAAATTTTACTATTTCTCGGATTACGAATTTACTCAAAATATTTATTTAATTGTGATAACGTGCTCAGGGTTATACTCTTTTAAAACACGATGTAAATGGAGATTTCATGGCGAGTCTGAAATTACAAAATAAATCAAAGATCTTGAAACGTAATTATTCTGATTCGTTATCCCTAACATTAGACGCCATAGAGGTTGGTTTAAGATCGGTAAATCCGCAGAGGATTATAGAAAATTCGGTAGAGATGAGCCGCAAATATCTGACCATAACTGATTATAATGGAAAGAAGATTGATTTTGATCTTGGATCGGTTAGGTGGATTTACTTAATTGGAGCCGGGAAGGCAACAGCATTAATGACAGACGCATTCATAAAAATATCGAACCATAGAAAAGTGAAAGGAGGTTGCATTACAGTTCCTTATGGAATAAGAATGAAAAACAAGTTCTGCTCAACAACAAATGCAGCTCATCCAATTCCAGATTCCAATGGTGTTCTAGGTACAAGAAGAATATTAGAAATTTTGGAAAAAGCGAAAACAAGTGATATCGTTGTAATGTTCTTATCAGGAGGAGCCTCAGCTCTTATGCCTTTACCTTTAGATATAATAAGTTTGGCAGAGAAGCAGAATATAACTAGGAAGCTCCTATCGTCAGGAGCAACTATTGATGAAATGAATACTGTTAGAAAACATCTTTCTAAAGTTAAAGGTGGAAGACTCGCAGAAATAATTAACAAGAAATTTAGAGTATTAACACTTATTCTATCAGATGTGGTTGAAGACAAAATTGATGTGATTGCTTCAGGCCCTACGGTACCGGATCCGACCACATTTGAGGATACCAAAAATATATTGGTAAAATACAAACTTTGGAATAATCAAAAATTAATTTCTAAAAAAATTAGAGATTTAATAATCGACGGCATGTCAGGAAATATCAGTGATACACCAAAACCGGGAAATCCTATATTTACTAACGTTCATAACGTAATTATTGGCAATAACAATATTGCTTGCAAAAATATAAAATCGTTCTTCGAAAAAAGAGGGATAAAAACGATGTATTTGGGTTCGAGTTTTACGGGAAAATCCAAAGATCTTGGTCACTTTCTCTTCAAACTTGTTGATGATTTCCCCTCAATCTCGACTCCCTACGCATTTGTTTTTGGTGGCGAAACAACAGTTGATTTGAAAAATAAGATTAATGGTATTGGAGGTAGAAATCAAGAAGCTGTACTTTCTGCTGCATCACGCTTTGAACGTTTAGATGATGACATTGATTTTACAATCACAAGTTTTGGAACAGATGGTATTGACGGAAATTCTCAGGCTGCTGGAGCTGTAGTAAATCCAGTGATACTTTCGACAATAACTCGAAAGGGATTAAATATATCAAAATATCTCAAAAACCATGACAGTAACACATTCTTTAACAAAGTAAACGGTACTCTATACACAAAAATTACAGGCACAAATGTTAATGATGTTTCAATTGTATGCAGATTGAAATAGTAGGTTGAGGCAAAGTAAATATCAATTAACTAATGCCAATAGGATCTAATGGTAATGTAAAAACAAATGTGGCCCCAACACCATTTTCATTGTTAAAACCAATTATCTTTCCTCCGTGGGATTCTATTATATTCTTAGAGATGAATAACCCCAACCCAGTTCCCTGTTCCGAGCGTGATACGAATTTATCAAACAGGCGATTGATTATCTCATTATCTATACCCTTACCAGTATCGGTAATCTTTACTGTCAATTCATTACTGTTTACGATTCCTTCAATAGTTATGGTTCCTTGTTCTGTGAATTTTATTGCGTTATTAATTAAGTTCGAAATAACCTGTGTAATTCTATACCTGTCTGCAAATATCCTTATATGAATAGGTTCGTAAAATATACTTAGTTTTTTATTTTTTACATGATCATTTTCAATCCGCCTTGAATATTCCGTAACTAATTCTGATAAAATCTCGTCAATATCAAAGGTGCTCTTATTCAGTTTTAATGATTTTCCTTCAATATTTGTGACATCTAGTATGTCTGCAGCCAATCTATCCAGCCTTTTTGCGTTACGAATTATTGACGAAATCTGTTCTTTGCTTACACTTGCAAATTCATTGTCACTAATGTCGTTTTCAATTAATTCTGCCTCTCCTAGAATTGGCATTATGGGAGTTCGCAATTCATGAGCTGCTACATTAATGAATTCCTTCTGCATGTTATCGTGAATCTCCAGTTGTTTGTTTGCTGATCCAAGCAAAGTATTTGATTCAATTAGAGATTCATTTGTTTTCTTCAACTGTACGGTCCTGGATTCTACGGCACCCTCTAATCGCTTATTCCAAGATAGTATCAAAAATGCAATCCCAAAGGCCATAGAGCCAACAACAATAATTACGATAGTGCTGAAATTCTTTTGTTGGTTTATTAAGTAACCCACATTAGAGGCCAGACTGTGTGGAGTACTGATATATAACGACCATAGGAACTCACCGTCTAAAGTAATTGGTTGGTATGCAATAGTGGTCATGTTATCATTAAATGAGATATCTCTTAATCCTGAACCACCTGTCAGAGAGGTAGCCAAGACATTATTGTAAACATCTTTGATCTCAGGAGGAATAAGATCTTGAAATTCAGGCGCTAGGTAGTTCTTGCCAACCACGTCTCTATTTTTTGAATATAAAATTACACCATTCTTATCTATTAAACCAACATTGCTTGCAAACTCTGGAGACAGCTCTTTCTGCAAGAATTCACCTAGTTTAGATAAATCAATTGTTGTGTATACCATTCCTTCAAAATTTGATGTGTTGGATTGGGCAGTGGTATTGCCAAAGGTAACGTTATCTTTTATTACTGGATATGATATGAAGAGTTGTGGAAATTGGTTATTAACATCAATGATGCTAGAATAATATGTGCCATTGCGTGTTTTGGGGGAGAGAAAGATATCTGATGAATTTGCTTTGATACCATTATAATTTGTCATGATAGATTTATTGCTTGTTCCAGAAATAACCTCCCCATTCATATTGAACATATAATATCCATTAGTCAGATCCCCAGTTGATGCCTGTGATGAATCAAATAATCTCTGAACATTGTCCTTCTCAATATCTAATAGAGAGATGGAATTGCTCAATCCCTGAAGATTGTTAGAAATAGATTCCATACTCCTTACGAGAATACGAGAGAGTTGATAAACCTCAATTTTGGCGTTAGACCTTACGTCTTGAGATGAAATGTTTGCAATTTCATTTGCGGTAAAAGAAGAATATTGATATGAAATTATCGATAGGCCGATACCAATTATTGCGATTATAAGAAGAATTATGACATTGTTTCTGGAAAAAGTTGCGCCTAGCAATAAAGTACAATAGATAGTATTAAACTTCTAATAGATAAATTAGCGCTAAAGATTATTCTAGCATAGTTTATACTATGTATCCTATAGAAATACTTTAAATTTACTCTCAAGTTTTCTTTATAGTGTTGCCCTAGGGGATACGACTGAAGACCATACAAGACCAATTGCTCATCATCAGCATCCAAACTGCAAGACGAACCCATCAAAATTTCAAGTTCTAATGACTTTATCGACGTTCATGTAGTCGGTAAGATAGAGGATAACGGTACTACTTCCAATACAATTTGTAAAAGTCAGTGCGACTTTTTATGACATCAACAATCAGGTTGTTGGGACAGGATTGACATATTCAAATCCTTCTGACTTAGGCTCAGGGCAAAAGGTTCCATTTGAATTATTATTTACGTCCGAAAGTATTCCTAATTCTCAGATAGATCACTACAACCTAGTCACAGGTTACGACTAAAGAATACTAAAACAAAAACTGCTTTAGGAAAACTAACTATTTTTGGAATTGGAAAGATTCCACCATTTTGTTGGCTAGCGGTAACGTTTCTGGAATTTTTAAGGGATTTTCAGCGTATGATAGACGATAAAATTTTCCGTTAGCAATAGTAAAAATCTCCAAGTTATACTCCTTCTCACTGATAACATATTCCATCTGCCACCCAGGATTACCTCCAACAGTAACTTCATTTTGTCTAATCAGAGTAAAAGGTAAATTAAAGTGAGCAGAAGCCGAACGATACTCATCTAATTGCTCTTGGGCATGTTGCTGTAAAGAAGTATTTTTTAGTGGCATTGTGTCAGTATCGAGATCGGGTTCAATTTTCTCAACACTAATAGCGAATTTCCTGATTTGGCTGTCTGGTGACCGAAACCAAACTTCATCAGGAAACCCTTTTACATCGTCGTCAACTTTCCATTTTGATGGATGTTGGATGGTAAACCTCATGTCATTATTAGTATAATTAAGAAAATTGTCTAATGATTGAGAATAAGATGAATTTATTAAGAAAGTCACAAATACTAAACAGATCAAAATGGAGATACCATAAAACTTAATTTTATTCAATAGGCATTAGAATTTATTTTAACTAATAAGATTTTCCATACAATTCTGATTTTTATGATAAATTCTCTCTATTTGTTTATTCTATCTAGTGGAATCGTAAAAAGTATTCATTGCAAAGTCTTAATTACTATGCTGCTTGCGTTCTCACTTGCCGGAGTTGGGCATATTTATTTAAGTTTTATTAAACGGGGAATAATCATTCTCATGGGTCACTGCTAAGTATCTTTCCTTTTCTGTTCCTTTCTTCTTTTCTTTTTGTCAGGAATAACCACTAGTAACCAATATAAAAGAAACGGCAATACTACGATGCAAAAGGCTATTATGAATCCGTTTAATTCTGCTATGTTCATTTTATTTTACTTCTGTTCCTTGCTCTATTGGTTGTATTATTTCAGGATCTATTATCTCGGTTCTGTATACTTCCACCAGTTGGATTATAGTAAGAATCATTATACTGATTTTGGTTTTTGATTTCAATATTATCAAAATATCGTCCTGGATCTCGCTTAAAAGGTTATAATACCAAGTAACGAAGAAATGACTATGGACAGTGATAAAGACAAATGCATTCCATGTAATTTAAGGGAATCCATGTCTTTGATGAGAAGCAAGATTATGGTTACTGTCTAAAATGTAATTGTAATAAATATAGAGAAATTTAAAAATTATTTACAGTTTACGATTAGCAGACTTTATAGAAGTAATCCTCCCAATTACAGATAGTAACTGGATTACAATGTGGGTAAATTTCTGCTTATTCAAAGTGGCTAGGACGATAAGAATAGATCAAAAAGACTAACATAATTGACAAAGATGAATAATATACTCATTTTAGATTTCTATGAAATGAGAACCTGTATTTGTGGACATGATGTAAGTTGGCACTGGATGGATATGCACAGGAAAGGAAGATGTGTCTACCATATTGCAGAATTGGATGCTTGCCATTGTAAAAAATACGTCAAGGATGAAGACACAGACAACGAATTGGCTCTAAGAGAAACCACGAATTCAATATGAGCTACAATTCGTCTTTAATCCAACATAGGATTTTATTAATTGAGATTAGAGAGTCTGAATCATTATCATCATTCTGAATGTCTTACAAATCTGACTTGTTGGACAAAAATTACCTAGTCCGAGTAATCCTTTCTTGAAAATATTTATACTCAATGAAAGGTGACATTCCCATAATAGGTTATTTTCTTAATTGACTCATCTCCTAATTTCATTATCAAGGACCCATCTTGATCTATATCAACAACTTCTCCCGCGATCTTCTCAATTCCATCGTAAACAATAGCTCTTCTTCCAAACATGTCAGAGTTTTGTTTCCATAACTCTATTATCTCTAAAGCTTTCCCACTACTGAGAAAATTATAATAATACTCAATTCTGTCAATGATCGATTTTGTTAAATATACTAGATCAATATCGTTACCATATTCTTCCTTGAGGGTTGTGGCTTTAGTAGTATCATCTGTTAAATAATTATTTATCAAAGAACTTTCAATATTTGCATTTAATCCTAAACCCATAACAATTTTCTTATCTTTGTCTTCAAGGTTTACGTCTACCAGTATTCCGCAGACTTTTTTTTCATTTATTAAAACATCATTTGGCCACTTTAATCTACTTCTAATATTGGTAGCTTGCTGTATCGCGTCGGCTACTGCTAGTGCCGCAATGAACTGAGTAAATATTATATTATCCACACCAAAGTCAGGTCTAATAACTATCGACATCCATAAACCGCCTTCAGGCGAAATCCAGGATCTCCCTAATCTCCCTTTGCCCACATTTTGCTTCTTTGCTATTACTATAGTGCCATGTTTTGATTCGGTGATTGGTAAAGCATTGGCATATTCCTGTGTTGAATCCAATTCCTTAAATACATAAATAGATTTTCCAAATCTATTTGTCCTCAACAATTTTGCGAGTTTAGTTTTAAAGATTGATTCAAAGGCTTCTGTCAATTCTACCACTCATCGAATAATGATGAATACTTTACTACTGTAGCGGTCAATTGGAGAGTATGATCTCGTGAGCATATTTCATTCCTATATGATAAAACTTATTGCAAGTAGTAATCCGCATATCCTTGAATAGAGTATTGAATTGGCCATACTCGAAACTAGCTGAGGCTTGTCATTATATCTCCTCAACTTGTAAATTGCCTTGGCGGCGAATGGTAAAGACAGTATCCCAATAGTTGAGAAAATTGGAATTACGTTGTTTATAGAACCTCCAATAATCATTCCATACGTTACAATTACAATCGCAACAAAGATTTTAACTGAGTTTTCTTTCCCTGCAATAATAATCAATGTACGTCTTCCACTTTTTTTGTCTGCTTCATAATCTGGAAATGATGTTACCAAAAGCACCGCGGCTGATAAAAGTCCAGCAATAATACCAACATAGATCGAAGTTAAATCAATAATATTACTTTGAATATAATATGACCCCAATACTATCATGCAACCTTTGATTGCTACAAAAAGTTCACCTAGACCCGCATTTACTATGTTTGTAGAATAAAAATAAATTGAAATAATTGCAAAGGATAATAGTATTAATATCAAAATACCTTTGATAGTAACAAAATATAAACCTGTCAATCCACCCAAGATTAAAAAAATAATTCCGGCGCAATAAATTAATCTAGGATTAATGAGATTTTCAGGGATAACGCCAGTCCCACCACTATATTTTGTGCGTTTTGTATTGGTATCAATTCCTCTCTTAAAGTCATGATAATCATTTAGCAAATCAACACTGATATGTAAACACATAATTCCAAAATAAGTTAGTAATGCGTATCCAAGATCGATATTACCTGTTTTCCAATAGCTAATGGCAATACCATTAGTTACTGCTATAATAGAAGCCAGGAGAAATTTTATTCTTATTGCTCTAAACCAAAGAAATACAACATACTTTATTTTTTGGAGCTTTTCGTAAAGCGACAAACTATTTATTGCATAAAGAGAATCTCAGACTTAAATGTTGAATGTTCTAAATTAGAGCATAGCCCTGTTAACATTTTCCGATTTAATTCACTGTGTCCAGGAACGGACTGTCTACA
>DATBMS010000033.1:0-39619 GCA_036554685.1 Nitrososphaeraceae archaeon | reverse complement strand
GGTTCTAATTCAGTAATTTTTGATTTAGC
Source organism: Nitrososphaeraceae archaeon (assembly GCA_036554685.1). Classification (GTDB taxonomy): domain Archaea; phylum Thermoproteota; class Nitrososphaeria; order Nitrososphaerales; family Nitrososphaeraceae; genus TA-21. The sequence goes on along the minus strand of DATBMS010000033.1, from coordinate 39,590 downwards.
AAAAGAGATCTCATTTTGATCTTCTCCTATTCCAATGAAAAATTCCGCATAAGTATCATTGGCCATTTGATACATCAGTTCCCCTTTAAAATATCCAATATTCATATTGATTTTTAAAAACGACTTGCGGGCATTGATGATGGTCCGAACCAAAACAGTGGACGGATTACCTTCATGAAAAAACTGATACACAGAATTCCATCTGTTTTTGAAGACATCGGGGAATCCCTTCATTTTTATTAGTTCTTGAAACAGATGTGTGTCTGCAAAATCAGAAAAGTACGAGTCAGTTCTGGAGACCGCCTCTAATTTTGGTAGAAAAAGCTCATCATACAGGTTTGTGACTCTATTCCATGCTCTTATAGGATCAGACCCCATGTAGGTAACTGATAGATCAGATAGCCACAACACTTCTGCCAGAATGTTTATCCTTCCAATATCATGACCTTTGACATTAATTTCAGCCAACAACTCTTTGTAGTTTTTCTGAGCCGTTTCTTGTTTAAAATATGGAAAGTCAGTTCTCCAAATCAATGCTTCAACAATCAAACTCTTGTCTGATCTCTCAATATCTGCTGTTTGTGTCAGCATGTCTGGCCGAGTACTAAATTTAAACGAAAAATTTTCCAAAATTCTTTCCAGATTAGGTTGGTCCAGTTTGAAATAAGCATCATGTATTTGATATCTTTGAATAGTTTCTATAGTTCTATACACTCTGGGTCCTACTGATGGACGAATATTGGATCCTTGTTTAGGGTAACTATTATTTTGTGGCTCCGAACTATAACCATTGTAAGTGAATTGGAGAGGGTCATAATCATGTAATAGAGCTGCTACAAGGAGAATTTCGATATCGTCGGCAGAGAATCTGTAATTGTTAATTGTATTTGGTATCATTTTAAGAGTCATGTAAGAAACTTCAAGACTGTGGTGAAAATTATGATATTCTGTAGATCCTTCACCCAATCCAACATCAGAATAAACACCGTCTAGGAATCTAATTAGAGTAGAGATTTTGTCAATTTTGTCTTGGCTTATTCCTTTATTTTTTGCTACATCTAAAATGGCCAAGACTAGCCTATCTTCTCTGATATCGGCGAGCGTATCATTTGCCTCCTTCACTATGGATTTATGGAATCCTGGAAGTTTTTCTAAAATTTCATTATAAATGATCTTTATGGGCAAGCTCTTGTAGATATATACCCACAGTCCTGTTACCTTCCAGGGATATTTTATTCTAAATTTCTCTCTTTCAATGATTTCATCAACAAGAAGTACAATGTTTCTGTTTAGTTTTCCAATTTCACGATTTGTGACTATCCCTTCTGGATTGTTTGATTTTGTACCCTGATAATCGGCTCGCATTACAGCCCATTGCGGTATTTTGACCCTGTACCGTACCCGCTTAATCGAGCCATTCGTTGACCAAGGGAATCTCATAATTTCCTTCTCGGTCGTAGCTACATTTTGATTTCTTGTATTAAGCAAGTCGTCGTCTTTAACAACCTGAAGAATCAATTCCTTATTCGGAACTTGGAGTCCAAGTAATACATGCCAATACTTGCCCTTGTCCACCCACTCCGGAGCATATGTAGCGGGATCCCAAAAGTCTATGGGTCCAAATGGGATATAACCATCCTCAAACTCATGTGTCTCGGGATTATACGACTTATATTCATATTTTCCAATTCTAGGATTAATTTGACTTGCGAGAATTCGTGTATTGTTAACTCTATCTGAAGATCTGGTAAATTCCCTGTGAGCCATCAGTCCCCAGATAGTTCCTAAACCGCTTAATAGAGTAAAACTGAAGTAAAAGATGTCAAATTTGTCATGTATGGCATAATTGAGGGCTAATTGAATACCGAAAACGAAGCAAGAAAGCATCCCGGCAAAAAACAAGGAAAGAAAAAAGGCTCTTGCTATATCATTATAAAATAAACTAAATGATTTCTGGCCGATAGAGCGTGTCATTATTTGCTTCATTGACATTCACTGTCATTAGCAAGCATCACGGTCCTATTCCTAATTGATCGTATGATAATCGTCAATAATTCATACAGTATCAATTAAACTTCGTTAAAAATTATTCGATATAAAAACGCGACCATAATTCCTCACTTTCACATTAGTTGGGTAAAATATCATTTTCATGTCACAATTTATGAAGCAATGCGTTGATAATGGACTATGCATTGAATCAATATTACCTGTTTTCAAACTACAATCAGTTTTACAAAATGCATCCTTTTGTTTACCTGAAGCTGTCTTGATATCTCCTTAACATCCTTAGCATCACCCTTTAAAGAAAATATTTCAAGGCATCTATCTTTGTCTATCTTATTATGTAAATGCACAATTATTATCTTGTCAAAATCATGTCTTATCGATGATACTTGATCATCGGAGTCTTCATCATGTACTGCCAAAAGTAACGAATTAATTTCTCCATCCAAGTCTTCTTTCATTCGTTCATCTGATAAGAGATTCCTAATTCCTGCCCTTATGATTTCTGATCTTCCTGAAAATCCCAGCGACTTGAGCTTATCTAAACTCTCGATTATGTCTTCGTTTAACGAGACGCTCACTATGGTCAATAAGATTTTGATAATCAGTTATTGGATATAATAATTATGGCATATTCATGAATATAGAAGAAGTAGATTAACATCAAAAGAGGTTACTCAGTCACAACGAGTCAAAATTAGGATTACTATCGAAAAGGTGATTTACAATTTATCTTTTGCTAAAGTCTTGAATTAGGTAACTTGAAACATGAATGAATATTTGATTACGAAATAAAGTTATGCTGATGAGTCACGGATTTTGAATTGCACAGGAAATAGTGTGAATCTAATCAGGTAAGCTTGGAAATGAAAACAAAAATAATAATGACACTGGATTTATTAATTCTGGCTGAAAAACAAGTCATGAATTATGCTATTACTACCGGTAATGTATTAGTAGGTGAAAACGAGAAAACGGGCTATAGTTAGTGTAATTAAATATCTGAATTGTGTTATTAACAAAGAATTACAAATTAATTACAATTAATAAAGAAAGTATATATTCTTAATAATCTATGTACTATCTGTGGGGAAAAGAATAATATTTTTATCTAATATGATTTTCTGGCTTCTATTCTCCTCATTAGGTCAAACCTTGTATGCTCAGAATCAAACATCAAATACGAATACAACAATGCTATTAGATTTGAACGCTCCAAACGCAACACAGGAAGGCCCAATTAATGTCCTGAACAATATTACAAATTCATCACACAAATTGACAGTCATATCATCTTTCTTTCCTATTGAGGAATTCGTCGAGAAAGTTGGAGGCAACATAATTGAATCTTCCCTAGTTATTCCGGCAGGAATCGAACCCCATGATTTTGAGCCAACAATTGGCCAAATACAGAATATCGATTCTGCAGGTGCCCTGGTATACAACGGCCTGGGAATTGAAAATTGGATTACAAAAATAAGTCCTACTCATAAAATTGATGCTAGCAAGGGTTTGAACGTTTCTTATTCTGACAAACGTAATATGACCTTAGATCCACATGTATGGTTGGATCCTTTACTTGCAAAAAAGCAAGTCGAGAACATACGAGATGGTCTAATGATAATTGATCCTAAAAACAAGGAAACCTACATTAGTAACGCAAAGACTTTTTTAGATGAGCTTGATATACTCGACAAGACAATCAAAGCTGAATTGGAGTCGTGCAAAAAAAGAGACTTTATTTCATTTCATAACTCGTTTTCGTATTTTGCTAAACGGTACGGGTTAACGCAACACAGTATTTCTAATACTGGTCCGGAAGCAGAGGTAACGGCTGCACGATTAGCAGAAATCATCAATTTAGCAAAAAGTTTGGATCTTCGGGTTATCTATTCGGAAGAACTGATGGACCCTCGCTACGCATTAGTTATTGCCCAAGAAATTCCGAATAGCAAAGTGCTTGTATTAAGTCCCATTGAAGGACTAACAAAGAATGAACAAGATGCGGGAATTGGATATATCGACAAGATGCATGAAAATATTAAGAATTTAGCTGCGGGACTAGAATGCAACCAATAATTAAAGTAGCCAACTTATCATACTACTATGATTCGGTTCCTTCTTTGGACCATATTTCATTCACGGTTGACAAGGGGGATTTTCTTGGAATAATTGGACCCAACGGAGCAGGAAAGACGACTTTATTTCAGTGTATGCTAGGAATAGTGAATGATTTTTCTGGTGAAATCAATCTTTTTGGTTCCGACATAAGACAAAATAAAAAAATGCTTCAAAGGATTGGTTACGTGCCACAAAAAAAATCTGTAGAACAAGCCTTTCCTGCAACTGTTAGCGAAATTGTCTCACTTGGTATGATAGGAAAGAAAATTAACAAAGAATCTATCGACAGTGCAATTGAGTTTGTAGAGCTTGGAGCATATCGAAACAAGAGAATAGGAGAGCTTTCTGAAGGCCAGCAACAGAGAGTCATAATTGCAAAAGCATTAGTAAAGCAACCTGACTTGTTGATATTGGATGAACCTACTACTGGTATCGATTCGGCAGCTCAGCAAAGATTCTATTATCTATTGACCAAATTAAATAAAGATAAAGGAATAACTATTGTATGGTCCTCGCATGACATGAATGCTGTAGAAAAATTAGCAAGTAAGGTAGCGTGTATTGATAGGAAGTTATTCTTTCATGGGGAATCAGAAGACTTTTTTGGAAATGAGGAGCGAATGAAATCTTATGTAGAATTTGCTATGCAATCACATATGAATCTTCATTTTGGTAACGACAAGAATAGAATTGACAATCCGGAAAATAAAATTGATAGAAATGGTATTTGATTTAATTCAATATGGCTTTATGCAAAGAGCTCTGATATCCGCTATTGCAATATCAGTTATTTGCTCTATCGTAGGTCTTTTCTTAGTACTTAAACGACATTCACTATTTGGTGATGCTCTAGCACACGTGGCTTTCAGTGGCATATCATTAGGACTATTCATTGGAGTATATCCACTATGGACAGCTTATATTGTTGCCATCTTGTCTGCAGTTGGTGTGAATAAATTAAGAGAATCAACAAAGATTCCTCCCGATTCCTCAATAGCTGTACTTTTAACTTCTGGTCTGGCTATAGGTGTTATACTAATTAGTATTTCTGGAGGATTTACACTCAATTTATTTAGTTTGCTATTTGGAAATATTCTTCTTGTCAGCAATGATGACTTGATTATGATTTTGATCACGGCCGCCATAGTTATTCCTGTCATCTATATACTCTACAAGAAACTAGTTCTCATAATATTTGATGAGAACCAAGCAAAGGTTAGCGGATTGAATGTCACCTGGATAAACACCTTGTTCATTATTCTTGCAAGCATAACCATAATAGCCTCAATAAGACTTGTAGGTGTTTTGCTTATCTCCTCACTGATCGTTATTCCAAATATCACAGCACTGATGCTGGGCAAAGGATTTAAAAAGACTATGTTTATTTCTTGTGCAATGTCTGTATTTTCAGTTGTATTTGGAATAGTCATATCATATTATTCAAACTTGGTTCCGAGTGGTACGATAGTATTAACAATGGTATCGATGTTCTTAATAACTATAATTACAAAAAATATGAAAATTAGATTTAATAAGATTGTCGTTACCAAATAAACTGATCATACTGATCAAACGACTAATCAACGATAGGGAAAATCACAAGTACCATTTAGAGTCTAATCCAGAAACAAAATAGATTGCTCTAATGTAATATATTAGAATTTTTATTAAATACTTAATATGGATTCCTATTTCTTTTAGAGTTATTTATTTGAATTGTATTAGAAAGATAATCTATACTGAGCTTAAAACAGCTGTCATAGTTTTTCCTGATCAAGTAAGACGATCTTGTGATTATTATTATCATCGTATTGTGTCCAGGCAATCCATACCTTATTTTCTGTATCAAAAATCAAGGGATTAGAATAGACTTCAGCCTGTCCATTACTCATCACCTTTGTCATGACAGGAGATTCAGAAGTGTCTCCAATCCATAAAAGTACTGAACTATTATTAGTATCATCTATCCAAGCAACATAGATCTTGTTGTTACTGACCAATAAATATGGAGAAACAGAATTGCCGGAATTGTTGCTTAAATTTATCACATTCCCTGCAAGATTTTTTGCATCGATTTTTCTTAACATGACATCAAACGTTTTGTTATTATTCAGTGTATCGCTCCAAGTTACATAAATGTCGTCTCCCAGAAGCTGACCATGTGCAAGTCTGGAAGTCCCAGAAGTATTGCTAATATTGATTGTTGAATTGAAAGAATAACCATAATCATTACTAACTGTAAGAAATATTTCAGATTCGCCTTTCCCAAATATACTTTGTTCCCATAGAACATATACTCGCTTACCCTCTAGTGTAGTAAAGACAGTTGGATTGATAGAATTGATTCCCTCTTGTACAGTTACATTCTCTGATATGTGAGGAAATATAGTATTTGAGCTAGCATTAACTCCTGTCCCATTAGATAAAGAATAACCTTCATATCCTTCAAGTGACAGCATCTTATTGCTTACAATTTTTGAAGTTGTAAAGGTATTTCCTCCATCCAAACTCCTTGTAAATGATATGCTACATATGGGATCGTCGTGTTTAGTATCACATTCGGTCCAAGTCATGTAAACTATTGATCCATTTTGATTTATGGCCATGTGTGGATCTAGCGAGTCATCTTTGTCATTACTTAAATTAAGAGTATCATTAAAGGAATCACCCCCATCTTGGGTCTTTCTAAAGAAAATATCCTTATTTGTGGATGAAACATTTTCATTAGCAGCCCACATTATGAATACATTTTCTCCTACCGAAGAGAGATCATGAAGGTGTACGTTACCAGTTGTGTTACTCAGGTTAGTTACGTTGTCAAATTTGTTCCCGTTATTTTCACTCTTTGTGAAAAGTAATTTCCACTTATCTGGTTGCTTATCCTCCCATGTGATGTATACATTATCTTTACTATTTGTTAATTTTATTATGTTCGAAATTCCAGGGGTATTGCTTATGTCCAATATACTAGTGAATAACTTTGCGTTGTTATCGATTTTTTTAAACATTACATCGCTATTTTGCGGACTTAAATTGCTAATCCAGGCAGCATAAATGCTATTATTTAAAACTGAGAATTGCGGATTTATTGAATCAAATGTAGGGTTGCTTAATATTAAAGTAGAATTCACAAGAGCGAATGGTTCTGAATAAGTTAAAGGTCCAATGAAAATTATTACAATCATGAAGGTGGTAAAAATTAAACCATACATTAACAAATTTCGAATGTAAAAATAATTTCTGGTGGGAATATTCAAATCGGATCCAAGTGATCTACTGTTTTTTGGTCACTGATCCTAATTTCATGAAATGGGTCAGATCGTCGCGAGATCTTCATAGATTTTTCCTCAGATTTGAGCAGCAACAAAAGTTCACCTCATCCCCTCTATATATTTAGTTAGGATTGTTTTTAATGTTTCTAACGCCTAATCTAGAAACGTTCTTTCTCAACTTCTTAAGCGTACCCGAAAGACCGACTGCGGTAACGGCGGGTTGAGTCAAGGCTAAGGAGACCAAAAAATAGTCAAGGTATTTGAGCTTACATCCTACTATCATTATGTTTTCAAATTCCGAATCATAGAGTTTCAACATGGCCAACTCTGATTGAAAGATTCCAAAGAGTTCCCTAAATCGGATAACTATGTTTTCATGTATCTGGAAAGGTCGGTATAAACCGTTCTCATCATACATAATTGCCACATACCTTCTTTTTTCTTTATGATTTAGCATGATACCATCTTGTCTTACTTTTTGCATAAAGCCACTCAGATATTTCCTTCCAATAAATTCTTGGAGATATTCCTATGACGTTCAAGATTGAGTCAAATGATCTAGCAGAAATCATTTCGTTGACTAAAGATGCACCACTGGCCAATATGAATTGACAATTATTTGATTGACAGAATTCATAGATGGATTTTACTTCCTTTAACCATCTTCCAGCCATCACAGCTTCAAGTTTTCTTGCGGACGCAATTGAGATTTCTATCCCAAGGCCGCTTTTGACTTTACGTTTAATTGTATCCTTCCTTTGGAAGGGATCGATAACGAGTAGATCAGTTTTGCTATCGAGTGAGCGAATGTTATCTGAAACTATCAGGTAGGGAAAATAATCTGCAATAGGATATTTTTTATCCATCCTAAGTATGACGTCTTCTTGTGGTATCATGTTGGTAGAATAGTCCGAATCAACACCTATCATGTCTAGACCCAATAACTTGGATATAGTAATAGCTCTGTTAATGTCTGGAACGTGAATTCCCATATCTATTTTTTTGTAAATAAATTCATCACATGATCCTTGAATTTATTATTTTGCTTAAACTCTTTTATTGGTTTGAATCTGATTCTGATTGAATCATGTTCAGATAAGGATACTACTCCCTTACACATAGATTGTTTATTCAACCTGATGTAAAAATTGTCCTTTTCATCAAAGGAGTCAGATATTGAATTCAAAAGATAGTTTTTTTCACCTATTTTCAAATTCGAAATGATCCTCTCTAACAAGGCATGTGACTCTTTGTGATCACAATCTACCTTAATAATCGATATTTCATTTCCCCAATGGCCTTTTGCTGGTGAGACCAAAAATTTTTCCATTGGAATAGAAAGGACGTCATTCATTGTTTGGAGTATTTTTGGAATATCTTCTGTAGCATGCGCTACAACATGGATGGATGTAGTAACTTTCAACCTCGAATTATTTCACTAAAAGTTACCAGAACAAAGCTCAATTGTGATAGATCTAGGCAGCCCTTTCTATATCCATAGGTTGATCTTCGCTATTTTCGGTATTATTTTCAGTATCAACTGTTTCAACACGTGGTTTATGTGATGACACAAGCTTAGTCTTCTTAATACCTATATGTCGTAACGATGAAATTTTTCTTCCTTTTTCCAAAATCTCCCTGTTAAATTCACTATTGTCATCAGTAACTTGTTTAATGAAGGTATTGAGATCCCATTGTGGTATTTTTTCAGATAATAGTTGGTGTATCACTCTTCTTAATTCATGTTTCTTTGAAGAATTAATTCTGCGCTGGCTGAATGCAATAATTTCAACCCTAAATTCATCACCATCATTTGTAGTGTAATTGTGTATGTGAGTAATCATTGAACTGCCTCTCCTGACAAGGCTTCTTAAGAACTCCTTTCCGTATTCATGTCCCTTGAAAATTGTACTGGCGACACCTTCGTTCACCTTTTCGATTTCTACAAATACCTTGGTCTTATGATCCGCTGGATCTTGTTTCTTTATATCAAATAATGTGTTCTCCACAACGCGTCCAATCGCTGTATTGGGATCTGTGATAGGAAGATAATTAATGTGATGCCCCCCAAAATCTCCAAAAGAATCTGGTGAATCAAGGATAAGCCACTGTTTGTCTCTCCATTTATCCCTAACCCTCCCGCCTCTTCTTGCACCTTTAGCCATAAAAAAATCGCCTACGACCAAAATATAAGTTGTGCGTTAATAAGGTCTATAATGTTATTTCATTATGGATTGATAAAAAAAAATTTTAATCTGACATTGGTTTCCCGTCAGATGAATACCTTACCTTTTTACTTTCAGATGATGCAACAGGCGCAGCACGATGTCGGTATCTTTTGCCTCTTGATAAGCCCACGATAATTACGAGACCTATGAAAGCCGCCGTAGTTATTGCATACATCAACATGCTATCTGCCATTAACATTGCCTTCTCAGAGCTTGTTTAAAAATATTTATTGTTACGGTCGATTAGTTTTTTGAAATTCCTTTACGAAATATATAAATTTATTGAAATTATTTCTAATTAAATATAAAAATGGATCAAAATGCGCCTGAGAAATTATTATATATACCTTTGATTTACCAGAAACAATTGTAATCGTTCTGACGCACATTAACTAGACTCACTTCCATCAATAAACTATCCGATCATGTTGAATTGATACTTAAGATATGGTTATTGGGAAAAAAACTAACGATGCAAGTGATCCGAAATTAAGAGGTGGAAATGTTTGCCTTAATTTTTATTTATTTCTACTAGTTACGAGGAAAAAAGCAATATTGCGAAGGCATCATCAATGAAATGATAACCGCTCTCTGTTGTATGTTTTAATTTTACCTACACACTTCATGATAATTATTTTGGACTGACTAGAATTTTATTAATTCTTCTCTTTTCCCATACTAGCAAGTAAATTATCCCAATTACCAAAAGTATCTCCAGTGACTTGGCCATGATTCCCGCGATGTCAATACTTTCTGCCTTATTGTCTGGTGACAATGGAGGCGCCACGACTACTGAGTATGCATACAGTCCTATAAGAACGGAGGTTCCGATAAATCCAAAGAGATTCAAAGCGACGCGTTTCTTATATTGACTTAGAACAAAATTTCTGTTGTTACCAGAGTACGCTTCAGTAGTAAAATTCATCAAAATATACAAAATCCCATATGCGACCTGAGCTCCTGCTGCAGCCATTAAGAAAACTGAATAATAGATTTGTTGGGAGCCATGTTCGGGAAAAATTGCCAAGTGAACTAGGCCTCCTGCAATTGCAAGTAGCATAATGATGTACTTCAAAGTTTCTTTTTCTGGTACCTCGCCGGTAACAGAAATCTTCCTTCTTCTCTTAAAATATGTTCTACCTAAGACTAAACCTAGAACTATGATGGGGGTCAAGATAGAAATGACCAGCAGGGAATTTCTAACCAGTCCCCACGAATCCGAGATAGTAACATTGAATATCACACGTTGGCAATTACAATCTGCTATACTAGACAGTATGGATCTTGGGGCATCTAATTGATTGTGATTCACCAATTTGTCATCGTTTGCTACACTAAGTACTATTTCATATGAACCAGTATATGGGAACACATAGTATAGATTAAAATCTCCAATATCTCGTACAGTCCAAGGAAAGCCTTTTACTCTTTCACCAGTGCTCTCTTGATATATCTCAACCATTGTCTCAATATCATAAACATCATTTCCATCAAAATCTTGTACGCTGAACGTTATCTGCGTTGGTTCATCAGCTGCCGCGTATTCCGGATCTAACGCCATATAGGGATAATACTTTCCCATGCCATCCCTATTTGATCCCCCATTATAATGAGGAGTATGAGAAAGATGCGCAAACGAGACAAAGTTAGGAATAAAAGTTGATACTAATATGAAAATTAAGATTGTAATCAAAACATAATGGATTTTCATATTATTGATGTGAGATCTAGAGTAATGGTTTCATATAAGTCGTGCATGCAGTTTAGAAAGTTCTTTCAGAATCAATACAATTTGTGCGGTATTGAAATTTGTAATTAAGGATGACTTTACATATGGTGAATTTGCCTTTTCATATTGAAGATGGAATAAGAAAAATTTATTTCAGCAATCAATTAACTCTTTTCTCTATATTTGAGTAAATTGGTAAGTGTAGACGAATATTTGAACAATTTTCCTCACGGTACATTTAGAAATAATCAAGATAATGTAATCAAGCAGATTTGTGAAGCTTTTAATTCTGGTTATAAACGCATTATTTTGGAAGCACCAACAGGGTTTGGCAAGAGTGCGATTGCAATAACTGTAGCACGAACTCTTCGGTCCAGCTACATATGTACTGCGACTAAGGATCTTCAAACTCAATACTCTCATGATTATAAGTTTCTAAAAGTTGCTAAAGGAAAAAGCAATTTTCAGTGTAGAGTAAAGGAAGACTTTATCGACGCTGGAAAATATCTTTGTGCTTCCTGTAATTCAAGAAGTGAAATTGAGTGTAAACATACCTCTTGTGATTACGGGCCATGTTTATCTGATGAATCAATGGAAGGATCTGGATGCAAATACCGAACTTTCATAAATGATTACAAGATAGATAACAAAGGAAAGGAAAATGAAAGAATTTTCATAAGTAGAGATAAGTTAGAAAATTATAAAAATGAATATTCAGATTGGATTCATTTAAAAAATTTTGATTCTCCTAGTGAATGGAATCCGTGTTACTATTTTGACCAATTGTTTCAGGCTTTAAAGGCGAGTCATTCAATTTTCAACTACTCTATTTTTTTGTCGTTACTAACCAACAAGAATATGATGCAACAACGAGAATTGCTTGTATTGGATGAAGCACACCTGCTCGAAACTGAAATCGTAAAATTTAGAGGACTTTCTATATCAAAGAAACGATGGCGGAGATATATTCATGACTTTAAGATGATCGATTATGGATACGATATGCATGGTTGGCTACAATTTTTAATTGATTTGGAGAAGACTATGCTAGTATTAATAGGATATGACTCTTTAGTACACTCACTGGTAAAGGAACGGAAAGTAAAATTTGGATATGACTCTGCGAGTAATCCTAAAGCCAAAAATAGAAGAAGAATAGTGAGTGCGTCAGAACTGTTTGAAGATGATGCTAGTCTTGAATTAAATATTAAATCTGAGAATGGAAGAAACTTACATATTGATAAGGAGTTATTGATTGATATTGTTCAAGATATCGAAAAGCTTACAAGAACTATAAATAATATTCTTTCAAGCCCTAAAAACTGGATAGTATCAGAAGTGTACAAGGAAAATTACGACGTTACCAGGGTAGAATTCAAACCGTTGGATCCATCTAAATATATCAAAACAATTGTCGAAAAATGTCCGAAAACCCTGATAATGAGCGCAACTATTTTGAATCATAAAACGTTTGAAAAAAACATAGGTCTTGATTCAGAATATAACAATACTAAATTTATACAAATTCAATCAGACTTTCCAATTGAGAATAGACCAATTTTTCCCCTTAGCGTAGAATATCTTAATTTTAGTAATTTACAGCAGACTGAGGTAAAGTCAAAGATATCGAGGGCAATTGACAATATAATGCATATTCATAGTAACGATAAGGGAATAATCCATACAAGCTCATATGAGCAGCTTAATTTTATTAGGGAAAATCTTTCAAGAATGAATTCAAGGAGATTAATCTTGACTGATCCAGAAATTGAAAGGGATGAGGTAATAAAGGAACATTCAGAAAGCACGAAACCAACCGTTCTCATTTCTCCATCACTTCATACCGGACTTGACTTGAAAGATCACTTGTCCAGATTTCAAATAATCACCAAAGTGCCTTATCCTAACGTGGCTGACAAATGGACTTCAGAGAAGAGGAAAATTAATAAGGAATGGTATTATTGGCAGACAGCTCTGAGATTAGTTCAAGCATATGGTAGATCTGTAAGATCTAAGGACGATTGGGCAAAAACATATGTTTTAGATTCTGCATTCAACTATTTTGTTAAGGTAAATAGCAATATACTTCCAAAATGGTTCCTGTCTGCTATAAGAAACTAGCACAAGAATATCAAATTCAAGACTTGTTTGGCATGTACACTATGAAATCGATTCCTAAAAATTATTATGATAATCCGACAAATGAAAAATGCTGTTGCAGGTAAATTATTGTTCTACAACGACTATATCTTTTGCTTCTGCCCTAAAGCCTATTTTTGAATGGCTTCCATCACAATACGGTTTGGTATTGGACGCTCCACACCTACACATAGCGGCAAACACGTTTCCGTCAACTACTACCAGCTCAGGTCCATTTTCATTACACTTTATCTCTACTCTGGCCATAGCATATTGCAGCCAGATAGAGTATATAAGTGGATCTTGGCAAGTGCAAAACCTTTCGAGCCCACCAATTTTGAATTTTTAATAATTTGTTGTCCATATGCAAAATAGCATAAATCATACCTTCGCTGGTGGGAATCATAGAATTATGTCGTCCCTACCAACTCCCACCGGCGTATCCATGATTATAACCCTTATTTACTTCTATGCATTGCATAGAATATGACAAAATTCAGTTTATTCCTCTTGACAGTCATCATTAGTTCTATAACATTGCTATTGGCGCTTCAGGTTGGTGTTAGTCAAACAATTGGGGAGGCGAACGAGACATCGATGGTAGGTAATAAAACTTCTAACGCGACAGATGCTGTAGCCGAAAATAACACAATAACGCTTAACGCTGCAGAAGTTAGTGAGGAGCAGTATAGATGGGTCGATAATTCTGGGAACGAAAATCCTACATTAAGTATTGTTGCTAATAATGAATACACTATAAAGATATCTAATCCTACAGATGAAGAACATGAATTAATAATCGATAGTAAGTCTGATGGTAAGACCTCTGAAATTGCTAAAAGCGGAGATATAGAACCTGGGGGTAAAAGTATTGAATTCAATTTCAAGCCCGACCAAGTGGGAGAATTAGGATATCATTGTGAGTATCACCCAGACATGATGAAAGGAACTATTAAGGTTACTCAAAACGACTAAACAGTCGACTATAAAGGATTTAATTTTGATAATGAAGTATTTCAAGTAATCATGACTTAATATATGGACTTCAAATCAAACTAAAATAGAAAATTTAATTGTGACCCGCTTGAAAAATCAATTTAATCCCTTTCGGTCCACTTGAAAATGGGTCTTATTTGCCCAAGTTTAAACTATTAACGATAGGGGACTTTATTGTAATCCATATGCAACACTAAATCATATATTGGCATGCGTTCCGTTTAAAGTATGGCTAATTTCCACACATCAAAAAAAATCGGAGCCCCTGTCTCAGAAGTTTGGAAAGTCTTATCAGACATTGATAGAGAACCTGAATTCTGGCATGGAACTAAATCGGTTAAAAACATTAGTAAATCAGCTAATATAGTGGAACGAGAAGTAGTTATTGCTTTCAAGAATTCATTATGTAAAGAAACAGTTACAATAGTGCCAATGAAGTCTATTACGACAGATATTACGGAAGGGCCCTTAAAAGGTAAAAAAGTAGTTGTAATCAACCCTGACGGAGACAAGGCCAGTGTTGTTGATGTAGAATGGGATATTCGATTGTCAGGTTTCATGGGTATTTTTTCAAAAATGGTCAAGAAGCATATTCTCGAGGGTACTAACGATGCATTGAACAGAATCTCAAAGGCAGTAGAAAAATAAGCATTTCAAAGTTCATGATACTGATTAACTTAAATGTTAAATTAACCTATTAACGTTGGACTAATGGAACATTGAAAAAGTTGGAAGATTTCAAGAGTGCTATGAAGTGAATTTTCTTATCTTTAACTAGCTTAATTTAGAATATCGATAGAATATCTTGTCTTACTTTAGTGACTTGAGCAAAGTATCAACTTTTAAAGTATTGACAATATCAATTTTTTTTGCCCAGGCCCTCCTTGCTTGACCTATCCCAAATAAAAGGTAAGCAAAATGGACAGGATGATGTGCATCAGAATTTATTGCCAGTTTGACTCCATTTTCAACTGCCATGCGGATATGTTCATCCCTCAGGTCTAACCTATTGTAATTGGAATTGATTTCTAGGACAGTTCTAGTCTCGCATGCAGTTTCAATTATTTTTTCTATGTCTATTGAATAGCCATCTCTTTTGTTTATTAATCTGCCTGTAGGGTGAAACAGTATGTCTACACTTGGGTTTTTTGCCGCCTTGATGAGTCTCTCTGTTTGAATCTCCTTGGGCAATGAAAAATTTGAATGTATTGAAGCTCCTACTATATCTAGTTTGTCAAGAATGTTGTTAGATATGTCAAGGTTACCATCTTTAAGTATGTTGACTTCGGCAGAACTCAGAATCCTGAAATTAGTATCAGTATTGGTTGTTGAGTCTTCATTCACAGTATCATTTAACTGTTCAATGTTATTGATTTGATCTAATAGTTGAAGCTCGTCCAAACCATTTGCTAAACGAAGGCTCTTTGTATGATCAGTAATGGCAATATACTCTAATCCAAATTTTTTTCTTGCATGTACAGCCATATCATATATTGACATTGTTCCATCTGTAATTTCACTATGCGTGTGAAGATCCCCCTTTAGATCACCATAGTCTATTAGTTCTAATCGTGCATTTCTGTGTTTAGAAAAGTACTCAATTTCACCACAATTTTCTCTAAGCTCAGGCGGGATATATTGTAGTTGGAGAGTTTCATAAATTTCTTGTTCGTTGTTTCCCGCAATTTTTTTTCCTCGTTTGTTATACAGACCCCATTCATTAAGATGAAGATTCATTGAAATCGATAAATTGCGTAATGAAATATTGTGATCCTTGTTCCCAGTAAAATATTGACAAGCGGATCCGAAACTTCCTTCAGGAACCACAAGCAAATCAACACCTATCTCATTTCTAAGTTTTACAAATGCTTTTGCTCTTCCCTTACCTTTGGTTTCTACAACCTCAGGCATGTTGACAAAAAAGTCAATCACTTTTTCCGGTTCTTCTGTAGAGACTAAAATATCGATATCACCAATAGTTTCTCTCATCCTTCTGAAAGAACCTACGACAACACATCGAATTACATTATCTTGTCTTTTTAATCTGATCTCTATTTTTTTTATCAGTGGATATACATCTCCCAACAAGTATCTATGTTTATTTTGTTTTGACAACTGAATTGTTTTGAGTATGTTTTCTTCTTTAGTCTTTGAAAAACCCTTTAATTTTGAAATTTTTCCTTCCGACGCTGCTTTCTCTAACTCAGAGATGCTGGTGATATTTAATTTCTCGTAAAGTATCTTCATCGTCCTCGGACCAAATCCCCTCAAATTGGAAAATTCAGATATCTTGATAGGTATCTTTCTCTTTAATTCTTCGTAATATGCAATTTTACTTGACTTGATAAATTCCTCTATTTTGGATGAAATAGCATTACCTACTGATGGTAGTTTTCTAAGACCCTGGATACCGTCCTTAAGATAGATTTCCTCAATACTCGATGACAAACTTTCAATCACGTCGGCAGCTTTATCATATGCTCTAACCTTGTAGATCGTATCTGGGTCTTTTTCTGAAATTTGGAGTAGATACGAGATCTCGCGAAATATTTTAACAATTTCATTATTTTTCATTTCATAATTTTAGGTGCTTTATGTATAACTTGTGTAAATAATAAATATAATCTTGACAAACCCTGAAGGCTCATATTTCAAAAGTCATATCACTTCAATGAAGCGCATTGCTCTATGAAGTTAAATTGCGGTTGTATTTAGTGCAGCCAAGAAATATGTTAATTTTGCCATCTCAAACTGACCAGAAGTGCCCAAAAGTTTTTCCACACAAGTTAAATTGTATAATATTATTAATATTTACTATGATTGAACTGGGATACGATTATCCACTATATAGGCCACCGTCAGAGTCCAATTCAATTATTTTTCAGGTTACTTTGGGATGCTCATTTAACAAATGCTCATTTTGCAATATGTATAGGTCTAAAGAATATTCTGAGAGAGCATGGGAAGAAATTAAGAGTGAAATAGATATCGTCTCTAAATCATATCCTCACACCGAAAAAATTTTTCTAGCGGATGGGGATGCCCTAAATCTTCACACAGAAAAATTGGTTCAAATATTGGATTATATTAGAGAAAAATTTCCAAATTTAAAGCGGATTTCTTGTTATGCAATGCCTAAAAATCTCCTTCAGAAAAGTTCCGATGATCTGACCCTGTTGAACAATAAGGGACTGAACATGTTGTATGTGGGGATAGAAACAGGCTATGATGTTCTCCTTAAGAAGATCACAAAAGGAGCTACTTCAAAAGGTATTATAGATGCATGCAATAGGGCTAAAAAAAGTGGTTTCATTATTTCATGTATGATTATCTTGGGCGTCGGTGGTAAAAAATATTCAAAAGAGCATATGAAGGAAACGGCCAGGGTTGTAAGTGAAGTTTCACCAAATTTTCTAGCTGCTTTGACATTAATTCTTGAAGATGGAGTATACGATGAATTTATGGAAAAATTTGGTGAACGATTTGAATCATTAGATGATGCATTAATCCTGAATGAGCTAGAATTGTTGTTAAGTAGCATTAGGCCTACTTCGACTATTGTCTTTAGGGCTAATCATGCATCGAACGTTTATTCTATCGGTGGCAATTTGCCAGAAGACAAGGAAAAAATGATTTCATTAATAAGAAGCTTAAAGGAGCATCCAGAATTACTCAAACCGAAAGTTCTACGAAGATTTTAAGAAATTTGCCTATTTGATCTCTTTAATGTCTCCCATGTATTTCCTTAATACATTTGGGATTATTACCGTTTGATTATTCGTTTGATAATTCTCAAGTATTGCAACCATAGTGCGCTCAGTGGCGACAAGAGTACTATTCAGTGTATGCACCAGCCGAGTTTCTTCGTTGGTCCTTTCTCTATGGCGTATGCCAAGTCGCCTGGACTGGAAGTCTATGCAATTAGAACATGATCCTATTTCTCTATACTTGTTTTGTCCAGGCATCCATGCCTCGATATCATAAGTTTTTGACGATACCTTACCTGTATCGGCACTACACAATAGTACCACTCTAAACGGAATTTCCAAATTTTGATAAAATCTTTCTGTAACCTTCAACATTCTTTCATGCTCACCAAAGGAATTTGGAGAATCTGAGATGACGAATTGTTCCACTTTTTCAAACTGATGAACTCTAAAAATTCCCTTCATGTCTTTACCATGCGCACCAGCCTCTTTCCTGAAACACGGACTAATACTAGCATACTTCAATGGAAGTTTTCTTGAATCTAAAATTTCATCCATATGCAAAGAAGCCATTGCATGTTCCGATGTGCCAATCATATATAGATCCTCATTTTCAATTTTGTAAATAACGTCTTCAAAATCATCCATGATGATCGAACCTTTAATTGCATCATTTTTTAGCATGAATGGTGGCTGCATCAATTGGTAACCATATCCTTCAAGAAAGTCTAGCGCATAGTTTATCAAGGCTTGGTTCATCTTGACAAGTTCTTTTTTTAGGAAATAGAATCTAGCACCAGATATTTTTGCTGCACTTTCCAAATCGATCAAACCGAGGGAGCTAGCCAAATCGACATGGTCTTTCTTGGATCCTGATTTAAGGTATTCATTGTACGTCCTGATAACAATATTATCCTCCTCACCATCTCCGGTTGGGACTGACTCATCTAACATGTTAGGAATAGAGTAAATTAATTCAGAATACCTTTTTTCTACCATTTCCTTCTTGGATTCCACACTCTGCATAAGCTCTCCAACATTTTTCATCTCATCAAGTTGCCTATGAATACTTTCTTGTCTTTTTTTCTTATTTGCGATAGTCTGTGATAAAGTATTTTTTCTGTGTCTAAAATTCTGAATTTCCATTATTAGTTCACGTCTTTTTCTATCTAGATCCAAAAGTTCAGAAATTGGATAATTAACTTTTCTTCTCTCTAACATGTCTTGTATGATTCCAGGGTTTTCCTTGAGAATCTTGGGATCAATCATTAGATGTCACTGACCTTGATAACGATATGTGTTCTAGTAATTCATCTATTGTATTAAGGAAAGTTCCTGAACCATTTTCACATTCAATGTCAATTATCAAATACTTGTCTTCAGATCTGATATCGATCTTTAATCCTTCAGGGATACGAACATTGTCTGGCGTTAATACACTAATCATTGTATCTATTTCCCTTTTACTATCAAATTCTATTTTCATACTAGACTTGATATTAAACCCTTCTTTCATTTCGAAATCTTTTTGATTTGTTTTAAAATAATAGACATCATTGAATTCTCTTGGGCCGGGGGGATAATAATGTGTGCATCAACATTGTTAAATGTCACCGAAATACCGTCAACTGAATCTGATAATTCCTTTGACATTTGTTCCACATCAATGCTTCCCTTTAGTAAAGAACTAAAGAAATATTTAGAATAATTTTCATCAATCGCTGTTTTCATGATTATCACTTTATTCATGAATTGATAATGGGAATTCAATAGCCTAGACAAGTACCCAACATAGTCTGGTTCAATGATTCCATCAGCGTTAATGAATAGACAATGGCCCTTGTCAGAAATCCTCCATTTTTCTCTGAGTATTTTTGATATTAATTTTTGAGATCTTTTGTTGAATTGTTGCACGTCCATTTCAGCTTCATCGAGGGAATCTGATCGTTCACCCAAACAGATGCTTATACCCAATCCAGTTTTACTATTGAGAGCACAAGAGTTCAATAACTCTGAAAATCTACGAGCGTCGTATAGATGACTGCCATATTCTTCGGTTGGAAGTACATAGGTATAGCCTATCAAAATATTTTCTAAATTATCAATGTTGGATTCAATTTGAGAACCTAGATGATTCTTGATAGTTTCTAATATAAGAAACTTTTCTTCTTGATTAATGTCGTGGATTGTCTTTAATCTTCCGTCCTTTTTCAGAGTAATATTCGCTTTTTTTAGGAGTTCAAGACACTTCTCGCTATTAGATGTTAGTCCATATAAATATGGAATGTACGTGTTCGCAATAGATTCATGAATCGGCAGGAATTCATTAAAAGATAAGAGTAGATCAATATCTGTCTGTATTAATCCGTTTTTTTTAGAATCTTCCAAGATCTCATTATTAAGACCAACGAGAGATCTTTTGTCACCAACATCCTGATATTCTCCCAGCGCAGAAACGATTGAAAGAGGAGATAGATCTACAAATTTTTTATCTAGATTTCTTGCTAACAAATAGGAAATACCACCTGATGTAATTTCTTTATTTCCATCGATATCATATTTCCATGGATTTAGAATTGCATTATTATCATCTGTAGCTATTTCAGCGAAATTAATTTTCTTATGATCTAATATAATCCAGTCTCTCGAAAAAAGCTTGATAAAAAGCTCTGATAGCCCAGTGCCAATGTCCGTAAATAAATAAAATCCATGATCTTCATTCTTTAAATGAGAAAAGGTATCTCCATTGAATCCACTAAAAAAACGGGCAGTTGCCTTTCCACCCAGTTTCCAGATAGCTTTGATTAACAGACTTGCAGAAATAATTCCATCACAAGATGAATTCGATACTATTAGGATATCCTTTCTATCGTCAATTAGATTTTTTACCTTCTCACCAATCGAGTTTATATTCTCATAAAATTCGGTATAACCCATTTAATTCATTATTCAAGTCGAGCTATTACTGCGGCATATTTCCAATTTTGTGAGATTTTTCCTTTCCTCTTGTAATATCTTGATAGTCTATGAATTTTTGCTTCGATTAACTCAAGTGATCGGATATTCCTCTTGTCAGTATTATGCACTTTGAGATGTTTCTGCAAGGCCAATGCCTTTTGAACAAGTTGATTCAGGTCCTCGGGCATCTCTGGTGTAGAATTATTTTCTTCAAGCAGCTGATTTATTCCCTTCCCCAATATCGGTTTTATTAAGGGAACTCCGTATTGGTCTCTCATTCTAATCCCAATTTCACTTGGGCTGAGCCCATCCTTCGAAAGTTGAACAATAATAGTAGATAATTCTGACTTTTGATTTATCCAAGATGGAGTATTGTAAGAAATAGGCCGCGTTGAATGGGACTTCCCATGGGTGTGAGCATGAATTCGAGCCATTTAAGTAGGAATCAATAACGAGCATCTTAAATGTTACTTATGAAGTGTTGACTAGAAATTCCTAATTCTAAGACCAAAAACATCGCAAAATTTACTAGAAATTTTTTTAACACCAATAAGGTTATATAATTGGATTCAAAACTACAAATTTAGTATGAACTCACTTACCGTCGTAGTTACAATAGCAGCCATACTAATTGCAATGGGACCTTTAGCATTAACCTTGTATCAAACCGCGAGTGCACAATATACAACGGGTCAAGATACCGGAGCACTTAGTGTAGAAGAACAACTCCGTCTGGCTAAGGAAAAAGTATCTAATGCTCAACAAGCTGGTGCCTATGGTTCTGGAACTGCATTCTTTGGCAAGAACATTGGTGACGCTGCAATATACACTGGTGCAATAGTTGCTATATTTGGAGCCGTAGCTGCTGCATTCATCGTGATGAGCAGAGGTAAAAAATCCGTAAGCGCATAGTGCTACTATTACTACTATTTTTTTATTTTATATTCATTAGTCATTTTTTTGTAATTATAACTTCCCAATTTCTATCGTGCCGTTAACCTCTCATGACCTGACCCTAAATTTACGAGTGGATTTGATATCTTTTCGATTTTCGTATATATCTGAATTCATGGATTGGTTTTTGACCCCATTTCAACTGTCTCACCAAAATGTATATATCATAGAAATAATGTGCTAATAGATAATGAGCGGAATTGAAGGACTTTTTACAATGATTGGAAATACAGTACACAATCTAATCGGTCAAATCGGTCCATCGTATGATCCTTTGTTCTACGATGTAATGGTCTACATATTTGGAACAATAATGTTTGCAGTGTTCTTGCTCGCAGTAATTGCATTCTATATGAGGAGAA
This sequence comes from Nitrososphaeraceae archaeon, assembly GCA_036554685.1. Classification (GTDB taxonomy): domain Archaea; phylum Thermoproteota; class Nitrososphaeria; order Nitrososphaerales; family Nitrososphaeraceae; genus TA-21. The sequence goes on along the minus strand of DATBMS010000033.1, from coordinate 17,117 downwards.
AGGGTTTAGGTGGAGGATCTGCAAAGGAAAGCTGGATAAAAGAGCTGGACAAGTATTTCGAATCAGGACAAATAGGTCTGATTCCTGACGAAAAACATCATTGGTAATTTAGAAAAAAGCCAAACCTACAAGATTCTTATTTTTTGTTTTATTTTTTCAACTAAACTAAAATCAACATTAAACTAGGATTCAGCCAAAAAAATATAATAAAATGATAAAAAATTGTCAGGGTCAATAATGACTATTGAACTTCTATAGCAGATTCGGTGAATCCAAATTTAACTAGGTAAGACTTTACATCTTCCCTGTGATCTCCCTGCAACATTATAAATCCGTCTTTAGCTGTTCCTCCGCAAGCTAATTTGCTTTTCAATTCTTTTACTATGTGTTGTATGTCGCTCAACTTTGGATCAATACCTTCAATCATAGTAGTAGTTTTGGAAAATCTTCTTGTTTCAAGTCTTATAACAATTCTGGTTTCTTCTTTATCCAGCTCGTCACATGCACAGAGATCGTTTGGGAGTCCACATTTTTTGCATATCACCGCCATATTATAATTAATTTCCATTGAAATAATCTCACTATTAAGCCTTCCCCGATACAGTACAAGTAGCAAGATCCATAATTTCATTGAAAAATTCGGGATTCAGTTGTTATTATCAAAATAATAATCGCAGAATTATTATTACAATACCTTAGAATACTTTAATTTAGATGATGGCAAGATCAAATGCACAAGATGTCAGTATCTGATGATAGGTATAGAGAAAACATGAAAAATGCTGCTGAATTCTTGCTCAAGGGAGGAACCTTGCTTTCTGAACCATGCGAGAAATGTAGTGGTATACAAATTAAAAAAAATGATGAAATCAAATGTATTATTTGTGGGAACACGATTCCCCCAGGAAACAATAAGACAAAAGAAATTGAGAAAATTGTTGAGTTTGATTATAGAAATAAAATGATCGAGATAATCGGAAAAAGAATACAGGAGTTAATAACTGGAATAGAATCAGATAAAAATTTAGCTGAGGAGGAGCAAAGATTGAGAGTCATAGATACCTATTTTATTATTTTAGAAAAAATTAAATTATTAAACTGAATATTAAGACTCTCTAATTTAAAGTACAAATAAAACGGAATGTATTTAAGACATGATTTGTCATGAACCCTTACATTGGGTGAAGGAAAGAAAAAGAATGCACCATTGCCTGCATCGAGCGCAGGATTATTAAGATTTTTTGAAGATGAAACTCGTGGTGTAAAAGTAAAGCCAGAAGTTATACTAGGTATTACTGGTGCTCTCATAGGAATTTCAATAATTATGAGACTCGTTTTCCCAGTATAGAATGCCAAACATTAATTGATAAGTGAAGACAGTGTAACTGACATTCATAGAAGATGGTATTTTACACTTTTAAATCCATCTTCATACAAGACGTCGGCAATTATTGCGATAATTGCATCAATCGGAATAATAGGCATTAATCATGTTTCATATACTCTTACAGAATTAGTAATACATTCTGTTTTAGCAGTTAGCATAACTACTGTTGGATTTTTTATAGATTTATTCCTACTTAGGGGAACACCAACAAATAAGATTTCAAAAGTAATCCATGTTGCAGCTTTTTCAAGCTCATTTTGGCTAGTAACTATTTTGTTAGGATTATTGACTAATAGTATTTTTGGTAAAAATTCAGATATTGTTACTTACTGTTTGGGGGGAATGTTCATCGCATGTAGTCTTCGCTATGGTATCTTTGTTTCAGTTTTTGGATCAAGAATGCTTAAATCGATACTAATTGCATTTGTTTTACCTGTTGTCTTTTTTACTAATATACTGCCATATTCTTATTCATTTATTCTACAAGAGCATCTTAGCGTATTGATTATGGGTTCAACAATATTTACAATAGGGGTTGTATGGTCTATATTGGCTGACAGAGCAGGATATCCAAATTTGAAAAGTACTTTTAATGTTCTACAGGCTTTTCTATCTGCATGGACAGAAAATAAGCAAGACAAGATGGAAGAAATATTTGAGTCAAGATCGAGTATAGATGAAATTAGAACTAGAATGATGAGGTTTGAAAGGGAAGGAGATAAACAAGTATTTGTTGTTTTGCCTGATATACATCCAGGCCCATTTAATCCAATAGGTGGAAGCAATCTTCCCCAAAACGTTTTCAATTTCTTTCAAAATAATGCAATAGTGTTACACAGTATTTCTGACCATTCTAAAAATTTGCCTACAACAGCTGAAGTCAACAAATATCTTGATTCATTAAAAAACTCGATACTAAAAAACAGCGGTAATGAATGTACATTGCCTTTAATCACAAAATCAAATGGTTTCACATTAACATGTATTGGTTTTAAAACTAGCGTACTTATGATTATTTCAAAGGACAGTGGGATGGAGGATCTTCCATACTCAATTATAGAAAAAATAGAACGATTTGCCAAGGAGCTAGGATTTTCTGACATAATGATTGTTGATGCGCATAATGCGTTGGGTAATAAAATTTCATTTGAAGAGGAAACTTCTCTTATTGCTCTTGCCTTAACTTCATTAGAAAAATTGGAAGGAAAACAATATTACACATACGAAATTGGATATTCAAACTCATTAACTTCGGTTTTCAAGCTAATTGAACTTGGCGGAGCTGGAATCGGTGTTCTCAATCTTAGGATCAACAATAGTGATCATCTTTTAGGATGGTCAGATTCAAATAATCTTGTCAATGGGTTACGAATACGAATTCTCCGTGAACTAAATAAGGCAGGAATCAACATGTTGGAAATATGCTCATCCGATACACATTCTAGTTCCGGGAAAAGAACTCGTCAGGGATATTATGCATTGGGAAATGTTACTAATGACAAAGATATAATCAGGGTCTTTAGTGAGATATCTAGTAAGGCGATGTCCAAAACCACTCCTTCAAGCTTATCATATTTGGATTCATATTCACAAATAAAATTAATGGGGAGAGATCAATTCGATAACTATGCAACAGCATTGAATAAATCAATGAGTATCACAAAGGTTTCACTTACGATCACAGTGATCTTTTACATCACAATGTTAGTTATTTCATAATGATACGTATCTCGTCTTGGATAACAATATTATTTCTTCTTCAATCGTTCCCTTTTTTTGATAACACTATGGTATAAGTTTTTTCTAAAGTCTGCTACATCACTTGCTATATTTTCAGAACTTAATGCCAGTATTTGGCATGCTAGAATTGCGGCATTTATAGAGCCATTAATTGCTACACACGCTACTGGAATTCCGCTAGGCATCTGGACTATCGAAAGAAGAGAATCCATTCCCTTTAGATTGTGGCTCTCTATGGGCACACCTATTACCGGCAACGTGGTCAAGGATGCAATCATTCCGGGCAGGTGTGCAGACCCTCCAGCTCCTGCGATAATTACCTTAAGACCCCTTTTTTTGGCAGTTTTTGCGTATTCAAACATTAGTTCTGGGGTCCTATGTGCTGATACAATTTCCATTTCATAAGGAACATGGACCTTTTCTAAAAATTCTGGGGCTTGATTCATTACCTCTAGATCTGAATCACTTCCCATGATAATCCCAACAAGCGCCTTAATTTTCCTTTTTGTTTCCAAGTTGCTTCCCTACACTTAACAAATTCCTTACTCTCTTAGCACTAGATAATGCTTCCTCTATATTTTCTGCAGTTATGGTAAAATGGCCTAGTTTTCGTTGAGGTTTTGTTATCATTTTTCCATAAAAGTGCAGCTTTAGTCCAGGGATCGCAAGCGCCTTATCAATTCCCTTAAAGGAATACTCCCCAGAATAATTAGGGATTCCCAAAATATTCATCATAACCACTGGTGACATCAATCGGGGCTTAACTAGTGGCAGACCAAGTATTGCTCTAATATGTAGTTCGAATTGAGAAACACTACATGCTTCGATTGAATAATGACCAGAGTTATGAGGTCTCGGAGCTATTTCGTTTATCATTAATTTATTGTCGTCGAGAAACATTTCGATACCAAATATTCCAACACCTTTCAGTGACTTGACTACTTTTTCTGCCATCGATTTTGCATTTGACTCTACGCTACCATTGACTCCTGCCGGAACTATGGTAGTATCCAAAATACCGTTTGAGTGTATGTTTTGAACTAGCGGAAACGACACTATCTGCCCGAGTGTATTACGAGCAACCATGACGGATACTTCCTTACTAAAATGAATGAATTTCTCTATCATGCACTTTCTTCCTCCAAAATACCGAATCCCACTTTCAACATCCCTTGGAGATCTGATTAAGAAATTTCCTCTACCATCATAGGAATCCTCGCATGCTTTTAGAACTAATGGATAATCAAATTCATTGCAAGTTTTTCTTGCTTGTTCCACGGAAGTAACTTCTTCAAATTCTGGAACTGGAATTCCTTTTGTTTTTAGAAATCTTTTTTGTCTTAACTTGTTTTGAACCGTATTTAGTACACCAGAAGAAGGATGAATGGTGTGACCCTTGGATTCAAGATCCTTTAGAACCAAAGAATTTGCAAGCTCGATTTCATAAGTTAATACGTCGGAGTTTCTTGCTAGTTCTAAAATCGATTTTTCATCTTTAAAATCACTAACAATCATTTGATCGGCAATGGTTGAAGCTGGACAAGTCTTATCTGGGTCCAAATATGCTAAGTTTAATGACATTCTTTTTGCTTCAATTCCAATCATTTTTCCAAGTTGTCCACCTCCTATGATTCCCAATGTAATATCATTGGGCAAAAGTTGTGATTTATCAAGCGAGGGCCTCATCGATAGAATACAAAATTATTGGAAATTTAAAGTACCTAATATTCCTTTAAACTTTAAAAGTTTATAGATATATTGATTGATATGGGTCTGAAAGGAAAAGTTGCTATTGTAACAGGTGCAGGAGGTGGAGTCGGAAGGTCTACCACTGAACGGCTTGTTAATGAAGGATGTAGAGTGATTCTGGTAGGTAGGGATCGCTCAAAATTGACAAAGGTTATTTCAGATAGTGATAATGCCAATAATTTACTCGCTGTTAGTGCTGACATTACCAAAGAAGCAGAAGTTCTAAATGTAATTGAACAGACTATCTCTTCTTTTGACACAATTGATATCCTTGTAAACAATGCAGGTGTCTTAAACGACCCAATCCCGTTTCACATGATGAATGAAGATCAATGGGACAATCTTATTTCCACAAATTTGATAGGTACTTTTCAGATGACTAAAGCAGTTCTACCACTATTAATGGAAAAGAAAATTGGAAATATTGTCAATATCTCGTCGTTGTTGGGGATACGAGCTATACCAAATGTTCCTCTATCCATTTACGGTGCTACTAAAGCTGGTATCATAATGTTTACGAAGAGTATCGCGGTTGAGTATGGATCATATGGTATTAGATGCAATTGCATTGTACCATCTACAATCAGGAGCCCCATGATAGAACCTTATTTGCAAGATGAGAAATCTAAAGAATTACTGGAGTCGTCATTTCCCTTGAGGAGGATAGGAAATACTAGCGATATTTCAGGTGCAGTTGTTTATCTATGTTCAGATGACGCAAATTGGATCACTGGAACGACTTTGACCATTGATGGCGGCTACTCTGCAAAATAAAAATGGACGAAAAAATGATTGTAAAGAAGATTGCTCATTTATTCAGGACTTTAAGCCAGATCTCCTCTCCTTTATCAATGGGATTATCTTTTCAACTATTATTTCATGAAAATTATCTGTTCCCGCGTCAAGAGAAAGTATTATCACAAAGGATAATTTTCTATTGTCATCGGTTACGGGAATAGTAGCTCGTATAAGTTTGGAATAATGAGAACTTGCATACTGTATCTTGCCCAGTAAGACTTCCCATCTAAGTCTTGTAAATTGTCTAGTCGCTGCAGTGATGGCATATTGAGCTCTCTCTTCTGAAGAAAGCAGTGGCTTGATACCTTTGCGATGACTAATGTGTAATATTATTCCATCTTCATTCGTAATCCCCGCAGACCGAATTGAGGTATCAACTTTAATTATCTCTTGACATAACGTCTTGAATACGGAATTTTTCAATAGAAAAAAATTAGCAAACGGTAATTTTAATGTCTTTATTTCTGTTTCCTTCTTGCAGGCAAAATATTTTGCAGACTGCATACATTAGAGTAACTAACTTCACTTTCACCAATATTAGTAAAAAAGAACTTCAGATACCTATGAGCCCATCATTCCGGGCATTTTTATAGGTGTCCGATATCCTGTGGTTATGTTTATACCGTTGTCTGCAACGATCCTAACAAGATTCAAGTTACTTCCTTCTGGGGGTGAAAGTGAAATTTTTTCTCCAGGATCGATAGTTTGGATAGTTTCGGTTTTAATTCCATAATCAACTACAATATGGGTAACAGGCTGTTTTCCTACATTTGTTAGTATGATCCTACTATTCGTGAAAAGAGATTGGTCCTCTCTCATGGCGTCAACTTCTAAGGAATAATCAGCGCGTTGGTAATATTGAATAATCATATACGAAAGAAAAGACAGAGAAACTAATCCCGCAATGCAAATGAAAATCAAATTTAGTCTTTTCAAATCTAGATTAGTTGAATTTTTCAAATATTTAAGCAGTTAAGCAATTGTTTTACTCAAAATCAAAAGTTCCTGTTTGACACAAAATCAATTTTCCAAATCCCCCTTTACTTCAGCTCGAGTCTTGAATACAGGCTTTATACCCAAGGGCTTGTAATTTCCAGTAGAACATGAAAAACACAATTCTTTTTCATCAATACCAATTGCTTGTGCAAGTGTAATAGTATCATTGTAAATTACTTTATCTGCGCCAATACTCTTTGCAATTTCAGCTTCAATATCATCATCCACGTTATTGTGATTCTGGAATGCCAAAAGTTCATCTTGTGATGGAAAATCGATTCCCGCGTAGCAAGGATATTTTATCGGTGGGAAAGTAACTATGAGAGATATTTTTGAGGCTCCTGCCGAGCGCAAAATCTTAATTATGGACTGCGAACTTGTGCCTCTAACTATGCTGTCATCAATAACAACCACGTTTTTTCCTTTGATGACTTCAGGTATTGGAATAATTCCTTTGTTAATTTCAATTCGTTCTCCGTGATATGGTTCAATAAAACTTCTCATGGAGCCCTTTTTTCTATATCGATCTTTCAATAATCCCTCTTCAAAATGAATTCCCAATTCTTCAGCGTATCCCAATGCCGCTGGTCTCGCTGAATCAGGAACTGGAATTACAACATCAGCATCGCGAACCGGATATTTTCTTGCCAAATAATGTCCCATCTTTTTTCTTGCCTCGTACACATTGACACCTTCAATAGTACTACTTGGATGGGCAAAATATGTAAATTCAAAAGCACAATGTGAATGATATTCGCTGGTAGAAAATAGTTGTTTTTCAATTCCTTTTGAACTAAGTTTCAACAATTCTCCAGGCTGGATATCTCCAAGAAGTTTACCTCCCACAGTATCAATAGCACATGATTCAGAAGATATCATATACGTGTTGGTTTCTTCAATATGACCCAAAACCAATGGTCGGAATCCGCGTGTATCGCGAACTGCATAAACAGAGCCATCATCAGTCAAAAGTGTAAAACAAAATGACCCTATCATTTCCTCCTTTAATACACGTAAGGCCTGAACCATATTATCATTCTTTTCTAGATGCATCATTAATCTTTGTGCAGCAAGTAAAGTGTCAGTCATAGTTTGCGGGGAAAAAGTGCATCCGCCAACCATATTGGACAATTCTTCAACATTCGCTATGGTGCCGTTATGTGCTATGCAAAGATCTTTTATTTTTAATGGCTGTGCATTATCCAAATTACTCTTTCCGAACGTGGAATATCTAACATGACCGATAGCTGCATGAGAATTGAATTTTCTGACAATACTTTTAAAATTTCTTGAAGACGAAACCAAACCTAAACTCTTATATGGCGATTTAGTGGGCACTGCAAAACCCCAGGCTTCCTGCCCCCTATGCTGGAGTGCTCGTAAGGAATCAATTACATAAGGGATCACATTATGGCCATCCAGTGAAAAAAATCCAACAACTCCACAATTCTCATGAACCATTAGGGATCATTTCTTCGAGACGGATTTAATTAAAATTTACTCTACATAAATTTGTGACTAAGAACGATCCATTGTGACATTCATTGCATCGTAGCTACGAATCAAATTATCGTTTGATAAATTTATTATTTCTTTCCCAGAGTAGTGAAGATTCAGAGTTTTTGTTGGATCAGTTTTTCCTATTTCAGAAAAAATACAGTTTCTTCTACTCAATATTCTCTTCAATCTGTCGGGCCTCCTAGTTCCTATTATGAACCTTGAATGGCTTTCAGAAAAGAGTAAATAGTCATGACGTGAGCAATTATTTGGAATTTTATTCAAATCTATCTTTATTCCCAGATTTCCTGAAATGGCCAATTCAGCCAATGCCGTTCCAATTCCACCTTTGGAGCAATCATGCACAAAATCAATTAATCCTTTTTCTATTAACTCTAAGACCCCTAACCTGTTTTTCTTGTCGGTTTTCAAATCTAACCTAGGTACGCTCCCATACGTTTGGCGGTCAACTAACTCGAAATATTCAGAGCCACCTAATTCTTCACTTGTTTGACCCAAAATGAACAAAGTATTTCCAATAATCGGGATATTATTGGTTATATGAGATCGATTTTTAATCAGACCAATAGTACCAATTACTGGTGACGGTTTAATAGGAGAATTCATTGTTTCATTATAAAAACTGACCTTTCCACCTACGACTGGAATTTTCATATATTTACAAAAATCTACGATGGCATCTATTGATTTTATAAACGTCCAATATATTTCGGAATTTTCAGGACTGCCAAATTGGAGATGATCGATTATGCCAATGGGTTGCGCACCAGTACATACAACATTTCTGCACGCTTCAGACAAGCATCCTAGCATTCCCTGATAAGGATCAAGATAACAATGTTTGGAGTTTCCGTCTAGTTTGATAGACACAAATTTGTTATCATTTACTCTTATAACTGATGCATCTGCACCGGGTTTTACCACAGTTCTCAAACCCACCTCATGGTCATACTGTTGGTAGACCCAATCTTTATTACCAATGTTAGGATTTGCCAGCAAACGTAACAAAATGTAGTTGTAATTCTCCACCTTTGCCAATTCAATTTTACTTTTTAACCTATTCAAATAGTCTGGTTTTCTTGCCTTCCTTTTAGATAGAGGAGCTTTTACCATTAAATTACAAGTGATATTGGCTATTGGTTTGCCATCATAGAGGATTTTGAGATTATCATGACCACTTACTTTACCAATAATTGAATACGTTACGCCAAATTTTGTGAATATGTCAGTAAATCTGGATAATCTTTCCTTATTGATGATGTATATCATTCTTTCCTGTGATTCTGAAATCATTATTTCATTTGGAGATATATCTGCTACTTTGGTATGTACAGCGGATAATTCAATTTCAAACCCTTTTTCAACCAAATGAGATAATTCAGAAAGACAACAAGACAAACCTCCGCCTCCAAGGTCCTTTGTAGCATTTATACAGTTACTATTAGTTGCCTCAATTGTAGCTTCAATCAATAATTTTTCTAAAAATGGATCAGGAATCTGAACAGCCGACCTATCTTCTTCATTATCCAGTAATTTTGAAGCAAAGGATGCTCCTCGGATTCCATCTTTTCCTGTAGGATTGCCTGCAAGGACTATTAGATCACCTTCCTCCGCATGATTGGAAATAATTTGATCTCTTTTGCCAAGCCCTATTGCCGCAACGTCAACTAAGCAATAGTCTTTGAAGGAATTATCAAATTCAATGTCTCCTCCCACAGTGGGAATCCCAATGCAATTGCCATAATCTGCTATTCCCTTCACCACGTTCTTAAACAACCACTTTGACTTTGACGACTTGTTCTGGTTATCTATAGAGGAGAATCGTAAAGCATCAAGTAGTGCAATAGGTCTGGTACCCATTGAAATAATATCCCTTATTACCCCACCTACTCCTGTGGCAGCTCCTCCATAGGGTTCTACTGCAGATGGATGGTTGTGGCTTTCAATGTGGACAGTTATAACATCATCATCTCCAATATCAAGTACCCCCGCATCATATCCTGGACCAACTATTACCATTTTACCACGTGACGGTAATGATCTTACATATTTTCTTGATGATTTATATGAACAATGCTCAGACCATTCGGCATCTATCATGTCAATTTCTAACAAATTAGGATTCCTTCCCAATTTCTTTACCAAGTAAATTTCTTCTTCTTTAGTTAGCAATATGTATCATTTATTCAGTTTTTTATGTAGGATGATAAAAATTTTTTTAATGAAAGAAATATCAGTGCTGCCTTGCTTGTTGTTTGATTGGGTAGTAAGATTGGTTCTGATGCGCGTTCAGGATGGGGCATGAGCCCCATTACATTTCCTTCCTTATTACAAATTGCTGCAATCATTTCAGTAGAACCATTTGGGTTTTGATCTTTATATTTGAAAACAATCTGATTATTTTCATTCAGATCATGGAGTTTATCATCACTTATTATATATCTGCCTTCTCCATGTGCTATAGGGATATTGATCTGATCATTTAACCTGAACAATTTAGTAAAAGGTGTGTTGACATTCAATACTTCCATTTCTAACCACTTACAAGAAAATTTTAATTTGATGTTTTTTACCAAAGCTCCAGGTAGCAATCCAGCTTCAACTAGTATTTGAAAACCATTACAAATTCCAAGAATTGGTAATCCTTCATCAGCTTTTTTCTTTATGGCTTCCACTATCGGACTTTGTGCAGCTATAACACCTGCACGCAACCTATCTCCATAAGAAAAACCTCCCGGTAATATTAAGGCGTCATAATCTTCTATTGATTTTTCCATGTGCCAAACATATTCAGCGTTCATTCCCACAACCTCATTCAGAACATGATGTACATCACGATCGCAATTACTTCCTGGAAAAACAACTATTCCTGTCTTCACTTAAACTCTATCCAATCTGTTGCTTACTAGTAATTTTAATTTATTTGTAAGTTCAGACATTCAAAGTTGTTCTAAATTAATATCGATAGCTCTAGAATGTTATTTTAAGACTGGAGACTTAAGTTTTTATCTTGATGAGTATTTAGATTGAATATTGAACGATAGAGTCCAGGATATAATGACAAAGAATGTCATATCAATCGATGAAGGAATCACTGCTCATGAAGCAGCAAAAATTATGACTGAAAAAAGGATAAGTTCTCTTATAGTCGAAAGAGAAAACGTTCCTGTCGGGATAATCACTGAAAAGGATTTTGTAAAGAAAATCTGTATCAAGGATTTAGTATCTTCAAAGGTCAAGGTAGGTACGATAATGTCAAAAATACAGACATACGCAAGTCCCGACATGCCTGTAGAAGTAGCTGTACAAAGAATGGTCAATCATAAAATACGTAGATTGCCCATACTTTCTGATGGGAAGGTAGTTGGTATCGTCACGGTCACTGATCTGGCAAGACAGCTAAGAACCATATTGCTGGTAGATGGTATATTGTCAGAAGAAACTTGAGTATTAAAGAAAAAGAAATGGCCCTAGGCAAAATATAATAGTTACAGAGTTCTTTTGTTCAGAGTATGAAAAAATATCTTGCATTTTCTTTAATCATTATTTCACTTGTAATTATTGTGCAAAATAATCTACTATATGCGCAACCCTCATTAAGAGCTCCTAATCTAAAAGTCGAATCTTTCGTAAGTGGTATTTCATTTCCAACTAGTATGCTGTTCTTAGATGAAAATAATATTTTGGTCTTAGAAAAAGGTGGAAATGTTAGACTTGTTAGTAATGGGATGCTCCAAGCCCAACCCTTAGTATCACTAACCGTTGATACTAAGAATGAGCGGGGATTATTGGGAGCAGAAAGAGTTGGTGAAAGCGTATTCTTGTACGCTACGGTAAAAGACGGTGAGGTGATAAACAGAATATACAAATATACTCTGGCAGGTACGGAACTAACGAATGAGGAAGTATTTATGGATCTTCCAGGAACACCGGCTACTAACCACCAAGGGGGCAAACTAGCTGTAAGTAATGATGGATATCTCTATTCAGTAACTGGGGAGCTTCAAAGAGATGGGAAAGATCAAAATATCGTCAACGGTGCTGATCCAGACTTTAGTGGGGCAATCTTGAAAATAAATCCAAATGATGGCTCACCCGCGCCTAACAATCCTTTCCAAGGTGACAATCCCAATGACCCTTTAAACTGGTATCAAGCTTATGGAATAAGAAATAGTTTTGGACTTGGCGTTGATCCTGTTACGGGAACCTTATGGGATACGGAAAACGGGGAAAAATCACACGATGAAATAAACTTGGTAAGTCCAGGATTTAATAGTGGATGGAAACTTGCGATGGGGCCCATTTCAGATAGCGGAATAACAGAGAATGATTTGGTTAGCTTTCCAAATTCAAGCTATAAGGATCCAATTCTGAGCTTCATAGATTCCTTCGGTATTACTGATATCGAATTCTTAAACTCGGATAAACTCGGCGCCGAATACTCTAATAATGCGTTTGTGGGTGACTTCGGTTATGGAAATCTGTATCGATTTGAATTAAATGGTGACAGAACCGACTTTAACTTAGATTCACCAGGCTTGGATGACCGTGTTGTAGATAATGATGACGAATTGGCTTCTTTACTTTTTGGAGAGGGTTTTGGAGGAGTAACTGATATAAAGACAGGACCTGATGGATTCCTTTACGTGCTTTCCTTCAACGATGGTGCAATCTACAGAATAAGTTGAACACAATGGCTAAATATTGAATGTCAGAGAAGATAGCCTTTTCTTTAACTCTTCTATTTTTGTAACTAATTAGTCACTATCAATCTGAAAAATACTTATTTTCTGACCCGCTATTATAGCGTTCAATATCTTTCTACCACTTTCGGATCTCTTGTCAATTTTGATTCTTGATTTCTTTCCCACCTGATTAGTACAAATAAACTCATCATCAATATACAAATTTACTTTGTTACCAATTGTTTGCTCGTCTAATTTTATGACAACTCCATTACCTGACTCGTTGATTTCAAAATATACTTCCTTGCCAAGAGTAGGAGTTTTCATTTCGACGTCTATTCTTACACCAAGCATATCTTCAAGTTCACTAATAGTCGATCCACCTTTTCCGATTATCCTAGGAATTGTATCTTTTTGGACCTTGATTCTAACTTTATTGTCTGATATGATGGATATCTCTGGATTGGGATCAAAACGGCGAATTACATCTTTTATCTTTGACTCTGCAAGTTTATAGATATTATTTTGATTTGCTTCACTATCTGGGTCAACGGGTACTATGACATTTTCTTCACCAAATGTGTAAATCTCATATTCAGTTAAACCTGTGGAGAAATCCTTGACTTCTACAACCGGCCTTGCAAGATCGGCTTCTGTCATCTTATACGGTACTTTGACAGTGAGCGAAATTTCATAAACTTTCTTTATCATTCCCGCATTCATAAAGATAATGGTATCAAGAATTTGTGGTATCATTCCTAATTCAATTCTTCCAATAAATCTCTGTACTGCATCCAAGGGTTTGCTTGCATGGATAACTCCTATCATACCAACTCCGGCTAACTTCATGTCCGAAAAAACTTGAAAATCTCTATATCGTCTTATCTCATCAAAAATGGTATAGTCAGGACGTACAAGCAACAAAATGTCAACTGCGTTTTCGAAGCTTCCTTCAAGAGGTCCATATTGAGTTACTTCTTTAGGTACTTGCAAATCTCTGGGAGATTCAAATGTCTTTACAATCTTATTTTGAGTAACATAAAATTCGGCTAGACTACTTGCCAATGTACTCTTGCCGGAACCCGGAGGTCCTGCAATAATTATTCCTTCGACATCTGATGTCAATCGCGTTAATAACTTCTCACTCAGTCCATAATCTTCAAGTGTCAACTTAGCGATTGGTCTTACAATTGTAATTTCTTGCCCGTCTGAAAATGGTTCTTTAGTTATCGCAATTCTGTATGTGCCTAATTGAATAACAGTTGCTCCATCCTTGTTAATTTCCGTGAACCCTTTTTTTGATCTTGAATGTTCTAAAATTTCCTTAGTTATTTCATGGATATCTCCTGCGGATAGTTTATTTTCTTCTAGACGTATTAGCTTCAAGTTCCCAGGTACTCCCTTTTTTGCAAACGGACAAGTACCTTCCTTTAAATGAATGCTCATGGTGTCATTATCAAAGTATTTTTCAAAATGTAGATTTGAATCTTCTTTAGAGGAGCTAATATGAATTGATTTAATACCATGGGCTTCAGATACCAGATGCTGAACATAGTCACATGTAATCAAAGTTGCGTCATTTTCTAGCGCAATGTCTTTTATTATAGCATCAATTCTCCCATGTTTAGCCAATCTGATTTCTTCAATTGTTGGTCTGGTTCCGCTAAATTCCAGACTTATTTTTCTAGCTTTGCATAAATCCCTTAATTTTTTTATTTCAAGCAATCCTTCTATTCCATGAGACTTGTTCGTCGATGCCTGTGCCTGAAGTTCGTCCAGAACCGCTATGGGGATGATAATCTGGCTATTTGATTCAATTTTATCGTTTATGATTTCTGGAACCTTGCCATCAATTATTACACTGGTATCTAGAACGAATTTATCGGTCATCTTATTAGAGTATAACTTCTAGATTAATGTGCTTTATTATAAAATCGGAATAAAAAATTGGAAGTTTCCAGGTTTAGTTTCAATTAATTTTATGATTCATCGACGTAAAATATAGTTTGATTATTTCCACCGTCTGGCTGTGAGATTATATTTAATATCATATTGGCCATTTTTTCTTCATCTGGTTCGCGACCTTCAATATTACCAGCAAGCAGCAAGTATAGTCTTATGTTCGATTTTATGACATCACGTAATTCTTGATTAACAGTTGCATTGAAAGGTCTCAGAGCACCTCTAAATATTTCTGATCTTGCACGAACAACTCCAGAGATTTTATCTCCAACAGGCGCATCCGGACCTACTATAATTATTGATCCCATTGACCCATTAAATAGAGATGGTTCACTGACTGCTCCTGTAGGGGCCATGTGGATTACAGACTCTCTGGTTATTAATGCCGGTACAAACAAATATTCCTCAACCATATGATCCCATTGCTTTCTATCAAGGTACTTTAACGCCACATCATAATCATGCTCACCAGTCAACAAAACTACTCCGTCTGCTGTGGAGAATTTTTCTGAAATCACTTTAAATATTCCCTTTACCGATTCCTCATTTGATAGGTTTACAGAATGGGAATGATACTCCTTATAGTAACTCAAGTCTTTACTATCTTTTGTGAGGATCACCAATTGCTTGATTTTGTTAATAAGAGAATTTGCAATGATTTTCGCACGTTTAAGATCTTTTTCTGCTGAAGAATTTATTATCAGGACGATAACTTTATCCGAAATATCCACATCCTTCTGATGGATATATGTTCCAATTATTGGTCGTGTTGGATAAAATACTCTATCGTTTGGTATAACCCTACCATTCAATAGCTTGCTCATTTTTTCAGATGACAAGGTTAGAACCATTTCTGCAACTTGGTCTTGTGTAAGAAATTCCTTGTCAACTATCATTTTCTTCGTATTCAGTTGTATTTTTTCAGCAATTTCCTGAGTTTTTGACAGGACTTCTCTGAGCTTTGAAGTAAGTTTAGTTTTATCATCTTGATTTTTTATTCTTTCGCCAAATACGTCTTGTACAACCATGTCCATTTCTTTATCTATGGCTGTTTGATCCTCTCCTAAGATATTCAATAGCCGCTGTAATGTTTTTTCTATTTCAATCGATGATAGTCCAGGAAAGCCCCCAATACGCAAGAATTCTGCAGCTGCTTTTGGGTATACAGTTTTGTATATACGATCCGAATGAACTGGTCCTGGATTAGTAGCTACTGATTGAATTCCATCAGGGACCAATTCCCATGCAAAGGCTTCAGCGAGCCTATTTTTTGCCCCTTGAGCACTTGTGTAAGGAGTTCTGAATCTATAAGGTCGTTGTTCATACTTGTTTTCTTCTGTGAAGAATGTAGATATGGTAATAACTTTAGCACCTTTTCGCATGCTCTCAATAGATTTTAGGGTAGTCCAAAATGTACCTGTTAAATGTATCATTACACATTCTTTGAATTCAGCAAAATTTGAATTCGTAAATAGCTTTACCGGTCCTGAAACTCCGGCATTATTTACGAGAATATCGACAGGTCCTATTTCCTTTGATATAGTACTGAACATATTCGTTATTGCTATTTCATCTGAGACATCAACCCCCGGAAATATCCTAATTTTTCCTTTGCTTCCCGTACTGGTCACTAACTTTTCTAATTCAGTGCGTGTTTCTTCTAAAGGTTCTTTTCTTCTTCCAAGTAAAATTATGGTGGCTCCATTTTCAGCAAATCTCCTTGCGATGGCTTGGCCTATCCCAGTTCCGCTACCCGTGACAACTACAACTTTATCGGCAAAATTCGAATCATCCAAATAAGAGTCCATCCCCTTTAGGCATAACTTGAAGGCATATCTAATACACTATTAAATATAACGTGGATTGGTAGCTGTTACCGAAAATTTGAAAATTTTATAAAATTGAGCATATGAACAATTTTCACACAATTTATTTATCAGTGGAAAAATACAAAAACCATGAATGAAGCACATACAGCAGATCATAATATCATTCATGATGATTCGGAAGAATCTGAGACTATCAAAATCGTAAATCTAAATGAAATATTTGCTTCACAAATGAATAAGAAAGGGTTGACTGTTGAGGCAGTCCCATTAGGTACGCTAAATTTGGAGCATGAAGAGTATTATAATAATGATATCAGCTCAAATCCGAGGTTTATTACCAATCGTGGTTGTATCAAGATTAAAAACAAGGAAATAAGCATGATTCAGATTATCCAAAGATTCTAACTAACTAACTATGCGCGGACACATTGAATTTTATCAGTAAATTTTTCA
>DATBMS010000022.1:0-3944 GCA_036554685.1 Nitrososphaeraceae archaeon | reverse complement strand
GCGTATAATAGAAGCCCAACAGCGTGAAACATCCTGTTTATAGGATGTCGATGCGTGCTCTTCATAATTTTGACAAGATCAAATGACAATTAAGACTACTTTCGGGTTCATTCAATTTGAATCTTGGTCTAAGTTGTGTTTTTCCAATTCATCTGAAAAATTTTGACTCCAGCTAGAATTATGGAATACAAGGTTTGATCAGAGCTGATCTGCCTATCCCTAGAAGCATATACACAAACAAGAAATAATCAGGTGAAATAATAGATATTGAAAGAATGACGAAAATCCTAGAGTATTCTAAGGCTAATAGGTCTCTCACACTGCGAAATATCGACAAATCTGGTTTTAGTATAATCGCAAAGGAGGAAATCCATATAGACGAGGGAGACATCAAGAAGATTGGGAATCTCTTCGAAAGTGTAAGTATTCCTTTTCGTAGTGTAAATGATATGAATGGTACTCTGCGGCCAGAAATAATAACTCTTGAATTATTCAAAGACGAGGCAGAGAGGATCATTAGTCTATTGGCCAAGGAAAGGCTGAATATAGTGGATAAACTAGAACAACAAGATAAACAGCAAATCTACAAAATAATCATGGCCCTTGACAACATACAAAAGAAAATAGAACGAGGAATAGCAAAGAGTCAAAAATAATGGCATTAGAAAAGGCCAGTATATGCTGAGGCTGATCTTTTAATGTCGCTTCTCTTAAGAAGGGTGTACGATTCCGTCTTCATCAGCAGATTCAGTGTCTCAAATGCAATATGAATATTGTAAGACAATAATTACCAGAATAATACATGCTTATAAAGAATGAACTTGTCAACTTCATGAAATCAAATGGGTGCGAGCATTACATTCAGTAGTCAGATTCATTCACTCTTTTGCATGCAAATTGAGTCTTTTGTAACAGGTTCAAGACTAGATTGTAGAAAACTAGAAAGTCATTACAGTTGATAGTTAGATGCCACTAGAGGGTCTGTTGGCCGATTTTCAATTTGGGGAACACAATGCATTATTATACTCAAGCATAACGACGCTTCATCAATTGTTAATTGAATATTACAGGATCTCGTTAAAGTCTTCAAACGAAATACTGCTTATTCTCACATCTTATGACTCCATCGAAGACCTCTTGAAAGCCTTAAGGGTTGTCGATAGTAATTTAGATAGTCGACAAAAAAGTGGTTCCCTTGTCATTAGAGACTCTGCTAAAGTGTATTTCAATTTAGCAGATGAACTGGTTGATATCATGATTATGATAAGAATGCTCTTACAACGCAAAAGGAAATTAGGTAAAGACGGTCTGACTGTTATATGCGACATGGGAATATTTTTTCATAAAAACAGAATCGTCGATCTTGTTTCATGTGAAACAAGATTATCATTGGGATCCAGTGATTTCAAAGAGGTAAGGATGATTTGTTGTTATAACGAACCAAGCCTTTCCCTACTTACTCAACAACAATCACAACAGATTCTCCGTGCACATACCAAAATTCTAGAATTTTGAAAGCCATAAAAAGAATCAGGCCCCGACAATAAATGAGAAGAAAAAGGAAAATGAATACTTGCTTCAAGTCAAGAGTAGAACTTTTGCGGTAATGTTTCTGTTCTATGCCAACGTTATTAAATAGAGTATCTAACCATTGTGTCAAAAGACCAATTGCTTGATTGAAAATAACTCATAGAACGAGTTGATAATTATTATGACATTTTACAAAAATCAAATCGGAGGAATGAAATTAATTTCTATTTGTCATCAGAATAATTTAGGTATTGTCTACCAAGTTTATTCATGCCAACTCTCTTATTGATTGATTAGTACTATGAAGCTCTTGTAAAATGCAAACGTCTTGCATTCGCGCCACAGTTTCCGGTATCACATGTCTCTTCCCATCTATCACTTGGTATTCTTGAAATAACGTAATGGAATATTATGAGAGGAGCGAATACAATCGCACTCAATACAGAAAGAGTATAATCGTGCATGAATAATAGGTACAGCGAAATTCCTATCCCAGTCATTATTTCAATGTATGTGCATGTACAAAGCTGCAATCCGATGTTTTTAAAATCAAGCTTGATCACGTTTTAATTCATCACAATACTATTTCCAGGAAGTCACATAAATCCATTATTCCAGATTATATCCAAATTCGCTCCAGATAAAGAAATGGATTATGATATTCATAGCAAATAATCAAAACTACAGAAGTCTTCCGATCCTGTGGAAATGTTAGAGTTGCAATTAGGACTCCTGTTCCAGATGTCATTATTGTAGTTAAACGTTCTTAGATAAATTGACAAATATGGAGACTAAACAGCTTATACGAAGTGGACTTCTTATCCAACCAAGATGACGATCATATATACTAACTTCGTGCCATCATTGAATCCAGTATTGACTCATTCTATTCACCCATTTTCCCAGATAAAATCGCTGAACAATGGTAGCTCGTTTTGATTGTTTTGTAAACGGCAGTTTTCGGAATTCGCGAACCGAAGTCCATGTGGTTTACGCATATGTTTATAGATTTGTTAATCCGTTAACAGATAATCACTACCGTTCAATATGTTTCACGCTAGAAGTAATTGAACGCTGAAGGTCAGTTAACGAATGTTTACAGATTTGTTAACCCGTTAACAGATTTGTTAATCGTTAACAGATAATCACAACCGTTCAATACGTTTCACGCTCAGAGCAATTGAACACTGCAATTGAACACATATTTGTTCAAGATGTCAGATTAATTCCCTTATGCGCTTTTTCCATGATTTGTTCAAAACGTTCAATTAGACGTTCAAAACTAACAAAAGAACCTCATGTAAACATCGACTTCCTTGTATGCGAGTTAACCGAAAATTAAAAATTGTAATGAAGTAATCGATTTTATTTGCAAGCCAATATAGTGATGAGATCCTGGTAAGGAAAACGGGAATTAAATGACCAGCCATGCAGCCCCCGACAGATAAATGGTGGTATTTGTTAAAGCAAAGGTATTGCTAGAGCATTAGAATGAAGGGAAATCAACCGAATAAACTATGTCTATTCAGGGTTTTTCGCCAAATAATTCGACGTTTGAAGCCTATTCTTGATGAAAAATAGAGACTATTTGATTATAGATAGTTTTTTTTGACATAAACTGTTTTATAGATTATAGTCATACTGGGTAATAAGAAATACTAGCTTGGATAATAGAGCAGAGCATTTTCAAGTTTTACGGGGTAAAGAAAAATACAAGAACGCTGAATATGATGATAGCACCGTCGAATGTTTAATAAAATATCTGGAATTAGAAAATTACGAACAACTGGAAGATTTCCTCCAGCATTGTCATATCCCATCATTCAATTAAATCCATAAATTCGAATTCGAAGCTTTCAATTCTAATTTTGGCTATGGTTATACTAATATCAGAATTTTTTTCACTATCCGTTTCTATCTTCAAAATATTTACTACCTGTACAGGTTTTAGATAGAGGTTTGCGCTTTTCAAGCTACGTGGAATGTGGTGAATAGTAGTTATCATTAAACCAATCCAATCACCCACAGCCTGATATTCATGACTCATAGTAATTCAGATTTCCAATATGTAAATCATTAGCGGTCAAAAATAAAACGATATTTTACAAAGAACTATATAATCATAAAATACAACAAAATATGTAAGGTCATGAACATTAAAGGATTAATCAGATATGAAATACAATAAACTTACCCAAGATCAAGAACGAGTAATTATCAATAAAGCAACAGAACCCCCTTTCACCGGAGAGTATGATGATTTCCATGAAGATGGCACGTTTGTTTGTAGAAGATGCAACGCACCTCTCTTTTCGTCTGAAAGTAAATTCAATTCGGGATGTGGATGGCCAAGCTTTGATGAAATGTTACCTAATGCAATAAGGCACGTCCCTGATCCTGATGGGGTGAGAACA
>DATBMS010000024.1:0-23948 GCA_036554685.1 Nitrososphaeraceae archaeon | reverse complement strand
GGGTCTCGAAACAAATGAAACCCTCCATATCCTCATCATAGCAATAAACGTTATTTGAATCAGCAGAAACAATTCCGGTTAGCGCAAGTATAATCACTGAGATTAGCGAAGTGATACTTTCGACGCTCAATACTCAGGTTAGGACAACATAGATTTAATATCTGTTAGAAATTCCAATTTAATGTACATGGGTTAAACCTTTTTTATTTATTTAAACTAATCAAAATTTAAAACACAGCATTCGTTAAAGGGAGGGACTGCTAATGACTTACCGCAATTAGACAACAAGGTTAAAAACAGAAAAAATAATAAAAAAAATATGGTTACTAACTCAGAATAGTAATACTCTTCACTTACTTATGTACTTCTATCAGTTTTTCTATTGTGCCAAATATTGGTGTATTCCCAAAATGGTTTTGTACCCTGGTTGGATCTACCCATATACTTACGACATTGTCCTCCATCGCCTTTATGCTGAGTGGGACATCAGGTACTGGTCCTTGTCTCATGGTTATAGTAGCAGTTCCATTAAATACTGTTGTTGAGTTATTTGGCATTGACATACCTGTAAGTGTAAAGTTATAGATCCTGTGATCATGCATAGCGGATCCATTTGTCATTACCATACTAAATTTTGCATTCAATGTTGCATTTGGAAGACTGTCTGTTCTGTTTCCATCTTGTGATTTATTATTCATTGATATACTGCCTTTGTAATCACCTGAGACTATCCATATAGGATTACCGTTTTCGTCATTTTGTAAACTTGCGATCGTTCCAAGTGCATATGATCCTGGCTTTATTAATTTGTCATGATAAGAATATCCTTGTTTTTGTTGTGAAAATTGATTTGCCATAACGCTATTTTGATTTTGTATCGCTCCTGATATCAGTAAGGCTGCAGAGGCAATGAATAATACAAAGAGCAGTTTTGTTCGCGCCATTGTAGCTAGCTACTCGACACCATCAAATATAACAGTTAACTGATAGCATAAGGATGACTCACAAACTGGATAAAATATCCAACCTAAAATTCTTAATTACAAGTATTTATCGAATTTAAACACACATAGTGAGTATCGTTGCCGACCGCCCACTGTGTGTCACGCTTTTACACGTGCATAATTATATACGACATACTATAAAACAATTCAATTTCTAAAATTTAATTTAGATTGGTAAAATCTTTTTTTATCGATATCTACATTAGCAGTGGCTCTTTCATTCTGATAGATTTAACCAGCTCCCTAACTCGATTGACACTTTGTTGAAAATAGCGAATAGTATTCTTATTGATATATTTATCCGAAGTGCGAATTGACCTGTTTAGATTTTCCTTTAATGATGTAGTCATGTCTTCAAATAAAAGATCTTGAACTTCTTTAGACGGTCTCTGCATGGTTTGATTTCTAAATTCCTTTAATATCCAAAGCCAACTATTGTGTTCTGATGCTTGATGCAAATCCGTAAGCAGACTAATATTTTTTGTTCTGGCGTTTAGGGCGCTTTGGATTGTTGCTATGTCAACGTTTCCTGAGGCTATTCCCAATTCTAATCGTGTGTTAATTAGCAACAACAGACAATCTAGAGATCCTAATAGTTGGGCAAGAAAGCAATCTATCTCCAATTCCATGTGGATTGCAACATCGATCTTTTCTATATTTGGAAAATTTAACTCAAATTCTTTGAGATTGTTCAAATGTTTTTCCGCTGCAAACATCTTGAACTCAACTCTATCTAACAAGAGATTAGAATCAGATTTAGAAGCCATTAGTGATCAAAACCACATCAATTTTCATTAACTTTACTGATGCAAATAAAGGCAAACCAAATCAATCTCTGTACTATTAAAATTATGGACTTATCTAAATAAGAACCATGAATGGAAATGAAGATCTGGATGAAAGAAAGTTGTTGGGTTCAGGCGGATATGCTTTTGCAAGGATTACAGAAGATGAAGAAATCAAGGCCAATTTGGGAATTCCGCAAATATTTTTAGCAAATGTAGGAAGACTGAGTGAGGACAGATTTTTGAAATATTATTGTAATGCATGTGGAAAGGAATATGATGGTTCTCCAGTCATTAAATTTGAGACACCTAATGAGGAATTAGGTCAGGGAGTGATACTTGTAGAAAAAGGAGAATACAAATGCAAGAACTGTGATAACATAATAGCCTTCTTCAGAAAGTTCAACAAATAGTATTGCTAGTCTAACTTTTACTTCAGCAATAAAATGTTTATAATAATTTTGTTTAGTATATACAATTGAACAAAATTGGGAAGATGGGATGACGATTGGCATTATGATAGTAAAGTCAAGAAAAAAAGAGACTGGATAAGGATAGCTCGATATGCCATTTACGGTGGCTTTGTAATTGTCGCTATCGTCGTTTTGCTCGTATTTATTCCAAGGGCAGGATTGACTGTCGAAACATTCGAAACAGGAGAGGACCTGAACACGATAAGTATAAAAATAAATAACAATAATCCCCATGAAATACATGACGTAACAATCGTATTCGACAATAATACAGGCAAAAAGCAGATTTACAATTCTATGGCACCATTCAGTTCAATATTCGTTACCCCTGAAAAGGAGGATCTAGATTTTCAAAAGATAACTGTAACTGCTGATAATGGAAAGTTACAAACCATAAAGTATAGATAAGATTCTTTCAATCAAAATATGAGTTATCGTTTAGTGCTCGCTTCTCTTATAGCCTGACCATACTCCAGACTGGCCTTCTTTCTCATATATGGTATTAATCTATAATGAATTGAGTAGATACTTTTTTGTCTTATAAGAATCCCCTTAACCAACAGTGATACAAAACCACCCGCGACCTTTGACGATTGTATCTTTCTATACTTACAAAATTTATCCCTTTTAGAATGATATTCCTTTAATGTGAAATAGGATCGATTTACATCTAAGATCAGCGGCCAAATAATATTCTCCCATACCATTCTCCTGTTTTGTGTTGAGGACGCGTGCTTGCCTTTATGACTTGATTCTTTTTTTGGGCCACTTGCATCTTGAAAAAGCATGTTGTGCGGTTCAACTGACAATTGTTTCTTAGGCACATTTAAACTTGGGTCCTGCCATAATCATATTTGGTTTTGGAAGAATTAGAGGTCAAACAGGCATTGGATAATTTGGTCAACAAATGGACTGTAGAGAAATCAATATATGATCTTCATTTAGGAAAACGTGATGATGTTTCTGATTCACAATTAGTTGTAAATGAGGTAGTTTTTCACATTCCATACCTAACGAGAGATAAAACTTTTGTTCTTTGGAGGTGCCTTTGGCCAGACTGTCATAATTGTTGTGATAGGCAGGGAAGATTACCCATGACCAGAGACGACATTTCATTAATTTCAAATAAAATGGGTTATGATTCAGAATCTGAATTTATCCAAAAAGAAACTAGAATCTCTAGTTGGAATGAAACTTCGACTATGAATAATGTCATTACAACTATCAGCATGATTTCACTAAAAAGAAAAGAAAATGAAAGCGAAGATCAAGATGGGAAACCACTACCTTGCAGATTCTTAGATGATTGTGGAAGTTGTACAATACATCCAGACAAACCAGGAGTTTGCTGGCTCTATCCATTTTCTTCATGGATGGAATCTAGTAACGGCAAGCCTGTGGTGCATGCGTCATACCAATTAACGGGTGATTGTCCTGGATTTTACACTGATAAAACATCGCAACCTATGATGGAAATCCTTGAAGAATATTCGAAACGAATTTTCGCGTACAATATGTCAATTGTTAGAACTACAAGAGAAAAATATGGATTCATAAACATTGTCCAATGATTTTGTAAAATGTTCTTTGAAAATCAAAATATCCTCAACCGTTCCAGATAACACTCGAATTACAACACCTGCATGGTGGGAAGGGATCACCTTTCGATAGAGGTACCACACGTTCGTTTGGCGGTATCGAACATTTTTCTTTTCGAATACGTTTCAGAAAGGTAGATGCATGCCTCAAGAAATTGAATGAACCACTATGCGGTGCCAATTCTCCAGTGTGATATTCAGTCAATTAATAGTTTATAATTGTCAATAAAGAATATAACGATATCAAATATCTACGGTTTGTTTTCATCCTATTCTTTGAATCGATGTACGTGCAAATGTTGTGTAGTACTCTTTATTCATCACAACCAATGGCCTGAGGACTGATAGAAGCCCCTATTTTTTGCCAATATTAGGCTACGAAAGAGGTCAAGTTTATCTAGAAACATTTTTATTTAAAAAATAGGGTCTTGACAATAGTTCTATGGTTATTAATAAGGAACTCCTGCAACTCAGAAAAAAAATAGCAGACAAAAGACCAGATTTTGTAAGACAAGAGAGCTGGAGGTACAAGAAACTCGCACCTAATTGGAGAAAACCCAAGGGAAAAGACAACAAGATGAGAAAGCAGGTATCGGGTGTTCCGCCTTTAGTTAAGGTAGGTTATAAGGGACCTAAAAAATCAAGAGGCTTACATCCATCAGGTTATAACGATATTTTGATTTTTAATACCAGGGATTTAGCAAAAATTGATCCGAGGGTGGATGCGGTTAGAATAGCACATGGTGTTGGGAATAAAAAAAGAATAGATATAGTCACAGAAGCCACAAAGCTGAAAATCAAGATTTTGAATCCAGGAAAGCTGGAGGCATTACAGAAATTACCTAAAAAAGTTGAAACAAAGCCCAAGAAAGAACCAGAAGCAAAGGTCGAAAAGCCCAAGAAAGAAGCAAAGGGCAAAAACGTAGGAAAAAAAGTGTCTAAATCATAATGGTTGTAAATTTAAGAAAAAAGAGAGAATTAATTGCTAGAGTATTGGGTGTTGGATCAAATAGGATAAGATTTGAACCTGATAAGCTTGATGATATATCTGATGCTATTACACGGGAGGACATGCGTTCCTTAGTCAAGAATGGAACTATATGGACTGTAAAAGTAAGAGGGATTTCTAGATCGAGAGCAGAAAAGAAACTAAAGACACGTAGGAAACACGGTACTTCTGCCGGTTCAAAAAAGGGTAAGAAAACTGCCAGGGTTGGAAAGAAAGAGGTTTATGTTAAAAAAACCAAGGCCATGAGACGTCATTTAAAAATACTTAAAGCCAGAAATGAAATTAATAGAGAAACCTTTTGGGCGCTGTATAAAAAAATTAAAGGTGGGAATGTCCGATCTCTTTCACATTTGAGAGATCTAGCCAAGCAAGCAAAAATTCACAAGTGATAATCCTAACTTGAAATCCTATATTTTTCAAAATCTCTTATTATATCATTATCTATAGGAATTCCTTCCTGAATTAGCAGGGATATTTTTCGTTTCTTCCCATACATATATCCTCCAACATGTCCGTCTGAACAAACAACTCTGTGGCAAGGCACTATGACTGGCCTCGGATTCTTATTTAGAACTTTTCCTATCCCACGAGCGGCACGAGAATTACCAAGTGACGTTGCCAATTGACCGTATGTTACAACTTTCCCCTCAGGGATATTAGAAACAAGAGAATAGACATCTTGGTTATTAATGTGATTAATCTGACCTGTACTTGTTTTTTTATTACTATTTCTTCTATTGAATGACATAGAAGTACTCTAGTTATGTTGCACAATCATAAATAATTATTGTATCATTATTAATCCTAAATTTTTATTACTTCAATTCCAATTTCGTCTAGTGCAGTTAATATTCTAGATTTCTCTTTCCCTAATCCCTTTGCATCCACAATAGCACAAGTTACTTTTTCAATATTTCTTCGTATCATTTGATGTATCAAGGGCTTATCCAAATATGGTAAATCGTGTTTCGCAGCTATCGAACCCAAACCATATTCTGATTCCATCAATATCTTATTGAATTTTGTTGGATAATGATTACCCCCAAGTCCTACCGCAACCTTTTTACAAAATTCATGCTTTCTGGTGATTACTTTAAACAAAGAACTGCATACAGTACTTGCCGCATTTTTATCCATCCAGTGTTCCTCTTCTGATCCTATTTCAATAAACAGTATAGGTTTTTTTAGCGATGTGGGTCCATGATGTGTAGATTCTATAATAATATCATACATAGGGACAGTATCCTTATTATTATTCAATTCAATTAGGTATTGTTTTTGAATCCATGGATAACATATTCCTAATTCCCTTTCCTTTCCACCAAAATTATTCTTGTCAAAATTTCCTGTGGAATGGCATGTTAATGCTGGAATGTTTGCCTGGGATCTATGTTGAGACAGAAAAATGTAACATAATGTATTAGGATATTTTTCGTCGAGATTATCGAGACAGAGCAAATTATTTTCAGAAACGTGCAGGACAATACCTGGATATTTATCTGAGTAAAATGTGCCATCTACATCCTTTAAGAAACCATATTCGTCAATTAAACAGCTTGAAATTGTACTGCTTGCAAGATCTTTGTTTGAACATACTAGTGTGTAAGTATCTGACAACTCTGAATATCTGGAATGGTTCTAAATTTATGTTATATGTACCTTAAAGGATGCTTGTATTCACAAAGAATTTTTTGAAGATAAATAAAAAATATTGGCTCTCTATACCGTTACAATTAAAATAAAATCTGTTTCATGATTATGCCTTGATTATTCTATGTATATTGCTGGTTTATAGGGTCTTGCAAATTTTGACTTTTGCTTTGGGTCGTATTTGTCATTATTATCTTCAGAATAAATATTTACTTCAAGATGATCATTTATAATTTCATTAACTAGTAAAGATATTCCGTCTTGTAGCGGGATCACTTCATCAAAGGAATCCATTTTCATTCTTCTTTCTCTAACTTCAACTGATTCGGACAATATGTCATTTATCATTCTCTTTACCAGGTCAGGATTACGTTTTACAAGATCCTTGACTTCATTATCGTTCACAAATTCCTTCATGATTTCTCCAAAATTGGAAGTTGCTTGGATTTGTATTCTGTCTAATAATTTTCTATATAATTTACTCTTGATCGTTGAAGCTGTATATATCAAAATCCTTTTTGGAACAATTTTCGTAACCTTTGTTATTTTCTGTATATCAAAAATCATCCCCTGGATGAGTCTTTCATTGTCTTCAGATATTAGAGAAATTCTCGATTGATTAATCTCTGGCCATTGGGCCAAACTGATATAGGAATGATTTCCCATTATTTCCCAAATTTCTTCACAGAAATAAGGAGCAAATGGTGATAATAATTTTATCCTTGTCTCAAAGAATTCTCTCAAGTAATTATTGGATATTGATTTATTTTTTGCGAGCTTTCTCTTTTCATACCATTGTAAATCATTGTCCATCAAGTATAAGATATTGTGCAGAGCTTCTCTGATTCTAAATTTTTCAATAGCAGATGTAGTTTCCAAAATAACATGTTGCAATCTGCTTGATATCCAAACATCTTCCAAATCAGCTTCATAATCCAAACTATCTCGAGATGTAGTAAAAATGTTCAAATTTTTATTAATAGTTCTGTAGATTTCAAACAATTTTGATCTAATTCCCTTTACTAAGTCAATAGAAAAGTCAGAGTCCTGTAATATTTCAGCGGAGGCCAGCATTGTAAGACGGATTGAATCTGCTCCGTGTTCATTTATTGCTTTACGTAGGGGAATAATATTTCCAATTGATTTAGACATCTTTTTACCTTCCATTAGTACCGATCCATTTACAACAATCTGTTTGGGCCATTTGTCCCTGGGGAATATTGCAGCATGATTAAATATGAAGAACGCAAGGTGATTAGGCACCAAATCTCTACCTGAATGCCTAGAATCTACAGGATAAAAGTACAGAAACTCATTTCTAATTTTTTCTAGTAATTGAATCGAAATTTTTGAGTCCTTAGCAACAAGATCCCTATCATTCTTTCCTAAAAGAACATAATCAAAGAAACTATCATTCAAATTATCTGCCAATACCATATCTTTATTCCTTTGCAAGTCTAGATTATTGCTAATGTGTCCTGATAATAGGTAATAGGCCATATAGATAACCGAATCTGCCAAACTCTCTATAATCCACTCGTTATCCCATGGAAGTTTTGTTCCAAGACCGCTTTTTCTTGCACATGCTCTTTCCTTAAGCCAATCTATAACATTAGTAAATTCTTGTCTTATTTCTTCAGGTAGGATTTCCATATTTTCAATTAGCTCATATGCCTTTTTTTTCCAATTGTCATCTCCATAATTGATAAACCACTGATTAGTTAGTAACTTAACAACGCAGGGGGTACCGCATCTACATTTTACTATATTTTTCAATTCGTACATGGTCGTTCCAATTTCATCGTTGATAATTTTTTTCCTTATTGTCTCTCGAGCTTTTATCACACTTAGGTTTCCTATTTGGTCTATGCTTGGCAAAAGAACACCATTGTGAAATTCTTCCGAATAAAGCTTGTTCGTTGCCTCTTCTAGATTAGGGTCATTCTGATCCCTGATTGAATAGCGAGTAACTATAGCTTCTGCAGGGGATGAGTCATTTGAGGGAAACGCATCAGTTTTTATAATTTTTATAGGAACAATATTAATATTGATGGCGAATTTTCTCAAGGTTTTGTCATCTTTCTTTAAATCAACCAGAGCTTGGTAGTCGTAAGGTGAATGTGCTGGAACGGACATTACAATTCCAGTTCCATTATTAGGATCAACAAATGATGCGGGGAACATAGGAACAAGTTGTCTTCTTGTTTTATCAAATACTGATTTTCCTATTAAATCAGAGCCATCTATCTCTGAAATTATCGTGACACTAGCGTTTAGAAATTCCAACTTTCTTGCAGCTTCTTTAGTAATTATCCATTTCTCCTTGTTTACTTGTGCAATTACATATTTAATATCAGGATTTATCCATAAATTTGTAACACCAAAAATAGTTTCAGGTCTTAATGTCGCAGTTGGAACAACATACTGTTCCTCAAATTTAAACTTGATAAGCACATATTCAATGAGCTCTGGTTCAATATCACCCACGGTATCATGTTGACTCACTGGATTTTGATCTTGAGGACACCATCCTACCGGATGAGATCCTTGAACTATTAAACCATTCTTCCTGAGATTTCTAAATTGCCAGGATATGAATTTTGAATAGCCGTTGTCTATAGTGGTAAATTCTCGCCTCCAATCAATAGAATAGCCCATTTCGTTCATTCCTTGCTTAATCTCTTCATGAAAAAAGCTGGCTATTCTTTTAGGTTCTTTGAAAGTAGATATCGTTTCCCTAGGAATCTTGTATATTTGTTGGAAAGTTTCTATTAATTCTAAATCATTGGATTTGATTCTTTGTGACATTGACACAATCGGTGTTCCAGTATAGTGGAAACCCATTGGAAATAATACGTTATAATTGTTCATGCGTTTATATCTCGCATGTACGTCAGCCAAAGTATACGTTCGTCCATGTCCAACATGCTGTGGAGAATTTGGGTAAGGATACGCCACAGTTAGAAAATACTTTTTTTTCTGCGATTCTGGTTCAGTTTCAAATATTTTATCTTCGGCCCACCTCTTTCTCCATTTTTCTTCAATACTTGCCCAATTAAGTTCAACTTTGGGCGTTTTTTCAACTGAATTTTCAACCATTTTTTTCACTGGAGTCTAAAATATCTGTTAACAGATTCTCAAGATTCTTCAAGCAATCATGAATCTTGCTTTTATCTCTACCTCCACCTTGAGCAAATTTATCTGTGCCTCCTCCTCCAGTACCTCCGAGTTTCAATGAAATTTCCTTCGCAATTCTTGATGCCTTGATGATTTTTCTTGATTCCTCTCCAACGAAAACTACGGCTTTTATCCTTTCTTGATCCTGAATAAGTGCTACGTATACCAAAAAAGGATCAATATCGATACTTTTTTCTCCCAATGCGATATAGTAATCATCTCCTATTTCATCGTCATAAATACCATATATCTTTAATCCTAATTTTGATTTAGTCGCTTTCTGAGCAACGATTGCAGCCATATTGTCTGAGAATCTATTAACAAGCATTCTAAATTTTCTTTTGATTAGATCATTTTCTACCGTTACCTTATCAAATGATTCAATTATCTTCTCTTTACTTGATCCCAAAGATTGTGCTATGTGAAGTAATTGAGAATCCTGTGATTGCACATACTGAAATGCATTATTCCCAGAAACATATTCAAGTCTTACTACACCATCTTGAATTCTCTCAGTTTTTAGAATTTTTATTAAACCTATTTCGCCCGTCTTATTTACATGAGTTCCACCACATGCCTCGACATCCCACCCTTCTATGTTCACTATCCTCACATTGTTTGAGGGAACTGCGCCGCCTTGATAAATCCTAAATGTGTATTTCTCCTCAGCGTTGGACCTTTCGAATTCTTTAATAATAATTGGTAAATTTCTTTGAACCACTTCATTTGCCGTTCTTTCTATTTGATTTATTTCTTGTTTTGTAAGAGCAGAATGATGAGTAATATCCAATCTTGCATACTGTTCATCCTTAAAGGCAGAGTTCTGCCATACCCATGAACCAAGACTGTTTCTTGCAGCAGAATTTAATATGTGTGTTGCACTATGATTTTTGGTTATAGATCGTCTTCTTACATTATCAACAATTCCATGGACTATTTTATTCTCTAGAAAATGATCCTTGGATGGGACTTGTATTTTGTGAAGAACTATCTCATTTTGTTTTATTACATCTGTTACTTTAATCCCTTCTATAGATCCAAAATCTGGTTCCTGTCCTCCTCCTCTAGGGTAAAATGCAGTTTTATCTAAAATCAAGTATTTGCCTTCAAGTATTTTGAGAATTTTAGCATCAAATTCTCTAATAGACCCATCTTCATAATATAATAATCTTGTAGGGTTGACCTCACCAACAGTTTCGATGACTGGTATCTGTTTTGATTCATGTGAAGTATGCAGCTCAGCTAACTTTAAATAAAAATCTGGTGGTATTTTTTCTATAACCCCGGTTTCAAGTAGTAGATCAGGTGTAATACCATCCGATTCATACATCCTTATCAGAACTTCAACACTTGGTGTTTTCTTGGACATTAGCATGGAATTGGCAATAGAATACATCCTTTCCTTTGACGAAGAATATCTATCTGATTCAATCTGTATAATTGTCCTAACATCATTTTTGTGCTCTTTTAATTCGGGATACATCGATTTTAGTTGTTCAATATGAAAATCCATAATATCTTCTAAATTAACATTCCAACCAAGACGGGCCAGAAGTGCAAGAGTTCTTCTTAATATTATTCTTAGATTATAACCACCTCCTACGTTCGAAGGCAAGGAACCATCCGAAATTGCAAACAATAATGTCCTTGTGTGATCGGCGATAATAGATAGTGTTTCAAACGGCAGGACAATTTTTTCTAAAGCTTCATACGATAAGCCTAGTTCTTTAGCAATATTTGTTTTTAAGAGTCTCGGATCATTTTGATATTTTGAATAACTCTCAGAAAATATCCTAAAGTATCGAGATAGAAATTCTGCTTTCGAATCAATATCGATACCAATTATATCTACAAGTTTCTTGAAAACCGGTCCGAAAGTAGCATCGTAGCTTGTGGGACTTCCCATGGTGATCCATGAGAGGCGTTCAAGTCCTGCTCCCATATCTATTATTTTGTTATCAAGAGTGTGATAATTATGCTCATCACCCTCAAATTCAGTGAAGACTGCATTTCCCAGCTCTAAACCTCGTACATAATATTCTAATGAATTACCAAAAGCCCCTGCACCCATCCAAACGTCCTCAACAAATGTAATTTCCTCTGACTTAATACCGAGGACATCCTTGAGGAGAGAGTGATCCAGTTCGATGCATTTGTCCTTCCAATACCCTCCCGGAGCATCTGCGTTGCATGTTTGACCTACCATGCAGAAGCTAGTATAATGTCTGCCAGTGAGCCCAACATTTTCAATATCATTAAACCGAAGACACATTTGTGGAACGATAAGCGGATTTTTAGGGATTTCAAACACGATTTTTCCATTCATTACTCTCTGAAAGTCCACAATTGAGGCAATTGTAAAATAAAGATCTTCCCTCCACCGACATACCACGGGATACCTATGAATTAGTTCGTGATCATTCTTTCTAAAGAAACTACTCAATTCTTTCCAAGTATTTACAAAATCTAATCTTTTTGAAGTCGGTGGATCTCCAATAAAGCTATAGTTATCATGTTCAGGACACGATTCTTTATCAATGATAGACCAGAAAAATTTTCCACACAACTTACAATTTTGTCGTTTGAATCCTTTTTCATCAAATAATGAGACTTTGTAATATTTATCCGGATTTGAAGAAAAAACCGATAATAGCGACTGTTTTTCCATTTCACACAAATTATTTGACAATGTTATTAATGCTTTTGTAAGTTTCAATTAGAAACAAGACCAAGAAGCAATCAACCCAACCTCGATGCGTTCCAGCGTTATCTATTTTCTCATTTAAGACAAAAATTAATTTGCTTTTCCCATAAATCTCTCCTAGCATGCTGTATATATGCGGTGTATAATTGTTCATTTGGAGTGATGCACTCCTTTAATATATTATCAAGTTGCTACAGCGGTTCACTTTCAATGAGGTTCTGCTCGAGTCTGGTTTGTTATAGCCTTTAGTATATCCGCGTTAAAAGGTTAAATTAACCTGTCATTAAAGTTCAGATTATCAAGGTTCGTCAATTTGAATAGCTCAGACCTTCAAACTTGGAAAAGGACGCATTATTCCAAAAATATTGATATTTCAATGAATGGCAAGGAGGTAATAATTATTGGTTGGATCTCTTCGATCCGTGAGCATAGTAACATAAAGTTTCTCATGATAAACGACAGATTTGGAAATATTCAGGTTATTTTAAAGAAAAATGAATTTCCCGATGCACTATCATCTGAAATACCAAAGATCAGAGAACATGCTTCGATTGCCATAAAGGGTAAAGTTAGAAGTGAACCGAAAGCTCCGAACGGAATTGAAATAATCCCAATTGATTTCAAAATTCTCTCTTTCGCCAACAAAAATTCTCCTATCGTTATTCAAAGTAGAAAAGGAGTTGGAATTGATACTAGATTAGATCTGAGAGCAATTGATCTTCGTAGGCCTTATCTTCAATCGATTTTTAGTATAAGGTACACCGTATTAAACTCCTGCAGGAAATTTCTTGGAGAAGAAGGCTTCATTGAAGTTAATACACCTAAAATAATTGCCACAGCGACTGAAGGTGGTGCTACACTCTTTCCTATTTTCTATTATGATAGAGAAGCATTTCTGACGCAAAGTCCTCAGCTTTATAAAGAGCAGTTGACGATGGCATTTGAAAATGTATTTGAAATAGGTCCCATTTTTAGAGCAGAACCTTCACGAACAAACAGACATTTGTCAGAAGCAACTTCAATAGATATAGAAAAAGCATATGCTGATTATAATGATATAATGGAAATTTTAGAAAGGATGATACATTTTTTGTATGATGAAGTTAGGAGTAAAAACAAATCACAGCTTGAGTATCTTAAAATAGAAATTCCAGATATATCATTTCCATTTCGAAGATATAGATATTCGGATCTAATAGAAAAGTTGCAAGGTGCCGGAGAGTCTATTGAATGGGGTGATGACATTTCGCAACAAAAGTTGCGAAACCTCAAAGATGAGGATTTGAAGAATTTTTACTTTATTACTGATTGGCCCACTTCAATAAAGCCATTTTATGTTAAACCAAAATCTACGGGAACAGAGTGCGAGTCCTTTGATATGATGTATTATACGCTAGAATTATCTTCTGGAAGTACAAGAATCCATGATAAGAATGAATTGACTGAAAGAATGAAAAAACAAGGCCTAAGCGCTGATGCATTTGATTTCCATTTGAAAGTTTTTGACTATGGTATGCCGCCTCATGCAGGGTTTGGTTTGGGGCTTGAACGGTTAATGATGAGTATATGTGGTGTTGACAATATTAGAGATGTTGTATTGTTTCCTAGGGATATAGATAGATTATCGCCTTAACAAATAATAAATCTATGATAAGATGACAATATTATGATTTCAAAAGAAGTATTAGAGTATCTCGCTCAAATATCTAAAATTAATCTTAATGAAAATGAATCTCGAAAATTTCCTAAACAATTAGACAAGACAATTGAATACATTGATATTCTTGAGGAACTTGCATCTGATGATTCAGTTATTTTAGACTTACAGGAAATGAAAATTGAAGAGCTTAGAGATGATGTGGCCAGAATATCTGACGGAAAACAAATTAGCAAGAACCTTACAGAAGATGGTTTCTTAAGAGGCCCAAAGATGAAATAGAATGTCAAACCTACATGACCTACTCGCATAT
Source organism: Nitrososphaeraceae archaeon (assembly GCA_036554685.1). Taxonomy (GTDB): domain Archaea; phylum Thermoproteota; class Nitrososphaeria; order Nitrososphaerales; family Nitrososphaeraceae; genus TA-21. Next base: position 9,578 of record DATBMS010000024.1, on the reverse strand, counting down.
GAAGTTGTTGGAGGCATAAATGGAGGATTATTTACTGCAGAAGAGTATGTTAGCTCTATCCTTAAAAGAATAGAAGATGTGGAATCAAAATTACATTCATTCATCACATTGGATTCTGAGGGAGCTTTATCTGCTGCTAAGATAATAGACAGGAAAATTAGAGAAAAAGAAGACACAGGTGAATTAGCAGGAATAACAGTTGGAATAAAGGATAACATTTCTACAAAAAATATCAGAACCACATGCGCCTCAAAAATATTGGAAGACTATGTTCCATCATATGACGCCACTGTAATTAAGCACCTGAAGAAAAGTGGAGCAATAATAGTGGGAAAATTGAACTTGGATGAATTTGGGATGGGTTCAACAACCGAATATAGTAGATATCAACCAACTCGTAATCCATGGAATCTGGATTATGTTCCCGGAGGCTCATCAGGTGGAAGCGGCGCTGCCGTTGCTGCTAGAGAGTGTACTGTTTCTGTTGGATCAGACACTGGAGGTTCAATAAGATGTCCTGCTAGCTTTTGTTCCGTCGTAGGACTTAAGCCTACTTATGGTAGAGTAAGCAGATACGGTCTAATTTCCTACGCAAATAGCCTAGAACAAATTGGTCCTATATGCAGATCGGTTAGGGACTTGGTAATGATGATAAACATTATTTCGGGGAAGGATGAAATGGATAATACAAGTATTCCATCCTCTCCTATTACTCTTAATAATAAATTAGGTAAATTAAATGTCGCAATAATAAAGGAGTTAGTTACTGGCAGTGATCATGAAGTTACGAGAACCATTTATTCTGCATCAGAAAAATTGAAAGAGATCGGATGCACATGTGATGAAATTTCGATAAAAAACCTACATTATGCATTACCATCTTACTATACTCTTGCGAGCGCTGAAGCAAGTAGTAACCTTGCAAGATATGATAATATTAGATATGGGTTTGAACTTCCGGTTGAGGAGTATAAATGGGATACTTATTTTTGTAAGGTTAGAGAAAACTTTGGCGAAGAGGTAAAAAGGAGAATATTAATAGGATCGTATGTTCTTTCTTCAGGATACTATAGCAAATATTATCTCAAGGCAAGGAGACTACGTTCTCTATTAAGATTAGAATTGCTTACCTTATTCAAAAAATATGATCTTTTAATTGGACCAACGATGCCGATACTCCCATTTAGGTTTGGTGAAAAGATAGATGATCCAATTAAAATGTACCTGGTTGACATAAATACTGTTATAGCAAATCTTGCAGGCATTCCTGCAATATCACTACCTGTTGGATTTAGCAACGGTCTTCCCATCGGACTGCAAATTATGGCAGCGCCATTTGAAGAACAAAAGCTAGTCGATGCATCATATGAGCTTGAGAATGCTATCAATATCCAAAGGAAGACAAATGCGATATGAGCATGGTAATGATCGGTTTAGAGATTCATGCTCAAATAACTGCTCTCAATAGTAAACTATTTTGCTCATGTCGTGGAAACTATCGAGATCTTGGACCCAATACTAACATCTGTGAAATATGCTGCGGACTTCCGGGTTCATTACCATCTATCAATCAAAGGGCTATAGAATATTCAACAATGACATCAGTCGCTTTAGGGTGTAAAGTTCCAGACAAGATCATGTTTTACCGCAAGAATTATTTTTATCCTGACTTGCCAAAAAACTTTCAGATTACTCAATATAATGTATATGGTTTTTCAAGCATAGGAGTAGACGGCATATACGAATTGGATGATGCAAAACAGATTAGAATTAGTAGAATTCAATTGGAGGAAGATCCGGGTAGAATAGCATATTCTGAAGGTGGCATGAATGTAGGGAATTCTGCTTTGATAGATTATAATAGAGCCGGAGTTGCTTTAATTGAAATAGTTACAAAACCAGATTTTACAGGTCCAAAGGAGGTCAGACAATTTCTAAATAAACTATCACTAACCCTTGAATATATTGGCGTTTGTGATACTTTACTGGAGGGATCCGTGAGGTGTGACGTAAATGTGTCCATGGAAGGTGGTAACAAGGTTGAAATCAAGAATATTAACTCCTTCAGGGAAGTTGAAAAAGCCATCAACTATGAAATTACCAGACAATCCAGCCTGTATAGCCGGAATCTCAAAATAGAACATGAAACGCGACATTGGGATGATCGGAAAAAAATCACGTTTAAGTCAAGAAGTAAGGAAGAAGAACACGATTATCGATATTTTCCAGAACCCGATATTCCAATTATCGTCTTGGGTAATGATTTTGTTTCTGATCTAAAAAAACGAATGCCAGAACTACCAAACCAAAGATTTGAACGCTTTGTATCAAAATATAAGCTCTCAGAACATACATCTAATATTCTCATAAATGATAAGAAATTGGCAGATTTCTTTGAGTCTACTTTGGAGGTATACTTTTCACCAACAGAAATAGCCAATTTTCTAGTTACTGACTTTAAAAGTTTGATTGAGGACAATAGTGAGAGTACCGGCTACTTGAAAAACTTGAAAGTGAAACCAGAACATATTGCAGAATTGGTGAAACTGATTGAAGGTAATAAAATTAGTAGAATTACGGCAAAGGACATTTTAGTCAAAATATTTGAGAGTGGAGTGTTACCATCGGAAGTTATGAATAATACAAATTCTTATAAGATATCTGATGAAAAAACTCTCATGGATGCTATTCAGTCGGTATTTGATAAAGAAAAATCTGCTGTTGAAGATGCAAAAACGAATAGTGAGGCAATAAATTTTTTACTAGGAAAAGTGATGAAGTTTACTGATGGGCGCGCTGATCCAAAAATCGCAATGCGCATAATAAATAATAAATTACATAATTCTGATAAATAGGGTTTTGCTGTTAATATAATGACGATGATATTAACTAACTTGTTTAAATTGTACTAATTGATATAATTATTTCTTAGATATTTGTTCTAAGTGATGTAATACCATTGGAAGAAATGCTCCAATGTCGCTAACAATACCAATTGCCTGTGTTGTTCCTCTGTCTAGCAGTTTTGTGACTACAGCTTGGCTAATATCTACAGCAACAACCTTTACTCTTGCAGGGATCATATTGCCTACAGCAATTGAATGTAACATGGTAGAAAGCATAAGAACCATTTTTGTATCTCCTAATATAGCTCTGTATCTATCTTGTGCCTCTATAATATCAGTAATTACTCCTGGAATCGGTCCATCGTCTCTAATAGATCCACAAAGTGCGTACTGTACGTTATTTTTAATACACTCATACATGATTCCAGATTTTAGAATATTCTTCTTGACCATTTCCTCTATGGACCCAGCTCTAAAAACCTCATTTATAGCCTGCATGTGATTTCTATGACCACGAATCGCTAATGTTCCATTTTTTACATTCATCCCTAGAGAAGTACCAAATAGTGAATTTTCTATATCGTGGACAGCTAATGCATTACCAGTAAGTAAACCATCTATGTATCCCATTCTTATAATTTTGGCTAGCGAGTCTGCAGCCCCAGAATGAACAACTACTGGTCCGGCTGTGACAATTATTTTCCCACCATTATTCTTGGTATTGTAAATATCCATTGCTATTTTTCTTGCTATTTGCTGAGTAGGTCTTTCACTGGAACTTGTACTACTCATAAATTGAAAGATATCTACACCCTCCCTTGGACGTTCCTCAGGTAATATTCTAACTCCATTTTCGCCCGTTACAATCATTTCTCCACTGTGGATATCCCTAATTTTCCTACATGCTGCCCTCTTATTTCTTACGTCGACTACAATACACTTGTCCATCATCATATTTTCAACATCAATCCATTCATTTTTGAAAAAAATTTGAGTGGTATTGTTAGTTGTACTGTAAAAATCCCTCGGCATTACCATGTCACTTGGAGCAGGCTTTAGAATAACTCCGTCAATTTTTGTCGGTTGCGCACCTTCAATAAAGACTGATTCTAATAATTGGTCAAGATGTTTTTTATTTTTTCCTGATATCAATAACCTTGCATAACTCAATTCATCCTTCTTTTTTCCTACATGAAATTCAAGGACATTAAAATCTCCTTTCAAGTCCATAACCTTGTCAAAGATTCTTGTCAGGATCATTGAATCAATTAAATGACCTTTGATCTCTATGGATTGTTCATATTTTCTTTTCAACTAAGATCACTAAATAATAAATCTACTTAAGTGTTAAATTGGGAGTATCACTTTGCCGTTATACTCGGGGATGTTTTCATTTTGAATTATTTTATTAATAATTTCATTTTTCCTAACTTCTATAAACCATTGTGCCACAGTTTTTGCAATTCCATTTTTATCGCATATTGCAATCAAGTAACCATTCTGATCCTTTACTGCACTGAAATAATTTTCTTCTCCGACGGGTTCCCAGTTGTTATTGTTATTGTCCTTCAATGCTAAAGCGGGCATAGCTATGTTTCCCGTATATTTATTTAAAATTTCTTTAGCTGCTTTAACTCTTTTTTCACCTATTTTGAGAGCCGTAAAGTACTGCATTTACGGAGTATATACTAACTTTATTAATAAGTTTTTTCCTAGTAACTATTGTGCAGCAATATAATTATTCTTTCATTCTTTAAGGTCGTCGCTGATAATGATCGCGAGTTCAGATGGTGCGAAATCAAATAACGTTACCGATTTCTAGATAATAGTATAAAGTACTTGCCAAATTTCACTTTATACTACATTAACGTATATTTGCTAACATACAATGACAAGACTAGTTTGCCAATAAGTAACATATTTTAGTGAGTAAACTTCCAATATAAGAAATGAATTCTAGCAAGTTTGTTTTATTGACTATGTTAGCAATAGCTTTCTCTCTGTCGGTTTTTATGACAATCTCGATATTGGATAAGGCATACGCAGGTAGTATTCTTCACTTTTCTCAAACGGACTATGCATACCAGATACAAAAAAGAACCAAATAGGAATTATTACAATCGTGATCAAAATTAATGCTATTATTAGAATTAATCTCTTAACCATTTTTGAAGAAAATGTGGAATTAACATCTTCCGGGTTCCCCATTTTCAAAACTAGTAGATAGGAATAATTAAGTCTTGTCGCAACTGATAAGACGTAAAGTTCCTACCACTGCCGCTATGAACTTCTAATTTGGGCAAAGGTGTGACTTATACAAGCCTTGTCCAAAATTTATTGGTGGTATAATAAACCTGTACTAAGAATTTATACCACTTGTTTCAAGCAATTACAATAATGCTAGGATTTCTAGATTGGAAAGCTGAAAAGTATGTTGAAGTGTGCCTAGTAAAGCACAAAAATATACAAAGGTTAGAAAAACAAACTCATAATCAGCTAAAAGATGGGGTATTTATTATACTGATACTTTCAGTTTTTTGTTTCGCCTTCTCATTTATACCAAATCAAGACCAACAGGTACTAGGTCAAAGCCAAAACCAAACTGGAACTGCTAATATGACCAATATTGTAAACATGCCATCGCTATCAGATCCCAATCTTAAGATAGAGTCTGTAGCCACTGGTTTTGATTTTCCGACAGGCATCGCTTTTTTGGATGATAATGATATCTTGCTGCTGGAAAAGAATACTGGAATAGTGTACAGAATAATAGACGGCAATATCACTAATCCTGTGATCCATCTAAATGTATCATCGAAAGACGAACGTGGGCTCTTGGGAATCGCGGTAACAGGTAATGGTGAATCAAAACAAGATGACAGGCTCGTTTTCCTTTACTATACATATTGTCCTAAAGTAAAGGCCAGTGTTAATTATACTCAAGGTTGCGGGAATTACGTTTATAGTTATAAATTTGATACTGAGAATAGTACACTGATAGAACCTCAGTTAATTCTGACACTACCTGCTTTGCCAGGACCGAGTCACAATGGAGGAGTATTGGAGTTAGATAAGGATGAGAATCTTTATGTTGCTATTGGAGATTTGCAATCAACTCGTTTCAATAAAAACCAAACCGGTTATGACACTAAAGCACAAAACATAATAAACGGAACTGCCCCGGATGGACGGGCAGGAATACTTAGAATGACCCAGGACGGTAAGCCCATTGGTAACGGACTTATTGGAGAAGAATACCCTCTTAACTTGTACTATGCTTATGGAGTAAAGAATAGTTTTGGCATTGATACTGATCCAATTTCAGAAAGTCTATGGGATACAGAAAATGGACCACAATTTGGAGACGAAATAAATTTGGTTGAACCAGGCTTTAATAGTGGATGGGAAAAGGTTCAAGGAATTTGGAAACTTAATCAGACAAAATCCAAAAATGGAATTTATGATGAAAGCAATGACGATGTAAAGTTAGTAGATTTTGATGATGAAGGAAAATATAGCGGTCCGGAATTTGTTTGGGACAAACCTGTAGGGCCCACGGCTTTGTTATTCTTAGCGTCTGATAAATTAGGAGATGAATATGAAAATGATATTTTTGTAGGCTCAGTAAGAAACGGGGTTGTTTATCATTTTGATTTAGATAATGATAGGGAATCATTGTCCTTGACGGGAGACCTTTCTGATCTAGTATTAAATAGACAAGATAATGCTGACCAAATAATATTCGGTGAAAATTTTGGGATTGTAACAGACTTGCAAGTTGGCCCTGATGGCTACTTGTATATAGTATCAGGCAATCGCGGAACAGATGCCGGTGCAATATACAGAATAGTCCCGAACTCGAAATAAAACAAACGATTCATTCGAATAACAGATCTTCAACGAAATTGATACTAATGTATTTTGCTTTAAGAAGATAGGCTGCTCTTATTATAGTAAAATGATCTTTGTCAATCTTCTATCTATTCTCGTAAATTTTCGCTAGTGCTTATCCGTTAATAGTGTTACATATTTTAGAAAACCATGGATCAGACTGTGTTTAACTTCTTTCCCAAATCATTAAATAGGTCTAAATATGAACCAACAAAAATAATGAACGTAAAGATAAATAACAAGGTGTTACTCTTTGCTGTTTCTTTACTCGTCACATTTTTATCGTTTTCAATTTTGAACTCTATCAGTCAGGTAGCGGCCGCGGATGAATTTACCATTGAGGCTAAAATAAATCTGGAAAAATTTAGCGGCGCTGATAAACTGAGGGTTGTAGTCTCTGCTAATGGCGAAAACCAAACCAAAATAGTACAAGGTGAGGACCTTAAATCAAAAAGCACTACAGTTTCTTTTCCATTTAATCAGAAGAACGATATTGTTACTGTTGGCAAACGTGATGAGTTTTTTGCATGTGCCTACGATATTAATGGGGTAACAAATGCAATGAAATCGTACTCTTGCGTCGAGGGAAATATTGAAAATACGGGTGGAAAAAACACCGTAAACCTAGGTTCAGGTGCTGAGAAGACATTATCTACTGGGACGTTCCAAACTGTCAGTGGCGGCGTTATAAAGGATCCAACTATTAGAGTTTCAATACCACTTTCAGACAGAAAGGATGTAAAGAATCTTAAAGTAGTTACCATGATCAGAGGTGAATTTGAATCCCGAACAATAGACGCACAAAAATTACTCAAACAATCCGATCACAATACAATAATTGTTCCTTTAGTCTTTGACAAGGAACCGGAGATGGGTCCCATACAACTAGGAGATATGTTTTTTGCTTGCGTATCTGCTGACGAATTAAATCCTCCTGAAGGAACAGAATGTGAGCATAGAGTAACAGTACACACAGGACACATTCATAACTTAGTTGCAAGGTAGTTCAGTATTAGGTTATTCCTATTCTTCAGAGGATTCCACAATATCAAAGGAGCCCGTAACCGAAGAAGGAGGATAACCTCGACTTGAAACATCCACGCCCACGGATAGCGATTCAAAATCACCATTTTCGCCAAGCAACTCATGAAACTGCACAATATGATCAGAGTACTGTTAGAAAGATATACTTGACTTCCAATTCATTTAGCAAACCTGTATTTCACTTGCAGAGCGTCATGAAAGTAATATTTAACTTTCGTTAGAGTAATCTCCTGACTATCCTTGTAATCGAAAGCATTTATCGAGACCCTCACTGTCTAACGTTATTGCTTCAGTTGGTGTTTCCAATAAATTTCGATAACAATGTTCTTAATTTGGGATACCAACTTGATATATACCTGAATTTCATGAGAAGGATCAATGGACAACCAAAGAACTAAATATAAAGCATCAGGTTTGCCTCTTTTCATACCGATAGCATTTATGATATTCTCATTGAGTTTCCTGACTTCAAATCATGTGTTGGCAGCGGAAACATTTTCAGTGGATGCTAAAATAGACCTAAAAGAATTGAATCACCCAGATAAGTTGAAAATTGTAATTTCTGCTAATGGCGATAGTCAAACAAAATATCTGACAGGTGAGGATCTATATTCAAACACTGCTATAGTTTCTTTTGAACTCGACCAAAAAAATGACATTGTTGATGTAGGCAGTAGGGATGAGTATTTTGTATGCGCATATGCCCTTAATCCATTGACAGATCAGATGGAATCTTATTCTTGTGCTGAAGGTAATATTGAAAATACCGATGGAAAAAATATTATAAGTTTAGGCTCAGGTTCTGAGAAGACATTGTCTTCTGGGACGTTTCAAACTGTCAGTGGTGGCCAAATAATGGATCCCACCATTAATGTCTGGATACCGCTTTCGGATAGAAAAGACGCAAAGGAAATCAAAGTAGTTGCCATGATTAAGGGTGAATTTCAATCAAAGATAATCGATGCACAAAAGATGCTGAAACAATCCGACGATAATACACTAATGGTTCCAGTAGTATTTGACAAGATTCCTGAAATTGGAGCCATTCAAGAGGGCGATATGTTCTATGCTTGCGTATCTGCCAATGAGTTAAATCCTCCTGAAGGAACAGAATGTGAGCATAGAAAAACATCGCATACGGGACATGTTCATAACCTGGTAGCAAGGTGAGAGTTTTTTTCCCCTTCTTCAATTCATGAAATGGTTCTAATCTTGGGACCAATTCCTTTTTATGAGATCCGTACTATAAGTCTTTAAGAGCAAACCTAGTAGCGCACTTTATGTATAGTATGTTAATTATTGTGATAGGTCAATTCTATTGTAAGATTTTAGCAGTCAGATGTAGCCCTTAATATTCTAATAATTTGTTTGTATTGAAATATATCTGACATTTAGTATAGTAATTATTTTGCACAATTTGAAATACCAATGAATTGAAGCATACGCATGGTTTCAATAAAAAATACTGGCCTCGTCTTGGTATTGGTGGTCTTGGCAACAACATCCTTGGCATTGTTAACGCCATATGAGATAGTTAATTCGATTTCTTTGCAGACCGGTAACACCAGTCCTTCTGATTCTCTTTCAAAATTCGACTTTGACGATGATGAGTTTACAGGAGATGCTGTACCTGTTTTAGTTAATGCTGATACCTCCTAAGTCCCGCATAACTAGCTGGCAACCATTTTACAATGCTCTAGGAGCGCTTCTGATTCCTCTTATATTGTACTTTAGAGCGAAGAATGATCATTTTTATATAAACCCTCTAGAAGCAAATCTTGGTGGTACTGTGCGTGC
>DATBMS010000049.1:0-36237 GCA_036554685.1 Nitrososphaeraceae archaeon | reverse complement strand
AATTAGAATCTCCTTCGTAAATGCATTATCATCTAAGGAATACACAAGGCTTTTCCTATTCATCAATCGATGATCGGTAAACTATTATATATTAATCTTGTCTGGTATGTAAAGTAGCATAATATGATGAAAATTGTCTTGCTTTTAAGAGGCACATTATTCTTCAAAGGCGTTATAATTATTTTTGTAGTGGTAATTTGTGATGTTAGTAATTATTTTAAACCAAAATTAATTGTAGAATAGTGTTATGTGTTCAATAATTGGATACAAGGGCAATGAACACGCTTCTTCCGTATTAATTGAAGGCCTCAAAAAGATGGAATATAGAGGATACGATAGTGTGGGTATTGCGACCATTAAATCAGGAAAACTCCTAATTCGCAAAGGAGTCGGTAAAGTTGCAGAAGTCAACAAGTCCTTAAGACTTGATGAATTACCTGGTAAATTAGGAATTGGACATACCCGTTGGGCAACGCATGGAGGTATCGTTGATTCTAATGCACATCCCCATCTTGCCTGTAACTCGACCATTGCTGTTGTGCACAATGGCATAATTGAAAATTATGATGAACTGAAGGACGAACTGCACAGATCAGGTCATGAATTCAATAGTGAGACTGACAGTGAAGTTATTGCTCACCTTTTGGAGGAGTATTTTGAGATTACTAGAGATATTCGATTATCCATGATCTTTACATGCAAGCGATTAGTAGGTTCCTTCGCATTCGTCGCAGCATTTAACTCATCAACCTTGTGTGGGGCTAGATATGATGAACCGCTCATAGTAGGAGTTGGTAACGATGACTATTATGTGTCCAGTGATATTCTAGGATTTTTGAATTACACAGACCGTGCAATTTTTTTGGATAATCGTGACATAGTTGTAATCAACGATAGTGATATCTCTTTTTTCAATTTTGATGGAGATAAAATTTCAAGAAAAATAACACAAGTTGCTTGGGAGTTAGGTGATGCTGATAAAGGAAAGTATTCCCACTATACATTAAAGGAAATTCATGAGCAGCATCAAACGATAGTAAAGAGCATGGAACAAGACAAGATGAATTTAAAGAAATTCTGCGATATCATCACAGATGCCAAAAATGTCTATATCACTGGAAGTGGAACAAGTTATCATTCTGCATTACTCGCAAAGCAAATTCTTTCAAAATCAAAGATTCACGTTGAAACTATAATGTCGAGTGAATTTCAATATTCATCTGATATGTTGGACGAAAATTCAGTTCTACTGGCGATATCTCAAAGTGGTGAAACTGCTGATGTAATACAATCTGTAAAATCTGCAAAGAATATGGGCGCCAAAGTGCTCTCAATAGTTAATATTCCGACTTCCTCTCTTGCTAGAATGAGTGATTCTTATCTGGAAGTTAACTGCGGCCCTGAAATAGGTGTTGCTGCGACCAAGAGTTTCACAAGTCAAATTGCGTTGCTGTACTATGTTGCGGACATAATTGGCAGAAAATCAAATGGGATATCCACAAGTAAGGAGCTTTTGACTAAAACAGTAAATCAGGTACTAGAACTGGATTCGCAGATTGAAAGTGTTGCAAATCAGATAAAAGGTTCAAAAGATGTCTACATACTTGGTCGATCTCTACATTTTCCGATATGTCTGGAAGGAGCTCTAAAGATTAAGGAATTGTCGTACATTCATGCCGAGGGAATGGCTGCTGGTGAATTAAAACATGGTCCCTTAGCACTAATAGATAACAATAGCATAGTAATAGTCATTCATCCAAATGACTCTACTTATATAGATACATTATCAAACATTCATACCATAAAATCAAGAGGTGCAAAAATAGTTGGCATTTCAAACAAGAAGAATGAAATATACGACTACCAGATAACAATTCCAACGATAAGTGAATTCCTCTATCCACTGATTGAAGTAATCCCGCTACAGCTTTTGGCTTATTATCTTTCTATTTGTAACAATGCAAATCCTGATTATCCGCGTAATCTTGCAAAATCCGTCACAGTAAAATAATTTAGACTAGAGTTGAATTCAATACGAATTTAAAATCCACCAATATTCTATCACGCCATAATATTTTCAATATTCCTTTCATATTCTCCTTCAATATTACTTAAAAAAGTATCTCTATCAAGGGATCCATTTAATTTCAATAGTAATGCAATTAAGGCACCACCCGATCCTACACCTTCCTTCACGACACCCTTGTCATACATTATTAGTCCATTTTTTGTTGATTTTCCTAATCCCGGATTTACCGATAAAATGGGAATGTCTGGAGAGATCGTCCTTACTAGAAATTCTAGGTCTGAATTTTCATCTTTGGTAACATAGGAAGTTGTACCTATGCAAATTCTATCAAAAGAGACATTCAGAGAAGACATGAATGCAAGAACTGCAGCCATCTGTGTACCCCCAGCAAGCATTACCCTAGATTCTGATTCAATGATACCCGTTGCAATTCCAGCTACAGCAGGTATCATTGGATCTCCAAGGAATGAAATTATTTTGAAGGGATCTATAAAATCTGATATTTTTTGATTCTTGATTGCTTCTTGTACAATGCGGATTTTTAGATCATGTGGATTATTTGGCATACTACTGCTTATTTTGTAATTTGCGTCAATTCCAAATCCTGTCAATACTCCAAGAGCTGTAGTTGTTCCACCGGGAATGCTTTCTCCTAGAACAACCAGGTCATTTGACTTGGATAGTTCCTTGCCCAGTATTTTGCCATATTCAAATGCCTGATGCGTCTCAAAGAGTTCTAGGGCTGCCCCATATTGGATGTTTTTACCGTGATTAATTCCGAATGAAATGAATGGAATTTTGGGATCTATTTTAGAACCAGAATTTACCACTAAGCATGGTATTTTTCCAAGTAACAGCGCTGTTCTGGTCAATAATGCAGGTGTCGGTATCCCATCAGGGGTTGCTGGTACTCCAGAAATTGAAAAACATTTTCCATAATATAGAAATTCAGAATCTGCTGCCGGTGTATACTTAATTAAATCAGGGTTTGCCCCTGCAAAAGTTATACCTGGAATCTTACTAGTTTCAGTATATGATATGACACATACAAAAATTGGGTTTGTGGTAAGAAACTTTTCAATTACGTTACTCTTATGGGAACATGCTATATCAAATTCTTTAGACATGTCCTCTTACTCACTGACCATGTATTTCAAGAACGCCTCTTTGGTTTTGAAATTAAGCATTGGATTATTTGTTCTTTCATTTACTATTGTTGATGTTGGCATAATACCGTAATTGTGACCAGGGTATACTACCAGGGAATCGTCTAAATTTGCAACTTTAACTAGACTATCGTACATCTCTTCGGGGCTACTGCCAGGAAGGTCAACCCTGCCAATGTTTCCTACGAATAGAGTATCTCCTGTGATTATAGCTTCCTTATTTACAATTAGACAAATGCTATCTTCCGAATGACCTGGAGTATACACAACCTCTAGTTCGACCTGTCCAATATTAATAATCTCCTGGTCGTGTACTGATCTGTCTTTTTTGTGGGTAGACTTTTCATGTTGGATTATCTTAGCTTTTGTAATTTCAGCAACGTGATCGTTTCCTAATATATGATCAAAATGTGTATGGGTATTTATAATGTATCTTGTAGAAATCCTATTTATCTCTAAAAATTCAAAGATTTTTTCAAGATCCCATGAAGGATCTATGATAACTCCAATGTTTTTTTGCTCATCATAGACAACATAAGAGAAATTTTGCATATTGCCTACTGGAATCTGAGCAATTCTCATATTTAGACCACCCCTTGTTCCGCCTCAATTGGAATTCCAATTTTCTCAAGATGAACCTTACCTGTATAATCTTTCTTTGCTGTTAGGCCTTTTTTAATTCTATGAAAGGTAACTGTAGCATTAGCTTTGACGCATTTTTGGTGAAATGTTCCATAATTTGGATCAAGTCCAGAAGGAATATCAACTGCGACAACATACGCATTTGACGCATTTACTAAATCGATTGCTGACGAAAAAGGTTCCCTTATTTCTCCTTTTATCCCCGTACCAAAAATACCATCAATAATTATGTCAGAGTCAGATATCTTGTTCTTTGCCAACTCGAGAACACGCGGCCCTGTGAGAATTTCTATTGATTTCATTTTTTGAATAATCGACCAATTGACCGTTGTTTCTTCAGTCTTTATATTCTTCGTGTCACCTAAAAGCACAACCGTAACCTTGATTCCATTTTGGGCTGATAAATGTCTAGAAGCGACCATGGCGTCTCCTCCGTTATTCCCTGTACCGCAAAGAGAAATTATTTTCTTACCTACGAGGTTAGGTCCTTTTTCAGACACGACAAAGTCCGCCAGTCCATGCCCTGCGTTTTCCATCATCAGTAATTTTTTCATGCCAAAAATAGCGTATCCGTTATCTTCAATACTATACATTTGTTCAGAAGTAATAGGTTGATCTTCTGTGGTCATGAATTGTTAGATGTAGAATCGAGAAATAAAAATTGTAAGCTACAGAATTGAATTTACGCTAAAAGGCATGAGGTAGTCTTTTAGATAACATTTCCTCGTCTGGCTATTTCTCATTTCATAGGTACTACCATCGTAAGTACATTTTATGATTGGTAGGTCTTTCATTTTAGAATATCGATCGGCTATTTTGTAGAATTCTTGTAACTTTCTGTGGGCATAAACTGTTTTTCCTTCTTCTCTTATTCTTCTTTTTTGCATAAATTTAAAGGCCAAGATAACATGGGCCGTTTTGTATACCTGAAACATGTCTCTTATTTGAAAACATCTTTGGATTTGATCAGACGGAACATAAAGACTATCTGCAGTACCCGATTTAGCTTCTATCGACAGGAATATCGATTCTTTGTTATTTACGGCGATAATATCTGGCAAGTTTGCACTAGAACCTCCTAAACGTCTTGCACTCCAAACCCTGCCATTTAGTTTTTGTACAAGCACATGCTCAAAACTATACCCCCTATTTCTTCTAATCCTATTTAGTCTGGTGTAAACATGTTCCAAGCCATATTCCATTTTTCTTTTATTAGCAGGTACGAGTGTCTGGTAGGTCTGTGTCTGATACACCAAGATGTTTTGCATTCTACGTACTAGTATTTAATTCAGAAAGAATGAAACTTTTGAACAAACATGTTTCGAAATATTATACAAGAGTACAAGAGTTATTCTAAATTATATTTTGGGAGCATTTCAAATAATTATTAAATATATTGGCAATAATCATCTCTCTTGATGTTATCGAATGTTCAAACTGATGTAGAGGAAATCAATAAAAAATTCAAGGATATAGAGGAGAGAAGGAATGCCATTATTAAGGGAACTCGTGATGCCACAATACTCTGCAGTAAAGCAATAGTGTCCATGCACTCTCATAAGAAAAATGAATCAACAGAGTATATAGAAAAGGCCAAAAAATTATTGAAACAATTTAAGGAACTGGGAAAAGATGATCTTCAAAAATATTTGTACATTGCAGAGCAGGAATTTGTTGAGGCATACTGTCTTTTTTCAATTGCTGAAAACTCTGTTATTCCAGGCAAAAGTTCACTTGAAGTATCCGATACTTCATACGTTATGGGACTCTTGGACTGTATTGGGGAAATAAAGCGAATGATCATCGACAAAATTAGATCTGAAGGTACCTCAAATGTAAATGAATTATTTGAGTTAATGGACAAAATTTATGGTACAATATATCCTTTGGCGGTATATGATAACTTAATGCCAGGATTAAGGAAGAAATTGGATGTATCGAGAATTCTTATTGAAAATGTTAGGGCAATAATAACGGAAGAAAAGCGGAGAACAATAATGATAGAAAAGATAGACGAATTTGAAAAAAAGATTATGTTCAGAAAATACTAAACGCGAGTAACGATTACGCGCATCCCATCGTAATGAATGCATCTGACATGAATTTGGTTAATCCCTTCTGCCATTCAGGAAAGTCTCTTGGATTTGTTGGATAATTATGGTAATGTTTTACTAATTTCTTGTTTACTTCCGCTGTATGTTTTAGATCTTCTGCTAGTCTCTTATTCAGAGCCCCATGAACAAACATATTGAACTTGTCCACCATGCCAAATTCAGGATGCTCCCCATTTGTTATATTTTCAACATCTAACTTTGAGAGAAAGTGTTTCATTCCATAATTAATTTGATCGTTTGATAATTTCTGAAGCAGTCTTCTAAACACCTCGAGACCTGCTGTTTTGTAACCATAGGCATCAACAAAATCCAAATTATACTGCCAGAGCGATTCTTCGGAATAATCATTAGCTTGGATTGATTGCACTGCGTCTTTTCCCGCAATAGTTGCTGCTATAATTGCAGGTCCAATTCCACCAGCATCTAGTGGCTTTGGCATCCATGCCGAATCCCCAACGAGGATATATCCATTTGCTACTAGACAATCATTTTGACGTCTCACTGAAACTTGCCATGTTCCCCAGCTGTTACCATCATCCGATTCACCATCTGCTATCTGTGGATTTCTTATTACTGGATTCAATTTAACGTAATCATCAATCTTTGTCTTCAAATCCTTACGTTGACCCTGTTTTCTATTATGCACTTCCATTGCTTTTTGTTGAACTCCAAGACCGATGTTCACTTTATTTTTCCCCTTGGGGAATACCCATGCATATCCGCCAGGAGCAATGTTTTGATCTAGATGAATAAGGCAGTAATCAGGATCAAAGTACGTTTTATCCTCACCTTTACTATCAAAATTGTAAATGTATCTGCCAGTTGCTTCGAGATCATCTCTGTTGATTTTCCTCTGAATGTGAGTTGTAATTGGAAGATTAGTTCGTAGGACCGAAGTCACTCCTGTGCAGTCGACAACCACTTTGCATGTTTTTTTGAAAACAGATTTTGTCTCTAGATCCTCTCCCTCTACGCCTATAACTCTATTGTCTTCAGCAATCACATTTCTTAATGCCAAATTGTACCTAATTTCTATACCAACATTTAGTACATCGTTTAGCTGTTTTTGTGGCAAGACTTTCCGATTTAGAATATATCCTTCTCCATCAAATGAAATTGATGTTTGATGATCTGGTGAGAATGCAATTACTCCTTTAACCGGATGTTCAATCTCTGGACTTTGCCACTTTATTCCTATCCTTGATGTCATGTAGTCTACACTGTTCTTTCCAACAGCATCTCCACACACCCATCCTGAGATTGTCTTCCTTCCTAGTTGTGGTGATGGATTTCTATCAACAACTAGGATTTTAAGAGATTGTTTGGAATAATAAGCGGCAGAAGATGCAACTATCATCCCGGCCAGTCCTCCGCCAGCTACAATAATGTCATAATCTCTTAACACCGTTGTCATGGACCAAAAATGAAAAGATATTCAATTGTTAATTAAAGTTCCGAATATTGTCGTCAGTTAAAATGGAGGGAGTGGGATTTGAACCCACGAACCCCTAAGGGACGGGATCCCCCATGGTTGCAAATAAATCTTGAGTCCTGCGCGTTTGACCATGCTTCGCTATCCCTCCAACAACTCTGTCACTCTATATTCCTTATTTCACCTTTACTGGTAAAAATGTCAAGATTAGCAGGTCTGGACTGCTTTATGGAATACAGAAACTTTATTATTGGAATAAGCGTGGTAATTGACAAATGGCGACGGAAACTAAAATTAATCAGTTGCATGCTGGAATGCGAGGTATAAACGTAAAAGGTAAAATTGAATCAGTGAAGGAACCTAGAACTGTGAATTTGAGAAATGGTGAGACAGCACAAGTAGCAGATGCGATCCTGTCAGATGAAAGCGGCAGCATTAAATTATCCTTGTGGAATGACCAAATAAATATGGTAACTGATGGCGATGAAGTGTCAATAGAAAATGGTTATACCCAATCATTTAGAGGCGAAAACAGTCTAAATATTGGTCGATATGGAAAACTTGTAAAACTATAATTTTTAGGTGCATTCCTAAATTTAGTATTACTAACTTTTACCTAAAAATTAATTTTCCGCCATTATCAGCTAATGTATCCAATTTCAGGCTGCTTCTTTTGAACCATCTGCTGAACATCATCACTTAACTCCTTCTTTTCGCCAATTCTATGCTCTATGCTTTTTATCAACATTATTGTATCCTTTGCTTTCTTATCCAAATCTTCCATATTAATTTCCAGATCGACAATCGCAAGTAATTTTTTGAGGATATACTTTGATGCATTTGCATCAATAACATATCCTGACGTTTCCCCTAGCAAACTAATTCCATTTAGGTTGTTTATCTTACCGATACCCAGTAGAATACCGTTCATTCCGGAGATACTGCCATTATCTATTTTTGTTATATTGAATGAATTTAAGAGTTTCAATCCCTCATCGTCTGTAGCAACACCAAATATTCTTGGAGATTCGACGAACATGCCTGTTATATAGGCTCCAAGAGTTATGATTTGCGTAACCCCAAAATTTTTGGCGATTTTTACTATTTCTTCTCCCAACAAATATTCTACCTTAGAACTTACTGGTTGGGCATCTCCTGTAAGAAATACAAAATCATGTTTGCTTCCGCTTTCTTTGACATAATACAAAATATTTTTCATAAGTTCCACTGTACCTGTATTTTTAATTACAACCTGAGGCGGAAATGAGGTTGAATAAATATCGGCTAAATGTGCACATTTCAATTCATTGATTACGTGATCTATTGCAAGTTTGCCTACATAACCACTTCCGGGAAATCCACAAATCAAAATAGGAGACCGTAAGCTAGGAAATTTCTTACTAGAAAAAACGGCCTTTATATCACTTTCAAAAAATGACATCATTATAAATGCCCTAAGTTATCTTAAATTCTTTTGCTGCAAATTCATCTGGAAATGATAGAACTGTGCATTACAAAAAGTGTGGAATAAAAAATAATTATCCTGTTGAGTTCGTCGAGGTCAATGTTCCTCTTAGTTCTCCTTCTGGAAAGTCTGAGGTGTGGATATTGATATATGTCATATTTTGATTCATCAAGTCAATCAATGCTTCTAGCTTGCTCGGGGGTGCGACAGCTGATGTGGCGTTCGACAAATTGCCAGTTAGAAGAGCTGATGTGGCGTTCGTCAAATTGCCAATTGGAAGAGCTGATGTGGCGTTCGTCAAATTGCTAGGAAATGCATCAGGTAATGTGACATTCATTGTAAGGTTTGCTAAGGGTGCCGATATACTTGCAGAATCTATTATTCCTTCAACTAATTTGCCATCAATAACTCCTGAGGGTTCAGTTGAGTTTAAGAGTGTCACAAGCACTTGACCATTCTCTGTCGAATCACCTTTGTACAAGAACGCACCTGTAACCTTGTCTAGAGACGTAACATTTATCTGGTATTTGATACCACTATCGTTACCAACTACGAGAGCACTACCGTACGATTCGCTGAAAAGAGGAGGTACCTCCGATTCTCCCGCCAAATCCGTCCTAAAATTAATTTGTGCAAAAGCAAAATTACCCATCAAAAAAAGCGTCCACATAGTAATAATTACACCGACAGCTAGTGAATATCTTGAATTATTCATGATTATTGTTTACTTACCCCTTATAAAAAAATTATGAAATTTAATAATATTTGAGGATATATAGCAGGTCCAATACCCGCAATTTCGATAAATAGTTAAATATACAAGTTATCAGGTTTATTACTACTTTTAGTAAATTACTTGCCAACTACCCATCAGTAATCATGAGCGGATATATGTCATATCAAATACTAAAACTTGATTCACACTACTCAATTTCTAACATTTGTCTTATTGAATCAACCAATCCATCTGCATATCCAATTGACAAAATGCCAATCTCCTTTTTTCCTTGTCTAAAGAATTGAACTGCATCGTCCAGATAAAATTCTGCATTATCCAGTAATTCTAACTGGACATTGGTTCTATTTCGGGAAGCTAATGATTCTCTAATTTGCTTAATTTCTTTTCGTATCATTGGTTCATATTTATTGAGCATGTGATCTGACACACTCTTTATTATTATAGTATTGTCCGTAGGGGCATCAATATTTTCAGTCAAATTTAATATCGCATCTTCTTCCGTAAAATGAAATCTAGAAGGAAATATAATAGCATGTGGACCGTTCCCGTAATCTAATTCCAACAGTGATTTAATTTTACCGCTAAAAATCTTTTGCTCATCGGTGCCAATTCTTGAAAGAACAATCAGAAATGAATCTTCAGATACAAAACCGTACATAATATCTTTCTCTACATCGAGTAACCTTGACATTACAATATTTGGTTTTAAGAAAAATACAGCTCCATCATCGCCTTGTCTATACTCAGTTAATATGATTGTATGACAGTTCAGGTTGAGGTTGCTAAAGACAGTGGAATATACGCTTATTGCGGATTGCCTTTCTTCCATCATCGTAACCAGTTTACCTATCTTGTAGATTTGTAAACCACATTCGCCTACGAGGGATGTAATTCCTGAAGCAGCATGTACAACCTTAACATCTATGTTATTTTTTATAGCTCTTATTCTTAATTCTGTAAATGTTGTTGCAATAGTCGGATCTCCATAGCTTATCAATCCAACATTTAATGTCTTTGACTCATCCAATATTTGTCTGCCATCTTCTACAAACCATCTTTTGACAAATTCAATTTTTTTTTGTGGTTCTATAGTTGTTTTGAGAATGTCGATAAAGTTGTTGGAAATAGGTGAAGTGAACCTCTCGAGGTATATTCTATCACAACTTTTCAAAATACTGATTGAATTGCACATTTCAAAAGTATCATAAATTCCAGCTCCAACCAAATACAACATATCAGTAATTCATTTGGTACTGGTATCCCTCTTATTATGGTGTAGCCTTGAGGTGTGAAAAATGGCCCTATTGTAAATTTCTATACTTGTTAGATATGAGTTTATTTCCACTCTTTCATCCTTAGAATGTGACACATGAGGTTCACCAGGTCCGTACGTTACCATGGGTATCTTTAGGGAATTTCCTAATACGTTCATATCTCCAGTGCCCGTCTTCCTAAGTAACAATGGGCGAACTTTGCAAATATCTAATATTGAAAGCGAAAGTGCCCTAACTAAGGGCGACGAATGGTCTGCTTCAAACGGTTCTGTCATATCCTCAATTCGATAAGTAATTTTCACCTTTCTTATTTCTGAAATATTCTTTATTGAATTGTCCAAGTAATTCAATACTTCCAGGCACTTTACTCCATTTGGTACTCGGATGTCAATCGTAATCTTGCATTTTTGAGGTGTAACATTATGACTCGAACCTCCCGAAATTTCTGTGAGACTAATGCTCACAGATTCACTCTTTTTATCAGTCTTGTTGTATTTTGATGAAATTTCATTACTAAGCATTTTCCAAACTTCATATAACTCCTCGATAGAATTCTTGGATAGCCACGGCGCACTAGCGTGCGCACTATCTAGTACATCACATGTGAATTTTAATGCAAGCCTTCCCTTATACGATATGGTAATTTTATCAATTCCACTTGGTTCTCCAAATATTGCGTAATCAACAGACAATTTATTTTTGACCAACTCCTTAATTCCTGTAGCGTTCCCTTCTTCATCAACAACCCCTGCAAATATGATCGTTCCTCTCTGCTTAAATTCCGAGCAGGCAAGGAGCATGGATATAAGAGGTGCCTTGGCGTCAGATGCTCCTCGGCCAAAGAGAAAACCAGAATCCATTCTAACCGGTATATGTCCCGGCACTGTGTCCGTATGTCCGCATAAAAGAATCCTAGGACTACCGCTACCCTTGGTCGCAATTACATTACCAACGCTATCAATATTTACTTTTTCAAATCCTAGATCGTCCAAACATTTTTCCTTTATCAAGTTAGCTAACAGTGCTTCTGATCTAGAAGGTGTGTATATTTCAAGAGCCTTTTTCAGTAATTCAATCGCATATGCTGAAGAAATCAATTTTGCTAATTATTTATTGGATTCTACTAAATGATCAATAATAAGAGATGCAATATCTACTTCAGTTACCCTTACCGTATTCTTGAACTCTGTGGTATTGTTTACCTCATGCACAAGGAGGCCATTTTCACTTTCCATTAAATCCACTCCTAAGATCTCCCCCTTCATCGTCTTTGCTGCTCTTAAACAAAGATCTTCCATTTCGTTTGTTACTTTGCAAGCTTCTGCTTTTCCTCCGAGAGCCATGTTAGTCTTCCATTCGTTGTCTCCTGAGTATCTATAGATCGCTGCAACCACCCTATCTCCTACTACAATACATCTAATATCTCTGGGAGGCCTTTTCACAAATTCTTCAAAATAAAATACGTGATATAATGGATACATATGTTCTCTGTCTTCTATCACTGCTTCAGCTGCCTCTTTATCCTTTAGTAGCGCGATCATTCTTCCCCAGCTACCAACCACTGGTTTGATAACCTTTGGGTATCCGTTCCTATTTAGGATATTCATGGCAGACCGATTGGAAAAGGCACAAAATGCCTTCGGTATAGCTATGCCAAATTTTGACAATTCCATATGAGTAAATAGTTTATTTCCGCACATGATAGCAGTATGAAGAGAATTTATCATCTTTGCTCCAAGTCCCTCAAATGCCGCGGTTGAATGTAGACTATTATAATAACTTACACATCTCTGCAGGATAATGTCATTACAATAAATTGATTTGTCTTTATCCAGGTCGATTGAATTTTCTCTACAATTAATGACTTCTAGTTTGATATCTTTTTTTTTCGCAGTTTCAATTAACGATTTTTCTTCCCATCTTAGTTGGTCATAAAGGATGAAAAAAGAAGTTTCTTTGTTATTTCCTTTCACTCTCCCCAATCCTCTCCGACAGATTGTGCAGGTCTTATGGTAAACCCAGCGCTTGATTTTATTAACTCATAACTGGCACCACAATCAGGACATGTCACAATTTCGTTTTCCATTGCATCATCGGGAATTTTGATTTCTGCATCACATTCAGTGCATTTTATCATTACTATCTCCTCTACTTTGATAATGCATCGTTAAGTATTTTTCTTTCTAATCTTTCGTCAAGGTATAATTCCAAGATATCTCCCATACGCAGTTCTTTCAGACCCTTAGCCATTTTTGCTGCTTCAACTTTTGTAGATTCAAGTCCAAGCAAAGAGAGCAGATAAGCTGCGCCGTTTTTCCCAGCCAATTCCCCAAAGACAATTTTTCTTCTATTTCCAACTAGTCGAGGTTCGAGGATCTCATATGCCGATGGATTTTGCAGAATCGCAGCCAAATGCGTACCTGCTTTATGCTTATACGCACTTTCACCAACTATTGGTTTGGATTCAGGAGTTTCAATATGTGTATAAGCTACAATTGTTCTTGAAAGGTCCTTTAGCATATGCAACCTAAACTCATTAGGAATTCCATAAATTACGCTTAAAGCAACCGCTGTCTCCGCTAGGGATGGAATTCCAGTTCTTTCGCCAAATCCATCAATTGTCGTGTGAATCTGATTGGCTCCTGCTTCACATCCCGAAAGTGCATTTGCCAATGCTAATCCGACATCGTTATGGCAATGCACATCAAGCGATGAAATTTTCGTGTCAATACTATCATACACCATCTTAACCAGGTTGTACATTCCTTGCGGACGCATTATTCCAACAGTATCGGGAATGCTTATTCTTTCAATCCCTCGTGAATTCATTTCTTTACACATTTCTACTAAGAACAGCGGATCCGTCCTACTTGCGTCCTCCATCGTAAAACGTGATTTTAATCCATGAGATTTTATAAAATCTGCAACATCAAGTGCCCTGATTTTCGCATCCTCTCTTGAAATCTTTAGTTTTGTAGAAAGGTGTATGTCTGAAATTCCCATATATGTCGCAACCCACGTTGCGTTGCAGTCTATAGCGACTTCTACGTCAGATTTCAGTGCCCTCACATGGGCCAAAATGTCTGCTTTGAGGCCCTGCTTGATTATTGTTTTAGTTGCTTCATAATGATCATGCGAAACGACTGGACTGATTTCAATTTGATTCACGCCAAATGAGTCCAATAACCAGGCAATCTGGATTCTTTGTTTATTTGTAAATGAGACACCCGGATGTTGCTCACCCTCGCGGAGTGTTGAATCTAATATCCTTATTTCTTTATTAGATATAGTTCGATTGTATATGTTCGCGAAATGGTTGGGATCATCTGAATTTAGTGACATTTATGCTTAAATAGAGCTTATTTCGAATATAATATAAATCTTTTCGGCTGTTCGATAAATATGTATCTTACGTTAGTGTTCTTAGAATAATCACAGTATCTGTGTCAGATACACCTTCAATTCTTCTTATGTCATCAATGCTGCTGTTAATTTCGTTTATTGAATTGGCTGATATTATTACCGCTATATCATATTGTCCGGTTATTTCATAGATGACCTTGACTCCTGTGATGCTCTGGAGTTTTGATGCAACTGAGTTTGTGTCAGTGGTTGATCCTACAGAGAGTAATGTTATGGCGCTAGTTTTTTTGCCTGCATTTTCCTCAATTGTGAACCTAGATATTGATCCATCGTCAATTAAATTCTTGATCCTTCTTCTTATCGCAGATTCAGACAAACCTAGCTCTTTTCCTATATCCACAAAAGATTTTCTAGAATCTATACGGAGGATCTCAAGAATCCTTTGATCAAATTCATTATCCTTTGACATTGCGCCTCTTCTCCTCGACACTTAGAATCTCATCCATTATATCAATAGCTCTACTTACCTGCTCTTTCTTCATAACCAAAGGCGGGAGGAGCCGTATTATTGTTCTTCCAGAATATAACATCAATAAGCCGTTTTTTATGCCATCCATTAATATGTCTCGGACATCAAAACGCGATTCTACGGCAAGCATCATCCCCATACCTCTTACATCCCTTATAATGGGATGCTCTTGCTTCAATTCAATAAGTTTGTTCTTAAAATAAGTACCTGTATCGTATGCTTTGGTTGTCAGATCTTTCTTTATTATTGTGTCTATCGTGGCATTGCCTGCAGAAGATGCAATTGGATTTCCTGCAAAAGTCGAAGAATGTTCTCCTAGGTTCATACAGTTGGCGATTTCGTCCTTGACAAATGTTACACCGGCGGGAACACCTGAAGCAATACCCTTTGCTATACACATAATGTCAGGAACAGCATTCCAATTTTGACCTGCCCACATTTTACCAGTTCGTCCAAGCCCAGTTTGTATTTCATCAAAGATCAACACCAGTTTTTTCTCAGTACATAAGTCTCGGACCGCTTTAACGTAGCCTTCTGGAGGCATAATTATTCCAGATTCTCCTTGGATTGGTTCGAGAATTACAGTACCAATACTTTCATCTATCGCATCTATGAGAGACGATATATCTCCAAAAGGAACAAATTTTACTCCCTCTAGTAGCGGATTAAATGATTTACGATATTTAGAATTGTGTGTCACAGATAATGCACCAAAGGTTTTTCCATGGTAACCACCATACATGGAAATTACTCCACTTTTTTGTGAATATTTTCGTGAGAATTTTAAGGCAGCTTCAATTGACTCAGCGCCACTATTACTAAGGAATATTTTTCCAAGCTTCTCAGGTGCTATAGATCTTAATTTTGACAGAAATTGAAGTCTGCTCTCATTATACGTGGACATGTGGCATACCATCACCTTATTCATTTGAAGGGTTATTGCGTCTATAACATCCTTATTACAATGCCCTATTATGGCCACACCATAGCCCCCCATACAATCGATGTATTCCTTACCATCGATATCCCAAATAGTAGCATCTTGAGCTCTATCGATAGTAACGGGAAATCTTTGATATAGGTTTATCAAAAATGAGTCTTCATTAAGTGTCAATTTGAAATCACCGTACAATCTACATGATTTATCGCACTAGTAACTGGATCGGATACTTTACCTGATGATATTATCACTTCTTTGGCTCCCAACATTAGGGCTTCAGTACTAGCCAATATCTTTTTTTCCATTCCAAAGCCTATCTTCGGGAGGTATTCTTTGGCCTGACTGGCGCTCAGATTTTTTACCAATTTGTCATCCAAGTGTAAGCCATTTACGTTAGTTAGAAAAATTACTTTTTGTGCCTTCAAGTTTCCAGCTATATATGCTGCAGCTCTATCCCCGTCAACATTCAAAAATTCATGATTTTCGCTTAATGCTATTGGAGATACCACTGGCAAATATCCGGCCTCAGTGAGGGTGTCCAAGAGAGAAGTTTCAACAGAATGAATTTTGCCAGTATACCCCCCTTCAATAATCATCTTACGACCTTTTTCATTTAACACGGTCAGTTTGGTTTTTCTTATAGCACTAAGCATATTATCATCTATACCAGAGATTCCAACAGCCCTAATTCCTGCTTGTACCAGCATCCTGACTATTATCTTGTTAATTTTACCAGACATTACCATTGTATAAATTTCGGCAGTTTCCTTATCTGTGTATCTACTTCTAATACCACTGGGAGAAACGATAAATTTTTGTTCTTTTCCAAGTTTTGTAGCTATGTTAGTTACCTCGTTACCACCCCCATGTACCAGAACCATTTTTTCAATTAGTGAAATTTGACGTATATCTTCAATTATTGATGGATGCAAGTCATAGAGTACACTTCCACCAAACTTTATGACTATCATACCGGTGTTAACGGAGTGTATCTTAGTCCATTGGTCTCATTATATCCGCACATAAGATTCATATTTTGTATGGCAGAGCCTGCTGCACCTTTCATCAAATTATCAGAAGCCGAAAGCGCCACAATACGACTAGTGTTTTCATCCATGTCAAAACCCACATCACAGAAATTGGAGCCGACTACAAATTTTGGATCTGGGAATTTATAGAGACCCTTCTTGTCTCTAATTAATCTAATAAAGGGCTCTTCTTTGTACGAGTTTCTGTAAGCCTTCCATAGTTCAATTTCCGACATTGGCGAGTTAAGAAATACATGATTTGTAGTCAATATTCCCCTTACGAGATTAACGGCGTGAGGACTCATACTTACCTTAATTTTTTCACCTGATATAATACTTAATTCCTGTTCTATTTCTCCAGTATGTCTGTGCTTGGAAGGTTTGTACGGTCTTATGACTCCGTATCTCATGGCGTGATGAGTACCAGAACTTTCATTGGCACCCGCACCAGAAGACCCTATTTTACTATCAACTATTATGTGGTTAGTATCGATTAACTTATTTTCCATTAGGGGTTTTAATGCCAAAATTGAAGTTACTGCCATACAGCCAGGACAGGAAACTAATTGTGCATCCCTGATTTCATTTCTGTGAAGCTCTGGTATGCCATACACAGATTTAGAAAGTAAATCAGGAAATGGATGTTCCCATCCATACCATTTAACATAGTCCTCTGTATTCTTTAGACGGAAGTCAGCCGATAAATCAATTATCTTTATTCCAGTACTATATAGGTCCTTGACTATGTTCAACGCGTTACCATGTGGAACAGATACAAATATCAGATCACATTGATTTACTAATTTATCCAATTCCATGGGTGAGAATGTTAGATCAATGAAACCCTTGAGACTAGGATGTATTCTGTGAACATATTCTCCTGCATTCTGTCTAGAGGTTAAAACACTCAATTCTACATCCGGATGCACCACTAGCAATCGCAAGAGTTCCCCACCTACGTATCCTGAAGCACCAATTACTCCAACTTTCATTTCAATTTCTTCCCTTACCGAAATTTCTACTATGACATCTTATGAATTTTGTTATCCATGACATAACATTTGAAGGACAATTAAGACTGACAGGCCGGGTTTAAAATGCAAATCTATTTGGTTGACAACTTTACCAAATAATCTATCATTGCTCCTGCAATATCAGATTTACACGCCGCTGATGCCCCTCTGAATTCGACAGTATTGTTTACCTCATGTACTAGATAGCCTCTCTCTTTGTCTTCCATGAGATCAATTCCTAAAATACCTCCGCCAACAGCATTTGATGCTTTTAACACTATTTCCTGTAATTCTGAAGTCAAAGGAGCTTCTTCAGTCCGACCACCTACCGCTACATTTGTTCTCCACTCATTTTCTGATGAATATCTATACACAGATGCAGCTATTTGATCTCCTATCACAATGCATCTAACGTCGCGAGAAGGACGGTCTATTAATTCTTGAAAATAATAAATTCTTGAAAATGAATTATCATTATCTTGTCTTGAATCCAACAACATTTCAGCCATAGATTGGTCTTTTATTTGGTAAACACTACGTCCCCAGGAACCAATAATTGGCTTAACTACCAATGGATATCCTAGTTTTTTCATACACTCTCTTGCTGATTCCGTGCTAAAAGCAAAAGTAGTTTTGGGTGTAAGCACATTATTCTTCTTTAAGATCAAGGATGTGATAAGTTTATTTCCACAAATTTCGCTAACGTTAAATGAATTTACAACAGGCAGTCCAATGTGTTCTAGGCAATAAGTTAAGTGTAAACCCCTGTTATAACTTATCATACGCTGTAATACTATGTCCCCAAATCTAGAATCATTTTTACTTGATTCAGTATCGAATGTTACTGATTTTCCGTCTACTAAAGTGGCGTCAAACCCTTTTTCCCGGATATTGTTAAATATTTTCTTTTCTTCAAATCTTAATTTGTCATATATTACGCATATTCTAATCAATTATTGTCCCCAGTCTTCTCCGACTGACTCAGCTTCCTTCAACTCAACACTGTCCTCATTCTTTGATACAATTTCAAAATCGGTGCCGCAATCTGGACATGTTATAATTTCTCCAACCATTGAGTCCTGTGGTATAGTCAGCTCAGCTCCACAGTCTTTACATTCTTTTTTCATTTCTAGTCTTCTCCTTTGCCCTTCTTAGGTAAGTTCTTTGATAATTTATTAGCAATAACTGTTTCCATCCCCCATAACTCTATAAAACCTTTTGCAAGGTTTTGATCGAAAATGGAATCTGATGCATATGTGGCAAGGGTCTGCCTGTAGAGTGAATTCTTGGACTTTCTTCCAACGACCTTAGCGGATCCATTTTGTAATTTCATTTTAACTTTTCCTGTAACTCTGTTTTGGGTTGCATCTATAAACTTATCCAAGTCTTCTCTAAGAGGATCGAACCATAATCCAGAATAGACCATCCAACTCCACTGATCATCCACGAATTGTTTAAACCTTAACTCATGTTTGGTCAGTACCAATTGCTCCAAATCTTTGTGAGCTGTTAGAATCGTTAGGGCTGCTGGGGCCTCATATATTTCCCTGGTCTTTATACCAACAACTCTATCTTCTATATGATCTATAACACCAATTCCATGTCTACCTGCCTTGATATTCAAATATGTAATTATGTTCATTAGGTCCATCTTTCGATTGTCGACTCCAACGGGTATTCCTCTTTCAAATTCCATCTCAAGATACTCCGGAGGAATATTCTTATTTTTAACTAAACTAAAAATTTCTTCGGGAGGCTCTGTCCATGGATCTTCTAATTTTCCTGCTTCTATTGCCCTTCCCCATATATTCATGTCAGTACTATATTTTTTGATTTCTTCATTAAGCGGGACATTGTTTCTTTTTGCATATTTTATTTCAAGGTCCCGTGTAAGATTCATTTCCCTAATTGGTGCAATAATCTTGATGCTTGGATCTATTGACAACATTGCAATATCAAACCTAACCTGATCGTTTCCTTTACCTGTACATCCATGGGCAACCGCAATTGCATCCTCCTGCGCAGCGACTCTCATTATTTTATCTGCAATTAAGGGACGCGATAGCGCCGTTGCTAGAGGATATTTTCCCTGGTAAAGACCATTTGCCTTTATTGATCTATTGACATACTTTTCAACGAATTCCTTTTTGGCACCAATATTAACATGCTTTATCGCTCCAAGAATCTTTGATTTTTTTCTAATTTCCTCAAAGTCATCTTCTTGTCCACAGTCAACGGTGGCGGTAATTACCTCCATATTATGATTATTTTGAAGAAATTTTACACATACCGAAGTATCCAATCCACCAGAGAAAGCTAATACGGCTTTTTTACTGGACATACCTAATGCAACCGATATAAGTATAGACTTATATTTTTTTGATTAATTTTGAAAATGACATTCAAAAAATGAAAACTATTAAAACATACATCATCAATATCTCCATATGCATTACGGGTATGATTTTGAAGAGGTAAAGCAAAAGGTATTTTCTGCTCTGTCCCAAAACTACGCTGGTCTATCTGGAATTGAACTTTCCTCAAAAACCAAAATAAATCGGATGACCCTTACAAAATACTTGAGTCTGATGCTTGCACAAGGGTTGATAAGAAAAAAAAAATTGGAATCGTTAATGTTTGGTACTTGGACAAAGACACTCCTCCAATTGAATTCCCGTTAAATACACACAACCTACAACAAAAATTTCTAGATTGCTTAATTCAAGGAAATGAGTCACAAGCAATAATCATTATTTCGAATTTATTATTTTCAACGATATCAAAAGAGAGAATACTATTTGATATTATTTTACCAACTTTAAATATATTAAATGACATGTACAATAGAGGGAAAATTAGCGAAAGTGAAAAATTATTGATTTCTACTACGGCTCTGGACCTCGTACTGATGACAAAATTTGTTTCTACAATAGATATCCCTAAATTAAAAGCCTATTCGATAATTGTTTCTGGATCAGAAGAAGCAACTTACCCTGCAAGAATTGCTTCGGTGATTTTGCATTTGATAGGGTGGCATTCATTGTATTTAGGAAATGTTGAGAACAAAATTGATCCTTTTTTTGATATTGACATTCAGAGACTCATTACTAAGAAGTTAAAAAATGTGAATGGCCTTTCTGCAGTCATGATATTTTCTTTTAATGCAAATACGCTGAAGTTCCTGTCTAATACTATTAAGACATTAAGGAAGAAGGTCGAGAACGATTTAAGAATTGCCATTTTTACGAATAATGATTTGTTGCAGGTATCTCAGGATATGGACGTTGATTACAGCACCACTGATCTGAAGTCACTTATTGATTGGGCAAAAGATGAATATCGAAACACGTCACCTTAATTTCATAATCGTTATCATTTGCAAGTGGGCCGAAAGGGATTTGAACCCTCGGCCTTTCGATTATCAGTCGAACGCTCCGCCAAGCTGAGCTATCGGCCCATAAATCGAATTAATTAGAGGATATTTATTCGTGTGGATATCAAAATATTCAACAAAAATGCATTTATGTCATGCAAGAAACTAACTTGTTAATTGGTTCTCCAGATCAATAAGGCTGCTATAATAACAAAAATTAGGAATGAGTTAGCAAAGGATGCGGCACGGATTATTGCGAAGTTTTTAGATGAAAAAAAGATCCAAATATTCTCAATCGAACATCTAGATGTCGATAATGTTCATTTCGTTGATCCTACAGAACTTGTGAGTATTGCTCTTGATCTGGTATTTGCCATTGGGGGAGACGGAACAACCCTTCGTGCGTTTAGAATGCTAAAGAAGAGTACACCTGTTTTCAGTTTGAACATCGGAGGTACCAGAGGTATCCTTGCAGAGGCGAATACAAAGCCTATTGAACAGCAGCTTCATGATATTTTTAGTGGTAATTATTTTTATGATAACAGGTTGAGGTTACAGGCACATATTGATGGTAAAATGATAGGACCGGCCCTCAATGATATAGTTATAACAAGAACAAATTTGACCAAGACTCCTACAATTACTATCAACGTATTTGACTATCCCATATCCCAAAAAATGGATGGAGTAATAATTTCAACACCGACAGGATCGACCGGACATGCTCTTTCATTAGGTGGACCCATAGTTCATGAAAACATGAATTGTGTTATGATATTACCTATTGCTCCTGTTAACAAAACACCTGCATTAATTGTCGAATTGAAGGATATTACGGTTAATTCTACTGATAATTCCAAAATAATTAATGACGGTCAACAAGTATTTGATGCCAAGGAAAAAAATAATATCACTATTTCTAAATATCCATATGATGGAGTATTCCTCCGTATTGGTAAAAGGGGAATAAGACAACTTGAAAAGCTTGGTTTCTAGAACGGAATCAAGATTTGCACTAGACGCAACTGCGTTTTATCAAGGATTTCATTTGCGTTCTAATATTACATGCATTACAACAGGGTTGGTTTTTGCAGAGATTTCCCACATTCAAAGTAATCTTTCAATTTTGGATAGTTTGATATCAAACAGGAGAATAATGATATTTCAACCCAGCGATATCACATTAAGAACCGTTAGGCTTGTCATAAAACAAATAGGCGAAACCCAACTTTCTGACGCTGATGTTTCAATTATTGCTTTGGCCAAGGAGTGCAATGCAACACTGGTAACCGATGACTTTGCAGTATGTAATTTGGCAAAAACTTTGTCAATTGATTTACTAAATTTAGGAACAAAAGGGATTAGGGAGAGAAGAAAATGGGTGAAGTATTGTAAAAGCTGTGGGAGGGGATATCCACCAAGTCAAACAATTTGTTCGCTATGTGGCAACAAATTGCGTGTTCGATATAAAAAATTGATAGATTCAAAAATTGCTCAAAATCAAGAATAAATAATAAAACATCACATCTAGCACTTTTTAGTTTGCGTGAATAACTTAGTTTGCGTGAATGACTGCTGGATGTAAGAGCTTTATGTATATTGTGTTTGTTTTCAATTTGCTATTGTCATATATGATTTGTGCATCATTTCCAAATTTCTTGACATATGCCACAATAACTATTGCCCAAGGTACCATTGATCTTTCTTTTGAGTCAAAATGCAGCTTTAGCATGTTCTCATTGTTTTCGTATTTTAGATATCCAGAGTAGCTTATTCTCAATGCATAATCTACAATACTTACTATTTCCTCAATACTTTGGCAGTTTGTTTCACTACTAAATTTTTCAATCTCATTGATTAGCGAGGTGTAATTGTTATCATCCATAATTGACATGTCTAATAATATTTGTGAAAGATCGTTTTCTACTATTTTTGATAGAATTAATGCTTCTTTTGGAACTTTATTGCCAAGCATAACGGTATTGAGCCTCAATGCTTTTTTCCATTTTTCATCAAATAATTTGACATATGATGAACCATATGGATCTGCTGTCAGTATTAATGAAGCTTTTCCATTTGTACTGTCGATAAAAATAATTTTTTTGTAATCGAAAATCAATATATTTCCGGAAGCAGTATCAGACCTAATTTCTACTCCGTCTGGTAACGTGCCAATTCCTTCGCTGATGATAGATTCGTTACCAAGTAACATTTTGATTTTCACTCCCTTCTTAGTGACTTCTGTTATAGAAGGCTTACATTGAAAAACGACATTTTGTCCCCAAGAATCGAGAATCAAATCTATATTTGATTTGCTGGATGAAATCAATTCTTTAATTTTTTGTACCACTACATTTGGTTCTAAAGTTAAGTACTTTTTTTCTTCATAGGACTTTTTACCCTCTTCTCTCAGTTTCTTCAGGCTATCCAAAATATTGTACATCGACGACAATCTTCTTTCTTGCAAAGTAATTAACTCTCCGAATGCTTCGTTAGGCGGGGTCGCTGTTGCTATCATTGGTTTCTGACTCGAAATGGTTGACAGTTTTTTTCTTTCTAATTTTTTTAGGGTCGTGTAAATTTTTGTTCTAGGAAGATCAGAATAGTAGGCTATCTCACTTGCGCCCAGAGTTCCTCTTGAAACCAAAGTAATGTATGCCATTGACTCATATTTTGATAATCCAAACTCTTCTAGATTTGATACAAGTTCTAGATAATTAGGTATATCATTAGGGCGTTTAATCACATGCACTATTTTTACATTTTGGACGTAAAGCAAGATGTCAATTTGATTGGACAAAACAAAAAAAAATGTAAAGCTGAAATATCATAATACTACAAGATAAATGATTTATTCTAGAATTTTCTCACAATTCTACAACATTTCATAACTACAAGATGAATTTATTGATTAAAAGATATTCACTCTAAATACAAAATACTATGAGGTAAATACTGCATATTTTTTAATGGTTTTGGACAAAACCACGCCAATTTTTTTTAGTCTTTGTTCAATTTATTTTGTCCCTTGACCAATATAGATTCACAATGCAGTAATTCAAAGCAATACTGCGAATTTGTATGAATATATGAGTTTAGCTCCACAGGAACTAGAGAATAGTGCTAGTAAGTATGCTGCTGAAGCAATTAGATTGGATTCGGAAGGTTCCAATGGGGAAGCAATTAGCGCTTATCAGAGGGCTGTTGAAGCATTAGTTAAGTTAGTACAAATCTATCCTGATTACAAGTTGAACAAAATTTACATGGAACGAGCAAACTCATATCGAAATAGAATCAAAGCACTGCAAATGTCTAATCCATTATATGATTCTGATATTAATAAAGTTGGACATATTGACCTGAAAGCTGCAAATTCACCAAATTCGATACTTAACAACATGCAATCAGCAAAGAAAAGGAGCGACATGAAAGAGGGATGCAGCTTGTACTTCGAAGAACTTTTGATGACTGATAAACCGAAGGTATCATGGAATGAAGTGATTGGTTTGGAGGATGCGAAGAGAGCAATGAGAGAGTCTATAGTTTATCCCACTATGAGGCCTGATCTACTTCCGTTAGGATGGGCACGGGGCATTCTACTATTTGGGCCTCCTGGTTGTGGAAAGACGTTACTCGCAGCGGCAGCCGCAGCTGAAATCGAAGGTTATTTCATAAATGTTGATGCAGCTTCCATGATGAGTAAATGGTTAGGTGAAGCGGAAAAAAATGTTTCAAAATTATTTTCAATGGCACGCAAGTTACACGATAGCGAAGGCGTTCCTGTTCTGATTTTTGTTGATGAAATAGATTCACTTTTAGGTAATAGAAACAGTGAAGTTGGGGGTGAAGTTAGAGTAAAAAATCAATTCCTTACCGAAATGGATGGCATAAATGGAAAATCAAGGGAATCAAAATTGTACGTCATTGGTGCAACCAACAAACCATGGAGTTTGGAAGCAGGTTTTCTTAGAAGGTTTCAAAAAAGGATTTATGTTTCTTTACCAAACAGGGAATCCAGAATTCACCTCTTTGACCAGTATACAAGAAGGTTACAAATGGAATCTTCCTTAAAAATAGAAGATTTGGCAAAGATATCTGATGGTTACAGTGGAAGTGATGTCAAGGACATATGTCAGTCTGCTCAATTGCGTGTCGTGGATGAACTATTCCAAAGTGGAAAGGGATTAGATAGCGATGCAAATACTCGGTACATTACGGAATTGGATTTTAAGGAAATTCTGAAAATGAGAAAACCCAGTGTAAGCATGGACATGATTCGAGCATATATTAGATGGAGTGAACAGTTTAAAGCTCTTTAACTCTCGCTTACTTTTTGATAGCTGCTAATTGCATCAGTTATTTTTCTTACAGCATACTCTTTTCCTTCCCATCCTGATAATTTCACAAATTTTCCTTTTTCCAGTTCTTTGTAGTGTTCAAAAAAGTGTTTTATCTGATCTTTCAGATGTTGTGGCACATCTTCGATATCTTGAACAGTTGAGAAACTAGGATCAATTTTGGATGTCGGTATGGCTACTATTTTTGAATCTTGACCTTCTTCATCCTCAGTCTGTAATATACCTATGGGTATTACTTTTATTAGAGATAATGGAGCTAACGGAGTTTCTCCGAGTACTAAAACATCTACGGGATCTCCATCTTTCTCAAGTGTGTTTGGTATGAATCCATAATTACATGGATAATACATTGCAGTAAACAATTTCCTGTCAACCAAGATAAAACCACTTTCTGTATCATATTCATATTTTATATTACTGCCCTTTGGGATTTCAATCATTACTGTGCACTGACCGGCCGACTGTTTAATAGAGCCAATTCCTTGATTTGTTGTCATGCTATCTTCTTAATAGGCGCTATTTATATTCGAAAAGGTTCTGGATAGATTAACTGAATTTACCGATTAGTACGACTTGATTTTCAAAAAAGAACAAATTAAGACAGATATTTGATAAAATTATTAATCAATAATTTTAAATGAATTGATTATTTCTTCTACTTCTGGGAGCCATCGGGCATATGTTTCTAAATTAGCATCGTAATGAATTACATAGGCGATACCGTCTCTTATGGCAAAATTCAACATTGCCTTTCCATATACTTGGTTATTCTCTTTAGTAAGATTCCAAGATGCATTGATTGATGGGATACCACTTAATTTGGTCTCGCTATACTTAAGGGATTGATTATCAACGCAACACAATTGTTCAAGAATAAATTCACGGAGGTATTGTTTTAGGGTTATATTCTCTTGATGGTCCGCTGTATAAATCAATAAATCAGCAAAATGTTCCGTAGGAGAAGTGGGCAACGGAGAGAATGCAACTCCCGTTCCCTCCATATCCTTTTCCAATATTTGCTTCCATAGGGCCGGATATTGGAATTTAAATCCAAGCGATGGATCTTCATATGTTAATGACTGGTTTATTGCAAAGACAAATAAAAAACTGGAAGAAATAGGTAAACCGAATATCGTCAATGAAGCAGAAAAAATAAATAAATTCATTTTATCACTCCTGATTCGGCAGACGTTCTAATATAATTACATCACTCAATTTTCTATTTTCATGTAGACATACTATCATATATTGCCTTTACATTATCTTGTTTAACATTCAGTTTGCCTTTTAGTAGATCTAATATTAGTTCCCTAGCACATTTCATTACAAAATTAAATTCCACAATTGTTTTGTCGAATTTATGACATTTTTAAAGAGCTCTGTTTTCTTCTTCGGGCATCATAACGCTACCCTTAACCAATGCCGGACGAATTTTATCAAATCAATGTTTCTCCCAAGCCGTTTAACTTCCTCATCGCGAAAATCCTTGCAATAGACAATATATGGATCACTGGTAACTTTGGCTACCACGTCCGCATAATTTCCACAAAAACTGCATTTTTCTTCTCCATGCATTGATCTTCCTAGCAAAAGCTATAACATTTAAGACTTCAGACCGTTAGATTGAGGAAAAATAGGCATGCATAGTTATACGCAATGTATGCTACAATTACATTATGGCGAATAACTCTTCAGCAATAATAAAAAAAAGAAAGGGGACTTTGATCAAAATAGAAAACGCTGAAAAGGAGTATTTTTGTATCTTCTGTGGTGGAAGCGCTCAATGGACAGCATTATTTGATGCAGGTGATGGAGCCAAGCTGATCGAAAGATATTGCTCTAAATGCGCCAACGTATATGTTGATAACAAATAAAGATCACTAGTAAACAATGATGCAGAACGAAACATTACAACTATGGGTAAGACCGGAATAAGATCTTAAAACGAAGCGGACTGCTCAAACCTAGTGCCGATCTACCAAATTTCAAGACTATCAAATGATACCCGTATGAAAGTCATCTCTAAAGAGATAATTGTTGTCATAATAATAAAAACAGTTTTGGGTTTCTCAATTTAGAAGT
The DNA here is from genome assembly GCA_036554685.1 of Nitrososphaeraceae archaeon. Classification (GTDB taxonomy): domain Archaea; phylum Thermoproteota; class Nitrososphaeria; order Nitrososphaerales; family Nitrososphaeraceae; genus TA-21. The sequence goes on along the minus strand of DATBMS010000049.1, from coordinate 8,690 downwards.
CTTAGTAGTCGTGCAATGTTCTCAGACTTCATAAATCAAGCTCAATAACAGTTATAACACTTTGACAGGATGTTCTTTATTCATTAAACGCGAACTATTCACAAGTGTGGGTTCATGTCGTCTGACCAATGATGAGCAGAGACAAATCAAGAGAGTAATTAAGAAATTCTAACTCTTTTGCCTACGTGCATATTGAGCTGAGTCGTAAAGTTATAAAAGAGAAAATAGCTCTGACGTTCGCATTAATGAAACTAGAAGCTAAATATGATCCAAAGGAAATAGAAACTCAAATTAATTATTACCTTAACAAGATTGAAATGCAACCATTAATTGACAAAGAGTTATCATCTCACAAAGGAACACTCGGGTTTGTTGAGGGTCCACCAACCCTAAATGGTGAACCACATGTGGGTCATCTCAGAGGACGTATCATAAAAGATCTGTGGTTTAGATACAAAACTCTGCAAAAATATAAAGTTGTATTCCGAGCAGGCTGGGACACCCAAGGTTTACCAGTCGAATTACAGGCAGAAAAAAATTTGGGCCTAACTGGTAGTAAAGCTGAAAACATCAAAAAAGTTGGTATCCCAAGAATTGTAGAGGCATGCAAGGATCTAATCAAAACTAATGCCGAAAAATGGATCAAAGTTGACGCTCTTCTTGGCATGTCTTTTGATTATGAAAAGGCGTATTGGACTTATAAAGATGTATACATCGAAAGGGAATGGCAAGTACTTAAAAAAGCTTGGGAGCTGGGAATTCTTAAAGAATGGTTTAGAGTAGTCGCGTACTGCCCTTCCTGCCAAACTTCATTAAGCAACGCAGAGGTTAATCAGGGCTACAAAATTCTAGAGGATCCATCCTTTTATTACAAAATGAAGCTAAAGGAAGAAAACACTTTTCTAGTTGTGTGGACAACTATGCCGTTCACTTTAGTAACAGACGAGCTGATAGGCGTTAATCCTGAGGCCGATTATGCTTATGTTTCAATTGAAAACGAAAAGTGGATTGTGGGATATGACAGATTAAATGGTTTGATGAATGAACTTGAAATTCAAAATTTTACTGTTGAAAAGGTCATTAAAGGCATAGAATTGGATGGCAAAAGGTACCTTCATCCACTATTAGCAATGATACCTGGATTAAAGGAACTAAGTAAGAACAAGAAAGTACATTTTGTAGTTGCAGAAAATTTCGTTGATGCAAGTACGGGTAGCGGAATAGTTCATTTGTCACCTGCAAACGGTCAAGAGGATTTTGATATAGCTGTGAAACGGGACGTTCCAATATTTGTACCCATTAATGATAAAGTGGAATTTACTGAAAAGGCAGGCATATTTAGCGGAAAATTTGTACGCGACTCGGATCTTTTGGTTGTCGAAAAAATGAAGGAAGCAGGAGCTTACTTAAAGTTGGGTAGAATCAAACATCAATATCCAACCTGTTGGCGTTCAAATCACAAAGTTGTCTGGCTTGCAAGGCGTGAATATTTTTACATGATTGATAAACTTGACAATAAACCAATGAATGCTGTTTCAAATGTTGATTTCTTCTTTGAATCTCCAAAAAACAGATTTGTGGAAATCATAAAGGAACAGGTACCATGGTGCATATCGAGAGAAAGGGTATGGGGTACTCCTCTTCCAATATGGAACTGCACCAAATGTGGTTTGAAAGAGCCTTTGTTTTCCCGAAATGAAATTATCAGGAGAGCATCAAAGTTGCCTGACGGAGAGCAATTTGAATTGCATCGACCGTGGATAGATAATATCGAGATTAATTGCTCAAAATGTAACATCCCTATGATTCGTGAAACCTTTGTTCTTGATACCTGGCATAACAGTGGTGCATCGCCTTATGCTGCATTTTCGGATGATGAGTACGAGGATCTAATACCGGCTGAATTTCTGACCGAAGGAATAGATCAGACAAGGGGATGGGCATATACTTTACTCATGGAAAATGTAATAATGCAAAACAAGGACCAATCACCATTTGAATCGTTTCTATTTCAGGGACATATATTAGATGAAAAGGGAAATAAAATGAGTAAGAGTCTGGGCAATGTATTGGACGCTAATAAACTTCTGGTCGATAATTCGGTTGATGCAATAAGATTCTATTTTATGTGGAAGTCTTCACCTATTGAATCTCTAAGCTTCAGCCTAAGTGAAATGGGGGCTAGACCATATCAGGTGCTGAGTACTCTTTATTATCTCCATGTATACTTGATTCAGAATAGTACATATGATAAATTTGATACTAGAAATATTGACCTGGACTCTATAGTAAAAAGTAACAGTTTTACTATGACTGAGGCGTGGATTTTATCCAAATTACAATCGTTAGTTAAAACAGTAACTTTAGCTCTAGATTCCTGTAGGTTAAACGAAGGAGCAAAGGAGTTGGAAGATTTCATAATTAATAGTCTCAGCCAAACTTATGTTCCTATGACTAGGGATGATATATGGGATGACAGTATGGAAACAATAGAGAGAAGGAATGTGATATATGCAGTACTTGGATATACACTATCGATAATTGACATACTCCTTCATTCGTATTGTCCTTACATAACAAATTATTTGTATTTGTTATGTTTCAAACATAAAGATTTAGTTCTGTTCGAATCATGGCCAAAAGTTAACATAAACTTGATAAATAATGAAATTGAAAATACTATAGACAAATCGAAATTAGTTATTTCTTTGGTTAATGCAGCCAGAATGAAGGCGAAATTTAAAAGAAGATGGCCCATTAATAGAGTTGTAATTTGTACTCAAGATAGAAATCTTCTTGAATCAAGCGGATTATCAGAAATATTGAAGAAACAACTCAACACCATGTCTATAGATTTCAAAGTAATGCATTTTAGTAATTTGTTTGAAAAAATTAATTTTCTGAATGGGGAGAATCTTGTTAGCCTGAGTGCCAAGCTGAAAGTAAATAAGATTGCTCCTAGATTAAAGGACGATTTAAAAAATGCCATACAATCATTTAATCAAGCTAACTATGGTGATCTGTTTGACCAATTAAATTCAAAAAGCAATTTTAATCTAAAGTACATGTCTGGTGAAATAGAGTTGTCAAAAGACGATGTGGAGTTCTCATATACTGGAAAATCCCCGTATATAATGATGGAATCTCAGCAAGAAAATGTCGTAGTGTTTATTGATACCACTAGAAGTAGCAAGTTGATTTCAATGGGTCTTATGAAGGATATTGCAAGAAATATACAACAACTGAGAAAGGAAAGGGGTTTCGTTCCTACAGAAATACTATCATCTGCACATATCTCGAATCTAGATTCGGATGATTTATTGTCACTTGAAAACTATAAAAATGAATTAGCATACTACGTAAGAGTAAAACAGGTAATCATAACTCCTAACAAATTAGTGGACATTGAATACAAGGAAATTGAAATAGATGGCAGAAAAATCCTTATTTCTGTAAAGTAGGAATTATTGTTCCCAATATTAGGAATATTGGCAACATACCGTTACTCCCTTATTTATTGGATCGACTTGGATAGATTTGTCTTTCTGCCTTGAAAATATTCTTGTGGTCGTTTAGATTTTTGGCTGGTATTAGAACCCTATATTAGTAATCCATATTTTGATTTGTACCGGAAATGCCAAGACTATCAATTTTGTTAGCTGCAATTGAATTTCTGATTAATTGATAACTGCCATCATGACAATTACAGCAACAGAAATTTTTCAATACCTCCTCTTCCATTATCAATCCTTTGCAATCGCCATGATTATTGCAAATACACATTGAAGATTTAGGCAATAATTGTAATTCAAAGCAACTATTGTATATTTTTTACTATAAATAATATGACAATAATTAAATTATACTTTTCCATTGTTTTTTTGTGGAAGTTTACTCGGAAAAACGGCCATGGGGATCATTTGAAAAATTCAACGAGAATGAACGATGTACAGTGAAATTACTTTACATAAAACCTAGGTCGCGATTAAGTCTTCAATATCATAATAATCGAAAGGAGTTTTGGAAAATAGTTAAGGGTTCTGGTACGGTTGAAGTTCAGAACAAGAAATCATCCATCAGTGAAGGGGACAATATCATAATTCCATCTGGCGCAAAGCATAGAATTCAGGCGAGCAGTTCTGGTTGTATTGTTTTAGAAATTTCTTATGGCAACTTCGATGAAAACGATATTGTAAGAATTGAAGACGACTATGACAGGGTATAGATATTGGAAAACGCAAATGCAAGCAATATTTAGTATCTCGACTAGTAACTAATGGCCTAGGATTTGTAGAATTTGTTGCTTCGTATTTAACGAAATACAAATAAAGCCCTAATATCGCTTTTAATCTAATGAGCGCAAGTAAAAAACCTCACATGAATCTTGTGGTTGTGGGACACGTTGATAATGGTAAATCGACTATTGTGGGTCATTTATTAGTGGATATGGGAGTCATCGATCAAAGAACTATTGATTCTTTTGCCAAGGAATCTGAAGAAACAGGAAAAGGTGATACTTTCAAGTACGCTTGGGTGTTAGATAGCATAAAGGATGAGCGAGAAAGAGGAATTACAATAGATCTGGCATTCCAAAAATTTGAAACTTCTAAATACTTTTACACCTTAATCGACGCACCTGGTCACAGAGATTTTATCAAGAATATGATAACTGGAGCATCAGAAGCAGATGTTGCAATCTTAGTGGTATCGGTAAAACCTGGTGAGACTGAGGCGGCTACAGATCCAGGTGGACAAGCTAGAGAACATGCATTCTTATCAAGGACACTTGGAGTAGGACAAATCGTAGTTGCATTGAACAAAATGGACGATTCAGGATATTCAGAAGCACGCTATAATGAAGTTAAGGACATAGTGGAAAAAATGTTAAAATTGGTAGGCTATAATGTTTCAAAAATAAGCTTTATCCCTGTTTCAGGCTGGAAAGGTGATAACCTATTAAAGAAATCAGAAAATATGTCCTGGTACAAGGGACCCACGCTAGCTGAAACACTCGATCTATTCGAACCTCCAGAAAAACCATTAGGAAAGCCACTCAGGATACCGATCCAAGATGTTTATTCCATAACGGGGGTTGGTACAGTACCTGTTGGTAGAGTTGAAACAGGAGTTCTAAAGGCCAATCAAAAGGTTATTGTAATGCCTTCAGGCGTGACTGGAGAAATTAAGTCAATAGAAACTCATCATACACAGATGGAATCTGCAGAATCTGGTGATAATATTGGGTTCAACCTCAGAGGTGTGGACAAGAAATCAATCAAGCGCGGAGATGTGATTGGACCTGTAGACAATCCACCCAATGCCGCAAGAGAATTTGAAGCACAAATAATAATTATCCACCATCCCACTGCAATGGCTCCGGGCTATACACCCGTACTTCATGCTCATACTGCACAAGTTGCAGCTACCTTGTCTGAATTTGTCGCGAAAATCGATCCAAAAACTGGTGGAGCTGTCGAAGAAAAACCAAAGTTTCTAAAGACTGGTGACGCAGCAATTGTAAGAATAAAACCGGTTAGACCCCTTGCTATAGAAACATTCAAAGAATTTCCAGAAATTGGTAGATTTGCGTTAAGAGATATGGGAACAACAATAGCTGCTGGCGTCGTAAAGTCTATTATAGAAAAATACGACCCAAGTGCCAAAAAGTGAGTCCAATTAATGACTCAGGAAGCCCGTATTAAATTAACCAGCACCAATCTAGTCATGCTAGAAAATGTATGTCATGAGATAAAAGGAATAGGCGAGAAAAATGGGATTAAATTTAGAGGGCCACATCCACTTCCGACTAAGAAGATGAAAGTCGTTACTAGAAAATCACCTTGCGGGCAAGGTACTAATACCTGGGATAAGTATGAACTAAGGATTCACAGACGAGTGATAGATTTAGGCGCAGATGATAGATCAATCAGACAATTAATGCGATTGAAAATTCCCGACGATGTTTACATCGAAGTTTCTTTAACGTAACGATAGTTTTATTTTCTTTTGATTATTTAATCAGCTTCCTTTTTAATCTACTGTATGAGTTTATTGGAACAACCAAATTTGCAAATGAGTCTGGATTGATAATTTTGGCGAGTATTTCAATACCAGTAATGAGTCTTGGGCTTGGTCTGCTAAAATATGACAGAGCATCTACCGCAAAAACCATATCATTTTGAACCGCTCTTAAAGAATTCCAATCTTGATTTCTTTGTAGAGATATGTATTCCTGCAATACCCTATCAAGGTTAAATCCACAAGGTAAAAGAATCAATATGTCAGGATCGAACTGAGTTATTTGGGATAACTCTATCTTATGAGAACGCTCTCCAGTCTTACTGATTCCATTAATGCCACCCGACATTTCAACCATTTGAGGAACCCAGTGACCACATATGTAAAATGGATCAAACCATTCCAGACAAATTACTCTTGGTTTTTTATCTTTGCTAGTACTAGCAATATTTTCAATTTTTCTTATCAGCGATGTTTTAATTTCTAAACCTTCATTCTCCTTCCCAACCTTTTTAGCAATATCTATAACATTTTGTATTACATCATCAACAGTATGCGGATCAAGCACTAGGGTATCAGGTTTATCATCCAAGAATTGAATTATTTTATCCATTTCTTTATCGTGTGGTGAACATACATCACATAATCCCTGAGATATGATAAGGTCCGGCTGTATTTTTTTTAACATGTCGTAGTTTATTATAAAAATATCATTTTGTAACTTTGTAAGTTCCTGGATTTTTTGTTCTATTTGTAAACTTGTCATTGATTCGGAATCAAAAACTGACCTTACGACCTGCGGTTTGTTCCGTGCTTCAGAAGGAAAATTACATTGGTGAGTAACACCATATAGCGAATCCTGACATTCCAATAAATAAAGTATCTCTGTTGCACTTGGAAGAAATGAAACAATCCGCGTAAACATTACAAATTGTGAAACTATTATTTATATTAAATAGCTGTTTTCAATAATCGAGATTGATGCCAATCCAAATACGATTCCTAATTAGAAATTAAGAAATTTCATGTATGAATATTTTAATAATTGAAAGTCAAGTTAACTGTGTCGGAATATGAGTAAATTCACATTGACTAATAGAATGGATCAAAATGAGATAGATAGACGCACTAAGAACCTTTTAGATCTTTTTAAGAGAAATTTTCTGGAGAGCAAGAGCGATGACTTTGTTTCTGATGCATTGGCAAACATGATAGTATGTAATACTATATACTCGAAGATCTTTGAAGGTTATCTAATACTAGCTGAAAAAAGAAAAATACCCCAGGAAATGACAGATGGTTTTGTTAAGTGGGCATCTGACCAGTTAGACGAACTTAAGATAAAGTTGACTGAAAAATACCAAACAACCGATATGAGATAATGGGCCATCCTTATCAATCGAATTTTTTTGTTAGCCAATTGAACCAGATGTAACTACTTTTAAGCTAAAACCTACGTTAATTACCAACTAATTTTTAAAGTTTGCTCATATTTAATTTCAATTATCTTTCTGGAATAAATCGATAGAAAAGTCTATATGATTACTTTAATGGATTTTTCATATGAAGAAACCTATATTTATGCTCATGTTGGCAATTACCTTCCTATTCTCAGGTGTATTTTTCCAAGTGGAAAAATTGGAAATTTTTGCCCAGACAGAAAATGAAAATAATTCCAGCTCAGTTTCAATTAGCCAAATCTTCAAAGATGTACAAGGCTCGGTAGTCCAAATAACACGGGAAAATCCGTCAGCCTCTCCCGATTCCCCGGGAGAAGAAAATGTTACCAGTCTAGGATCAGGATTTGTATTCGATAAAGAGGGGAGAATAATCACTAATCATCATGTAGTAAGGGATTCTAAGAATGTAGATGTTACTTTCATTGATGGCAATAGGTACGTGGCTTCTGTCGTAGGTAGCGATCCTTTCAATGATATCGCTGTGATTGATATTGCACAAAATATATCAAGACAACTTAGTCCATTAACACTTGGAAATTCCTCTGCAGTAGAAATAGGCGATCAAGTCATCGCTATAGGAAATCCTTATGGACTCGCAGGTTCGATGTCTGTTGGCATCGTAAGTCAGAAAGGACGTTTGATTTCAACTGAAGGCTCACAATTTAGTATTCCTAGTGTGATTCAAACAGATGCATTGATTAATCCCGGTAATTCCGGAGGACCCCTTCTTAGTATCGGGGAAGAAGTAATTGGAATGAACACTGCAGGGGTACTTTCAGATTCGGGAAGTTTTTCTGGAATTGGTTTGGCAGTTCCTTCAAACACTATATCTAAAATCGTACCTGCACTTATTAGCAAGGGAAATTACACACATCCCTGGCTGGGAATTTCTGCCAGCACTTTAACATCAGAATTAACAGAAAATTTTGAAAATTTGAGTAGAGATTTCAAGGGAGTGTATGTTGATTCAATAATTAAGGATGGGCCTGCTGATAATGCTGGACTTCGTGGTAGTACTACCGATCAATATGGTGATAAACATGGCAATGACATTATTACGGCGGTTGACAGTCATAACGTTACTTACATGGAGGATTTAGTGTCATACATAGATGAAAATAAACAGCCCGGAGAGAAGCTAAATATGACTGTTATTAGAAACCAGACTTATTTGGATCTTAATGTTCTGCTGGGAGATCGTAGCAACAGTAC
>DATBMS010000001.1:0-7867 GCA_036554685.1 Nitrososphaeraceae archaeon | reverse complement strand
CGATTCGAAGGGATACCCATTGACCTTTACAATTTATATAATTACAACTGGAGCTATACTATATGCTAGGAGTGTCTAAACTCGGCAATTTGTCGAAACTAAATTTGCAGCCTAAGAAGAAGGCACAAGTCTATGACGAATTAAATGAGTTAAGAGTACAATTAGGATTGACTCGGACAAAAGGAGATATGAGTGCAACTCGTGAGATAGTTAGACGAGTTGGATCCTTACTGACGTATTGTCTGACATTCGAGAAAATGAAAAACAGTGAAAAAACTATATTTTGATACTTCCGCCTTCGTTAAAATTTTTGTAGAAAAAGAAGAAGAATCAAGCATAGAAGTCGAAAGACTAGTTACTCTTGTAAGGGATAAGAAGATCATAGGTGTTATCAGATTGGGTAATAAACGAATCAATTGCAGTTATCGATGCTAATAATAAGGAAGGAACTATAGATGCAGTTGAAACACAACAAATACTATCTGAAATGACAGATATGATCGAGGGAAAAATAAGATATGAAAATGTTGAACTATATCCAGTACCTGAAAAGGTTCTAATAATGTCCAGAATGGTTATTCAGGATTATCATATTGGAGCATCTGACGCCTTACATGTATTTATCTCGGCAGCAGCAAATTGCGATTACTTTATTTCTGGAGACAGAAAGTTAATTCGACAATTAACTACAGGAAAGCACAGATTATCTGCATTTAATATAAGGGTCAAGGCAGATAGGGAAACTCTATCTAGAATGTTGCCCTCATAAACCCCTAAATTACCAGCAACCTATAACTCCCGATAACTTACCAGAACTTAATTTACAGTTCTGGTAAGTTATCGGGGTTCGAGAAGGGTTTGGTAAGTTAGGGAGTTGTTAATCAAAACATGGGCTATGTCCCCAGTAATTAGATGACGGAAAAGATTGATTGCACTTGTGGCAATATGTAAAATCGTTTCTGACTTCCGTCTCCATCCCTGATTCTGCGATTGATGCAGCATGATCCCCACCCGCTTCGGTAAAAGAAACTTTTTTACGCTTCTTCTCTTCCATGAATGGATATTATTATTTTTACTTCCTTTTGGCTTTTTTGGCTTTTTTCTTTGCTTTTGATTTCGTACCGCCTGATGAATGACCTCCACCGCTTTCTTTTGCAACCAATATGAGTTACTTGTTTATTACCGAGATATTAGTAATTTACTTGAAACTTGTCTGATAGTAAAAAAGAGTTTCTCGGTGAATTGAAAGCGCAATACGAAAAAGAATTCGAACTAAAGAATTCATTAGAAAATAAGGCAAATTACTTACTAGTCGCGTCAGGTATTGTCGCAGGATTATTGTTTAGTTTTGGCGCTAACTTATCAGAGGAATTCTCAAAAGGAGTATACTTTGCATACATCATAGCATCCCTCGTTATTGGAACTTCATTATTCGTTGTGGCAATATTATGTTCTGCACTTGCTCTAAAAGTTAGCCTTTATCGCTATGCTACAATTCACAAAATTTTTTACAACAGTGATGGAACATTTAACGAAGATAATAAAACGGATTATAAGAGTATGGGGAGTGATGAATTCTTGGATAATAGGATAGATGAATATTTGAGATCAAATAAACAGAATTTTGAAAAAAATGAATACAAGGCGTCAAAGATTAAGGTCGCTCACCGGTTGTTCTTCACTGGAATGGTTACCGTTCCAATAACAATATCACTTTTTGCAGTAGGCAGCATTTTTAAATAAAGTCATCAGCTTATTTTCCCCGCCGATCATGATTCCGCTTGCTTCTGCTGGTGTCTTACCTAACTTTGAATGTTCTCTAACGTAGTTATAATATATTCTCATTGCATCAATTATTTTCTCTGCTGTTTCTTTAGTTTGCATTCCACGCATTACCTTTTCTCTTTCCCTCATAGTTCCGTTTAACCTTTCAACCACAGAGTTTAATCCTTCATTTCTTACCGATACACTACGAATATTCTTAACTCTAGGATTAGTATTGGTAAAATATTCTCTATTGAACGCTTCATTGTAAGATTGTAGTCCATCATGTATTACTGCTTTAGGTCTACTTGTTTTTGTTTTTGTATCTTGAAATACCTTTCTTGCATCTTCCACTTCTCTACGCTGACTAACGACACTACTAATCCAGAATTTGGTACCATTATCCATAACGTTCCAAAGCCATTGATAGTGACCCATTTCCATTTTCTCACATCTCACATGTACCATCATTTCATCTACATGGAATATACCGCTTAAGTGAGGCGGAATTATTAAATCTACATAAGGCTTTACAGTATCTACAAATTTCCTTATCCAGTTTAATATTGAAACAGGAGTTACTGATACGTTATAGAATTGCTTAAGGTGATCACATATTTGTCTCAGACTTACCTTTTTGAAGAATAAATCTAAAGACACTAATACTGCTTTACTATTTGCACGACATTTTTCAAATCCAATATTCAGTATGAACTTATGATTACATGCCTTACAGCTGTACCGCTGAATATCTCCACTTTTGTTATGTCTGATACCACATTTGATAATTGATTCTGATTTACACTTTTGACAATTGGTAACTTCATTACTGATGGGCAGAATTGGCGGCAAAACATCTTGGGTTACTACATTCTTTTGCTGTTACTTCCATAGGGTAACTGCATAGAGATGTTTGCAAGTAACTTGTCTGTATATGAAGTCTAGACAGTTGCATGTCCATTGACCGTCTTGATGCGAATCTTTTTTGTGAATGATGTCGTACCATAAGCCATCTTCTGATTGTGACTTTACTCTATAATGTAATTTATTCCTACGCTCAACTTGAAGATCAGTTGCCTTTACCTGTCTTGCTAATTCCTGTTTTGATGCATACTTATGGAACAATTCGGTCATGTGATATCGATGTATATACATAATATATACATATATTTAAATATATACGCTGTATATACTAAGATATTACATGCCGTTTGAACCTAAGGTCAAGTTAGGTAAAGTAGGAAATAGTTATCGGGTTACAATACCTATGGAAATGATCTCAGATTTAGGATGGAAAGAAGGGGATATGTTAAGAATAGGTATGGATGATAGTAGATTGACTGTAAGAAAGGAAGTCTAATGCGATAATCTTTTAATATGACAAATGTCACATATTATGTTAAGGCTAAGTATACCGAACTCTACCGGCCCTATCGAGCTAATAAGCGGGGGTTGAATAGGAAGACTGATGTGGTATACTCTTTTTTATTTAACAAATCGTCTAATACCATCCATAACAATCTCATGAAAATCAGTTTTGAACTTTTCATCGACAAGTTCAACAACACTGTCTAATTTCCATCTTTTAAAATTGGCGTGTGCAACGCAATCTGCTAATTTATGCGCATCTTTCGGTGGCTCGGTCTTCAAACCTGAAGCCTTCAAATAATCTCTGAGCGTATCATTATCCACTTGAAAAGTAAGTTTGTCAATCTCACAATCTCTGATATCATTATTATTTAGAATAACAGTTTGAAGAATTGATCTCAATTCAATTCCAATAACCTGATTCAAATTCCTTTTATTCTTTCTACATTTTTTCTTATCCACATATTTATCGATTTCAACTCTTAAATCTATTAGAAATAGTTTCATACAACAAACAAGTATCTTTCCAGTGAAATCAAATTTATCTAATAATGGACGTTTTTCATTCTCAGGAATTTTATTCATGTGAGTAAACTTGTGTGATATATTCTTGAGATTCTTGCTAATTGAATCATGGTCTCCCACGATCAAACAAACATATTCTAAAGTTTGTTTCCCACTTTCATCGATAACTGCAATATACTTCGTCAATCAATAATAGTAGCACGAACGATTGTATTTTAAAATTGATTATCAAATGATTTTCAATAAGCAAATGTGTGAGATGACATAAACAGAAACACTTAAAGCTCAGTATTGTTCATATAACCGTATAAAGTAGAGAGGTCTCATCACCGTCCGATTGCTCGGTAGTCAGGAGTTGGATACACCACGACCATTGGCATCGGTTCACCTCTCATTCTAAAGGCAGAGTCAAAACATTTTAAACATTCCTGTTCTCCACTGACATTTTTTAATAATAGTATTTCCTAAAACAGAATATGGATTTTACAAGGGTCATGCTTAAGTGTAAAAAATGTGGTTCAGACTTTTACGCTGGAGTGCAAGTAACCAAAGAATCGGGATTGTCTGGCGCAGATTTTGCAATGGAAGAGAAAGAATGTCCTATTTGTAAAAAATCTGCTACATATTTGCCAGATGATTATTTTTTAGAGAAGCCTTAACTCCCTATCTTACCACTAACAAATAACTCCCGATAACTTACCAGAACTTAATTTACATAGGCTTTTATAATAGCTACCAACAACTTTTTTTGGACGATGAAAAATCAACGAAGATGGGGCGAATTAATTACAATCTGCTGTGGTATTGGTTTGGCTATAGCTGGACTAGTAGTTAGTGTTCCACCAGTGTCATATGGTGGGTTATGCATCATGGGCCTTGGAGTAATCTCAGTTTTCTGGAGATAGGTCTTAGTATTTGTACTATCGGAGCAGCGAATGGGTCCATAATTAAAGAATCAGAGAAATACCGACCTATTTTATCTGCGTTGTAACTGCGGATGAAATTATTCTCTTAAGGTCATCTGAAAGGTTTGTATTTGGATGAAAATTTAGGAATTTTTTGGCTTTAGTGATATCCGCACAACTTGCATTGATATCAGCTTCATTACTTCCTTCCTTGTAAAAAGGTTCTAACTCAAGCCCACTTAGATTAATCATTTGTTGGCACAGATCCTTTATAGTTGTTGCGACCCCTGTTCCTATGTTAAATATCAAAGGAGATGCAGATTCAAGTAAATCTCTCCTCTCTTCCATAGCCTTGATTGATAACAACATGGCATTAACAACATCTTTAATAGAAACAAAATCACGTTTCTGTGATCCAGTACCGTAAATTACAGGAGGAAGACCCAAAGAAAGTCTTTTGGCAAATTTTGCTATTACGCTCACGTTACCAAATTGTATATCTCCATAAGCATTAAAAATTCTAAGTGAAAGGGTGTTTCGAATCTGTTTTGAGTTCATATATGATGAAACATGCTTTTCAGCAAGTAGTTTGCTTGCGCCGTACGGTGATATCGGCTTTAATTGGTGCTTTTCATTTATGGGAATTTTCACAGGATGGCCATAAACTGCGGCTGATGATGCAAAAACGAAATTTTCAACTTGATTCTTGGCGGAGGCATCAAGAATATTGATTGTACCTTTTACATTCACATCCATAGTCTTGTCAGGATATTTTATAGAATCCTCAACATTTACCAGGGCAGCCAGATGAACACAAGTATCTATGTCATGCTTACTGAATATATCAAACGCAGATTCCTTATTCATTATATCTAGGTTATAACATGCTATTCTATGATTCTGAGTTTCGTTTATTTCAGTAAGATAATCTCTTGGAAGATTTCTATCTGTGAGAATTAGCTCATAATTCTTATCGCTCAACAATAAGTTAACTAAATTACGGCCAATAAAGCCTCCAGCACCTGTGACCAAGACTGTCTTCATGTCTTCGGAGAATTTTGTATGATTCTCATATATAGCCTATTCTTGAATTTTCTCCGGATTTAATTCACGGGACTGCCACTCAGCGAACAAGTAATATTTTGTGGTCAGCTTTTGAAAAAAGTGCATCATAAATACCAGATTCAATTATTATTGCACACGAAAAAAAACGAAAAACAAGTTGCTTCAAATTTTAACTCCACAGGTCTGATACATAGAATGCGTTACAAAATAGTGATAGTTGAAATGATTCCAATATACTCAATTTTGAATCGGCCTGAAATAGCAGTTATTTAAAAAATAACTAAAATTGATATTTCAAATAATGTTGTCATTTATAGAAGTGCGTTTTACGAATCAGCCAAGTCGTAAATGCAATACCTATTATTGTTGTTACGATGAGGACAATATTGCTTGAACTAAATATGATACTTTGTATAGGAACGTCGAGTCCTCGCTTTCTGACATCTGAAGATATGTCGCCCGGAATCTTGATCTCTTGCTTTGTCTGTTTTCGCTCTCCAGTACTTTCTATGGATTCGAGATAGCTTATATGTTGAGTCCGTGTTCCCTTTCGATAAGGTTCGTTAAAATCATCGATAAAGTCAAATCTGGCAGTTGCATTTCCTGATATCTCCAACGGCGGATAATTCAGTTCCCCGTAAAAGTTTGTTTTTTCGAATTTTAAATCTCCTTGAAGAATAATTACTGGGTTCTTTACTATTACTGGAATCGAAGTTAGAGGGCTTTTTACAGTAACCCTGTTGAATAGAATTGTAGATTCAGTATCTATCACAATAGTATTATTTGACAAATCGTTGGATATCAAAATCTTGGCCTGATTATATTTATTACCTTTATCAGGTGCCTTTATGGTCATGTCAAATTTACTTGGCAGTGCAATTTGTAAATAGTCATTGTTCGATAAGGTCTGGGGTAAGATCATTGATCCAGTTGAATTAATGATTACTTTGTATTGGCCAGAAATCTCTAATTTTGTTATGTCCTGGTTGAGAGAGTAGGTATTCACGTTTCCATGTCTATCTGATATGGAAATTCTTTCAACATTAAGTCTGTGTGGCGTGATTGAATCATTACTTAGGGAAAATGAAGACCCATTTATGGATATTTTACCTGACATTTCTACGTCACCTATAAACCGCTTGACAGGTTCTGAAGTACGTGGAACTGGCCTCACTGATTGATCATCACTTGGAACCAACAATTCTGAGAAATTGCTTAGAGATGAGAAATATCTTGTTGGATTATCGTAAATTGCATCAAAATATCCTTTGGCGTTAACATACAATATGTGACCGTTATTGGTAAGATTTCTCTCAACTACAAATGGACTGCTGTGTTTAGTTTCCTCATCAAAATAAGAGGCAACAACATTCAAATCAGAAGATGCATTGACTGTGATGCCTTTTACCAAACCACTGATGTTCAGAAAAGCATTATGATGCTTTCCTTTAACTAGAGCGGTGAATTTCTCGTTATCGTTGGCAGTATTGTTTATTGATAAGAATTTAGCAAATTTGCCGGTGGAATTGTCAGAGTTAATGACAATCAAGGTGCCTCCCGATGTGACATAATCCATATAGGCTCTAAATTTAGTATCACTCAAGTATTCCGGATCAAATGGCAGTATGACTATTTTTTTTGATAATGCTGACAAATCATCTTCGATAAAAGTGCTAAAACTGCTGTTTGAAAGTGCTAGTGAGCTGACAGGATAGTATTTTGCATATGTTATTCCTCTATCGTAATATTCTCTAGATGTATCTGTATGTCCCGTTATTATGGGTTCAATTTGAATCGCATTATTCTCTGAAAAAATTCCTAATTTTGAAATAGATGGGTTTACAGATGTGTCCTTTGGAATATTCATTTTCAACAAGTTATCAACATATACCTTAACAGAATTTTCAAGGCTTTCAATTTTTATGGAATACCATATCCAATCATTCTTTTTTATTTCAGAATTCTGAGATAATAGTATGTAGTCGCCGTCCTTTAACACCTGTTGTCTTAATTCTAATCCTTTATCCATTAGCGCAAGAAAGTAAGTTTTATTTCCCTCAACCCATCTTATTCCTGCTAAATCTTTCCCAGTCTTGTTCTCTCCGTTTATTCTAAATTTGAACTCCAAATAGTTTATTCCATTATTACCAAATTCTTTTGACCATATTGTTTTTCCACCATTCTTCTTATATCCATAGAATGTAATGTTATTATCAGTTTCACTTTGTTTGTCATTATTA
>DATBMS010000029.1:0-7302 GCA_036554685.1 Nitrososphaeraceae archaeon | reverse complement strand
AATAGCACTAAAGACACAATTCTTGTACGAATAAAACCTACAAAAATGATAACAGAAAAAGATACAGCTGAATGGGAATAATATTGCGTTTACTATTTTGATTATTCTGTTAACTGGATTGAATGAAGAACGAAAAACATTGGACTAACAAATCTTGAGATCATATTGTGGATTATATTAGTAATTTATATACACAAAAATGTCTAGCAAATTTTAGTTTCTCAAATAATTTCGAGAATAAATGCACAGAAATATAATAGATAAATCTAACTTCTACATGCTTCTATTTGATTATACTAGATAATGAAAAAATATGTATCCATTTCTAGCGCTTTCAACCAAAAAATGAGCAAACAAATGAAAGTGGCTCTAATTTGGTATTTGACAGATAACTTGGAATACAAATAGTGTTATTGCCTATAATTAATAGTATATAAACAAACAAACTTTCAATCTATTTTATAGCTTATCATATTGATTTATATATCACTGTCCTTGCTATATGAGGGACTTTTATTACTTTTTACTATTAGTGGTAAAATGTTATATAATTCTCTTCTATATGTCACATATGTAAAAATCTTATATAAATTGCATGGTCAATAAAAACCTTATTATAAAGGAGTACAGTATTAAAAATACGGATATGCACGAATACCTTAGAGATACTATAGCAAATAGGTATGATGAATGTAAATCCTGTAATAATAGAACTGAATTTACATGTGTTAAGTGTAATTACTGTTGGAGTTGTCATTGGAAGAAAGAAATTATTGAAAAGAAAGAAAAAGAGATGGCCGTGAATATGGCACGACCATTACTGGTTGAAAACAAAGGGGTTCTTGACTCATCAGAGATCACAGATCAGCAGTTAATTGATGAAAATATTTCAAATCCTGTACAAATGATTAATGTATTTGGTGAACAGATTGAACCTGTTTGTAATTATTATAGGTGTCATCACAAGTTCTCTGAACATGGATACAAGAATCATTCTTCTTCTTGTAAGTGTAAGCATCCACAAAATAGCATCGTAGGAATTGGAGGCGCCAAAATACAACTTTTATTAGTTAAATAAGGCTAATATATACAAATGTCAATAATTCAACTAGTATTTATGGAGATATAAGACATGCAAAAAGGCAGTTCTTTGACGCTTAGAAAGCTGATTTATAAATATCTAGATGTTCTCCATATTAAATTAGATCATAAAATTGGAGTATTATCCATTCAATCTTCTGATCGAATAACATCACAAACTACAGACAACCTGGAATTTGTTGCTATGAAGATTATTGGTGATGCTTCTGTAAAAACAAGGCATATTTTTACGATTTCTGAAATTAATGACTTCCTTACTATCTTAGCGAGTAGCATAAATGCTTATAATAGCTACAAAGATTATGATGATGCGTATATTGGCAATATAATCTTTGTAATTTATAAAGATCTAACCGAAAACTACTCTACATTTGATGATAGTTTGAAATTAGTATATCCAAGGATCATACTTGATGTAGTATCTATTCTGATCAATAAGGTAGATACTAAAGGAAGAAAAATAGGAGTTTATGGTGCTCTAAATTATTACGAAGAAAAAAAACATGAGTATAACTCTTATTATAAAAAATATAAACATCATGATCAAGAGTCTTTAGGTAGAGCAAGAAGTAACACTAAAATTAATAGTAAGGCTGTCAAAATAGACTCCTTAGATCACCAATTAAAAGATAAAGACAGGAAAATTCTCTTTTCAGATAATAATAACAACAATAACAATACGATTCTTGACAGCCTCATAGAAATAACTAGTAGAGATAGAAAAGATTTAAGTTCTTCTTTAAGTAGTCTATCTGACATTGATCTGAAGAGACTGAAAGATCTTTGTAATAATTATGATAGACTTAGGAAATATTGTAAACTTGCCATAAATGAGAAAGAGTTTAAAAAAGAAGCAGAAAAAGACACTGGTAAGAAACTAGGGGATAATCAAATATATCATGCAATCTCATCCGTAAAAAAAGTAAAGATATACGTTGAAAATGTACTCGATCATAAATTTGAACCCGATGAATCGCATGGGATTAATCATATAAAACATAATCTAGAATATGGATATTTATTGATAGGTTTGATTGAAAGTAGCAGAAAACCAAGTAACCCTTCTAAAAAGCAATAATAAATCTTTGGTACCCATCTAACTTTATCAGAATTCGTTCTATACTCATAGATATCCTAAATTAAGTCTAAATAATTATTATCTATCTGTCATTCATTAATGGGATCAAGCGTTTTTAAGATAATCTTAGCTGCATTTTCACTACTAACATTAGAGATAGTTCTACTACTTGCGGTCACACTCATACTATCAAATTTCTCTTCTATTAAGGATTCTAATTTAAATATGTCTTTATAGTTGTAACCCATTCGTCTTGCATTTTCCTCTTGCTCAAAATGATTCTTAATTGGGATAAAAATCCCTGGTGTTTTATATACAAGAGATTCATCAATAGTTGATCTTCCAGCCAGAGATACTACCAGATCTGATGCATATATGTATTCATGTAAATTATTTACAAAACCTAAGTTTATTATATTATCAACATCGCTGGTACGTAAAAATTTGTCTTGAATACCCACAGAAGGTCCTGAAGCAATTAATAGATCAATGTCTAATTTCATTCTTAATTTCCTGAACGCTTTGATAGTCATTTCTATCAAATATTTTCCTGATGGAGTTCCTCCTATAGTAAGAAGAATTGTTGGTTTGCGCATTCTAAATTTCTTACGTAATGCTCCTCTATCTGTAGTAGTCAACTCTCTTACGATTGGACCAATATATGATTTGTTATCTATGTCACTACCGTAGTCTGGAATGATAACATGATCACAGCTCTTTATCATATTTTCCAGGGATCTATTCATACCATATTCAATAATTGAAGGCAATCCCTTGAGAAAACGAGTTTTCAATATATCAGTTATTAAAACCCTTTTTTTATTCTTATTCTTTCCAACAGCAATGGATGCAAAATCTTCGTCGCTAACTATTAGAAGATTACATTTACTATTCTTCTCAATAAATTGTTGTGCAATTATCTTACATCTCTTATAATACGAAACATATTGTATAAGCCATTTTATCATAGATTGTAGATGCATAGAATAATTTACATGGAAATCATTAGGAGTATAGACATTATAGGCTACATATCCATTATTTGAAATAATTGTATAAGCAGCTTGACCTGTCACAAACAAAATTTTGTCATTAGTTAAAGATCTAAGCTTTTCACAAATAGCAATATCCCTAGTAGCATGACCTAGGCCTATTGGACTGGTAAAAAATAATATCACCATTTATTCGGATAGCATAATGAATGCAATATAAATTCAGTGACTTTTTACTAAATGTAATTAAAATCGTTATGACAGGAGCCATTACCGGTTAACTCCCAGTACAAACATCTCTGAAAAGTCTGCTACTTCAAACAACGGCTTTTCGGCCATATTTATAGTAAAGATTGTATTATCGATATTTTGCTTTGCTTTATCTATGAACTCGGGTGATGGCGACAGTTTGTTTCATTACAATTTCGATATTTTCAAATTATTATAATAATCAATCACGCGCTTACTAATGAAACTATTTGTTCTACCCATGTTGTCTTCATATTCTTTAACTTATCAGTTTCATTATCAACGTTACAACTAATATCAAATATATAAAATAAAAAAGAAGTTGGTAAATGCTTTAGGATATGCTTTTGTGGTTGTTCTCTTTACTAGTCTTCGTAATCGCCGCCGCCGCCGCCGCCGCCGCCGTGACCGCCGCCGTGACCGCCGCCATCATGGCGATCTTCTCCACTACTTTGTACGCTACTTATAGCTACTGAGTTATCTTCTCCCTGTACTTGTGAACCAGTATTTTGGCAGAAGACATACATTGGTAGTTTACCGTTTCCACATGCATTAGTTTGACCTATTGCTTGATTCTTACCGTGTTTTTTCTTTCCATCTGCAAATGCGCTGTCTGTTGCAAAAGCTGTTGCACCAACTAGCATTATTGCCATGGCAGCTACTACGAACATGTATTTAGCGTTCATTTGGCAGCTTAACGAAAGTTGTGTTTATTTGCGTTGAGCAAAATCGGGCTTTTATTTATATCAGATTTTTTTTCTATTAGAACTAGATGAAATAATTGCTTGATACTAGAATAGCTATTAAAGATTGGCCATGAGAAATATTCGCGTTATATTCCATCATTGAATATTCCTATGATACCAATATAGTGTATCATCAAGCTGTGCTAATTCGTCGATCGCACATACAGTAACTGGTTTTGAATGCTGACATATCTACAGATGAATTCATTAGATGCTTAGTATTTTTCTTTCTATATGATGAGTTCAGTCTTGATTGAGAAGACTCGATTATGTTATCGATTTCAAATGATGGTGAGATTGCTAATTATTTAGATAATGATTTATATTAATTGATGCTTAAAAGGTTATTGCGGGATAGCTGAACGATTAAATAAAAAAGGTGATTGTTCTACTTCCATTCCCATGCTATAGTAGTTAGATTTCCTCTTCTAAGATCTAATATATCTTTATATACAGCTACTGTATTGTTCAGAAACGATAACTCTCCACCGTTGGATGACGACGCATTAAAGATCATTATACCATTATCTAAGACGATGCCACTATCACTTTTTCTACTGATGGATTCGTATGTAGTTTCAATTGTATCACTATCTGTTTTTAGCTCAATAACTCCCTTTTGATACACGCTCCCATCAACTGGATTGGTAAGATAAATTCCTGTTCCGTTATCCCTGTACCTTAAACCATTAACAGTTCCATAACCTTCAAATGTAACATCAAAGTTTTTTGGACCCGTATTTTTTATGGCCTTTAGACTTGTTGTGTTATCATATTCAACTAAAAACGGAGTCCCTAAACTAAACGAATTACTAAACGGGGAGCTGAAGTTTATTTCCTTCATACTATTCACACTTGACTGAGGCTTTTCTGCTATTACTAATTGGGGGACTGCATTTGAAATGATGATATTTGATAACGAGAATGACGATACTATTGTAACGGACACTAACATCATTAGAGCTGTAGTTGCTGTAGTTGCTGTAATTCTACTAGTCGTACCAACATTTTTTTTATAATTCATTTCTAAATTTTTCGTAAATATTAATATGAAAGACATTTAATATTGCCTTCTCAACACAATCGTTAAATATCAACGTAGGCGTTGAGGATTTAAAGTTGGAATCCCTTTCAGAATTGCTTTTTGTTCTGGCTAGCACAGACAGGCTACAAGTGTTATCCTGTTTGAAAGAAGAAAAGGAGTATAGATTAGGTGATATTGCTCAAAGATTGAATTCTTCAATTCAAGAAGCCTCAAAACATGTGGCTAGGCTAAGAGAGCAAAACTTGGTAGAGAAAGATCCATCTAATGGATATTATGCACTTACCACACTTGGTAAGCTTGTTATCAAGCTCCTTTCCTCAATAGAATTTTTATCACAGAACAAGGAATATCTCCTTACACATAATATTTCTTCGCTTCCCGAAGAATTTATTGAAAGAATAGGAGAACTGCAGGAACATCAATACAATGCAAAGGTGGGTTTAGTCTTATCTTTTACGCATCAAGTTATTCGTGAAGCAGACAAGTTTGTTTGGTTAATGTCCGATCATTCTCTTATTGATGTTTTTGATATAGAAAGAGATAGAGATAGAAGTCTGACATGGCGAATAATACTTCCAACAGGTAGTAAAATTGATTGGCAAAATCTTCGTTCTTATGCTAAAGACGTGCACTCGAGGATTGAGATTGGATTTTCACATGAAATAATAGCTTGAATGGCGTTAAATGAAAAAATAGCTGGTCTACTCCTGCCTGATCTAAGAGGCAGTCTTGATTTTAATAGTGGTTTTATAAGTAGTAATCT
The DNA here is from genome assembly GCA_036554685.1 of Nitrososphaeraceae archaeon. Taxonomy (GTDB): domain Archaea; phylum Thermoproteota; class Nitrososphaeria; order Nitrososphaerales; family Nitrososphaeraceae; genus TA-21. The sequence continues at coordinate 1,328 of DATBMS010000029.1, read as the reverse complement.
TTCTTTTTGTAAGTGGTGTCAGGATCTCTATAATTATATTTGGAGTGAATCAGAAAAGGCGATATTATAGTATTAATAAATAGTTTATGCTATCCTAATCTATCCATCTATTCATTCACCAATAAAAAATTATTTAATCGTACTGTGTTTCATATGATCATATGAATCACTTATAGTGCACATGACCGGATCAATTCTATTTGAAAGTTAGCCACATAATTATCTGGTTCTAAATGGAACGCCAATTCTAAAAATAGGATAGCCATAATCTATTTCTTGTAAACCTTATAGTTTTGATCTAAATTTCTTATGTTTAGATTAATTAAAAATGGTATTGCAACAAACTATATATACTGATTTTAACGGGGTTGAAGAGAAGAGACGTGCCATAAAAGTAGGTATTTAGCTTGAGAATATCCTATAAATTATCCAAATCGTCTATTATTTATTTTCTATTAGTTTTTGTGCCAATTACTATTATTTTAGAATACATTCATGCTGAACAATTAATCTTGTTTGTAGTCGCTGCTATCAGTCTGATACCTCTTGCAAAATTGATTGGAGATTCTACAGAACATCTTGCATCTCATTATGGTGCAACACTAGGATCTTTGCTTAATGTTACATTTGGAAATGCTGCTGAAATCATTATTGCTATTGTAGCTATTAATGCTGGATTATTAGAACTTGTTAAAGCATCCATTACGGGGGCGATCCTTGGAAATATCCTTCTTATCTTTGGTTTAAGCATTATGACAAGCGGATTCAAGTTCAAGGAACAGTTTTTTAACAAAGAGAATGTCGGTATGCAGGCATCTATGTTATTTCTGGCCATTATAGGATTGACTATACCCACTATCTTAGCTGCAACAGTACTAAATCCAGAAATGGAATTAAATCAAATAAAGATTCAATTTCTAAGTGATGCACTTGCATTTCTGTTATTGGCGGTTTATATTGCTGGGCTAATCTTTACATTTTTTACTCATAAACATCTTTTTACTACTAGATTAGTTGATCAAGATGTTAATAGGATAGTGATTAAAGGAAAAAATAATAATATAGAAGAAAATCCGCAACAACTCGAAATACGTAAAGAGTGGAGCAAGAAGAAATCATTCATTTTACTTGGATTGAGTATGGCTGGAGTGATAGTAATAAGCGAGATTCTTGTGGGATCAATAGAGGTTGTAACGGCTGAATTTGGATTTGGAGAATTGTTTGTAGGCGCTATAATTATTGGAATAGTAGGAAATGCAGCTGAGCATAGCAGCGCTATTCTTCTTGCAAGGAAAGGAAAAATGGATCTGTCAATTGGTATTGCTGCA
>DATBMS010000010.1:0-14670 GCA_036554685.1 Nitrososphaeraceae archaeon | reverse complement strand
TGGAAACATCATTGCGGCCATTCCTGCAGTCCAGATTGCAGTAAATAACGCGATTAATATAACATCGTAGGAATTCATAACGTTCATCATATCTGTTTGAAATGTTGATAATATCCATGATAAACCAGCAATTGAAAGAAGCGATGCAATAATAACTTTTTGAAGAAATTTCATAGGCTATAAAAATAAAATGATAGAAAATAAGAACATCTAGTTCTAATCCATTGAGTCATATGCCAAAAGATGATTCAAGGTCCGCTCCAATTGAATGCAATATGTTTACTGGATCTTCCACTTCTCTTCCATTCATAACAATACTCTGGAACATTCACTTCATCAGTAACAGCTGTTCCCCATGTTGCAATAATGCCAGGACCTACCTCACTGCCGGGAGGATTGGTAGTCTGAACTCGTTTTCCTGGAGGGGTCATTGGACCAGTCAGCGCTTCGCCTTTGGCAATTACCTTCCCAGGTATCTCTGCACTCCAATAAGCAAGGTCTTCGGCAACTTCAAACTTTATAGGTGCAAATTGTACTCCGCGGATTTCTCCAATTAATTTTGCAAATTCAGCCATAAAGCCTCCTGCCTTTCCAGTAAAAATCATGTTTAGGGCATCTCTCTGTTCTTCGTTGGCCCATTCATCAAAAAATACCGCAATATTTACCTTGGTGTTACCTGACCAAATATTACCTTTGAAATAAGACAGGGCCAAAACATTCAGTCCGTCAAGTGATATTTCACCATAGTGCCCTATCTTTATATGATATGCCAATACACCGTCACAGTCACCATGGCTAGGTGCTTGAGCAAAAATGCATGGACATGCAATGTTACATTTGCAAACGTCAAACCAATCTCCTGACAGATTCCAGCTAGGAATAGCCATTATTTCTTGAGTAACATTTGGGCGCATATTAGTATTATGTCTTTGATATCTAGAGTCCACTGTCATGAATCAGTTTATGCATTCGTTTATTCTATTTCTGTTTTGGGATAACTTGGATAGTTCAGAACAAAAAGCTAAATACCATGTAATAGAGCCCTCTTACCAGCAAGGTTCAAATCCCACCCAGTCCATATCCATATTAGCGTCTCAACTAAAAGGGAAAACAGAATAATTTAACTATTCAAGACAAATGGCTAATTTACAAGAATGCTCAGATCTTGCTCTCTAAATTGTTTTTGTATTCGAATTGGACTTGGTATTACGTGTGACAATAATAAACTCTAGAATTATTATATGACATATCTACAGTAAAACAAGATAGATCACAATTTTAGTAATGCGATATATACTAATATGATTATGCATAATTCAAGAGACAAATGAGTCTAACATACAATTTTTCAAATAAGGTTGTATTAATCACAGGAGGGACTGGAGCTCTAGGAAGAACATTGGTAAAGAAATTTATAGATTCTGGTGCGATAACCATCTCTTCTTTCCTTAATAAGAAGGAAGCAGAGAAACTAAAAAGTGCTAACCCTAAAGTTGAAATGATTGAATTGGATATAGGAAAGGATGAACAGATACTAAAAATGATACCGATATTGGTTGAAAGATTTGGTACTATAAACATACTGGTTAACGTGGTGGGAGGTTATCTGGGTGGCAAAAGCATCACAGAACTGAGCGGAACTGATTGGGATACAATGATGAATCTAAATCTAAAGTCTGCATTTTTGATAAGCAAGCATGTAATCCCAATCATGAAATCTGGGAATGGTGGAAATGTTGTCCATATCTCATCAAGGACGGGACTAAAATCAGAAGGGTATGACTCGGCTTACGCTGCTTCAAAAGCCGCCTTGATAAGATTTGTAGAATCAGCGGCGCACGAATTCAAGGAACATAATATTAACATAAATTGTATTTTGCCTACCACAATTGACACTGAGGCAAACCGAAAAGCAATGTCAAAAGCGGACTTCACCAAATGGTTATTGGCAGAGGATCTAGCTAATGTAGTATTATTCTTGTGCTCTCCTAGCTCTCGGGTGATTAACGGTTCAGCTATTCCAACTTACGGATTATCATAAAATAACAAACTTGTTGCGAGCTGGAGCATGATTGGTTTCCGTTCAAAGACTATGATCGAATTAAGACCTCCGAATCAATGGTGAATAACAAGATAATGTCCTCTAGATAAGCATCATTAAGACCAATAGAGCTTGAACCCATGTACGATTATTCAGATAAGTTTTTGTTAGATGTTAATAACAACTAATTATCCATTTTCTTTACCAAAATTAGTGATAAGTTCATCAAGGCGCATTACTAATCCGTAGTAATTGCGAATATTATCAAGTGATGAATTGTAATGGTCGAGATTGTTGGATGCTGTAGCATCCGAAATTAGGACAATATCATAACCATGATTGAACGCATCACGTAAAGAAGATTCTACACAAATCGATGTATCAATTCCAGAAAAAATTATTGAATCTATTCCCAAACTTCGTAACCAGACTTCGACTTCTGTATCCTGAAAAACAGAGTCTCTCCTCTTAATTACCACATGGTCATCCAATCTAGGTTTCAGTTCATCAACAATTTCAGCGTCCCAGCTTCCTCTAATACAGATCGGCCGTCTTTTTATTCTCTCTTCTCTAGATTTTGGTAATATCCTGTGAGATCTTGTTAAAAGATCAATTCCGGATTCTTCCCTGACTGCCTGAGAATAGAAAATGGGTATTTTGATTTTCCTGCAAAATTCAAGAAGGAGCTTAAGTGTTGGAACCACTTCGCGATATTTTGAAACATTTAACCCCATTAAATCATATGATCCTCCCTTACTTACAAAGCCGTTTTGCATATCAATTATCAACAGGGCAGGATGAATTTCGTGATTTCTAATTCTCACAACCTAAAATCCTCCAAGGGTTTATAATATTATTCGATTACATTTGCTATGAGTTTAATTCCAGAATCTCAATGAATGACAATCAAGTAATTTGCATCGTAAGTCAATCATGATTTTCCGGATTTTTGTAAAGTTATCATTTTACTACAGATTTATTTGTAGTTTGACAGAGGATTCTGTAAGTTCAAATAAACTGTCCAAATTTAGCGTGCTTTTTAGTGTTGATTTCAAATAACCATGGAGAAACTGAGAGCCTTTTTTTCCGAGTCGATGTCTAATGACAATAATACGTTTGTCGTTTTGATTGGTTTCATCATAGGTTCCCAGAAAACCATAACGACAAATTATTTTGTCGATATACTCCAAGACTGTTTCGAAATTTAATGTCTTTTTCCAGAAAAGAATTGTATCACGGGGAATGATTTCTCCTGCAGCTACTCCGAGGCCGTATATGTCCTCGTCAGGGTAGGAATCAAAAAGTGACTTGAGCAACTCTCTATTTACAACTACCAAATCAATTTTAGAAAGAAAGCGGGTAAATTCCGAATATCGTTTGAGAATCATATTTACCAAAGCATTTACAGAAACTCCCATCCTCTCGGACTCCTCATCAAGTACCTTAGATAATTCCGTATCGACACGAAATGACCTTGTAGTAGATGTCACAATATTCATATAATCATCTCAAAAATAAATGTGTTGGTGTGTAACCAAATGTGTTACATCGTATTACGTGCTACGATCATCTTGCAACTGTATACTTACTTCTTATTAGTAGTTTGATACAGACATTTGTTTATGAGTTTTTCATTGAATGATTTCGCAAAAGTAGCGAATACTGTGAACCAAGATAAGGTAGAATGCCAAAACTGTAAGGGTGAAACTGTAATTTTTGATCATGGCACTGGTGAAAAAATTTGCAGTGGATGCGGAATTGTACTTTCTGTAGAGCGGGAATACATTGACCCATTGTTAGATACTAATACAAATTTAAGTAACATGAATTTAGGCACTCCATCATCATTGGCGCATCACGATAAAAATCTGTCAACAATGATTTCTTATTCGAACGTGGACGCAGATGGTGTTGCAATAAGTGCTGATCAGCGATCGGCAATACAAAGAATGAGAAGATGGAATAAGATATCTAACAACAATAGGAGCTATCATAGAAATCTTAAGAACGCTTTCTCTGTTCTCATAAGAATAAAAGATAAACTTTCCCTAAGTGAGACCATTATAGAAAAATCAGCCTATTACTACAGAAAGATCCTGGATCAAAATCTAATAAAAGGGAGATCAATAAGGGGGTTTGTAGTTGCTTGTGTATATGTGTCCTGTAGGGAGATGAATGTGCCACGAACTATAGAAGAAATTGCTGAAATATCCAATACAGACAAGATTTTTGCAGGAAAGTGCTATAGACTCCTCGTAAGGAAACTCAAAGTTCGACTTCCTTCGATAGATTCTACGTCTCATCTGGCAAGGATAGCCAATAATGCAGGCATTAGTGAAAGGACTCTTAGACACGCAGTCCAGATGATGTCACAGATAAAAGATGATCCCATTTCCTTTGGAAAAGATCCGTGTGCAATCGCCGTTGCGGTATTATACGGGGCATGTCTTGATAAAGGAGAAAAGACGAGTCAATCTAGAATATCATTGGCTGGAAACGTAAGCGTAGTAACACTTAGGAAAAGATTTTTGGACATCAAGAAAATTTTTCCTCAAATCCCAAATGGTCCCAACGATAAGTGACAAATGACTTGGGTGATAATTCTCAAGTGGGGATAATTGTTAAATTTATACTTGACTGCGACATGTTCCGCTTAGTATCAATAAGAGGACATTAATTTATTTTCTTTGCCAATATTAAAGGAATTTCAAAGTCAGCGTTATTACTGTTATAGCGACATTAAAGTAATATTATAGCTTACATAAGAACACTTACAAATGGCCAAGAAAGATAAAAAACATTTCAGTGTTATGATTATAGAAGATGAACAGGATATCCTTCTGCTCTATAAGGATTATCTTTTGAGCAAGGGTCATAATGTAGTTGCCACATCTACAACCGCAAATGAAATTATGTTGGACTACGATAGGATCAGACCCGACGTAGCAATAATCGATTACAAGCTACCTGCTGATAATAATGGAATAGAAGCAGCAATTCAAATTATAGAGAAATATCCATCTGCCGCTATTCTGATAGTTACTGCATATGAGACCGTAACTAAAGAGATTGCAAAAATTTCTCTTTTTGACAACAAACGAGTGGAAGTTTTGATAAAGCCTTTGAGGCTCGCAATGCTAGAAAGTTCTATTGCCAACATTGTGAACAAGTAGAATTATGCTTGGTTTTTCCTTCATCCTATGAACGAGTAAATCTGATCGAAAGGAACTAGGTTTTCTTTATTATCCTATTGGTCAACAAATATTCTTCGCCTGAGGTATCGATAAAACTATTTGATTTTCCAAAAACGCTTTCAAATATCCTGTCCAAATACATCTGAATATGTGGAGAAGTTAACCATAATTCCTTATTTCCATATTTGAATCCATACCGTTGCGAACTTCCAAGTACCTCTCTCTTTTCAAGGTCGCGCAGATAGCCAGAGGAGATTCTACTTTCATCAAAATTGTTTTCTCTTGCTATTTGATCGATAATGAAATGTATTCCTGATCCATGTTGTGCGGCATCTTTACTCCTATACGCAACTTCCTTAGGAATCCCTAATTGATCTGCTAATATTCTATGAACTTGTTTTCCAAGCTTATCATTAGGTCCTGTCACATTGAGTCTTGGATTTATGTCAAAAGCGGTTTTGATGACATCTCTGTCCAAATAAGGTTCCCTCATTTCAATTCCATGTGCCATAGTTGTTTTATCTTCTCTTTCTAATGTTTCCTTGTAAAGTAAAAATAGATCTTCCATCATGTGATTCCGGAGAGATGAATACCCTTCACTTGCTACTATTTTCGGATACCAAGTATAACCTCCAAATATTTCATCTACTCCTTGGCCGGAGAATACCACTTTAACATGATCCTTCCTTGCCAAAGCCATTGCAGAATATATAGGTAGAGCAACTTCAACTTGTAATGCATCACTATCTTCAATCGCATAAATTATTTTTGGTAACATTTCTTGAGTACTCTCTTTAGTAATGACGTTTACCTTAAGTGTCAACTCGAGATCTTTGGCTACTCTATTTGCAAATAGAATATCAGATGAATCAAGAGTACCTGCATTATAACAGATAACCTCCTTTACCATATCTTTAGCCAACCATGCAACTAGGACACTGTCGATTCCACCTGAAAATATTATTCCTACTCTATCAAGTCCTTCTGTACGCTTTCTCATTGCTGACATCAACGATTTCTTATAGGCTTTGAGCGCCTCTTCAAGTGTATTAAATCTGAAATTTTTCTTGTTGGAATCTAATGACCTAGGAGGATCTGCTATTCTGAATTCTCTTAAAATTCCATTATTACTTATTATAACGGCATGACCCGGCATAACTCTCTTAACCGATTTATTTCCTCCTAGCAGCCAGATAGCTTTCTGCTCAGACGCAAATGTTATTTGCTCAGGATCCTCACTATAGTAAAGCTGCCTAACCCCTAAAAGATCTCTGACAAGAGCTATATCTCCTGTTTTCTGATCTTTTACCGCAATACTATAAACTCCATCCAATATTTTTGCCATTTTAGTCAATGCTTCCACTAAACTTGCTGATCGCATTAATTCTTCCTCCAAGAAGTGCAGTATTACTTCGCTGTCAGAATTACTAACAAAATGATGTTGATACCTTAAACTATTCTTGATTTGTTTGTAATTATAAATTTCACCGTTATGCCCCAATGTTAGTCTTCCATCACAGCTCGTAAATGGCTGCTTTCCTAATTGACCACCCACTATTGCTAGCCTTACATGACCTAGCCCAAATCTCCCATCAGTGTAAGGGACGGAAGATTCTGATGATTCCAATGAATTGATTTCATTTTGTCCGACTTGTATTGCAACCCCATCAGGACCGCGATTATGCATACAAGATAACATGAGAATAAGATCCTCAGTTACGCCTGTATTATTTTTATTTAGTATACCAGCTATTCCGCACATTTTTTACTCCAATTAACTCCCAAACGTTTATGATAATTCAAAAGATCTCCCTCTACAAACTACTCTTCAACATGATTTATCAGTGTTACGTCCCAATTTCGTGTTTTCAGTATTATTCATATATATATATTAGAACAGAGGCCAAATATTAATCATTATGAAGGCGTGTCTTTGATCAAAATAATTTATATAATAGTCTTTTTTCAGGCATCACTTTTTTATGTCTTGCTGTTAAGATCTCTTAAAAAAATGTATTATGATTGGATATATCTAAAAAAAGTTATATCATCTAAAAGAACATTTTGTTAATTGTATATCTAATAAAATAATTTTCAAAATTCTTTAAAACTCGGGGGTAAATGGAATCTGATAAGAAACAATAAAAAATTGTATGGTATCTTAACAAAGTAACATACTATTAACAGCTTGAAGAGTATTGGAATTAAAACATGGAAAAAGGAGTCTACATTTTTTTTTGCCGAGTTGTAAATAAGAAGTGCTACATAATAATCGATATGAAGGGTTTCGGCCAAGTTGCTCACCATTGTATTAAGAATTTTATCTCTAGTAAATCCATCCATAACTAACATCTCCTTTATCCCATCTGCGATGGCTAAATCATAAACATCTGGCTTCTTTTCACTACCCAGTAATGCTTAGACCATCAATGCCGAGTGCACAACAAAATATTTATGCCTGTTAGGTTTTTCAAGTGGATTTTGAATCAAACAATAAAAATGCTGGTAATATTCTACATGTTCTATTTTCATTCCAGTAATGTTTAAAGACTGTGTGAGCATATACTAAATTAATGAGTAGAGTGGATTTTAATCACTCTAACACTAGTGAGGATCATTTCAGTACTGAAAATGTAGGTGAAGATCACACGCCTGGAAAGATTATTCGGCCAATTAGGCTTAGTCACTTGATTGCATTCAATATCAAGGAAAATGATGATGAAATCTCTGGAATTCTGACAATAGACTTCGAATATTATTCGTCTGATGGCAGCATAAAATATCATGATATGCATTATAGTGATCCCAGATTGATAAAGCACATTGAAGGCAACCCTCGTGTAATGAAGAACATAGATTCGTATCTGAGAAAAAGTCTGTTAGAATCTGAGTATGGTTTCAAACTGATCTCATGATAGAATTGAGCCCAATTAGGTCTTCAAATGAGAATCGAAATTCAATAATCAGCCAATGTATTTTTTTACAATTTGGACTAAATTATTCATCGCGATAGGTTTGTTGAAGAATTCATCTGTATCGATCTCTCTGAGTTGACTCCTATCCATCTCAAAGGCGGTCATCAAAATTACTTTAATATTTGCATCAATTTCCCTAAGTTTCTTGACGAATTCAATACCTGACATTGGGCTCATCCTTACATCAGATATTACGAGTTTATAGTAAGAATGATTTTGTTCGAACTCTCTGAGGGCTTCTTCAGTATTTGTAAATGGACGAATACTAATACCATTAAGTGTTAAAATTTCTGAAAATAGACCTATAATGTCGATTTCATCATCTACCAACATTACGAGGCTTCGATGATTCAACAGAATCATTATGATGTTCAAGCATAAATAATTTTTTCTGAGATTACAATTTTAATTCGAAGTATTTTGTCAAATTGTGGTTATAATTTACATGTGATTATTCAATTATTTGAAAAAAATGATTCAGTAATTTGTTAGTTTCATCCCAGATTTATAGAATTAAAATTCTATTCTTTGTCCTTTTTATTAATGGGAAGTGTAAAAGTAAATGTAGCTCCCTTGCCGTCTTTATTGTTATAAGCCCATATTTTTCCATTGTGACTATTCACAATGCTTTTTGAAATATACAAGCCCAATCCAGTTCCAGACATAGATTTTGTTGCGAATTTATCAAACAATCTTGGTAACATCTCTGAATTAATTCCTGTACCAGTGTCCTTTATTTCTACTAGAGTGTACTCTCTATCCGATTCGTCAATTTCTCCCTTGATATCAACTTGGGCTCGATAAGCTGTTATCGTGATAGTCCCATTTTGGGTAAAGTTAATTGCATTTGATAATAGATTGTTAATAACCTGTTGTAATCTTGCTTCATCTGCATACACTGTAGCAGGCATGTTCTTTTTAGGATCAAAAATTATCCGTAGCCCTTTATTCAACGCTTCTTTTTGATGATCTTCAATTACCTGCTCTATTGTTTGGTTTAAATCAAAATAAGATTTGGATAATTGGAGATTCTTCCCCTCAATTCTAGATACGTCAAGAACATCTTCTGTTAACTTTTCCAATTTTTTAGCATTTCTAATTATTTTGTCGAAGTACTGATCAAAATTCTTAAGATTTGCATGAATCATCTCTGAATAGCCCAAAACTGATTGGATTGGGGTTCTAAACTCATGCGCAGCAATGTCTATGAATTCTTTTTGAAGTTTATCGTGGTATGTCAATTTCTTGGTTGTTTCTTGTAATTCCTTTGTTTGTATATACACAACCTTCCGCAATCCCTTGTTCCAATATGTAATCACAAAAAAAACTCCTATAGCGCTTGAGATAATAATTATCATGGCCAGGATAGCAAAATTTCTCTGCTGCTCGACTAGGTCATCTAGTGAGGATGCTAGAGTGTGAGGTAAAATTAAAACAATAGTAAAATAGTGTATGCCATTTGATATGACTGGAGAATACGATGCTGTAACGTCTCTACCATCCAATATTACATCAGTAGTACCAACCCTTGGGTTTAGTACGGCAGATCTAAATACATTTATTATGTTTTTTTCACGATTATTATCATTAACTGATCTTCCTATTGAAGTGTCAAATTTTTTGTCAAATACATTAGCACCCACTAATTTGGGTACACCTGTCAGAATCATCATGCCGCTTGAGTCAACAATGGATAGGTTTGCTGAAAATAAAGGAGATATTTGACTCTGCAGAAAATTATCTAGAGTTTCGGAACTAATGCCGGCTAAAACAGCACCTTTAAATTCATTGGTCTTGCTTTGCGTTATAGTCTTATTCTGGGTATCAATTATTGGATAGAGAATTAGTATTCCAGACTGGCCATCTGTCAATTTAATTTTATTACTATATGACGGAACCTGGGTATCCTTAATTTTTTCAAAGTAAGCCTGAGCTGCTGTTGAAAATACTTTAAATTTCTCATCCACAGTATCACTTAAATTTGGGCTGGACCAAATACTCGTTCCATTCCTGTCTACCCAGCTGTAAAAATCGACAACATTAGAAGTTGTTTTTTGAGCAGTATTCAACAAAATTTTCCCTAACTCTACACGTTGGTCAACTATTTCTTGAGATGAGGAAAGAATTTCGAGATTTACGGTTACCAAGTCAAGCTTATTCTTAAGAATATGAGTAAGATCGGAAACCTTGACCAAAGTGTTACTCTGAATTTGTTCGGCAGCAATATTCTGTACATCAGATGAGTTTCGTATAAAATACTGATAAGCAAGAATGGAAAATAATATGGCAGCTGCGACAATGGCAGAAATCATAATTGCAACCTTTCTTTCCAACAGTCTTTGAGACAATTATAAGGTAGATAGACGCGGCAGCTTAAATATATTATATAAGTGAGTTTTAAGATTTGGGCACGAGATATAAGTCTTTTATACAATTCGAATCAATTAACAATATGGTTAGATGTGCATTATGTGAAAGAGAAATTTATGATCCCACAGATTGTATCATTTATAATGGTTATAGATTTGATCGAGTAACATGTCTAAACATCTTCAAGAAGCTGAGTTTCATTTATGGGGAGATATTTATTGATATTAACAAGTCATAGTGTATGAAAATTAAACATTCTTCAATTAAGTGTTCTTTTTGTTCTTTTAATATGTTCAAACTGTAGATGATAATTACAAATTGAAAATATTCAACATCGTTACCAATACTGCATACGATGAATATTACTTTTTCAATATTTCCACTGGTCATAAGATGAAGTATATTTGAAACATCAGTACCCAATAATGATGCTTGGCATGAACTATGGTGGAATACATGTAGTTAATATTATTTGGCTTGATGATTTTAATTCCTGTCAAAAAATGTGATTTTTAAATATAATGTATGCGTATTAAGTGATGAAGCTATGTGAGTAATCGAAAGGATGTAAATAATAATGATGGTGTTGGTACAAGTTTAAGAGTAGCCGAAGCGGAACAATCCGATGTTGGAAGGAAAATTGCAAGGATTGATCCTGATGTTGCTCGGCAACTCGATTTATCTACAGGAGATGCCCTGGAAATTTCATCCATGGGCAAGAAAACCACGGTTCTATGTTGGCCTGCAAGAGAAAAAGACACAGGGAAAGGCCTTGTAAGAATAGATGGCTACCTGAGAAACAGACTGGATGTAGGAATTAACGATTCTGTGGAAATAAAGAAGGTGGAATCAAAAAGTGCAGAAAAAGTTACATTAGCTCCAACAGAACCACTACGGATTGTAGGCGCCGAAGGTTACCTACAAGAATATCTTTTGGGTGGCTTGCTAAGTACCGGAGACATTTTTCCTCTGACGATAATGGGTCAGAGAGTCGATCTCGTGGTTATCTCTACCAAACCCTCGGGTCCAGTTTTGATGGAAGACTCTACTGAAGTCACTGTGTCTGAGGAAAGTGAAAAAGCAATTCAAGCTGCAAAGGGAGACGGTGCGCCTTCAATTTCATACGAGGATATAGGAGGGATAAAAAATGAAGTATCGCGTTTAAGAGAAATGATAGAACTCCCTCTAAGACATCCTGAGCTCTTCAAACGCCTGGGTGTGGAAGCGCCAAAGGGAGTATTACTGCATGGTCCTCCTGGAACTGGCAAGACTCTGTTAGCAAAGGCCGTAGCGCATGAGACTAACGCAAATTTCTATACCATCGGCGGTCCTGAAATAATGAGTAAATTTTATGGCGAGTCAGAGGAAAGATTAAGGGAGGTTTTTAAAAAGGCCGAAGAAAATGCACCGGCAATTATCTTCATCGACGAAATTGATTCGATTGCTCCTAAAAGAGAAGAGGTATCAGGTGAGGTCGAAAGGAGAGTAGTTGCCCAGCTACTATCATTGATGGACGGTATGTCTTCAAGGGGCAAGGTAGTGGTAATAGGTGCTACTAACAGAATTAATGCAATTGATCCTGCACTGAGAAGACCTGGTAGATTTGATAGAGAAATCGAAATTGGTGTGCCAGATAGGGATGGCAGATTGGAAATTCTTCAGATACATACCAGAGGAATGCCTCTAGAAAAAGATGTTGATCTGGGAGTCATCGCAAATATGTCACATGGCTTTGTTGGAGCAGATCTGCAAGCCGTAGCAAAAGAAGCCGGAATTAGAGCTCTTAGAAGAGTGCTACCAGAAATTGATCTTACAACAGAGAACATCCCATCCGACATACTAAAGAAAATTGTAGTCACTATGGATGATTTCCTTAGCGTAATAAAGGAAATTGAACCATCTGCATTGCGAGAAGTTTTCGTGGAAATTCCAGATGTGAAATGGGACGACATTGGAGGTCTTGAGGATGTCAAACAGGAACTTCAAGAAGCAGTAGAATGGCCTCTGAAATATCAGGGACTGTTTCTGCATTCTGATGCTACTCCCCCGAAAGGTATACTTTTGTATGGACCACCGGGAACGGGCAAGACTTTGATGGCAAAAGCTGCCGCGCATGAAAGCGAGGCAAATTTCATCAGTATAAAAGGTCCGGAATTGCTCTCAAAATGGGTAGGCGAATCAGAAAAAGGAGTACGTGAAGTTTTTAGAAAAGCTAGACAAGCAGCTCCATGCATAGTCTTTTTTGACGAAATTGACGCCATTGCCCCAACCAGAGGTGGCATGGGGAGTGACTCGCATGTAACTGAAAGAGTAATCAGTCAATTGCTTACAGAACTTGACGGTTTAGAAGTGTTATCTAATGTAATTATCATTGCGGCCACGAACAGACCAGACATAATTGATGCTGCATTATTGAGGCCAGGTAGATTCGACAGATTGCTTTATGTGCCTCCGCCAGAAAAAGATTCCAGAATCAAAATTTTTAAAATCCACACTTCAAAAAAACCCTTGGCAGATGATGTTAAAATTGAAAGGCTAGCAGCGCAGACAGAAGGATATACAGGAGCCGATATAGCAGCACTTGCATCAGCCGCAGTAATGCTTGCTCTTAGAGAACATATTGAAAAATATAAAGACCCCAAAAAAGCAGAGTCGGCTAAAACCGAGTTAAAGATACATATGAAACATTTTGAAGAGGCAATGAAGAAGATTCGCCCATTGTCAAAACATGAAATTGAAACATACCGAAGTATCGCTGAAAGGTTTGGAAAGCCGGATCTTACAAAGGAAGTTATTGATAGAGAAACTGCAATAAAGTAACGGTCTTAAGTGGTTTTCCCAATTTTCTCCGCAGAGAATTTGCTCTTCAATTACCCCTCTTTTATCTAAATAAATACTGTTTTTCTTATTTCTCTTCTTTGAAGAGATCACTCTACGTCTAAATCACATTATCACGACTCATTTTACGTTTTTAATGACGCTATCGTCTCCATAAGAATTCTGGCTGCATGATTTGCAGTATTTTGATTCAGGTCAAAGTCAGGCGACAATTCTACTATATCCATTCCCAAAATCACTAAATTTTCACTTATTTTTTTTATCATGTAGATTAAATCCACAGGAAATAGACCACCAGGGGCAGGTACAGACACGCCCGGCGCCACACCTGGGTCCATGCAATCGAGATCTATGGACATGTATACTTTATTTGATCCACATTTTGCAATGATCTTTTTAACAGTAGCGTTTATACCTAATTCAATAATGTCGATTGGAGTTATGATCTCCAATTTTTGCTTTGATGCATTTTTTAATTCCTCCATTTCTGCTGCTCTGGTCCCTATAAGAATACTTTTTGTAAAATTGATATAACTTGATGAGTCAGTAATAACAGAACCATAATAGTTACGTGTTGAAGAAACGAAATCCGGATGCGCATCAAAGTAAAGAAGAGATATCTTTTCCCCTTCAAACGTATCGTATATTGCTTGTAGGATAATAGTTGTGATGGAATGATCTCCTCCAATAGTTATGGGGATTTTTTTGGTCGATACTATATCAAATACCAATCTATACAGATCATCCCTTGGCACATTTCCAAAGTCAAGTATTTTCTTGTTCTCAAGTGTACCTGACATAGGACAAATAGGAATCCTATTGCCCTGTCTTTCAAAAAATTCATAATAGTTCGAAGCAAGTCTCAGACTATCAGGTCCCTTGCTTGCGCCCTTCCTTTTTGCATGTGACCTTGATTCATCGGGGACACCTAGTATGACTATATCTGCTTGTGCAACGGAATGTACATTAGAATGAAACAATTTGATCATATCATATGCGTATCAAGAGATACATTTCAATGTTATATTGGACCAATTTTTCTTTGCTTTTGTAGAATAGACATAAATGATTCATGCGGGAATACAGATGAATTCATACACTATTTACAGTTTAAGAATTTTGTTTCTTCCTTCGATATTATGGGGTCAAAATCTTAAATTTGTTATTGTGTAGATTCAAACGCTAAATACTATAATCGCTGAAACAATAACGTCTAGCTTAGAAAAGATTACGTTGAGTATCTGAAAAAAGA
>DATBMS010000006.1:0-3234 GCA_036554685.1 Nitrososphaeraceae archaeon | reverse complement strand
TTAATCGGCAAGTTAGAAGACAAAATAAGAAAAGTTGAGAAATCATTTCCAGAGTTGGAAGGAGCTGAAAAAAAGAGGAACTCTTTGTTTTATCAACTCGAGAATTTGATAATTAAGGTCTATCAGGTCTCTCCAATTTTGATAGATTATAATAAACTAATGCAGGGTGAGGAAGGTATAGTTGTCTATTTTGATATCGAACCCTATGTCGATGCAAAAGCAAAAAAAAGCTCTAGCAAAACTGTGGATTTTTCACGCATGAAACCTCCAATGAAGAAAAAAATTGGCGAACTTTTTAAGGAAATTAGTTCGGCATTGCGCAATCAAAGACAATAGGCACAAACCATATCGCAATAAAACAAAATTCATAATGTTGGTTGAATAATGCTTATTTGATTGGACAATCATAGCAAGATGTATTTGAAGGGTAAAATTCCTTCGGTAGACGAAATAATCAGGGCCCAGAAACTAATGGACAAGACACATGTAAAAAGGACGCCATTATTAAAGTCAAACACATTTTCAAAATCTGCACATACCAATATCTTTTTGAAATATGAATCATTTCAGAAAACTGGATCATTCAAGGTAAGAGGAGCTTATTCAAAAATTAACTCACTTACTGATGAGCAATGCAAAGCAGGAGTAATTGCAGCATCAGCCGGAAATCATGCACAAGGTGTTGCTTATGCTGCTTTGAAGAGAAATATAAAATGCAACATCGTTATGCCAAAAAATGCATCTCCTGCAAAGGTGGCTGCTACGCGTTCTTATGGCGCAAATGTCATTCTCTCTGGAGACACTTACGATGAATCTTGGAAGAAGGCTGATTTGTTGGCAAAGGAAAATGGATATTCTATTATACACGCATTTGATGACCCTGTGGTCATTGCAGGTCAGGGTACTATTGGTTTGGAATTAATGGAAGATTTGAAAGATATTGATACTATTTATTTACCGCTCGGTGGCGGTGGACTTGCATCCGGAGTATCGATAGCTATTAAGGCGAAAAGACCTAATGTCAAAATCATAGGAGTTGAATCCAACCAATTCCCAGCTATGAGAAAATCACTGGACAATGGCAGCCTTTGTCATATTGCGGGCGGATTTACTATTGCCGATGGTATTTCAGTCAAGTCTCCAGGCGAGTTGACATTCGAAATATGTTCAAAATATCTGGACGATGTCGTTACTGTAGATGATGTTGCTATCGTAGAGACCATGTTTACTCTTATGGAGAGAGAGAAAGTTGTAGTTGAACCTGCAGGGGCGGCAAGTCTTGCATATGTTCTTTCTAGTGGTAAGATAAAAAATAATCAAAATATTATTTCAATACTTTCTGGTGGTAATATCGACATGTATCTATTGGGTCAAATAGTATCGAAAGGATTAATGCAAATGGGAAGATTAGTCAAGATATTCATCCAGTTGCCCGATAAGCCCGGAGCATTGAAAGGTATTGTAGACAAAATAGCAGAGTTGAGTGTCAATATAGTTCAGGTTGAACATGATCGGTTGAGTTCAAACGTAGCAGCTGGATCAGCTGGTGTATATCTAAGTCTGGAACTTGAGGATGAAAAGCATTCAACGAAGCTTTTAGATTTTCTAAAAAAGGAAAAAATGGTGTTTAAGGTTGTACCTTAAGTGCAGTAGCAATATTCTCTAAAACCAGCTTTGTCCGCAGTTGAACCACCAATTTTTACCAGGACAAACTCATTTTTGGCTCTTGCGTAAGAATCATTCAGATTACGTTGATTTTCACGTAATATTTGATACTC
The DNA here is from genome assembly GCA_036554685.1 of Nitrososphaeraceae archaeon. Classification (GTDB taxonomy): domain Archaea; phylum Thermoproteota; class Nitrososphaeria; order Nitrososphaerales; family Nitrososphaeraceae; genus TA-21. The sequence goes on along the minus strand of DATBMS010000006.1, from coordinate 1,456 downwards.
GTCCATTGATAATTTCCTGCGTGATCCAATTTCCTCTTCAAGATTCATACTCTTTACTATCTCTTTGTAACCTGGTTGAATAACTCCAGTGAAAACCATTGCACTGCTACCACTCCCATATGATCCAAAACCTACCCTGCAACCTTCAATATCGTTCTTCTTCTTATATTCATATTCGAGTAAACTTCTAAATCCCATATACATTGATGCTGTATACAAGTTTCCTATGATGTTAGAGGCTTCAAGGGAGCTTGCCATCTTTTTCTCATATACCTCGTTGTAGAATGAGGTTTGCATGAATGCTTTTCTAAATTGTTCATCTGCCTTCATGAATTCCTTGTCAGCCAGAATGGATTCTATTGTACCTCTGCTGTCGTTTGGCACAGGTTCGTTGAAACCTATCTCCTTGATGACGTGTTGCCATCTGGGAAGAGTTCTCCATTCATGTCTTAACAAATAAGCTAGTGCCTTTTCTCCCATTCTTCTATATGGTAAATGCACAGTAAACAGATCAATGTAATCAGTTATTGATTCCCCATCCTTAACATCAATCAATCCCGTTCTCATTGCCTTTTCCTTGTAACTATCAAAAGCCTTCCTAACTTGGATTAAGTATAATAAATTGGAGTATAATCCATTTACAAGCGGAGTTTCCTTTCCAAAAGGTCTGTAAAAGTCATATTCGTTTTTGATTATTGTTGACGTAACCTTAGGGTCCAAAGCTAATAATCTTGGATTCTCTTTTATCAAAAGCGCTACTGCTCCTGCACCCTGTGTGTATTCTCCTGCTGATCCTACGTCGTATTTGGCTATATCACTAACAACTACAATAGCTGCCTTTTCATTATGCTCTTCAGCCCTTATCCAATTGGTGTTGTCATAAATTGCATAAGATCCGCTAACACAGGCGAATTTGCATTCAATGCCACCTGCATGTTCAAAACTACTATCTCCATAAACCTGTTCGAGCATACCCACAACAAATGAGTTCAGTGCCTTTGATTCATCAATACTAGATTCCGTGGCTACATATAATCTGCCGATATCGCTTGGGTGTAAATTGTTTTTCTTCATCAGTTCTAGGCACGCATTTGAGGCCATACAAGCGGCATCCTGATTTGTATCAACCAGTGCCATTTTCTTAATCCCAATACCATGTTCTAGCTTTTGGGGAGCAATACCTCTTGCCTGAGCAAAATCCTTATAATCAATGTACAATTTTGGAACGTATATAGCGAGGTCGTCAATGCCAGCTGGCATATTAACAATTTTTCTCATATTAGACATTTAAAGGTACTTGTTGCTATTCGACTCCGATTAAAAGAAATTCGATAAAAAATTGGGATCTTTTTAAGAAAATTGTATTATTTATCGTTAATAATCAATATGATTGTCCAGTAATCAGGGTATTTGTATCTCAGTAGTGTGGAAATTGACGATTGAACTGTTCTTATTT
>DATBMS010000065.1:0-98993 GCA_036554685.1 Nitrososphaeraceae archaeon | reverse complement strand
CAATAATCGCCCTACAAATCTCGTGGAACTGAACTCCTCAAGATCATCAATTCTTTCACCGCTTCCAATAAAGAGAATCTTTGCACCTGTTACCGCGGATGCTGCCAATGCCCCGCCACCTTTTGCAGTTCCATCAAGTTTTGTTATAATAATCCCCCCGACCGGAACAGTTTCATGGAATGACTTTGCTTGGCTATATGCCTGTTGACCTATCGTCCCATCAATTACCAGGAGAATTAAATCTGGTTTAGAAATATTATACATGCTTTTCATCTCTTCTAAGAGTTCTGCTTCATCTTTGTGTCTTCCTGCAGTATCAATAATTACTACATCTGATCCTGTACCTTTAAAATAATCAATTCCATTCTTTACTATTAAAGTTGCATCTTTACTAGATTCGTCTCCAAATACTTCAACATTTATTTTGACACAATTCATTTTGAGTTGTGTGAGTGCACCTGGTCTCCACGTATCAGCGCCAACGACTCCCACATGATATCCATGTTTTGTTAACCATCTTGCTAGCTTAGCAGTAACTGTTGTTTTACCACTTCCCTGGATACCAAACATCAGTACAATATTGAGTTTTCCAGGAGTAAATGAAATGACTTGTTTTTCAGGTGCCTTGCTTTCAACAATATTTTCTCCCTTATAACCCATCAGTCTTGAAAGTTCATCATAAAGTATTGAGACTACATGATCCTTCCTTGACAATCCCTTCGGAGGAGATTCCTCTAGAGATCTTTTTTTCAAATTTTGAGTTATGTTTAATACCAATCTAACATTAACGTCAGATTGAAGAAGAGCTCTTTGTACATCCTTGCACAAAGAATCGATCAATTCTTCATTTACGTCAGAAGCGCCTACGAGTTTTTTTAATGCTGCTCCGAGACTTGAGCGAAGATTGTCTAACATTATTTATCTATTAATTCATAATCTGTTATTTCAAATATTCCATTATCGCCAAACCATTTGACCTTTCCTGTTCTAATCTCAAGTTTTTTCTTGTAAATAGGACAATCAACAACGAGTGTTTCCGCCTCTCCTCCCTCAAAATTTAGATTAAACCCAAATTTCGATGACAATGATTCCAGTCTCTGTACACTTTCATGATCCAGCTGAATTCCGAGCCATTCTCTATCCAAACCCATTGCGGAAACTCCAGTAATAATAATTTTAAATTTTTCATCAATCATTCTGTGAAGGTAGTTACTTGGATTCAAATTCCATAACGGAGAAAAAACTGATAATTTCAAATCACTACAGATTTTTTCAAAATTCCTTTTTTGAAAATTACTTGAAATTCCACCATGAACTATCCCTTCGATACCGAATTCGTCTTTAACGCTTGAAAGTGCGTTTTCAAGAACAACTATCTCATTTTCTAAACTTGAGGTCTTGGATTTAAAGTCTCTAATCGGTAAGTCAATTGCTTGTGCCAGAACTCTTGTAAGGTGGATATTGGGAAAATGAAATAGTAAACTATCTCTGATTTCGGGAATTATAGAAATCAAACAGGCGACATCATGTCTGAGTTTGCTGATTTCAAAAATAGAGTAATTACTGTCTTTTCCTCCAGAATAAAGTGAAGCTAATCTCAATTTTATATAATATCAAATAAGATAGTCGCAGTAGTCTTATATTCATTAATGTGAAACGGAATTTCTAATTGGAAGATTTTTTTACCTCTCTGCAAACTCATTGTGTAGATGAAAATATCTGACGGCGCATATGTTTTGTTTTTTTATCAATCAAATAAGAATTGGTTAACAAGAGTAGAAAAAAGCAAGAAACTTCATACGCATATAGGAATCATAGATTTTGATCAGATATTAGGACTTGAGTACGGTTCTTCTATCACTACAGCCAAACAAAAAAAGGTTTACCTCATAGAGCCAACGATTTATGACTTTGTCATGAAATCAGATAGAAAGACCCAGATAGTATATCCTAAGGATTTAGGATATATCGCAATTAGAACTGGTTTGAAGAGTGGATCTAATGTTCTTGAAATAGGTACAGGAAGTGCTTCACTAACTACATTCTTCGCCAGTCTCGTAGAGCCCTCAGGTCATGTTTTTACTTATGATGTTAATGAAGTATTTATGGAAATTGCAAACAAGAATCTCAAAAAATCAGGAATGGAAAAAAATGTTTCAATGTTTAAACAAGATATAATGAAGGAAGGACTGCAACATTCTGACATTGATATTGCAATTATTGACCTAGGGGATCCTTGGAATGTATTACAGATTGTTCATAAGTGCCTCAAGAACAGTGGATCTGTTGCAATAATATGTCCAACTATGAATCAATTGGAAAAAACTGCTAAACACATGTACGAAATAGGATTTACAGACATTGAAAGCACTGAAATAATGATTCGCAATATTGAGGCAAGAGAAGGCAAAACAAGGCCATCAATGCGGATGATTGGTCATACTACATATCTCATATTTGGTAGAAAAGTTATAGATGGATCATCTAATGTTAGAAATTAATGTAACTAGCCATATGCCACAACAATTAATTCTATTTACTATGAGATTGTGCTTGACAAACACGCTATCTGTAGTATTAATTCGATAACCACTAAACCTCGAGTACTTGATTGAATTAAATTTAATTTTAAGTTCATTCCTTTGGAGGTATATCATAACTGAGTAAGAGAACAATAGAGTCTAGCTCGGGATAGTAGAGCCTATCGAAACCAGTCAGAGAGCTACTCTTATAAGGTACCACCGTAGACTTGATATGTTGGCAACTGAAGGTTATTGTGTAAAATGTAAAGCAAAAAGGCAGATGAAAGGCGAGTCACAGGTCACCATGAAAAATGGCAGACCTGCAACAAAGGGAACATGCTCAGTTTGTGGAACCAAGATGTTCAAGATAGGCGGTGGCCCAAGCAAAGCAGTAAAGAAAGGAAAGGCAAAACCAAAACCAAAATCAAAGGCAAAACCAAAATCAAAGGCAAAACCAAAATCAAGAAGACGATAAAACCCTAAATTTCTTTTTTATCTTTTTATTCTAAGAATTGTCAATTATTGAATAAATGTATCAATTCTATCTATAAAGAAAATTTTTTTTCGATAAGATCTAATTTTTGAATGTTTCCGTAAGAAGATATCAATTCACGTAATCTATTTTTTGGAACTTCAGATTTTACTAATTCCCTGGCTATTTTTATTCCGTCATTCATGTCAGTAGTCTTCTCTCCTGCAATCAAGGCTACTGCTGCATTGAGAGCTACTATGTCTTGCTTTGCAGAAGTAGATTTTCCATAGATAGTTTGTAGCGTTGTCTTAACTGAGTCTTCGGCCGATTTAATTTGTACCTGATCTTTTCCTACAATCTTCAGATCCAATAATTCGGGATCCACTTCATGTTTTTCAACTTTGCCTGATTTAACAATGAACATGATATTTCTTGAAGTATTTGACAGCTCATCCATGCCATCTAATGAATGAATAAGAAAAATTTTTTTGATAGTAGAATTGATCATCGCGTTCGATACAAGTTCGAAAAAATTGGGATCAGAAATTCCAATCACTTGTGCCGTAATATTTGTACATGGATTACATAATGGCCCAATAATGTTAAAAATTGTCCTAAAACCAAGCCGTTTTCTGATGCCAGAAATCCTTTTTAATTTAGGATGAAATTTTGGTGCGAATAAGAATGCGTAACCAAGTCTCTCAATTGATTCAATGGCCCTTTTTTCAGGCATATTCAAATCAAATCCTATGTATTCGAAAAAATCTGCACTTCCAAACATTCCACTGGCAGATCTGTTCCCATGTTTTGCAACATTTATTCCGCAAGCAGACGCAACAAGTGATGCAGCAGTACTGATATTAAAAGAATTAGCCATATCACCGCCCGTACCGCAATTATCAATTAGTGCACCGTTAACTTTTGGAGTTATTTGAAAAGAATGCCCAAGCATGATGTCTCTTATTATTCTTAACTCATCGTAGTTAACACCCCTAAATGTTAACGCAGTAAGAAACGAAGCTATAGTAGAGTCTGGAATCTCGTCTGAGAAAATAAGATTTACTGAGTTTCTAAAATCAATTTCATCAATATCTTCCTTTGATAAAATTTTTCTCGTTTGTTTTTGCAGATATTCAGCAGACATTATTTTTTCAGGATATCTATGAAATTTTCCAATATGTGATAACCATTTTTTGTTAGCACGGACTCTGGATGAAATTGAACACCGTAGATAGGATATTTTTTATGTTTCAAACCCATAATTTCCGAATCATCTAGTGAGATTGCCGTTACTTCTAAGCAAGCAGGAAAATTTTCTCTTGATGCTACCAACGAATGATACCTTGTTGCTACAAATGGATTTGCCAGTTTTTCAAATAGTTCATTGTCCAAATATTTTATTTTGCTCGTTTTTCCGTGTCTTACAACATGTGCATTGATAACTTTGCCGCCATACACATGAACTATACCTTGATGACCAAGACATACGCCTAATACTGGAATTTTTGGGCCAATAGTTTCAATAATATCTCCACATATCCCAAAAGACTTCCTATCTGCCGGATGCCCTGGACCGGGCGATAGCACTATTCCATCAGGCTGCATTTTTTTTATATCTTTGATAGTAATTTTGTTATTGCGAATAACGATTGGCCTTGTTGAAAGCTTACCGAATAGTTGAGCAATATTGTAAACAAATGAATCATAATTATCGATTATCAAAATCTTTTTCATATCAGGACACCGTGATTTATGATTTCATCTCGTAATGTTAGTTTTTAACATCTATGGATATTTAATGTTTATAAATTAGCTGTACGCAAATCATTCCTCTATAAGTTATTGAATCATAGAATTATTTCTCTGGAAATGAGTTGTAAAAATCAATTAATAATACATTAAATAATCCTTCATTTCCAGTAAAAACATTGAGAAATGGTAAGAGTATTCATAAATGGATATGGAAATATTGGTAGGAGAGTAGCATCTGCATTTTCTCGTGACAAAGATATTCAATTTGTGGGAATAGGGAAATATTCAATTGACGAAAAATTAGATGAAGCTATTGCAAAGAAATTTCCTGTCTATGTTCCTGAAGAAAAAATACCAGAGTTTAGACAAAAAGGATATGATATTTCTGGGACAATTTCTGATGCAATTAAACGATCTGACCTTGTAATTGATGCTGCCAAGGATGGATTTGGTTTTACCAATAAAGTAAATCTCTATGTACCTATGAATAAACCTGCTATTTTTCAAGGAGGCGAAGATAGAACAGGTGAAAAAAAAGTCGCAGATATCATTCACAATTCGAGGATCAATTATGACAAGGTTATTAATCAAAAATATGTTATACAAGGCAGCTGCAATGTCTCAGGTATGGGCAGAATAATGCAACCTATGATCGAAAAGTTTGCAGATGAAATACAACGATACGATGTTACATTAATAAGGAGATGGGCAGATTTGGAGGATACAAAAGAAGTTAAGGATTCTATAGAGTGGGATAAAAATCCACATCATCAAGATGACGTTAAGTCGTTTCTTCCATTAGTAAAACTATATGTCGAAGCATATAAGGTTCCATCAAGGATGATGCATCTTCATCAAATGACAATTAGATTCAAAGATAAAGTACCTTATTTTGATTCGATTTCTGACATTTATCATGACGAATTCGGAGTAGCTGTTCTCAGTAAAGCAAAAGGTACAGCAGATATTCGGCTTAAAGCACATGAGTTCGGTTTTGAACATGACGATACCAATATGGTCCACATTCATGAGGAGACAATGAGGAAAAGTGATGATACTTTAAAAATTCTTTACTCCGATGATCAGACAGGTATCGTAATTCCTGAAAATCACCTTCTGTTTCAATCGATGATGTTTGGCAGACCAAAGAATGAAGCATATGAGCGAACTGATTCGCTATTCCAAATAAGTAAGAAAAGAGACATGCTTGAAAAGCAATTTGGACCATAAGAAATCAATTAATACCAACTCTAATAATCTCATATTTGTAATACCTCAGTTGGTGTAAAGTTTTAATCAATCTGACCAACTGCTATAGTGAACATGAAACAATTAGAATATGAGCCCACGTTAAACGTTATAAAATAATAAAGATTTTTTTAGTCATCCCCCTTAATTTTATTGTGTTAGCTAGCGTGTGGGTCACTCGAAAGAGAGGAAACTCCTCCCTCATAACAGGCACTCAAATTAGCGATAATTAGGTGGAGACACCTGGCTACGGAACAGAAAGGAAATCCAGTTGATCAAAATGATGATGATGGTGAATAGCCTGAAGATGTCAATACTGGAATGAAACCGCCGACCTGAGTGGAGCAAGGACAAAAAGGGGTTAACATTCCTGTATGATCCCAGGTTGACCGCTCAGTGGAATCCCACTTAAAACAAAAGGAGGGTTACAGCTAGCAAACACATTTTTGAATGACATCGATTTAGTTACCAAAAAAGTGATACTAAATGAGATATACTAAATTTTGCAAATGATCTAAATGATGAAAATAAATGATTATATGATTTTACCAATTTAAGATACGTGGTTTCGATTCATATCCAAAAGCTAAATAAACTAAAAAATTATGAAATTGTGTAAAAATAATACTCGTGCTATCAGGAAACAATTGGAATTAAAGAGTTCAATAAAAAAAATTTGTTATTTCCTTGCTTTCCACAGAACAAATACTGATACTGCAGCCATCATACTTGCAAGAATTATAAGTACCTGTAATGGAAATCCACCCGTTGCTGTGGTAGTTCCTTCAGGAGCATTCTCGGTGACAAATGCAATTTCAGAGTTTCCACTTTTAGAAACGGTTGCAAAGCCACCAATTTGAATTTGACCACTTGGTGGAGGATGACTTGCATGGACATCGACATTTGTACCATTGATTACTGCATTTGCATCAGATTCTTTTGCTTCCATAACTCCTTCTCTAAAGCTACTTTCACCTAATGAGAATATTGAAACTACACGTGAACCTCCCAATTCTTGGAATCCAGAACCGGCTGTCGAAGCTTGGCTACCCGTTGGGTCAAACAAGAAATGCCAACGCTCCATGGGGGTACCAATATCTTCAAAATTAAACAATGGTGTTTGGAATATCTCATTTGCTTCACTTGAATTCAGTTGCTGTGCTAATTCAGGAAATTTTACTTGAAGTAAACTTAATGGATAGTTAATACTCATATTACCAATGTCAGGTACTTGGAGTTCAAGAGGTCTAGTGGTATGAAATCCTCTCCAGTCTAAATCGACCAGAGCACCTGCAGATTCAGAATCATTGGTCGGAAGAGTGAATCCGCTTATGCTTGGTGTAAAGACCACCTTGTATGACACACTCAGCCTGTCGCTACTTCCCTTCAGCGTTCCAGTGTAATCAATTGTACCATTTTCAATTAGGATCGGACTTTGCTTTTCGGTAAAGATATCCTTATTTATGCCAGAGATTAGTTCTGCCATCCCTGGAGTAGAAGCATTTGCTTTAAATGTGACGTTTTCATTAACCGTAGCGAGTTTTTTTGCTAGCTCACTTGTCGGGTCAAATTGCAATGTAATAAACCTATTGGCGGTAAATACTGGCTCAGCTTGATTTAGTATAGGAGACAATACGGTCGTCATTTGAACTGCATAAGAATTCGAACCCAATGATGTAACTGTGAATGTTATCAAAAAAATTACCATAATGAACCTGAAACTATTCACATGGTAGAAACTAATTCGAGCTGTTTATAATCTTTATCGAATACACTAGCTTTTTCATATAGACAAATTTCAACCACGACAGTCCTTCCAAATTCTATGATTCATAGATATCATGATGTCAATTTAGGAAAATTTAAAAAAGTTGTAGGCCAACTAGTGTTCTTTTATATTGATTACACTATTAGCGGGAGGAACAGGATCGGTAAAACTAGCACGAGGGTTATCCAAGACAACGAATGAGTTGACGTTGGTATCAAATATTGCAGACAATATTTGGATTCATGGTCTCTACATATGTCCAGATATTGATACGATAATGTATGGTTTGGCTGGACTCCTAGACAAAAGCAGAGGATGGGGTGTTGCAGATGATTCATTTGTTTTTATGGAGCAAATGAAGAGACTTGAACAGGATTATTGGTTTAAAATCGGCGACAAGGATCTAGCTCTTCATATTGTTAGAACTAATTTTCTAAAAGAGGGAAAATCTCTTTCTTGGATTACAGAATGGATAAGAAAAAAACTCTCGGTTTCACCTGTCATTATTCCTGCTTCAGATGATCATTTTGAAACTAGAATAGAAACTCCAATCGGCGATATGCATATTCAAGAATATTGGGTCAAACATCGTGCAGAGTTAGATATCTCAAAAATAAGATACAAAGATATTGAAAAAGTAATTCCAAGTGTCAAGGCCCTTAAGGCTATTAGAAATTCTGATATGATAGTAATTGCTCCAGGTAATCCAATTTCCAGCATTGGTCCAATAACTTCAATACCTTTAATCAGAAAGGAACTTTCCTTAAGAAAGGAAAAAGTAGTCGCAGTTAGTCCGCTAATTGGGAATGCAGCCCTAAGTGGTCCGGCCTCAAAGTACATGAATGCAATGGGTATAGAATCATCTCCAATTGGAATAGCTTCTCATTATGTGGACTTTGTATCGAATTTGGTAATCTCTGAATCTGACAAGGAATATGAAAATAAAATTAGGAACATTGGGATCAACGTATACAAGACCAATATTATCATGGACAATGAGCAGGACGAAATTAATTTGTCCAATTATATACTAAATCTTTTCAATAAGCATGAACTATGAAAATCACAGCATTAATTCCAGTTAAACAGTTTGAATTAAGCAAGACGAGATTGGAACTTACTAGAAATCAAAAAAATGTATTAACTGAATTGATGCTAAAATCAACAATAATTAATTTAAAAAAATGTAAAAGTATCTCCACAATAGTAACTATTTCGGCAGATGAAAAGGTAGAAAAAATTTCTAGTTATTATGACGTCAAATTCCTTTTTTCAAAGGAAAAAGGAGTGAATTATGCTGTTGAGATAGGTGATAATTACTGTAAAGAAAACCTAGTCAATACAAATATCGTAGTGCCCATAGATTTGATCTTTCTAGATCCAAATGAGATTGAACTATTGCTATCAATGTCTAGAAAATTTCACAAATGTTCTATCATTGTTCCTTCTATGAGAATGGACGGAACAAACCTACTGATAAGACGACCTTTTAACTTGTTTGAGACCTCCTATGATAATAATAGTTATTACAACCATATCTATTCCTCAAAAAAGACCGGTGCACGGACCATAGTTGTCGAGTCTGTAAACTTGGCAGAAGATCTAGATACAATAGAGGATTATGAGAGAATCACAGCTCATCCCATCAACAAGCTTTCTAGGTTAATTTCTAGAATACGGAACGTGATATGAAAAAGCTCTTACAATATAATTTGTGAAGATGAGAATATAGAAAAATAGAAAATTACGTGATGCTTGGAAGGTTTGTCCTTGTAAGCTTTGAAATCATACCATTGAATGCAAAGTTAACAATCAGAAACCATCCCCACAAATATATCTGCCCGACTTCTCTACATGGTCCTTTATGAGTTCCATCTGGATTCTGTTTTATGTCATTGTTTACGTTCTCTTGAGTACATGTTATGAATGGAATTACAGGGTGGATCGGAGAAAGTGCTACTACTCCTCCAAAAATCTGCGGGAAAACTAGGATCCACAGCAGAAATGATGGGATCATATAGATAAACATAGGTTTCATTTGCTGTTGCTGGACTTCCAGGTTCATTTTATTAACATATGCCTGCTTTTTCTTTAGTTCTGCGATCTGGGCTTTATCTTGCTTTTTCACAGCGGCCATCATCTGTTTTCTAAATTCAACTGATTCTTTCATTATTTTACTCATTTTTTCAATATCAGTAGTTTTCTTTCTAAGCATTGCGAATGCGATGTTCATGCCTATGGCGATAAGAGCAGCTACAATCATTGAAGAAAATGAGAATGGGAAGGGTGGATTTTCAGAATAATGAGTACTCCACAGTAACTGCATGATGATTAAACCAAAATCCATTTAGAATTCTCCATGAAACCTCTACGTTTCAGAAAGAAATCAGTTAGAAGCGGCTTATAAGGATTTCAGTTTAACAAAAAACAATATTAAGATTATGTTATCCAAGAAAATCGATTATAATGGGATTTCGCATTCAAGCAGACATAATTCTACATTTCTGACTGACGCAACCTGTACCCACTGTTCTATTATCCTACTGAACCTTCCATTTCTAACTTTAGCAATCGGTTTAGTTCTACTGCGTATTCCATTGGTAGCTCTTTTGTGAATGGTTCCATAAAGCCACCAACGATTAATGATAATGCGTCAGATTCTGAAAATCCCCTACTCATAAGATAGAATATTTGATCCTCGCCTATCTTACCTACCGTTGCTTCATGAGATATAGTAGCATCGTCTTCATTTACTTCTACATATGGATATGTGTCGGTTCTAGAGTTCTTGTCAAGCAGTAATGCATCGCATCGGACATTAGATTTAACACCAGTTGCACCTTTTGCCACATGTAATAGTCCTCTATAAGTGGTGCGTCCCGCATCTTTACTTACAGATTTACTTGTAATCCTAGATGTTGTATCGGGAGCAAGATGAACAGCTTTTGCTCCAGCATCCTGATGCTGTCCACTGCCTGCAAAAGCAATTGAAATTACTTCAGCATGTGCTCGTTTACCAAGCATATAAACACCCGGATATTTCATTGTTAACTTACTTCCAAGATTGCCATCAACCCACTCAACTGTTGCATTCTCATATGCATACGCCCTCTTTGTGACCAAGTTGTACACGTCTTTGCTCCAATTTTGAATAGTAGTATATCTTATTTTTGCACCTCTCTTCGCGATTAGCTCTACAACTGCAGAATGAAGTGATTCAGTTGTGTATACCGGAGCTGTGCATCCTTCTATATAGTTCACCTCTGCACCTTCATCAGCTATGATAAGAGTCCTTTCAAACTGACCAATATTTTCCGCATTGATTCTGAAATATGCTTGAAGAGGAAGTTCAATCTTTACATTTCGTGGAACATAAATGAATGATCCGCCGGACCATACAGCACTGTTTAAAGCTGCAAATTTGTTATCTTCAGGAGGAATAACCTTACCAAAGTGTTTCTTTAAAATATCAGGGTATTTCTTTACGGCAGTATCAGTATCTACAAATATTACCCCTTGTTTTTCCAAATCTTCTCGGAGATTATGATATACAACCTCTGATTCGTATTGTGCACCAACTCCCGCAAGGAATTTTCTTTCTGCTTCAGGAATTCCTAATTTTTCAAAAGTATTCCTTACTGATTCTGGAACTTCTTCCCAACTCTTACTTTGTTTCTCAGACGCTTTAGCATAGTAGTAAATATTCTGAAAATCGATATGTGATAGATCACCACCCCAGTTTGGCATGGGTTTGCTAAGAAAAACTTCATAAGCGCGTAATCTAAATTCTCGCATCCAGTCTGGCTCACTCTTAAGTTTGCTAATCTCTTCAACTGTTCCCCGTGAAAGCCCCTTCTTACTTAAATATACGTACAGCTCTGTAGAATCCTTGAAGTCATACTTACTATAATCCATATTCAGATCCGAGGTCATTAAAAATTATAACGTCGTTATGATATATATACTATATGATATTTCCAATTAAATTAAAAAAGTCATTCAAACTTGAAATATGGATAATATGATCGCTAAAACCCTATGGAATGATTAAATAAAGACATGAGCATCAAATGCATAGTTCACATCAGGTGCAACTAATTGATAGTCGACCTTAACGTAAACAATAAGAAGGCCGTTGTAATAGGCGGAGGTACCGAGGGCCTACGTAAGATAAACGGACTTTTGGATCAAGGATGCGAAATAACAGTAATAACAAGCAGATTAAATAATCAACTCAAAAAAATGATGGCTGATGGAAGAATTAAATTAATAAAAAGCAGAATCAAGGATGTTGAAATTTTAGATGGATTCAGAAATGTTTTCCTGATTTTAGCTGCAACTGATGATAAAGTCTTAAATAGAAAACTAGTACAGAAGGGAAGATCTATGGGGGCATTTGTCTATGCAGCAGATGATCCGAAAATAAGTGATTTCTCCTACGCGTCGCTGGTGAATGTCGAAGGTCTGATACAAGTAGCAATTTCGACGTCTGGAAAAAGTCCAATAATGGCTAGAAAAATAAGGATGAAAATAGAGAAGATGGTGCATAAGAGTATTAATGATTCAGATATTAGCAACATCATATTACAGGAATATGCCCGCAAGAGAGCAAAGCAAAAATTAGATACGGTGAAAGAAAGAAAGGAATTCTTATATTCATTAATAAAAGATAAAAATATCCAATATTTGTTAAGATCAAATAAGCTCGACGAAGCAAAAATGACTGCATTACACAAGTTGAAAAATTGGGAAAATGTGAGTAAAACATGAATTCAGTAATTTCCAATGAGCTAAAACTATTGAACGTGAGAGTAACTCACAAGAAAGCTCCAATCCACGTACTCGAAAAATTTACGTTCAAGGATATTGCAAAGGCGCATCGAGTATTCTTGACCAGTGGAGATATACGAGAGTGTGTAGTACTACAAACATGCAATAGAGTAGAACTGTTTTTAGCCTTAGGAAGCATAGATGTCGACAAGATTTTTGATACTTGGAAAAGCATTACTGGACTCGAAGATTTGTCATTTGAATTTGCCGAAATTGATGAAGACAAATCTGCAATTCATCATCTACTAAGGCTGACTTCTGGACTTGAATCCCTCGTAGTAGGAGAAGATCAAATTTTGGGTCAAGTTAAAAGGGCTTTTGAATATTCTCGCCAGAATTGCTATGTTGATTTATTTATTCCGATAATTTTTGAACATGCGATAAAGGTTGGGAGTAGAATTAGAACTAACACTGGTTTGAATAAAGGGAGCGTATCAATAGGTTCTATGGCAGTTAATTTGGCTGAAGAATATTTTGATGATTTTCAGAATAAGAAGGTATTGTTAATTGGTACTGGTGAGGGAGCAACACTAGTTGCCAAATCACTCAAGAAGAGACAAGTCAACTTTGAAGTTGCGAGTAGAACTTTTGAGAGAGCAAAGTCATTCTCCAGTACTGTTGGTGGCATCCCAGTAAGATTTGAAGATGCTATCCATAATTTTGATAAGACGGATATCATCTTCGTTTCTACAACAGCACCGTACTATCTTATTACCTATGATCGAATTTTCAAGTGTAGAAAGAAAAATGAGGGAATGATGATATTTGATCTTTCTAATCCAAGAACTGTAGATGACAAGATTGCAACAATATCTGGAATAAAATTAGTCAATATAGATCAAATTGCAGAAATAGTTGATAGAAATTTGAAGCGTAGACATGAAGAGATCAGATTGGCAGAAAAAATGATTCAGAGTGGAATGCAATCGATGGATCTACTTTTTAGAAAGATTAGGGCAGAACCATTTGTAGTATCAATATTCAAGATAGTAGACGAAGTGAGAAATAGAGAATTATCGAAAGCAGCTAGGATGCTTGGCATTAAGAAAGGAATGAAAGAATTTGAAATCATGGAGCAATTGTCTTTTGCAATAGTTGAAGGTATACTGTCTACGCCTATGAATAATTTTAGAAAAGAAATTGGAAATACAGAAAAAAATGAAGAAGTTTTGAATATAGTATCAAGGATTTTTAATTATGAACCAAAATGAGGATTTTGAATTCAATGGATTTCCAAAAGTACGACTTAGACGGTTAAGAAGAACACCTGCAATAAGAGATTTACTGCAAGAAACTAGATTATCAGTTAAGGATCTTGTCTATCCAGTTTTTATTCAAGAAGGAATTAATCAACCAAAAGAAATAGAGTTGATGCCAGGAATCTTTAGGATCCCTCTAAAAAATCTAGTCAAAAATATCCAAGAGTTGTGTGATTTGGGAGTAAAAACATTTTTGGTTTTTGGAATTCCAAAATTAAAAAACGACCGAGCAACAAGTGCATATCGTAAAGATGGCATAGTTCAGGAATCGGTGAAAACATTAAAGGAAAATTTTGGTGAAAAAATTGTAACAATAACTGATGTATGTCTGTGTCAATATACTTCTCATGGTCACTGCGGGATTATAAGAAATAAAGTTGCAGACAATGACGAAAGTTTGAAAATACTGGAGCGGATTGCGCTAAGTCATGCCGAAGCAGGAGCCGATTTTGTGGCCCCTTCTGCAATGATGGATGGTCAAGTAAAGAGTATCAGAAAAGCATTGGATAACAGTAGTTTCAACAATGTAGGCATAATTGGATATTCAGCTAAATTATCTTCAAATCTATATACCCCATTTAGAGATGCTTCACACTCCACCCCTGAATTTGGTGATAGGAAATCATACCAAATGCCGTTTCACAATACGAACGAAGCACTTCATGAAATAATAATGGATATTGAAGAAGGAGCAGATATCATAATGATAAAACCAGCTTTGCCTTATCTTGATCTAATTTACAAAACAAGACAAACTACATTATTACCAGTATGTGCCTACAGTGTCTCAGGGGAGTATTCTATTGTTAAAGCTGCAGCGCTTGAGGGGTGGGTTAATGAAGATGAAATAGTTATGGAGTTCGCTACTTCTATAAAAAGAGCAGGAGCCGACATCATAATATCATACCACACAAAGAAAATTGCAGAGATATTAAACAGCTCATAAAGATACAATTATAACAGTTACAAAATTATGATATCAATGTTTGTCTGCTTCTCTATTTGATAGAGCAAAAGAAATAATCCCGGGTGGTGTTAATAGTCCGGTTCGTTTCTATGAACCGTATCCTTTTTTTGCCTCATATGGAAGAGGTTCAAAAATTATTACACAAGAACATGATACTCTAATTGATTATTGCCTTGGGTATGGCGCAATCATTCTAGGACATGCATATTTTGATATCATAAGTGCTGTAAAAACACAATTGGACAAGGGCAATATTTTTTGTGTTCCCACAGAAAATGAGGTTAAACTTGCAGAACTAATTATTGAAATGATACCTAATATAGAAATGGTAAGACTAATGAACACTGGATCAGAATCAACAATGCACTCTATAAGATTGGCAAGAGCTTTTACAAAGAAAAAAAAGGTCGTTAAATTTGATGGATGTTATCATGGTGCTTACGATTACGTTCTAGTTAGTCCCGGAACAAGTGCTTCAACCGCTTCATTTGATGGCAATTTAGAAGAGTCAATGAAACAAACATTGCTATTACCATACAACGACATAAGCGCACTAGAAAATTTGGTTAAACTGAACAATGATATCGCTTGTGTAATAGTTGAGCCAGTTATGGCCAATATGGGTTTGATAATTCCAGAAGAAGATTATCTCAGCAAACTAAGGAAAATTTGTGAAAGGGAAGACATAGTTTTAATTTTTGATGAAGTTGTCACTGGATTTAGGCTCTCGCCCGGCGGTGCCTCAGAATATTTTGCGGTGGTACCAGACATTATGACACTTGCAAAATCAATTGGGAATGGGTTTCCACTTTCAGCCTTGGTGGGAAAAAAGAAGATAATGGAATTGTTATCACCAAAAGGAACCGTTTTTCAAGGTAGTACTTATGCTGGAAATCCAATTTCTGTTAGTGCAGGAATTGCAACATTAGAAAAATTGAAAGACGTAAAAAATGATCTATATCCAAAGCTTTCACGTTTTTCTGATAGATTAACAAATGGAATAAAGGATCATCTAAGAGATCTAAAATTTGAAGCCAGTATTAATAATATCTCGTCTATGTTCCAACTTTTCTTTACTGATGAACAAATAAAGAATGCATCGAATATTAGAAAATCAAATGACCTGCTTTATAAGAAATTATTCTATGAACTACTAAAATCCGGGATATTCATACCTCCATCGCAATTTGAGACTTGTTTTATTTCCTACTCTCATGATGATGAAGATATTGACAAGACCGTCGAATCGTTTGCAAAAGCATTGAAAAAAGTGAAAGAAATTGAATAGTTTCAGGGTTGCTACTCGTGGAAGCAAGCTCGCACTAATACAAACTGAGATATTGACGAATAGTTTGCGGAAACTATTTCCCACAGTGAAATGTGACATTGTTAAAATAAAATCGAGCGGAGATATCAATAAGAACAAACTACTTTTTTCTGTCAACGAAAAAGGAGTCTTTGAAAAGGAAGTCGATAAAGCAGTACTAGAAGAGAAAGCCGATTTTGCAGTCCACAGCATTAAAGACATACCAACCGATATTGATGATGAATTAGTTATTGCATCAATAATGAAACGAGAAAAGCCAAACGATGTCTTGATTGGAAAATCAAAATCAAATCTGGAAATATTAGAACCAAATTCTCATGTGGGTACAAGTAGTTTAAGAAGAGCAGTTCAAATAAAAAGGAAGAATCCAAAAGTAAAAGTGATTCCAATAAGGGGTAATGTTGAAAGCCGCGTAAGAAAATGCATCATTGGACCGTTTGATGCACTTGTTCTGGCAGAAGCTGGGCTAAAAAGGCTTCACTTGAGTAACTTAATAGTGCAGAGGTTTAACTATTTAGATTTTGTTCCTGCTCCAGGACAAGGAGCAATTGGAATTGTATGCCGAAAGGATAACAAGAAGACAGTCAACATATTACAAAAGATTGAGGACAAACCAACAAGATATGCTATCGATGCTGAACGATCTTTGATTCACCATTTGAACGCAGGTTGCAGATTTCCCGTAGGTGCCATAGCATTACCTAATTTAAGAACAAATAGAATCGTTATGCATGCATCTGTTTTCTCTGCAGATGGTTCGCAATCAATGAATGTAAAAAAATCAGATGTGATAACAAACGCTTCGCAGGTTGGAATGGATCTGGCAAATGATTTACTATCAAAGGGAGCAGCAGATTTTGCACATGAATGGAGAGAGGCTCTAGAAAAGTGGAACAGTCAAAAGTAGGGTCAAAAGGTAAAGTGTATATTTGTGGAGCAGGTCCGGGTGACCGAGATTTGTTAACGATAAAAGCTGCCAAATTACTGTCAGAATGTGATGTTATACTTTACGACAGATTAGTAAACAAAGGAATTCTTAACATGACTTCTTCCCATTCAAAGAAAGTATATGTTGGCAGGGAGTCCGGGGATCCAACTACAAATCAAATTATTACAAATGAACTTATGCTAAAGTATGCCAATGATGGTAAGAAAATTCTTAGATTGAAGGGAGGAGATCCCTTTATTTTTGGACGAGGCGGTGAAGAAGCTGAATTTCTATCATCCAAAAATATAAAATATGAAATAGTGCCTGGAATATCTTCTCTAAATGGTGCCGCAGTGTATGCGGGTATTCCATTAACACATAGGGACTACTCATCTTCTGTCATCATACTAACAGGACACGAATCAATTGAGAAAAAAAAGTCGTCTATAAAATGGGATTCAATAGCAAAAGCAGCTGATACCATAGTGATTTTCATGGGTCTGGAGCAACTAAATCACATTACCAGAAAGATGATTGGAGCGGGAGTAACCAAAAAGTCTGACATTGCAATTATTGAAAATGCTACCTCAAACAAACAGAGAGTGATAATTGGTAACTTGGGCAATATTGAAAGAAAAGTTAAACAGAAAAAAATACAATCTCCTGCCATAATCATTATTGGAAAAGTTGTTGGAATTCAAAACAAGATAGAATGGTTTCTTCCAAATAACTAGATTTACCCAAAATAATATATCCTAAGTTAGTAATCCTAATGCTTTTATGACTAGCTAATTTTATTATATTGTTGAGTAAAATTTTCCTCAATAAAACCATAGCAATAACACGTGGGGAAAAAAACAATACAGAGTTTACAAGAATCGTGAAGGATGAGGGAGGTATCCCAATTACCTTGCCAACTATGAAGTTAATTCCTATTGACTCAAATCAATTTCATAAAAAATTCTTTGACATTTGCTCCAAAAAATATGACTATTATGTCTTCATGAGTCCTAGTTCTGTCGATCTCTTCTTTAAAATGGTGAAAGAAAATAATTTAACTCAATTGCTGGATGATCAATTAACGAATTGCGATGTTATCGCAATAGGTCCGTCGACAAGAAAAAAACTGGAGGCGAATAATATCTCCGTAAAGTGGCAACCAAGTGAATATTCCACCTTGGGTATTTTAAAATTATTAAGAAAATTGTCACTCAAGCCAGGTACTCGAATTATGATACCAAGGAGTGGTGCATCAAACTCTTTCCTAAAAGATGAATTAGGTTCAAAGGGAATAATTTTGGATGAATTTTACATCTATTATCCCCAAGTAGAAACAATAAATCATACATGGATTGAATTCTCTAAGGAAATTAAGAATAATAAGGTACAAGCAATGATTTTTACCAGCCCATCGGCAGTTCGCTATTTCTTTTCTATAATACAAAGTATACTTCCGAATTTTAAGGGATACGTTGAAAACATCGACGCTTTGATAAGTATTGGCCCTAATACAACAAAAGAGCTTCATCTAAGAGATATATTTCCAATTGAATCTAAAGAACATACCATTAAGGGCACCCTGCAATTGGCAAAAATAATATTTTCAAAGTAAGAATGGATGGTCATTTTTTGAATATACCCGCTAACAACAAGGTTTATTCAAACGAAGTTACTAGATACTACCTGATAAACACAAATTGTCCGAAGACTGTAGCCAAGGCGTATTTGACATTGACACACTAAAGGACATAGGTCCGGCAACTAAAACCTCTTTGAGGGAAGCTGGTTTTAGATCCATCAAGGATCTAGTTATTCGAGGTCCTATGGATATTGCTGAGGCTACCGGAATAGCAATAGAGAAATGCATACTACTCTGTAACAGGGCAAGAGAAATTTTAGAAGACATTGGTGTTTTTGACAAGCCGTTTATTACTGCTACTCAAATTTATGAAAAGAGGAAATTAGAATATCGTATTGCCACGGGTTCAAAAAATCTAGATGAGTTGTTGGGCGGTGGAATAGAAACAAGGGCAATTACTGAACTATATGGGGAATATGGTACAGGAAAGACTCAAATTTGTCATACTCTCTGCGTCACCGTTCAACAAAATGACTCTGAAGGTAATCTATCTAGAGCGCTCTATGTTGACACTGAAAATACATTTAGACCGGAAAGAATTGCAGCCATTGCATCTGCAAGGAAATTCGATCCCAATAAAACTCTTGAAAATGTTATAGTTGCAAAAGCATACAATAGCTCTCACCAAGAAGTAATTATTCAGGAATCTCCGAATATTATCAATTTACACAATATTAGAATCATGATTGTTGATTCCATAGTATCACACTATAGGGCAGAGTTTCTTGGCAGATCCTTCTTGTCAGAAAGACAGCAAAGAATTAACAGATTGCTACACATCCTCTTGAGAATTGCTGAAACATGCAAAATAGCAGTGGTAATAACGAATCAGATACAATCTTCGCCAGATGCGATATTTGGTGATCCTAATAGAGCCACGGGTGGCAACGTAATGGCCCACACTAGTACATATCGACTCTACCTAAAGAAAGCTGGTAAAAATAGAATCGCCAGAATGGTCGATAGTCCGTATCATTCAGAAAGAGAGATTCTATTTGCACTAAATGACCAAGGTATTGGAGATCCGCAAAAATAGTTTTTCGTATGCATTCATAAGAATCATAAACATTGAGGGGTTTCACAAGTTCAACGATATTCAATATACAATACAAACAAGATTACCAGTTAATATTAAATTATGGACCAATATGATAATCCTGCATGCCAAAATCTCACGGTATCAGAAGGAAATCTAGACATATTATGACTAAGGGAAATATGTCAAAAGGGCTTTCACATTTACTAATTAATTATTCAATCGGTGACAAAGTTGTGGTGATAATAGACCCTCGAGAGCATAAAACAACACCACATCGAAGATTCCATGGAAGGGTTGGGTATATCAAGGAAGTTGGGAGAAGAACCGCAAAGGTTGGAATACTTGTCGGCGATAAACAAAAGTACTTACAAACAAAGTTTAATCACATTCGTCCAATAAAATAGAAGGTATTGCGTGTTGACAAAAATAACAAAAAAAGAGATGATAGCACTTGCTGATGTAAAGGAAATACTGGAGGCCAAGAAAGTAGACGAAATGGATCAAATTCAGAGATGGACCTATGATTATGTAAATAAGTTTTCAAAAATAACCAGAAATCAGGCGCAAAAACTCGTAAGTGAGTTAGTGTCTGAATGCGGTCTTACTGAAGAAGAGGCAGTAGAAGTGGTGAATATATTACCCTCTTCTCTGGAGGAAATAAGGGCTTTCACATTTGGCTGGAAGAAATTAATACTGACATCAACTTCAGAAAGCATATTACAAAAAATAACGACAGTACATGAAACTTAAAAAGTCCGCAGTATATAATTGCAAGTAATTGGATTCTAGTAGTCATAATAATTTTCATAATAGATATACCAGTCATGATTATAATCTTCATAGTCATAAGTTTGAAGAATATGCGTATGTTCTAGATTTCTCTCTTAGGGGTAAATCCCTAACAATAAGGGGGAGGGAAGGAATAATTATTCAGGCGATAGGCGAACATCGTTTGACATTATTAGAATTGCTTGGGATTCAAAACGGTGATTTTGACATAGGTGAAAGAGTGTATATTGGAAAAGAAGGAAGAAACAAGATAATTAGTGTTCTTGGAAAGTTGCAATATGATTCAATATCGCAATCTGCAAAGAATGAACTACCTTCTATTATAGAAAAGATAGTGTTGGCAAACGAGGAACGATTTGTGTCATATATTAATACAGCGCAGCCAATAACTCCAAGAATTCATTCGTTAGAATTGATACCAGGAATAGGAAAAACATACATGATGAGCATAATCAATGATAGAGAAAATAAAGAATTTACTTCTTTCTCAGACATACAGTCAAGAATCGGACTAAAAGATATCCATAAACTTGTAGCAAAAAGGATAGTTGAGGAGATAACTAAAGAGACTAGGATGACATTATTCGTTGGAAGATGACAAGAGGACCTATCTTGGTCAGCATTTTCTAATAGATTTTAATGCGATTACAAAAATAATAGAGTCGTGCAATGTTGGAAAGAAAGATGTAGTATTAGAATTTGGTACTGGATATGGTTATTTAACTAAGGAGATCGCAGAGCTTGCTGGAAGGGTATACACTTATGAAATAGACAATGAATTGTATTCTAAAGCAAAGAGTTATCTAATGAACAATACGAATGTTATGATTTTCAATCAGGATTTCTTTGAACAGGATCGGTTTGAATTTGATTATTTCTTATCAAACATTCCGTATGCTAGATCCAAAGAGATAATGAAATGGTTATCATTACATGAATTTGGTGAGGCAGTGTTAATGGTACAAAAAGAGTTTTTTGAAAAACTCACTGCGTCTCCAGGTAATGCAGATTATTCCGTTGTTTCAGTTTTTTCTCAGTATTGTTTTGATATTGATCCTCTATTTGATATAGACAAAAACTCCTTCTTACCACCTCCAAAGATAGAATCCAAGGTAATAAGGTTAAAGAGAAGGAGAAAAAAAATGAACAAGGAAATTATTGAGGGGCTAGAATTTCTTTTCAGTTGCAGAAACAAGAACGCAGCCTCATTGTTAAACACTAAACTGTATCAAAATAAAAAAAT
This sequence comes from Nitrososphaeraceae archaeon, assembly GCA_036554685.1. Classification (GTDB taxonomy): domain Archaea; phylum Thermoproteota; class Nitrososphaeria; order Nitrososphaerales; family Nitrososphaeraceae; genus TA-21. The sequence continues at coordinate 77,210 of DATBMS010000065.1, read as the reverse complement.
CGATCAATTAAATGTTGAAACCCTGGTAAAAATTTGCAATGAATTAATTGAAAGTAAACAATTTAGAAAATAACTAAATCGAAAAGTTGTACAATTATAAATTTGCGTGTGTATTTCATCTCTATTGTATTTACCATCAGATGACAGCATTTTCATGTCCAACATAGTTAACGACTATCATGGACAGTTAGCATTGGAAATAGGATCCAGTAGTGGAACCATTTTTAGAGAATTGTCAAAGAATTTTAGTATGGTAATAGGAACTGACACTGATTTCAATTCTTTAAAACACTCATTAATGATGTCGAAAAACGATAGATTGATTTGCTGTGACGCAGCCACAGCATTACATAACGTAAAATTTGATTTGATTGTATCAAATCCGCCTTATCTTCCAAATGCCATGAATCTTACTGATAAAACTGTTGATGGTGGACCTACAGGTATTGAAGTTTCAATTCATTTTCTAACAAGCGCGATTGATAAATTGAATAGCAATGGTAAAATCCTCATACTGGTATCAAGTCTATCAGATAAGGGAAAATTAGAGCGATTTATATCCAAAAATAATCTGACAAAGAAGCAAATAGCCCAAAAAGATCTTTTTTACGAAACGTTACAAATTATTGAATTAAGTAAATGAGTAAATGAGTAAATGAATGAATTAATACTTAATCAGATACTGTGTTACCTTAAATGTGTCTTTGATCTTTTTGCAATTTCATTGGCCATCTTGCTTAACGATGCTGAACCACCCAGGTCATATGTAAGACAAATTCCTTCGTTTATTGTTTCTTCAGTTGCTGCAAAAATTGCATTACAAATGTCATATTCTCCGAGATATTTAGCCATTAATGCACCCGATAAGATAGTCGCTACTGGATTAACTTTATCAGAACCTGCATATTTTGGTGCGCTTCCATGTGCTGGCTCAAACATTGCATAGTTGTCACCATAGTTTCCGGAATAGACATTTCCAATAGATCCTACATGCCCTGATGCACATTCAGAGACAATGTCCATGAACAAGTTTGTACTTAGCAAAATACTCTTGTTAAACCGTTCTGGATTTTTTACCAATTGTTGTGTCATGTTATCAATGTAATATTCCTCTACAGAAATTTCATTGAATTCCGATTGAAGGTTTTGAACAGCTGTCCAAAATATTCCGTCAGTTTCTTTTAAGATGTTCCTCTTTGTAATAACATAAATTTTCTTAAATTTCATTTCAGTTGCTACCTTAAATCCATGCCTTACTACTTTTTCACAACTTTTCCTCGTTATCTTTCTTACAGCTATTGCGGCATCATCACCTATCTTGAATTCAATTCCCGAATAGAGTCCTTCAGTTGCCTCCCTGATACAAATGAAATCCAGTTGATTTGAAGAATTTTTATAAGTCTTAATCGGACGAACATTAGCGTAGAGATTGAACCTTTGCCTAATGCTTACTGCCACGCTTCTAGGAGCATTAGGAGTTGGAATAGTTGTTGTGGGACCCTTGAAACAGGCGTCAGAGTCCTCCAAAAGCTTCCATACTTCGTCAGAAATATAAGAATTGCCACCGCTTTTTGTCCACCATTCCGATCCTGCTTCACAAGGAATTAATTTAATTTTCGAATTACATTCCTGTAGAACATGAACCATTGCATTAACAAGTTCGGGTCCTGTTCCATCACCCTTTATGATAACAGCAGATTTACTCAATCCTTATCAAAAATGATGCTGTCTATTTATATCTATTTGGAGACCAATGAAATCTTTGCCAAGTATGTATCACTCAAGGGTGGAGAACTTGTCAGATTACTAATTTTCACAAAACGATCTTCGGAAAAATATGAATAATCCACATTGTAATCAGCCAGAGTAATATTCTGGAATACGTTACTCCCAGTTGAGTTATCTACTACCTGAATTGTACTGTTATCTGCAGAATAGATTTTCATGAAATCATCCAACGTTAATCTCACCGGTCGTACAAATTGCACATGAACTTGGTCTCCAATATTGTCTGTATGTATTACCCTAAGACACTCCCGCCCATCTTTACTTTTCCCAACATTATCTGGCAATAGTTTCTTTTGTCCGTCAATTTCCAAGACTATTTTTGAGTGAACATTAAATGTGTCATGATGCGACCTGAGACAAACCTGTACCGGAGATGGAGCTGGAAAGAAGTGCATTATCACAAATCCGGAAAGAGTTGCAATTCCCACAATAATTGGTGGTATCAAAATTTGTTTTTTCCCCATTTTTTTCCTCGGTTTCTCTTCCTTTATTTTTCTTTTAGGCATCCATTGTCACCTATAGAATCTTAAATGCACTTTAATATATTTGAAAAAGGTTTACCAATATTCTACCAAACCGTGATAGCAACCAGGTAGTTTCTATTGACCGAGGCTATTGTTAATGTTATATTGTAGGCACCAATATTGAATTTTATTGTATGAAATCTATATCGACGGTTCCAGCAGAGGAAATCCGGGTCTTTCCGGAATAGGAATAATTGGAATCAACGAAAGCAAAAGAGTATTTAGTTATAGAGAATTTATTGGAATAAAGACGAATAATCAAGCTGAATATTTTGCGCTAAAAAGAGCATTGCAAATTAGCAGTTTTCAAACCAAAAATGTTAGAATCAAATCAGATAGCATTTTGTTGGTTAATCAGCGATCAAAGAAATACAAGATCAGAAATATGGAATTAAAAACCATGTCAATGGAGATTGCAAATCTTGAGAAATTGTTTGACATAGTCGAATACAGACATATTATGAGAACTGAAAATTATGATGCAGATCTTCAGGCAAATTCAGCTATAGACGATTATGTTAAATATCAAAAAAGTAAAGTAGATAGTGGCAGCGGTGAAGATTCAGAGTTATTCTAAGAATCATCTAATATGATGAAAAGGCATTAGACTGAGCTGCCAATTTAATATAAAAATCTAAAGATTTATCTAATCTACATAAATAATTTTTGATGATTTGCTAGGTGAAAAATCACGGCTTCCTACTGTTATTAAAAATATTATAGTTTTTGCCTTAGGAGTTCTAATAATAGTTTCACTTTACCATTATCTTGAAACTGAATTGGACAATCCGTTGCCATTCTTCGTTATATATAGTGACACAATGGCCCCGGTCCTAGGGATTAATGATCTGATAATTATTGGTGACGGACATATGTTCAATAACACCAATGTAGGAGACATCATAGTCTTCAAAAAACCCGCTGGCGAGGATAGGATTATAGTACATCGCATAACTGAAATAACCTCAGAAAATGGGAGGAGGGTGATAATAACAAAAGGAGATGCAAGTCCAGTATCAATACCAGGAGTTGATTTTCCTGTGAACAGCCACAATTTTATTGGTAAAGTCAAATTGGCTATCCCAGAGATTGGTGTTCTACTCATTCCACCGTTTAGTTATATACTGCTTGGAGCAATAATTTCAGCTGTAGCAATCGTTATCTTTATTTATGAAAGAAAAAGACGTATGTAGAATAGTAATATTGGCTTTCTCCTGTGTAGGTAAGAAACCTGTTAATATTGGGATCCTTCAGCCATAATGCGGTATTGAGTCATGAACAAAGATATTTATCGAATGAAAGAAAAATTACAGTAGGGGGTTTTATCCCTGGGAATTCCTGAAAAAATTAAAGCTATACAAGAAGAAATTCATAGGACTCAAATAAACAAAGCAACTGAATTTCATATTGGAATTCTCAAGGCAAAAATAGCAAAACTTAGGCGCGAGCAAGATGAAAACAGGCACGGTAAAAATGTTTCTTCTGGAAAGGAAAATGAAGGATTCAATGTTAGAAAATCCGGAGATGCATCAGTAGTACTTGTGGGATTACCTAGTGTAGGTAAATCGACTTTGCTCAATGCTTTAACAAACGCGAACTCCCGTACAGGCTCTTATCAGTTTACGACACTAACTGCGGTTCCCGGCATGATGGAATATAATGGTTCTAAAATTCAGATACTTGATCTTCCGGGAATAGTAGAGGGTGCGTCTAAGGGTAGAGGCCTGGGAAGAAAAGTGCTATCAGTTGCAAGAAACGCAGATCTAGTTCTCATGGTATTGGATGTTTTTCAACCTGAACTTTTACAGATTTTAGTAAGTGAGCTTCACGAAGTGGGGATAAGAATTAACAAGAAATATCCAGAAGTATTCATCGAAAAATCGCATTATGGAGGACTCTCGATTCATAATCAGGTTTCTAATATTCCAAGTCATTTAGTAAGGGAAGTTCTAAGGATAAACGGTATTAGTAATGGCCGCATATTAATAAAGGAACCAAATCTGACGGTAGAACAGTTGATAGATGTTGTTACCGGTAATAGGATTTACCTACCTGCACTTGTAGTATTAAATAAAATCGATCTCGTGGATAGTAAATTCATTTCACAGATAGAAAAAAAGGTCCAAAATTTTATTCCCATCTCTGCTGATCGCAAAATGAACATTGACCACTTAAAGAGATCAATTTATGAAAAACTAGCGTTCATTAGAATTTATCTCAAGCCAAGAGGCGACAAAATCGATGAGGATCCACTCATTATGAATCAAAACTGTACAATTCGTGATGTATGTCTAAAAATACACAGGAATTTCGTAAAGGACTTCAAACATGCTTATGTTTGGGGGAGCAGCGTTAAATTTAGTTCCCAGAAGGTAGGATTAGATCACGTACTAAAAGACGAGGACGTTCTGAGAATCATACTAAAGTAAGAGTTTCTAAATGGGTTTTCAAAATTTGGAAAACTTAAAATCTACGTTTCAGAGGTATGTATAAGGGACTCTTGAAACATCCAAAGATAGTTCTTACTGCAGATCGCACTCTTATGTCACCGTATAGAGGCATATCGTTAGCATCATTTTTCGGCTGCGCACCAGCTATTGATCCAAACAGGTCGCATGACACGTTACTCTACAAAATTCTTCGCAATCAGGTCACTCCTAGACTATTGTTTGACTTTATTTGTAATCCCATCTCGCATCATAATGGCATCGCAGATTATGCCCCCTATGGACTGAGAAAAGTCGAAGCTTCTTTAGTAAGAGATGGTTACAGTGGAGAAGATGTAGTGGTTGCCCATCCAGATTATGTGGAAAAATTCATTGGTCCTGAAACAGAGGTAGTAGGTACTTATGAAATGGATCCTCTTGGCATGGGTCCTGTAACCATGACTTTTACATACGGTCGAAAGCAGATCTCATATGATGAGTTCTATAACAAGGACCTGCATATGAAAATAAACAGAGCAAAGGAGAAAAATGGCAGTAAAGCTAAAGTGATTGCAGGTGCTTCAGGCACATGGCAGTATAACTATGATCCGGCAAAAATAGAGGAATATGGTTTATACGGAATCGTAGAGGGTGATTTAGGTGGAATTGGTCCTGAAATTGATGGCGCGGGTTCCAAGTTTTTTGATGCATTGATTAATAATGAACTTGAAACAGCAAATCCATTCAAGAAAAATCCCTTTAAAGTGGAGATAAAAGAATTTGAAAGAGGTGACAATACTTATCATGGTCGATTTATTCACTATTGGAACGAACCTTCAGTTGATGAAATACCAACCATAATCAATCCCAGCATGCATGGTATGATTGAGGTAATGAGGGGTTGTGGACGTGGCTGTAAGTTTTGTGATGTGACTCTTAGACCATTAAGATACTATCCTGTGGAGAAGGTTGTAAAAGAGATAGAAATCAACATGAAATATGGTGGATTAAAAAATGCATGGGTACATAGCGATGATATTTTTGTATATGGTTTGAATCCCCGAACTACAAAGAACATGCAGCCAAACAGAGAAGCTCTTGAAGAATTATTTTCTGGAATAATGTCTACTGGTATAGAACATACTAATCCCACTCATGGGACTCTTGCAGGAGCTATTGCCGATGAGCGCTTGATCCCAAATATCTCTAAAATAATTAAGGCATCACCCGACAACATGATAGGCATTCAGTGTGGATTTGAAACAGGAAGTATAAGGTTAATCGGAAAATATGCTGATAGAAAATTAGCGCCATTCAAACCTTCTGAATGGCACTGGGTTGTCAAGAATGGAATCAAGACATTAAATGAAAACTACTGGGTTCCGGCGTTTACACTAATAATGGGATTAGACAATGATGAAACTGTAGAAGATAGTTGGGAGACAATTGAATTGCTTCATTCATTGGAAATGGAACAACCAGATTCTAAGTTTACAACAACTCCATTGACATTTGTTCCAATAGGACTCCTTGAAAAATCTGACTTTTTTGATATCGGAAATACAATGGATCCCCCAAAGTTGGGAGTAATGTACAAGACATGGCAACATAATTTCAAATATGGAATTCAGAAATTTATGCATAAAGTGGGCCGTGATAATCCGGTAAAGAATTTCTTCTTTGCAGGACTTGCAAGAACATTAGGAGGAGTTCCACTAAGTGCAATGGAAAGATACGCTCGAAGAAGAGGTCCTGAACACGAAAGGGTAATTGAGAAAATAAAAGCCAACTATTGGTAATTACGCCGAGTGTTGAGTATTGAGCGTAACCTTCATTATTCGTCTGCAATCCGATATCGCCAATATTTTTCTGTAGCTCTACTTATCCCAATTCGAGTGGTCGAAAGTACCCTCTTAGGTTTTATCCCATTTTCTATATGTAATATTGATCTGTAGTCGGTCAGATTGAGACCGTTATGAAATCTGCTGATATCTAAAGCCTTTGTTAGTCTGCCAGGACCGTTTGTTAAATTTGATTTGCTTTTCGTGTTACAGAGATAAATCATTGTGTCTATTCCCTCAATTGGTATCAATGATCTAATCAGTACAGCTCCTGCGTCGCTATCCGGGGCGCGTGCAGTGACATTCATGCAATGGTGCATCCCGTAAATAAAATAAACATACGCTTTACCAACATCTTCAAACATTACTGAATTTCTATTTGTTTTACCGTTAAATGCATGACTTGCAGGGTCATTTTTTGAACCATATGCCTCCGTCTCATATATGATGCCGGATAATCTCTCTAGTTTCCCTGAACCATCATCATACATTCGGACTAGTTTCTTACCTAGCAGTTCCTTTGCCACATTTTCTGTATCTCTGGAATAGAAATCAAGATCCGGTTGTTTCATGGTGAATTAGAAGGATAGTAAATAAAAATAATAATATTTTGTTCATAGGAGGACAAGATCCTCAGCTATACATTGTCCTGCCAACGAAGAATTAGCATTAATATAAATACTAAAAATTTAATCCAGTCTATATGTTAAAGTTTAATAAATTTAGTTTATTAAAGAAAAATACTTGTGAATTTTGTGGTAAGCGTTTTAGGACTTTAGAACAATTGATGCAACATTTTCAAATTACCCACGATAATAGAACCTACGAATGTAAACAGTGTGATATGAAATTTGAAGGTATGGAAGTCATGCGCGACCATATTAAGAGGAATCACAGTTACAAAAAATGATTGTGATACCTCAATCGACGCTTATTGAAATAAAACAATAAAATATCCTTTATGTATCATCACTGTAAATGAAATGCTTGAAATGCGGCAAAGAATTCGAAGAAAGTGAAATTCAAGACCCTTCTTCATTAAAGTATCCGTCCTGTGGGGATTGTTGGAAAGAATGGGCTACTTATGGAGTTATGGTGATTAATGAAATGCATTTAGACATGTCATTACCAGAACACAGGAAGGCACTAAAAAAATATGAAAGAGGGTTCTTTGGCTTGGACAAGGTCGAGGAATTGAAAAAGAATCCTGAAAATCCTGGAACCCCTAATTGAGTATAACTTTAGCGAGGTTTGTAGGAATATTTTTCATAATTTTCCCTCTATTATGGTTAAGAAATAATGCTTCCTTAATACAAAGCAAGAGTTTATCCCTTTCAGCTTCTTCAAGCGAAGAAAAAGTATTCAATATCAATTTTGGATCTAATTTATCGAAGAGTTTGACACTATCTAAAATAACAAGATAACTATGTAGAATCCTTGTCAGTTCATAGGGCTCTATTTCTGAGATAACTTTCATCCATGTTTTAGTTAACTTAACCAACTTGTCTTGATTGATCAGATTGATAGAAGTTAAAGTTCTAATCATGGTCTCTTTTTTTTCCGATTCAGTCATTTCAACCAACTCCTTTACTTTTGTTCGGCAAACCGATATCTTTAGAAAATCAGGAAGGTTTGCTATAATAAAAAGTAAATTTTCAATATCGCCATCATTAGAATTGTTACTCATGGTAGAAAATCACGAATTCAGTTTATCATTGGCATATTTAATTTGTTGTTCCTAGACATTGCCTATAAAGTCTCGGTATTGAATCCGATGCGTTCTTACAAATAGTCTTTTGAAGTTCCATTTAAGATGTTTTGGCTCATGGCTATCAATACAGATGATCAAAGCGGGATCAATTCGAATTAATCCCTGGCTAGAGAATTACAAAATACAAAAGAAAAAAAGATTCGAAATCGTGATTATCAAAAATGCTCATATAGCTAGAATGGTATAATATCATAGAATTCAAAATTGTCGGAACTGACTGAAATAAGAAGAGTTTTTGAAGGACTTCATACGTTGTATGAAATTCATCTTCCAAAGGTTCATCCTAAACTCATTCATGATTTGATGATGCGAAGACGAAATAACCCTGACAAGGATCCGTTTTATTTGATTGAAGTTTTTACAAAACCAGAAACAAATTCGGAAGAAATGAGAACTTACATCATTAGCAAAACTGGCATGAACCCAACTATACACGATAGCGGGACACATTATGCTTTCAACGATAAATTAACATTAGAATTTCTCAAGGAATTGTCAGATTTGAAAGACGTAATTGCCGTGTATGGTGACTATATGGGTGCAGTAACAGGTGTGGGAGCATCACATGACCATAGAGAACATGAACACGGTTGGATAAAGTAGTAGGAGAACGACCAGATTCCGTAATAAACAAAAAAAACAGAATAACAGGTTAAAGATTATTGTTGAAGTATTTTTAGGACTTTGCCTATTATATTTTGGTGATCGGCATCTACTTCCGTTGTAACGAGTAGGAGATGATCGTTATCCAGAGGGGCAGTAATGCGTTTTATCTTCTCGTATTCTGCCATAGCATATTTCCCTTTGCCGACTTTGGAAGATAGAGAATTGCGCAATCCCCATCTAGCAAGCGCCTGCAAATTTGATCTCTTTGTTTCTTCAGCAGTTAGTAAGTTCGCCAGTCCTTCGCGTTGACCTCCAAATTTGATCTCACCAGATTCATCACATACACCTGCAAAACGAATTTTTGGATCCAGATCTAATATCTCTTTACACACCTTTGTATAATCCATTTTAAATAGTATGATTATTCCGAATCGACTATATAAAATTGTGTCATCTTATAATATTCTGGATATTTGATGTCTAGAGTTTGACTACATGATACAGGATTATTATTGGGGTATTAGTGAAAAATTCCAAAGACTCAAGTAATTTTTCTGCGTTCTAGTAGTTTCAGGGCACTTGATTATCCTTATATTTACTTATAATTTAATTGAAATAGAAATGACTTGTAAAGTTATTGTAGGAGGTTTTTATGGTGATGAGGGAAAAGGAAAGATAATTGCATATTTATCCATAAAGGATAAACCAAAAATAGCTGTAAGAGGTGGAGTTGGTGCAAATGCCGGCCACACCTTCGTTTACAATAATCAAACCTTCAAGGTCCGGATGTTGCCAAGCGCTGTGTTAAATCCTGAAACCAAACTTTTGATAGGTGCCGGAGTACTTGTCACACCAGCTGTACTTAAAGAAGAATTTCAGAGATATAATGCAGGAAACAGGACATTAATTGATAATCATTGTGGAATTATTGATGAATCGCACATAAGGCGCGATATGGAAGATGCACATCTCAAAAAAATTGTCGGAACTACAGGAACAGGTACAGGTCCGGCTAATTCTGACCGTGCCTTAAGAACCCTTAAGTTGGCTAAGGACATAAGTGAGCTAAAGAATTATCTTGGAAGTGTCTCTGACATTGTTAATGAATCAATTGACGGGGGCCACTCAATACTCATAGAAGGAACGCAGGGAACTTTTCTATCACTATACCACGGTGATTATCCATTTGTAACTTCAAAAGATGTTACTGCTTCAGGGATATGTTCTGATATTGGCATAGGACCTAAGAAAGTCGATGATGTTATCCTAGTCTTTAAAGCATATGTGACTCGTGTGGGTGGTGGACCATTGGAAAATGAAATTACAGTTGATGAGGCTAGTAAGTTGGGTTGGGTAGAATATGGAAGTGTGACAGGAAGACAAAGGAGAGCATCTCCATTTAATATGGAATTGGCCAAGAAATCAGTGACGATAAACAGTGCAACGCAAATAGCCGTTACCAAATTAGATGTTGTCTTTCCTGATTGTGCGGGTCTAAAAGAGTACTCCAAATTAACTCCTCAAGCGAAGAATTTCATTCAGCAGATAGAGGACAGACTAGGAGTTGAAGTTGTCCTCATAGGAACCGGGGCCGAAATAAATGATATAATAGATCGCCGAACAGAAAACTAATTCGAGACTCCTAAGTTACAATCTATCCAAAACAAATGCTTGTCTAAACAAACCTCTTTATTCGCATGATTTTAATAATGTTATTTTAGAACGTAGAGCATTGCAAATTAAGTCACCTTTCTTTATTGAAGTTTCCACTATTCAAGATTTTGGCAGATTGGTCTGTGCCTTTGAACGAACTCCACTTCTTACTTTTTCCTTCAAATCTGCCAAAGATGATTTATTGGCAACTCAAATCGATTTTCTGAATAATATACCTGTAATATATTACGTAAAATATCCAAGTGGCGGCCAATATCTTGCATATAGAAATACTAATGGTATTGAAGATGTGTCAATAGTAGAAAACATACAATATCCATCAGTGATGTATTCTCCGATCATCTCAGTTGACAAATTTCCACCAATTTTTTGGCGAAGGCCTAAAGGTGCAAAAAACTCCAATTATGCACCAATTAAGCTGAGGAATTTCCAAAGTCTTGTAAAAATTGCGTCTTACAAAATGATTTATGAAGAATCACCACTTCCTCTCTTTGTTTTCAATAGTACAAAGAAATTGAAATATGTTGTGGGGACTGCCCTGAATATGGCCGAATCTGATGGAGTGTCCTATTTTTATTATACAACAATTCCTGAAAATCCTACTTATTCTTTCATTAGATATTCAAGTCTGAAATCAGAAGATCCAACATTTACTAATAATATACAGGAACATGGATATATTTACATTAAATTGATAAAATTATTTGGATCACATCCATTAGTGAAAGTTGATGAATAAAGTTTCCTCATATAGAGATCGCATTGCAAATATTTCGATGGATAATAAAAGTTTCATAATACTTGCCCTAGACTTAGAACCACGCTATCATAACCTTAAGTATATTGAAAATTTGATAAGTAACATTTATCCATTCTTGTGTGCCATCAAAATAAATTTTCATATTATTCTACCATTTGGTAAAATAGGCATTGCGAAAATAAACAGAGTGATACATTCGTATGGGTTGTTGTCAATAGCCGATATAAAATTGAATGATATCAGTAATACCAATCAGATAACGTTACGATATTTACATTCAATGGGCTTTGATTCAGTAATAGTAAATCCAATAATTGGACAAAAACAATTAAAATCGCTTGTTCGCTTTGCCCACAAACTTGGAATGGGAGTAATCTCACTTGCGTATATGAGTCATGAAAATGCTAGCGAAGGATATAGCCTGAACGTTGCCCAGGGAAAATCAAATAAAGGAAAGAATTTGCCGCTCTTTGAGATATTCTTAAAGTATGCAAAAAAAAGTAATGTTGATGGAATTGTAGTAGGAGCTACTCATTTGAAGATTCTAAAGTATATCTCATCCGTTTCTAGTATTCCTATTTATTCCCCTGGTTTAGGTATCCAAGGAGGCAATCCAAAATTGGCGATTGACAATGGAAGCAACTTTCTAATAATTGGTCGATCTATTTTACATTCAAAAAATAGACGCAAGACAATATCAAAGTTGCTTGATTTAAATGAATTTTAAAGATTAGAAAAATTGTTGTATTTTGTTTAAATGTTTTGCAATTACATATGTAGATTATTTTAACATTAAATCTTATTTCAACGCAAGATATCATAATGCTAGGAGTCAGCATTCTTGTAATTTGTGTTTGCTGGAAGATCCTTCAAAAATTTCATAGCGTAAATCAATGCGTTTTTAGCATTTGAATATGTTAATTGTTTGACTGAAGAGTTAATATCTGTCCACTGATAGCCTATGTGCTCATGTGAAATTCTTATTTGGTTTACTTTTGTGGAGGCGAGAAACAAAGTTACTTGTTTTGAAATCAAAGTTGATTTTCTAGTGTATTTATAATTTAATATGTACTTAAAGCCTGGTAACAATGTAAAATTCTCTATTCCTGTCTCCTCTTTCAATTCTCTGGTAGCCGCCTGCAATTCATTTTCATTAATTTCGATATTTCCTTTTGGAAAATCCCAGTGACCTGATACATAATGGAGGAGTAATACAGAACGATCACTATTATGAGAATCGTTATCAGAAATTAGAATAAAACCTGCAGATTTTTCTGTGATCATGGCAATCTCTCAATTTTAAAATCCATATACACTAACTGCTCTCTGAAGCATCTTTTTCATCCAAATCAATATCCGTGGAAACGGGAGAATAACCATGAATCTCTAACCATTGTTTCTTGTCCATCCACCTGCTACAAAACCACCTTATATTTCCTTGATCGTAATCACCATGTTGTGGCATTGATATTATACTTGGAATAAGATAGCCATATCAATATTCTCCTATTTGCCATATCTTCTACGGCGCCTTTGAAATGTTCTTATAGCCCTCATAAGATCAATCTTTCTAAATTCTGGCCAGAAAACGTCCATAAATACCAATTCACTGTACGCGCTCTGCCATAAGAGAAATCCGCTCAATCTCTTTTCACCAGAAGTTCTCAGGATAAGATCCGGTTCCGGTTGTGGCAGATGTGAGGTATAAAGATATGAATCAATTGATTGTTCGTTAATATCTGATATTTGTAGCTCTTTTTGTTCTACATCATGAGCAATTTTTCGGATCGCCTCAACCAATTCCTGCTGTCCACCATATGCGATAGCAATATTTAGAAATGTAAGGTCGTAATGATTGGTCTCCTTTTCAAGCTTGAATAGAATATCTTTTATTGACTGTGGAAGGGCTTCTGTATTTCCAATAGCCTTTATTTTCATCTCCCTCTCGTGTATTCTGGAATCATTATATAATTTCTCAAGTTTAATACCAAGTAGAGTATAGATATCATCCAATTCTTTTTTATCGCGTTCAAGATTTTCGATAGATAATACGTATAAGCTAGTTATTTTGATCCTCAAATCATAAATCCAAGTTAGCAACTGTTCAGCCTTGTCTGCACCCATCGCATGTGCACCCTTATTTGCCAAAAAATTGTATTTTGCCCACCGTCTATTCCCGTCTAGTATTATTGCGACGTGGTTTGGTAGAGGATCTTTTTTTATTTGCGATTCTAGTTTGCGTTCGTAGAGTCTATAAAACCAATTATTATTGATGAGGGAATAAAAAAAACCATACATTTGCTCTCGAATTGATTGATTTTAAATCATATAATAACGCTATGTAGGTAATGGTCTAATGTTTCAGTTGTTCTCCACCTTTTTTGTTTCTGAAATATTGAAACAAAAATGTTGTAGCAACAAGTGTAATAGCTAGACCAATAAATAAAGATGAAATTAGATTGAAAGGATTGGTTTTTTCAGTCAGAACTGAAGTAAATTGAATTACAGGTATGTATATCAAACCAAGTACAACTAACCTTAGGATATCCGAAAGAATCCTAATGCTTCCTTTAAACCAGTTACTTAGTAATATTCCTCCGAAAATAGTAGCTAGACCTATCCAAATAAGGGTTATTGAGCCATTAACAAAACCGCCTACCACGGCCCTATTTGTGACAATTTCTGAGAAACTAGCGTCCTTCGGGATAGCTCCGTCCGGTATGTTGGATATACCATTAGCTATGCCTACCAAAATTATCATGATTCCGGCAAATGTTGAAAATATTCTGATGAATGTTGAAGGTGTAGTCCTATTAAGGGATCCTAAGGATTTGTCAATATCAAAGGCCCTGATTACAAATGCAACTCCCAATACACTAAGAACTATGGCCAAAGCTTCTCTCGTAAAACCAAAGATCGTAGCAAAACCACCGCAAATGAGCAGGGCCCCAGGTACGCCCAAAAAGAATTTCGAATACCTTGGATCATAAACTAGCATCTTTACATATTTTCCAAAAACAGCATACGAGTATTCAACGGATCTACTATGTCGTATTATTATTCTCTGTATGGATATTACGGGTACTATGGCCTGGATTAGTGGGATTACAGTTTCATCATCTTCTCCGTCGGAAACAATGACTGCCCCCTCGGCCTTGAATTTTGACAGAACTTCTATTAATTCCGAAGATATTTTTTCATCTGCTTCTATGCCTCGATTATAAGCACCAGTGATTACTGCAACTTCAGCCTCATAACCTTTTGTCACAAGCTCCTCATAGATTTTGACGGCACCAAAGATTGCATTAGCATCGGCATCTTCTGGATCCTCAATTGCTAACCTAGTTCCTGCATTTATACATTGATCTCTTCCAAACACTGGGGTTTCAACACCTCCATTTTTACCTAGGTCATCGTCGCGGTCAATACAGACTACAAGGACTCTCTTATAATGAGTTGAAATGGAAGCATAGTCCAAACTCCTCTTCTCCCTCATGTATTCTAGGTCCTTTGGCAATTTTTCTACGACCTAAAATATGTAGCAGAGGCTAATTAATTTGATGGTCCAATGATAGTATTAATTTTTAGTAATAATATTACATAAATGATGAATGACAACTAACATTCATCGATATATATTATTCAAAGGTTCATGAAATATTGATACGGGAAGTCTAAACAAAAAACTTATCTTAATACATCTGTATTAAAATATTATTTGACTTCAAGCAGTAGCAGCTCTAAGGACCGAGCATCTAGATACGCCATAAGAACTATTAGATATCAGGATTCACTTATGGTAAATGTATGTGATCTCTATCTGATTGATAAGCAAATCCAACATGGGGATATAAGAATAGATATAAAAAAAAATTACTGGATGGATAAAGTGGCAGACGATAGTGAAATAGAATCTTATCTAAAAAAATCATCTATCTCAAATCTAGCTGGTAAAGATACAGTTGATAAAGCAATTGAATTGAATCTTGCAAAGAGGTCCAGCGTGAAGTATTTTTCAGATGTTCCATTTCTTATGATTTATAGATTTAGAGAATCTTACTAAGCGTAAAAACTCAAACAATAAATAAATAATTACAGTGTCATGTTCTAAGTAGGGTTTCCTATTGGAGAAAAATGATCATCTAAATTTATCACTACATATACCTGAAGAGCGGATTTCCGTAGTTATAGGAAATAAGGGGAAAACCAAAAACGAGATTTGTAAAAAATGCAACGTAAAGATAGAAATTGAAAGTAAGACAGGAGAGATAGCAGTATCTTCAACTTCTAAAAATTTCGATGAATATGGAGCGCTAAAGGCAAGAGACATCATCAACGCTATTTCAAGTGGTTTTTCCCCTGAAAGGGCATTTAGGATTTTAGATGAGGAAACACTGTTTCAAATTTTAGATCTTCGTAATTTTACAAGCTCTACCAATTCTACCAATCGGATAAAGGGTAGGATTATTGGTGAGAAAGGCAAGGCTAGAAAAAATCTTGAAGAATTAACTAATACCTACATTTCAATATATGGACACGTAATAGGTTTGATAGGCAACTATGAAGAAACAAAGCTAGCTATCGATGCAATAATGTTACTAATTAATGGAAGATCTCATAAGACAGTCTACGAAATGCTGTATCACGCTAAGAGAAGATCAAAAATCGAAAAGTTACAACTCTGGGAAAATTAGGAGACCAGTCAAAATCGTTACTATGAACTATGAACTATGAACTATGAACAAGATCATATGATCTTTTCATCTTTTTTTATTTCTATTTTCTATTAGTATTTTTTTTCTTGTTTGAGGCATGCTAGGTATTCTAAAAGAAAAAATAATTTAAGAAATTCATTTATTGATCCTTCCATCTCTTAAACAGATCGTGTTCTATTTTTAGTTGATCAAGAATCTTGCCAACCAAATGATCAATTATTTCGTCTATCGTAGACGGTTTATGATAAAACCCTGGCATGGCTGGAAGAATAATTGCACCAGCTTCTTGTAACTTGATCATATTTTCAAGATGTATCCTTGAAAGCGGAGTTTCTCTTGGCACAATGATTAGTTTTCGCGACTCTTTTAAGGTAACAGATGCAGCACGAGAGATAAGTGTATCGTCGTAACCATTTGCAATGCTTGAAAGTGACTTCATGCTACATGGTACTATGACCATCCCATCATGAAGGAAAGAACCGCTTGATACGGAGGCGTCTAATTTGAAATTATCGTAATTAACGGAAGAAAGAGATTTAACGTATTCTAATGATTTGTCGGTTTCAATTTCTATATTTTTTTTTGCCCACTCACTGATAATGAGGTATGTTTGAATGTTAATAGAATGTAGAATCTCCAAAAGCCTAATTCCGTAAATAATACCTGAAGCGCCAGAAAACCCAATCACTATTTTATCATGTTTTGTCTCCGAGGTCAATATGCAAAATATTGTTGAACACTTATTTATTGTTGTTATTAATCGAACTGCATGCTAACGATATTCGGAACCATTGCATTAGATACTACACGGACACCCTTTCATACTGTTGAAAGAACGTTGGGCGGCACAGCTACCTTTGCTTCAATCTCAGCTTCGAACTACGTACCCACATCACTTCTCGGGATAGTAGGCCATGACTTCCCAGCAGCATATTTAGAGCTTTTAAAAAACCGTCTTGATATCAGAGGGTTAACCATTAGTCAAACCGAAAAAACCTTTCATTATGATTCTTCTTTTGGCTATGATCTTGCAAAGAGAACAACTAACAAGACTGAACTAAATGTAATCGCAAATTACCAATCAACAATACCGGATGATTATGTTGATTCTGAATATGTTTACCTTGCAAATAATGATCCAGTACAAAATATGAATATACTGAAATTATTTTCCGGTCCAAAATTAGTAATTTGTGACACAATGGATTTTTGGATTGTTAATAAGAGGGACGATGTGATTAAGATGATAAAAAAAGTTGATGGAATAATGTTAAATGAAACAGAGGCCAAATTGTTGTTTAAGGAGAACAATATTTTGAAATGTGCACGCTTGCTTGCATCAAATGGACCTGCTTTCGCAGTAATTAATAAGGGAGAAAATGGATCGCTGCTTTTCCATAACGATGAATTCTTTCCAATTCCCGCATATCCTACTGAAATTATAAAGGATCCTACTGGTGCCGGCGATTCTTTTGGTGGGGCATTCATGGGATATTTGTCACAACAAGAAAATTGGGATTTAAAAACTTTGAAAAATGCGATGATACATGGAAATATTATGGGTTCGTTCGCAATAGAGGATTATGGCGTTGAAAAACTCGCAAATGTTAATTCAGAAGACATTCAGAAAAGAAATCAAAAATATAAGGAGATATTAACATTCTGATAAAACACAGAACTCCTCTGTTTACTTAAAAGATTTGAATTGTATACAAGTTAGTTTTTTCAATGTAATATTGATAACGTAAATAGGACC
This sequence comes from Nitrososphaeraceae archaeon, assembly GCA_036554685.1. Classification (GTDB taxonomy): domain Archaea; phylum Thermoproteota; class Nitrososphaeria; order Nitrososphaerales; family Nitrososphaeraceae; genus TA-21. The sequence goes on along the minus strand of DATBMS010000065.1, from coordinate 59,349 downwards.
CTAATGCATAGTGAACAGGATTGATCTGATACTAATTGGAAAACATCAAGGATGCGCTAATATCAAAAATTAACTTGTCAGATCTAGAAGCACAGATTTTTTTGTATTTGATAATTAATGATAAAACACCACCACAAGAGATCTCAGATGAGCTAAGACTTCCTCTTAAGAAAACAACCCAATTGCTCAATGGTCTAATTGAAAAGGGGCTGATATTGGATCTATCCGGTATGTATCAAACATTTCATCCTAAATTTTCAATAGTAAATGCGTATCGACTACATTGCCAAAAAAAAGGTATAGAGTTCAAAAAAAATGTCCAAATTGATAGTTTAGCCTCTTCCTTAGAAAGAATGCACGAATCTGCAAGAACTAAATATGGCAATCAGAATCAATAATTTGTCGAATGTCAACCGTTCCGGAAAATAAGGTGGTCTATTTTGGAGTTATTAACATTAACGAAAATAAAAGAACGATAGGAGCTGTCGATATCTGGAGAAATGTAATAAATAAAAAAATATTTTGCGAAGAAAAAAGATTGGGCATTCTGGAGATAGTAGACTACATTGGCATGCCGACAATTCCAGAGGATCAAGAATGGGCCGTCGCAATAAATAGAAATAGAATGGGAAAGGAAAGATGGAAATTAATAAAAATCATAAAAAATGGAAATTTCTCATTCATAGATACGGATGATGAAACGGCTGTTACTGTTAACGTCATTGATTACAAGATAGTAGACAAAAACTGGTGGAGTTTTTTGGTTTCCAAGAATATAAACAGAAGTATTGAGATAACAAGTGAGGAAAGTCCCAAGTGATTCGTGATTCTAATCTTTCTGATGAACCTCTAATATACGTAGAAAAAGCCCAGGGAGGACAATACGCAAGCAAATTAAGAGGCTACTTTATTATTAAAGATACAAAATTAAAGTTCAATGCCATTGCCTTTGGAAGAATTGGGGGTCATAATATTAGTCTGAATTTGACAAAAAAAACTATATCCAAATTGAAAGAATTTGGTTACGACACCGAAGATTTCCAGTTAGTATTGCAACGAAAACTTGTCGAAGGAGAAGTAATTCTCATAGATCCTGCAACCAAAAGTCAAATTAAACCATAGCATCTTGCAATGCTGTTTTGCATTTGCATCTATTTCTGGTTTCAGGGATAGAGGGTATCAATGCAGTAAGCAATTCCTTAGTCCTATTGGCATTTTTGGTCAAGACTTCCAGTATTTCCCTAGAGGAGACCGGATTTTCATACCAAACATCATAGTCGGTAACTGTTGCAATTGACATGTAGCATATTTGCATTTCTCTTGCAAGTATACATTCTGGTACCAGGGTCATTCCAATAATGTCGCCGTGTAAAATGTCTTTAAAATATTTTGATTCTGCACGAGTTGAAAAACGAGGTCCTTCAATACAAATGTAGGTAGAACCATCATGCACATTGTATTTCAGCTGTTTACCAATATTTAGAGAGATTTCTCTTAATTCATTGCAAAAGGGATCTGCACATGAAACATGGCACACCTGTCCTTCATCATAAAATGTATACTCTCTTCTTTTAGTAAAATCAATAAATTGATCAGGTAATACAATATCTCCAGGCTTGTACTTATCTTGAAGACTCCCGACAGCTGATGGTGCGATGATCCTTGATACACCTAATGAATTTAAAGCCCAAATATTTGCTTTGCTGTTGACCTTGTGCGGTGGGATTGTATGCTCTTTACCATGACGAGGAATGAAGGCAACAAAACGATGATTGTATTCACCGATGGTTACTAGATCAGAAGTTTTCCCATAAGGAGTAAAGATCTTTATTGATTTTTCATTATTTAGTAATTTCGGATTATAGATACCAGTGCCACCTATAATACCAATTTCAGCATGATATTCTTTCATTTAGTCAAACTCCAATATACAATTAACATTGTATCCATGATTTTTTAATTTGTCCACTCCCTCCAAATAATTCAAACAAATGATAAATACAAATCCAACTACTACTCCTCCCAATTTTTCGACAAGCGATGCTGACGCAATGGCAGTGCCCCCTGTTGCAAGCAAGTCATCTGCAATTAGAATTTTCTCTCCACTTAAAATTGCATCATTCTGAATTTCCATAACGCGGGTCCCATATTCAATACTGTAAGATTCCTTTATTGTTGGACCGGGCAATTTTCCCTCCTTCCTAATTAAAACCAATCCCTTACTCAGGCTTATGGCAAGCATGGTACCTGGCATGAATCCACGTGATTCAATCGCTGCAATCTTGTTTAATTGAAAATTGTTATACATGTTAAACAGCCTTTTATTAAGATAGTTCAAGGAATCGGGAATTCTAAAAAGTGGATTTATGTCCTTGAACGAAATTCCTTTAGTAGGAAAATCATTCCAACTTCTAACTAGATTTTTAAACTCAGCATCGTTCATAACGGTTGTTTTTCATATCCTATTCTACTACATAATTAACGTTCCGATAGAACAAGACAGTTAAAGTAAAGATGTTTAATCCACAAATATAGCTAGTCCACTAACAAGGATACTAAAAATTAATTTGTATTTATTCCGAATATTCTATCAAAATATTCAGAATGTTCATTGACTGCCTGTTCAGATTCTCCCTCGTCAACTCCAGCAAGATCCTTGGCCAATTTTTTCTTGTATCCTAATTGCATTTGTCTTGCAATTTGGATCCTTTGAGCCTGAGGCGATCCTGCTCCATGCATTGATTCTGTAAGATATCCAACAGCATTTCGTCCAAGGGTCATATTTTCAATCAATCTCAATATGCGCATTCTATTTTCTGTCGAAACCCCTTTTCTCCCCTTCAGGTATTTTTCAAGAAGTGGTCCTGTATCAGGACTACGGAAATCCTTTTCAGATGGCATGGTGACCATAAGTCCTCCAGCTATATCTTGCGCAAGTCTACCAATTTCATATGGAAATCTCGTTACGTTGTGCTTACAGACGTTAGCAAGCATATCGTCATTTTGATAATTTCCAGACAAAGTCTTATGAGCCTGATATGATGATGCTATACCTGCACCAAAGATAGTTTCATTTAGGTGTGTCATTTCTACCAGTTTATCTTTAATATGCGATGCATTCGAAATGCCATTATAATCGGCTATTGAGGCAGCTGCGCCTATCAGCACATCACCAAGACCAGTCTTGCAAACATAGCTACGTCTGTGATAACATGTAAACCTCTCTACAAGCATGGAAGCAAATTCGAATTCCCCATCCATGAAAATTAGTTCGTTTGGAATGAAAGCATTATCAAAAATTATCATTGCCTCTTGTCCAGAAAATTTAGAATTTCCAGCATCCAAATCACCGCCCTCCATACTTCGAGTATCACATGACTGTCTACCGTAGATATACGTGATACCCTTTGCATCCGCAGGAATTGCACCTACTATAGCATAGTGTTTGTCCTCGTCCCTCAATCTCATTGTAGGCATCACTAATATCCAGTGTGAATTTATACATCCAGTTTGATGTGCCTTTGCACCTGATATGTAAATACCATTTTGGTCCCTCTTTGAGATATGTACGAAAAGGTCCGGATCTTCCTGTTGTGATGGGCTTAAACTTCTATCGCCTTTAACATCTGTCATGGCACCACCTATCACCAGATTCTCGTCTTGCATTTTCTTTACGAATTTCTTGAAACGATCGTGATATGGAGTTCCAAATTTTTTATCCATTTCAAACGTTGTCGAATATAATGAATTCAGAGCATCCATTCCCACACATCTTTGAAAACAAGTGCCTGTAAGCTGCCCCAGTTTTCTTTGCATTCTATTTTGATTAACGAGATCATCAACGCTTTCGGCAATATGTAAGAATCTGTTTACTTGATTACCACTAAGTGAGGACTCTGCTGATGCCAATTCAGGATCTCGAGTAGCAAGATCAAAAGTTTCAGCAACTGCATTAATTGAAGGTCTAATCATTGGATGGTCTACAGGCTCATTTATCAGTTCGCCAAAAAGGTAAACCTTCATTTTCCGCCCCCTCAAGCTCTGAATATACTCTTTTCCTGTCCTTATCGGCATTGTATAATTAGAATTCAGCTTGATAATATTTATATATTTTTAAAAAAATCCGGAAAATTCTACAGTTAAAAAGTGTGTATTATTTCTTGGCACCCAGCGTCCTATTTTTGAGTCTCATATTTTTTCCGTGACATTTCCTGCACCTTGAGGCAAGTATGGGATTTTTCCCACCACAATCAAAACATATTTTATAAAACAATCTTCTTTGTTGTGCGATATGCTTCTTACTAGCATCAGTTATTGGCATGAAGAAATGATTTTTTTTCCTAAATTTTTGTTTTTCGAATTCAAAACAATTGATCATTAAAAAGAGACACCTGAAATCTACTTACAGGAAAATTTGAGGTAAATGGTGATTTGGACCTTTTTTGAATAATTAACCCAGTTTAGCGCTTTTTCATGAAAACCTTATCTGCAATGAACGCATTAATAACAACATGTCTACTGAGCAGTCAAGTAAAGCTGCTGAAGGGCAAAATAAATGGAAATGTCAAATTTGTGGAAAGTCATTCGATAATGTCGATATGTTAAATTACCACAATCTACTTGAGCACAGCGAACACAAAAGACCACCAATCGGAATAGGATAAAACATCTGTTTGTTTTTACCCCTGTTTTGTGCGCTACTCAAGTGTTCAAACTATGACCTAGGTTAGCAATTTTTATTACTCCTGAAGGTACTATATCTCAGATGTTTGGTAAGGCGAAGTGTAAGTTATGCGGTCAAAGAGTCAGATTTGCTCTTAGACACTTGAATCAAAAACATCCAGAGATTTTAGATGATAAAGATATTGTCAAGTTAAAAATGGAAAATATTATGAAAAAATACTTTACATAGTATAGATGAATTTGGTATATATTCTTGAATACTTGTGGCTTTACTAAAAAGCTCGCATGTTTTGTACGTAAGATATTGTAAATGATGAATGATATGAATTTCAGAAAGCAGTCTATGGCAAAACTTGAAAAAATGGAGGAGAAGATGAATCCGATTATATGAAAATAGAAAGCGCTCTAAGGGATCAGTATAGAAAGTTAGCCAGAGACCAGGGATATCGTAGCAGGTCTTCGTACAAACTATTGGAGATAAACAAAAAACATGATTTATTAAAACAAAATGATACCATTTTGGATATTGGGTGTGCGCCAGGTGGATGGTTGCAAGTCTCAAAAAAACTTTCGGATCCAAATGGAAAGGTTGTTGGTATTGACATTGATCCCATTCAACCTATTGCTGGAATCTCAACAATGATGGTAGACATAGAGGATCCAAATGTCGTGGAGATCATAAAGAAAAAATTTCCATTGTCATTTGATGTGGTATTGTCCGATCTATCTCCAAAGGTCAGTGGAATATGGCATTATGATCATGAAAGACAAATATCGCTTACCTTAGTTGCATTGCAAATTTCGACAAAACTTTTGAAAAAAGGAGGAAATGCAGTATTCAAGATCTTTGAAGGGAGACACTCAGGTGATGTTAAAAAACAGGCATCCAAGGTATTTTTGAAAGTAACAGCATGTAAACCAAAGGCGAGCAGACAGAAAAGTAGTGAATTTTATCTTGTTTGTTCATCATTTAAGGGAAGTCACACATCACTACTTTGAGATGAAAGTTCTAGAGTTGAAGGTTGACTAAAAAATGTTAGAGTGACTCTCCAACTCCCGGAGTTTCCTTTTCAAGTTTGGCAATTTTCTTTGCCAGATTCTCCATGGTTCCCGGGATATGACATTTACACATGCAATCCACACATTCGAGGTGCCTATTCGTTTTACAGTCACCTGAAATGGAGGTAGCACTCATTAACAGTGAAGATAGACTAATGCGTATTATAGTCTTTTCTTGAATCCCTTTAGGATTTTGGCATACTCGCATTTTTTTACGTTAAAATCAACTACTTAATACTTTAGAAAGATTTTATTTAAAGAATAATATGTAACTTCCTACCTTATTGCTTAAATTGCATGTTTTATAGTTGAACTTGAGCAATGAAGAATTATGATCTAAGATCAATTTGGATTTGTAAGGAATGTAGATCTACATTTTCATTTCGTTCTGATGTTGAAGAACATGTCGAAAAAATGGGACATAACAACATTGATGAGTACGATATGAAGTCTGGAAAACTACTAAGCGAAGATTAGTTTCTAAAAATAAAGTTTTCAAGTTCATGTTATTTTGGGATTTAATTAATACTTAATATAAAGAAAAAATTGAGTAGATTCTAAGCCGGGGTCGCCTAGCCTGGTAGGGCGCAAGCCTGGAACCAATTGTGTATAGAAAGCTTGTGACCTGTGAAGGTCTCGAGGGTTCAAATCCCTCTCCCGGCGCTTTAATCTAGATTTCATGTGGCATCCCTAAAAACGAAAATAATCTCATCACTGATTCTAGAAATCTAAGTCCATCATATTTTCTTGGTACTCTATACAATTGGCACAAATAATAATTTAAGACAGGTTAATTCAGATGTTGAACAGATAAGACTCATCATAGTTAAAGTACATGTTTTGGCGATCCGCAAGTTTTATTAGTATTATGGATGTTGTAGGTATGAGATGTATAGGATTGTTAGTAGTGGTATGATATTTGTTGCGATAGCTGCAATGTTAAGTTCTTCAGGGTCATTAATTGTTTCGAATGTATGGGCAGACGATATAGCAGGAGATGATGATGATAATTTTTTGCCTGGCACTAATGATGAAGACAGTATCTGGGGCCTGGACGGCGACGACGTAATATGGGGAAAATCAGGAAGCGATAATCTTTACGGAATGGATGATGATGATTTCATCAATGGAAATAGTGGTGGCGATTTTATTTTGGGAGGAGATGATGATGATATAATTGAAGGTAACAGAGGTAATGATGAGATTGACGGTGGAAGAAATACTGATGTAATCCAGGGTAATAGTGGAGATGATGATATAACAGGTGGAAGAGGTAATGACGTAATAGAAGGAAACGATGGCGAAGATGAGATTTATGGAGAAGAAGGAAGAGATTGGATAACAGGAAACGACGATGATGATTTTCTATTTGGAAATGAAGATCGTGATAGATTAAAAGGTCGCTCTGGTTCTGACAATATAGCAGGAGGAAGTGGTGATGATAGACTATGGGGAGGAAACAACAGGGACGATCTCATTGGTGGTAAAGGAGATGACTATTTACATGGCGGTTCAGGAAACGATGACCTCAAAGGAGGGTCAGGAGATGACATCCTTAGAGGAAGTTCGGGAGCTGATGAATTTGACTGCGGAAGTGGTGACGATGAAATATTGGATTTTGACGATGATGAGGGCGACGACAAGGATGATGATTGCGAAGAGTTCTAGTATTCTAGAAATCTAAGTCCATCATATTTTCTTGGTACTCTAATACAATTGGCACAAATAATAATTTAAGACAGGTTAATTCAGATGTTGAACAGATAAGACTCATCATAGTTAAAGTACATGTTTTGGCGATCCGCAAGTTTTATTAGTATTGTATAATTTATTGATGTCGTGTCAAGTATGAATCGAGAAAAGAATTTGATGATGTATGGTTTTGTAAGTGTATTATTATTAGCTTCATTTCTAATGACTGTTCCAGCAAATCAATATCAAAAAATTTTCGCCCAGACAGAAGGTGAAACACCTGATGTAAATGTAACGGAAGATATCCAAGAAAATGCTACCGATACAGAAATACCCCCATTTGAAAACCAAAATGCGACATTCACGCCACCACCGGAAGGTGAAAGGGAAGCACCGCCCGTCCCGGCTAATGCCATCAAAGGCGAAGATTTGCCTAACGAAACGCTAACAAAAGATCCTGACAGTGAACCGCTGTCTGTTTCAAATAGAACTGAGTTATTAGAGGTTCTTCCTTCAAATTCAACAAAAATAATAGAACATGTTAATGAAGATTTGAAAAATAGTACTGGCGAAGGTTTGCTTCCACCTGCAATTCTGGATAAGATAATATCCGGTGAGGGTCAAGGCAATGATACTATTCTAGATATTTCTACCCCTGAAGAACTCGATGAAATTAAGAACTTCTCAGAAGTTACAACAAATCAGACTACTGAAGAAGCTATGGAGGAAGGGGAACCTATATCTAATGCCACAAATGCAACCGGTACAGAGACTTCATCTGAAGAACAAGATGGAGAAGAGGAACAAGCTCAAGCAGCCGTAGAAACTAATATGACAAATGCTACTGGTGGAGGAGAAGAACAACAGCAGGAACAAGACGAAGAAGACACTGAAGATGGAGAAGAACAAGACCAAGCTCAAGCAGGAGGTGCCGTTAATTTAACCAATGCTACTGCAGCAGAAATGACAAATATGACAAATGCTACTGGTGGAGGAGAAGAACAACAGCAGGAACAAGACGAAGAAGACACTGAAGATGGAGAAGAACAAGACCAAGCTCAAGCAGGTGCAGCACAACAACAGGAAGAAGACACTGAAGATGGAGAAGAACAAGAACAGGCTGTTACAAATGCTACAAATGCTACAGTCCGAGAAGGCTTGCTTAACAGAACCAATATTACCAGTATACTAAACGATACTGGCTTAGAAGATCAAACTGAAGATTCAGAAGATAGTTCTGAAGACGAGTCTGAAGACGAATAGTCCTTTATGGGATTTGATAAAACAGGAAACTATCAAGTAAGATAAAACTCAAAGAACCGAAACTGACCACACGCCTAATTTTTTAATTTCTTTCCGGGTTTTTATTACTCTTCCAACCCCGTGGATAAGTATCAGGCTTCATTATCAATCTCTTAATATTGAATGCAATTCCTTTGTCATTTTCGCTAATTTCTTGTGAATTCATATTGGCTTCACCTAAGGCAACAATTTCTCCTTTTAATGAATAGATTGCGACTAAATTTCCTTTTTGGATGTTTTTATCAATCGCAACTATACCCGGAATCGCCGCTTGTGCACCATGACAAAGAGCATCTACAGCAGAATCTTTTACTGCAACAGACAAGATTCCTTCAAGTGCCACTTCGATTGGTTTGATAATTGAGCGAATTTTTTCCTCTTTCTTTGTCTCCTTATATGTCTCTACAGCATCAACTAAATCATGCAGCCTCACTAGAATATCAGGAGATTCTGAAAAGACACTTACTCTTGTCCTCCGTAATTCAAACATAGTAGCTCCTGTCCCAAGAACTTCCCCTATATCATAAACGAGTTTTCTAATGTAAGTCCCTGCTTCACACAGCACACGTAACAGAATAATGTTGTCTACACTTTCTAGCCTTTGTAATTCATATATTCGTCTAACACGGGTGGATCTCTTGACAGATGATCGCTGAGGAGGTCTTTGGTAAATCTCTCCAGTAAATTGTCCAAGCACGCTATCAATTAAACCAAGGTCCTTTTGCTGATGAATCCTCGCAATAGCATAGTATTCTTTTGGTCCTAACAATAGGATTGATAGTGCTTTGGTAGCATCCCCTAGTCCGATTGGTAGAAGACCGGTAGTACCTGGATCGAGAGTACCACTATGTCCAGCCTTAGTTATCCCAAGGATTCTCTTTGTCCAGGCAACCAATTCATGGCTAGTAGGTCCTGAAGGTTTATCTAACAAGATAATTCCATTATCCAAAAGAACATCCAATGGTCTAGAATCAGGACAATAGCCATACTTTGTGCTAGTAACATCATCATTTATGATATCTAATGCATCTAGTCTTAATGTCATTTTGTGTCCTAGTATACTACTGAATCGTCATCTTCTTTATAATTTCCTTACACAAATAAACAAGTGAATCAAGCGAGAGAAGTTCAGTATTAATCATGAAATCAAATACTTCAAGGTTTTCTCCGAATTCTGAACCATAAATTTTCTTGTAAATTTTTATATTTTCCCTATCCCTCATCTTTACAATGTCGAGAGCCTCTACTATCGTGATTTTGTCGCGTATTGACATTCTTTCAGATCTTTTCTGCTGAGAAGCACTTAGCCAAAAACTTATTGGTTCACTAGTTAGCCAAGGAAGTGTATGACTAGCAATAATAACGTTACCTTTCTTGGCAATCTTAATTAATTCTTCATCCACCTGTCTGTCAAAAACTGAGTTCTTCTTACGTTCTTTCATAAAACCTATCGCTTCATTAGAATCCCACCAATCATTTCCTGAAATTGTGTAGCCTTGTTGACGGGCTATTTCCTTCAGGATGTCGCCCCCATTATACAACTTGAATCCGAATTCCCTTGCAAGAGCTTGGGCCAGCGTAGTCTTACCTACAGCTGCACTCCCTGAAATAACTACACTAATATTCTGTAAACTCGTCGGTTTCAATTCTTTGTCACGATGTGTTATATTGTCAGCCCAATATCAATATCTATGTTACCCGCGTTTTGGTATTTGTCAATCAGGAAGATTTCTTTAGTAATTCCACCAAAAGTGACGTGGCAGAGTCTATCATGTTGTCATGGTTATAAATAATTTCAAATGGAGCGCCTGTCAAAATAGAAAGCGATGAAATCATGGACAAAGAAACTTCTATATCCCTTTTGATTTCGTCATCTGAAATCAAATCTCTTGTCCTTGTACTGTCATTTTTTCTTCTATTTAGAATTTCTTCGGAATTTGCAGTTATCAAAATAATTCTTTCTGGATTTAGCTTTAAAATAAGACTCATTGGTAATCCCGGATAATAACCTGATTGTGTTTTTATAAAAAGATGGGTATCAACAACTACTATTGAATCGCTCAGGCTGGAGATATGATCAGCGGTCATATTTTGTAATCTTTGCTGTACTTCTATCGTTTGTTTTCTTATCTGATCTCTATTATTTATTCCCAATTTTTTAGCTTCCTCGAACATAACAGAACCAAAAACCACTGTGTTCAAAGTCGTTCCTTTTTTGTGTAACGTTGCTGTAGCATTAGAAATTATTGTGCTCTTTCCTACCCCAGGAACACCAACAATAATAACTGTTTTTTTTCTAGGTCCTTCCAAGGAGTGCCGCCAATTTAGGCATATGGATGTCTACTTGTTCTCGGACCAGGAGGTTATAATAATTAACCAATATATCGACCATAAGCAGAATACCAATTCCCGTACCAAATACATTTAATACATTTGACACTGATGCCAAGAGACCGATTATTATCCCTCCTGCTATTGTAACAGCTGGTATGTACTTATTCAGTAGTGTCTGGACTGAACTTTGAGTTCGTCTAAAGCCTGGAACCTGAACATCTGCATCCAACAAATTCTTTGCTGCCGCCTTCGCAGATAATCCACCTAATTCCACCCACAGTCTACCAAATACGGTAACAATAGCTGTCATAAATATGATATACAGTATTGTCCTTACCGGATCAGCAAGCGCATTTTCAAAACTGTTGGGAGATGTGGTATAATACAAGACTCCGCCAGTTGGTTGTTGTGAACTCTCTGGATCGAACTGGGCAATCCCGTTAAACAACGGATTTGAATTGTCAGGATTATAGTTTGCCCATAGCATCTGTCCCATGAACACAGCGTTTGCCAGTAATGCCGAGGCCAAAATAACCGGAATGTTAGACGTATATAGCAATTTTATAGGATATACAGCAGTAAACCCTCGATACTTTGTAGAGACTATAGGAATATCCACATGAATACCCTGAGTATACACGAGTGCCAATAGAACTAAGGAAGTAACTATTAGACCAAAAATACTCGGGAGCTGACCACTTCTAAAGAGTGCGTCTGAGATGTCTCCGTTAATAGCAGAATGTATGATGAATGGAATTACTCCCACCGGTCCATCTTGTGCAGGTACCGGACTGAATATACTCCATAAAATTCCCTGAGCAACTCCTGCCATAATGAAAAGACTGATACCAGAACCAAGTCCCCATCCTTTTTGAATTAGTTCGTCAAGGTACATTACAACAATACTGGCCCCAATAAGTTGTCCAATCAAGATAGGAATAAGACTAGGATGAGCCAGCAAACCTCCATATACACTAACACCATAAAGTGCACCTTCTGCAATAATGACGATAATAGTAACTATCTTTGTTGCAGATGTGAAGAGAGACCTGTCATCGGGGTCCTTGAAATTTAGCTTAATTAACTCTGAGCCCTTTAATAGCTGCATCAACAGACCTGCAGTAACGATTGGACCTATACCTAATTCTAGTAATGTTCCTTGTTGTGCAGCAAATATGACTCTGGCAAATGCCAAGAAATCAAATTGTGGTGAATCTGTTACGCCATAAAGTGGAATTTGACCCATGACAAGATATGCAAATAATGCAATTCCACACCAAATGAATTTCTCATTTAAGCCAATTTTCTTTTTAGGCTTCTCAACTTGAGGAATGTAAGCTGAGACTTTCTTGACTACCGTTCTTACAATACTTTCATTGTGCACTGTGGTCATTTGAAATTATACTACCTCCTGCCGACTCTACTTTCTTTTTAGCACTTGCAGATGCTTGTGCTACCCTAATTACATAACTTTCGCTAATGCTGCCGCCGCCCAAGAGTTTTTGAATTCCTAATGATCGAAGATCCAGAATAGTTTTATCTTCCGTTTTACCACTGAATCTAAGTGAGAGATTCTTAAGATCTCTCAAATTAATCCATTTTTTGACTAAAAATCGACTATACGAGTTAAGTGTATCATGTCCAAAATGGCCGGGTTCTTCAATCACGGTTCGAATCCAAAAATGCTTATGCTTTCCTCCTCCGCCTATTCCACCCCGGCTACCAGATTGTCTATGTTGCCCTATTTGACCCCATCCACAATATCTTGTACCTCGATGTCTGCGGCTTTTTCTCAATCTAGTTGCCATCTATGGTATACCCTATACAATCAAAATAACAGTGTAAATATAAATGTAAAACTCATTTTTTCTTCAACAAAGTCATACCATTCTTTTTACAATTTCAAGCAATTCCTTGTTATTGCCAAGGATACCGCCATCTGAGAACTGTTTTTTAGTACTCCTTTTAAAACCACCTTGGGGCGGATTCAAACTAAACCAAGGTTTAATATTGTTTTGATCCGAGAATTTTATTTTATCATTTACAATGACATCAACCAATTCATCAATGCCCTTGTAGTCAGATTTACTCTTATTATTCTCATCCTTAGATTCTAATGTTGGGATTTTCTTTTTACCTCTTTTCTCAATCAAGATTTTTATTATATCTGAATCCGCTTTTGACCATGCTACCCATTGATTTATCTTTCTTAACATCCCCAAGTAATTCGTTGTTTCGGGAACGAGAGTGGCAGAAAATTTCTTCTTCAAGTAGAGATTCCTGAGAGTAGTCAGTGCCCAATATGGCACATTTACAGTTCCTCTCATTCTAACTACTAATAATGCCATTTATTCACCCTGTGATGTAAGTTGAGTTTAGAGCATTAAATATTGCCATAGCAGTAGAAGTCATTGTATTGGTAGATCCGAATGATTTTGTCCATGCGTCCTTTATCCCGGCCAGTTTTAATAGATTTTTTATATTTTCACCGGCTACAAGTCCTAATCCTCTTGGTCCTGGTAGAATCTCTACTTTCACACTTCCACCTCTTCCTCGCACATTGAAAGGTATCGAATGCAGCTGCGTACATCGGCATTCCCAACTGCCACAACCTAATTTCACTGGAATTATGTGAAGATATGAATTAATTGTTGCCTTGTCTATAGCAATTCTCATTTGAGATGCCTTACCCATTCCGATCCCAAACCATCCCGCTTCGTTACCAACAGCAACGAGCGCACTAAATCTTGTCATTTCTCCAGCATCAGTTTGCTTCTGTACTATTCCTACGTGCACAACTTGGCTCTTTATATCCGGAAGCAAGTGTTTTACTATTTCAGATTCTTGAATACGCATTCCATTTTCGTAAATCTGTTCCATTGAACTAATCTTATTTTCCATAACCATCTGTCCCAGAGCAGTACGTGGCTTCCATACTGTTGCTTGTTCATTGCTTCTAGGATTACTCATTTTGAATCTCCTTTTTTCTTGGACGACTTTGACTTGGTAGCTTTAGACGATTTATCTGATTTCTTCTCACTCTTATCATTTACAATCCTGTCCTTTACTTCTGAAAAATGACTGGGATATTTTTCTGGCTCCAAACCTAATCTCAAGTTTGACGAAAATCTTGATTTGTAAAGATCATCATTTGGCTTTATTTTTTTTGCGTACTCTGCAATATGATTTCCTTGAATTCTTTCTTCAGAAGGAATAATATCTTCTGAAAAAGGCATTTCCAATCCTGCCTCAGACAAACCTTTCAGGCATGCTGCGATTTTTGTCGTAAAGTGTCTCTTGCCGATATACAATATTGCCTGCGTAATCTTTTTTTGGAGACATTTTTTACCTAATAAAAGACCGACTAGGTAGCATGAAGGTATATTCTTGCGTGAACCTTTCCAACCGTATGAGAGTAATTCGTTACTATGTACAGACGCCATCACTTTGTCTCCGAGGAGTTCCGGTCTTATTAGTTGAGCTGAAACGTTTTGATCACTCACATTAACGGTTACAAAATCCTTTTTACCAATAAGCAATTTTTCTCTCTTTCTGTAATTAGTTTTTCTTTCTCTTATTCTTCTGAGTGTGGAAGTGTAAACCATAAACTGAAAATTCACCTGTCTATCCTATTTATAAATTTGACAAGATTATGAATTACTTATAAATCTTCATCATATTGCTTTCATTTTGGGTTTAGGTTCGGTTGATATCTTGTTGGCTACCATCGCAGCAAAGGCACCAGCGCCTATTCCATTATCAATATTTACGACGGTCATACCCATTGAACAAGTTTGAAGCATAGATGCCAACGCTGCAACCCCATCTGAGCCAAATCCGTACCCTATTGAAGTTGGAACTCCAATTACAGGTATGTCAGTTAGTGAAGAAACAAATGAACCTAATGCACCCTCCATTCCAGCTACAACAATTATTATGTGGACTTGAGAGTTTATCATCTTCGCGATGCCCTTCAGTGTTCGATGAATTCCTGCAATACCTACGTCATATTCTACCACAGTTTCGCTGCCCATTACTTGCGCCATAATTTTTGCTTCCTCAGCAATTTTAATGTCCGAAGTTCCAGCACAAAGTATGCCTACTTTGCCATTCTTTGTAGGAAATTTGTGAGACTTGGAGGACACTAATATCGTGTTAATTCCCATTTCAACTTTCAAATTTTCCTTCTCAAATTTTTTGCGTAACTTCTCCATGTATTCTGGCTTAACTTTACTTACGACAGCAAATCTTTTTTTAGATACTGTAGCGAGAATAATTTTATTGAGATCCTTTAGCTCTTTTCCTTGTGCAAGAATAACTTCTGGTATTCCGCTTCTTAATTCCCGCAGTGGATCTATTTTTGCTAAATTTTTTTCAACGTACTTAATTGAAAAGAGTCTTAATTCTTGTTCTGCCACTCGAACAGGTATTTCGCCCTTTGCTAGCTTTTCTAAGATTTCTTTAAGTTCCATTTCTCTATAATTTTGTTTGTTGTTTCCAAGTTCATAGTGAGAAACTCTTTATCGCATTTTTTACACTCTGCACTCCCAGATCAAAGACTTTCATTTCATTTTCATTCAGCTTTAATTCAATTATTTTCTCTGCGCCATCATGACCCAAGACACAAGGTACACCTATACATACATCGTGATATCCATATTCACCTTCAAGTAAAGCGGATACTGGTAGAATTGTTTTTTTGTTTTTTATAATGGTTTCTACCATTGTTGACACTGCGTTTCCAGGTGCATAAACTGTCGCGCCTTTCAACGAAATTACTTCAGCCGCTATCTTTTTAGTCTTGTTCACAAGATCTTCTGATTGTTCTGCTGATATGAATTCAGTTAATGGTATCCCACTCAAGCTTGAGAATCTAACAAGTGGTAGCATGTTCTCGCCATGTTCGCTTATTACCATAGCTTGAACAGAATTTCTAGATATTCCAGTAATTGTACTTATGTGTTCCTTAAATCTTGACAGATCTAGCATCCCGCCCATACCCATTATCTGCGTTCTTTTTCCACCAAGCGACTTTAGTACGAGATATGTCAATGGGTCAAGCGGATTTGTGACTACAATTATCTTTGAATTTGGAGCATAACTTTTAATTTTGTCGCACACCGCCATTACTATGTCAGCATTTGTCTTGAGTAGGTCCATACGCGTCATGCCTGGCTTTCTGCCAACTCCCGCAACAACAATTACAAAGTCAGATCCCCTCATATCTTCATAATTATTAGAACCCTGTGCAATACAATCTATTCCGCGTTCTGCCAGTTGATGGTTAATATCCATTGCCTCACCTTGAGGTAAACCCTCCACAATATCAAGAAGCAAGGTGTCCCCTAGTTCTCTCAATGAACAATTCAATGCCACTGATGAACCTACTTTTCCGGATCCTATTACGGTAATTTTCATTTAAGAATCAACGAAGTTTGAGATTATTTATAAATTTTCAACATACGATGAAATCTAAAATGATATAGTTTAGTTTTCGTATGATAAAAAAACACACCAAATCCATTAATCCTTCGTAAAATGATGAAAATTCGTGATGCTATGTAGGCATAGCTAGCAAAAAGTACCTTATTAGATCAAATTTTATATAGTTTTCCTAATTGGAACAATGATTGCGGCATCTTTTGTCAAAATTAACATTCAATCCATAATGTTTTTATGCACACATGAATTCTATTTTTTATGGAAGGATACTGTGTAAAGTGTAAACAGAAAAGAACTATGAATGATGAAAAGAAGATAACAATGAAAAATGGAAAACCGGCAACCCAAGGGATATGCTCAACTTGTGGTACTAAAATGTTCAGAATAGGGAAATAACCAAATCTGAAATTTGAGGATCCTTAGAAATAGTGTTTTCCATCTAATTTTTCTAATCTAGTCTGATTATGTGAAATTTCTAAGCGGATCCTTTTTGTTGGTTACATTCAGGTTACTTGATTGATCCAAATTCTTTTCTAAAATTTGTTCATTTCCTGTTTCTGTTGATTTTGGTTTACGGGATTCATAACTATCAAGTTTTTCAAGCGCTTGAGTGATTTCATACTCCAAATTCTTTATCTTTTCTGCCTCCATATGCAAAGACTTCTCTAGGTTTTCTTGACCCAATGAGGTCCTAGCAAGATCTTGATATGTGGTATCAGCACTTGTTTGTTCAGGTTGACTCGTCAACATCTTGACATTACCGTTTGAAATCTCACTCAATCTTGCGTCTATAATTTTGATCTTGTCCTCAATTATGGAAACAAGATTGTTTTTTATTGAACTTAATTCGTAAAGATCAACAACTGATCGAGTCTGCTCAATTTCTTGTTCACATTTTCCTAAATCTTCAGCATACTTTATCATTAGTCTATCAAACTCCAATTGACTGAGCTTGCCTTCTCTGAAAGTTTCGTGTATTTTTCTCACAGAACTAGTAATTATTGATCTTTCAACTTCTAACGAATCCAACTCATTTTTCTTCATTTGAAGATCGGAACTATTTTTATTGTTATCAAAATAATTGTCCTCCTTATTGTTTTTTTTCTTAGTCCGTGATTTCACAATTCTATGTTTTCTGATTTGACGAAAAACTAATGAAGATATTGCACCTAAACCAATTGAAAATGATGCAATAAACAAATCCAATTTAAAGTATTAAATTACAACATACTGTTAAGTTTTGTCCTTAGACTATCTAAATTACTCTACGTTTAATCCAGTCATATTTTCTTATTTTTGGATCTGGATATCCGCATTTTGCGCAACGCTTGTCCCTCTTGTGAAACGCGTTATGACCGCATCTTCTGCATCTTATGTGGGTACTCTTTCGGGTGAATTTCCCCATTGATGTTGTTCCTTTTGTCATCCTAATTTCCCTCCAAATGCATCAAATTTAATCTATCAGACTGGTGGTGGAGATATCATAACAACGTTATCTCCCCTTACTACAATAGTCCCTATTTCATTTGACCTTCCTTCGTCTAGTAATTCTACTGAATTATCTAGTAACAAATTCATATGTTGATCAAAACCATGTAAATTCCCACGAATTACTTTACTTCCTTTCAGTTTTATTAGGACTATTTTACCCAAACTTTCGTCAAGTATCTTTACAGCCATGTCGACAGACATCTATATCATTACCTATGATATTCCTTAATGAAGGTCTATATTAAAGTTAATAATAATTTGGCATACTATGCATGAATACTTTTTTCTATTATTTATTTAACATTTTCAGATTTATTGGTTTCAAAATAAATATGTTATATTTAGAATTATATTTACAGAATTAGCAGATCATCTAGTTCTTTTAATGTTCTTACAAGATTCTTTATTGTGATTGATATTATTTTCTTGCCCTCCTCTTTGGTGGCTTTTCTGGGATCTCCCAAGACACCATTTCTGGTGATCTTAAATGATGAGGTATTACTCAGAAAAGTTGTATATGTAGAATGCAACATTTTTTTGTACAAATATCCGCTCTTGGCCTTATGCATTTGAACTAATTTTGGTGCAATGGCCAGCATCAATGAAGTTTCTACAAAACCACCATGATCAAATTCCCTTTCAATCAAATACCAATAGTTGATTCCAAATACTTTTACTTTTGAATTAATTCTTTCTACTTTTTGTGGAATATATTGCACAACCCCCATATTCCCGCGATGGCCATTTATTATTACTATTTGATTAAAACCATTTTCTCCTAACGAAATACATATCTGACTTAGCAGTTCTGAAAGGAGATCATTGCTTATCGAAATATTGAAAAATGGTCGGTGTTCGAATGATACTCCAGAAGGAATACCTGAAAGGGAATAAGAGGGTATTTTTTTTGTGAGTTGATTTGCAAAATACTCTGCAATTATTGTGTCTGTACTTACTGGAAGGTGTGGTCCGTGCTGTTCTGTTGATCCTAAAGGAATTATTATCTTCTTGTTGCCTCTCTTTATCTGATAATTACTAAGATGATATAAGGACATTAGTATAACAGATATTCTACTGAGTTATTAAACTAATGAAATCAATCTTCAAAGTATCTAGTAATCTGGAATTCAAGGATTAGGCCCTATTTTTTGTCTTTAATTACTACTCTTCCCCAGTTTACCTCTATGCGATCTTCTAGAAATAGCGTTACTGCTTCAAGCAATGTTACTGCTTCAAGTTTCTGTCCCCTTCTTTTTATGGATTCTACACTATCTTCCGGTCTCACTCTAAATGACTCTTGACATATTATTGGTCCTTGGTCTAGGTCTTCTGTTACAAAATGTGCAGTACACCCTACAATCTTGGCCCCTCTTTCATATGCCTGCACATATGCGTAGGCACCGGGAAATGCAGGTAGTAATGATGGATGTATGTTAATTATTCTATCTGGATATCGCCATACAAAGTTTGGAGTCAAAATCCTCATGTACCGGCCCAGTACTATCAAATCTACATTGTAGCGATCCAAAATATCCAATATTTCATTCTCTGCGTCTATCTGTTGCGAATGCGCAACATGATAAAAAGGGATGTTGAATTTTTCTGCAATAGAATTTGTTGTATTCTCACTTCCTACTATGACAACGATATTGGCTTTAATTTCCCCGGAACTTTTCGCGTCTAATATTTTAAGAAGACAATGAGTTTCTTTGCTAACAAATATTGCAATGTTCTTTAATCTTTTAGATTCTTGGTAATGGATTTTTATCTCCATCTTTAGTTTTTTTGCCAGTGTTTCTAGTCCGTCATCAAAAGTTACTTTTTTAAAATTACCCTGTTGGAATGACGCTTCCAGCTGCATTCCAAAAAGCCCATTGATGACATCTTGATTAATTTGTTCAATATTTCCCTTATTCTTAAAAATAAAATTAGTTATATCAGCAACTACTCCCTTCCTATCCTTTCCTACAACTGTTACTTCAATTATCAATCTGTCACTTTTGTTCATGAATACAATGGATTAAAATGCCTCAAAATTAAAGGATTCTAAAATTTACAACGCTAATGCTTAAATAAGCTGATTCCGATTGTAAAGCGATGATAAATACACTTTTAGTGAATTTATGTCTAAAAGACTAGTAAGGAAATGTTCTCCACGTTTAATCTTTTCAATTTGGTTTGCAAGAAATGAGTCCGGAGCAGAGACAGAAAATTTTCAAAAAGTCAAGAAGGGATTTTGATTATAATAATCCCACACGAAAATGCTCGGTATGCTATACATTGTCAGGCTGGCATTGTTACAAATGCAACGCAGATTTCTGCGATATTCATTTTCATGATGAAAACCACAAAAAACTATGCAGTTTTTAATTGAATCATTTCTACACACTTTAAGTTGACGCGAAATAATTCGGACTACAGTAGTGCGCGATTGAACTATCATGACATTTATCAAAATGTATGCGGGGGGTGGGATTTGAACCCACGAATCCCTAAGGAACAGGGATCTAGGAATATTGAATGTTATCCATTCTAAGCTTCGCACTCGCTTGTCGCGAGACCTGCGCCGTTGACCTAGCTTGGCAACCCCCGCATCTACTTGTCTACCTAATGAAAGTTAGCCGACCAAATTTATCTATTATTTAGAATATATTGGTGTTTAGTTATGATGAATAAGAATATGCCTCTTTTTGGTACTAATGGAATTAGAGGAGTTTTTGGGCAAGATCTTTCCCTTGATTTCTTATTGGATATTACACGGTCACTTGCAGCTTATTACAAAGATGGTTCCATTTTGGTCGGAAGAGATGGCCGAAACTCAAATAATGTCATGTTTAACATTGTTACTGCGGTCCTAAATTCAAATGGTCTGGACACGGTGGACGCAGGTATTTTGCCCACACCTTGTCTTCAGTATGAAACTAAAAAAAATCAATATCAAGGCGGTATTATGATAACAGCATCACATAATCCTCCGGAATACAATGGTGTAAAACCAATAGCCAATGATGGAGTAGAATTATCAAGAAAAGACGAGTCAGTGGTTGAACAGATTTTTGAAAATAAGGCGTTTATTAGTTCAAGTACATTAGGTCGAAATTTCAAGGAAGAAATGATAGTTGACAACTATATTGATGATGTTTTAAAATTAGTAAATGTAGACAAAATTAGGAAACGAAAGTTCAAAGTGACTATGGATTTAGGAAATGGAGTCCAAGCCATAGTCGCACCAGAGTTGGCCAAAAAACTTGGATGTACAGTAATAACAGTTAATGGAACATTAGATGGAAATTTCCCTGGAAGAGGATCAGAGCCTACGCCATCGAATCTCAGTCTACTAAGTTTTATTGCAAAGGAAACTAATTCTGATATTGGCGCTGCCTTTGATGGAGATGGAGATAGATCGATATTTTGTGATGAGCAGGGAATTGTTCATTGGGGTGACAAGACAGGAACCTTATTGGCCAAATACTTGATCTCAGATAAGCACCCGAAAGCGAAAATAGTTTGTCCAGTAAACACCACTCATATCCTGACAAAAATTGCAGAAGATAATGGTTCAGAGATTATTCATACGAAAGTTGGAAGCGTTGAGGTCTCTCGGGAAATGGTTAAGCAGGAAGCTATCATAGGAATGGAGGAAAACGGGGGTTTTATGTATGGAGTATTAAATCAGGTGAGAGATGGTGCGCTGACAACCGCATTGATGTTGGATTTGTTGACATCAGAAGGAAAGACCCTCTCAGAACTACTCTCCTCTCTTCCTCAGGTTTACCAATACAAGTCCAAATTTCAATGTGCTGAAATGGGATTGATTCAAAAAGTTATGGACACATTGAAAAATCATGGTAGTCCGATGAAAATTGAAACACTTGATGGGGTGAAGATTTGGTTTGATGAAGAAAGCTGGTTGATGGTTCGCCCCAGTGGCACCGAACCTTTAATCAGAATTTATGCAGAATCTACCGACGAACTACTCATTAATTCCAAAGTTAATGAATACACGAGACTAGTTAAGGAGACTCTAGGTGAAAAATAATATTTTGCTCGCGAACATTTTTAATACGCCTCTACTTCTATTCAGTAGATTAAAGATGATCCCAATGGGTGATGGATTATAAAATGAGTAAACCGTTTTATGTAAAATTTGAAACTCCAAAAGATCTTGTGAATGCAGTGTATGAGGCAGTTAGAGTAGCCAAACAAAGCGGAAGTGTTAGAAAAGGAACCAATGAAACCACAAAAGCAATAGAAAGAGGAATTGGCAAACTGGTGGTAATAGCTGAGGATGTTCAACCCCCGGAGGTCGTCGCACATATCCCTATTATATGTGAAGAGAGGAACACTCCGTACATTTTTGTACCAAGTAAGCAACAATTAGGAGAATCACTGGGAATTGAAGTTGGGTCTGCTGCAGCAACAATAATTGACGCAGGTGAAGGTCAACATATTGTCGAGCAGGTAGTTGGAACATTATCTAGTATTAAAGACAAGAAGGAGTGATATTATTATTGAGTAAAGCTGCAGAAGTAAGAGTAACCCCAGCAGAAGTTATCCAAATAGTTGGTAGAACAGGCATCGCTGGCGAAGTAATCCAAGTAAGGGTAAAGGTCTTAGAAGGAAAGGACAAAGGTCGAATTCTTACTAGAAATGTTAAAGGCTCCGTTAGAATGAAAGATATCCTCATGCTGAGAGAGACTGAAAGAGAGGCTAGGAAGATAAAATAGTGTTGTCTAATGAGTAAAGCAGCCACTTCTCTTCGTAATTGTTACTTTTGTGGAAAACATATACCTACACATGAAGGTATGATGTTGATAAAAAACGACGGATCTATTCAATGGACGTGTTCCCCAAAATGTAAGAAAAATATGAGATTAAAACGTGATCCCAGAAAATTCAAGTGGACACGAAAGTACGTCAAAGGCGGAATTAAGGTTAAAAAATAGGAATAATGATGACTAAATTAGAACAAACCCTCATTGTTGTAAAGCCTGATGGCTTTAAAAAGGGGTTGGTTGGAAAAATAATTTCAAGGTTCGAGGAGAAAGGCCTCCAGATAGTGAGTCTCAAATCATTTGAATTTGATGAAAACACAGCAAGAAAGTTTTATGAGGTGCACAAAGACAAGCATTTTTTTGATGAGCTGATTTCATTCATTTGTTCTGGCAAGACTGTTGGGTGTATATTAGAAGGAACCAATGCAATTTCAACTGTAAGATTAATGGTTGGAAACACCAAGTCAACAGAAGCCCTTCCAGGAACTATCAGAGGAGATTTTGGGATCGGCTTTACCGACAACATAATACATGCTTCTGACTCGGCTGAAAGCTTCATAAAAGAGTCTAAAATCCTTTTTAATTAAGTGGAACTTCGCCAACCAGTCGTAGTAGTTTTGGGTCATGTAGATTCTGGTAAAACATCGCTACTTGATAAGATTCGCGGAACAGCAGTTCAATCTAGAGAAGTAGGTGGGATAACGCAGCATATTGGTGCAAGTTATTTTCCGATTGAAACGATCAGAGAAATAACAGGAAAATTATTTGATAAATTATCAAAGTCAGAGAATCCTGTTCCCGGTTTACTTGTAATTGATACTCCCGGTCATGAAGTCTTTGCAAATCTTCGCATGAGAGGTGGTTCGGCTGCAGATATTGCAATAGTTGTGGTAGACGTAAATAAAGGACTTGAAGCCCAAACAATTGAAAGTTTGGATATATTAAAAAATAGAAAAGTACCCTTTGTGATTGCACTTAATAAGATAGACCAATTATCTGGCTGGAAAAAAAACAGCTCTATTCTAATTGCAGAACAATTGAAAATACAAGACTCCACAATTCTGTCGTTTCTGGATGAAAAAGTCTACACTGTGGTTGGTGCTCTCTCTCGATTAGGATATAGTTCTGAGGCATTTTGGCGTGTCAAAGATTTTACTAAAGAACTCGCAATCGTTCCGGTAAGTGCTACAAAAGGAACTGGTATACCAGAGCTACTAGCTGTTCTTGTTGGATTGACTCAACAATATATGTCAAAAAGATTAGAACGTCATGAATCTGAAGCAAAGGGAATTGTTCTTGAAGTTAATGATGAAATTGGACTAGGACCAGCAGCAAATATTATCCTTTTAGACGGTACTCTAAAACAAGGGGATAGAATTGTGGTTGGTAAAAAAGATAGTGTTACCACTACCAAAATTAAGGCTTTATTGTTGCCAAAACCGCTCGATGAGATGAGGGATCCGAGGGATAAATTCAGACATGTTGACAAGGTTATTGCAGCTGCGGGCTTAAAAATCACTTCTCCCGATCTTGAAGGCGTGCTTGCTGGAAGTCCGCTCTATGTTGTCAGAAATCCAGAGGATGAAGAAAAGCTAAGATCTAGTGTTGAATCTGAGATAAGATCGGCAATAATACAGACAGAATCAAATGGGATAATTCTAAGATGCGATACGATAGGATCTATCGAAGCTATTACTGAACTATTGAAAAAGGAAAATATTCCAATTAGATCTGCGGATCTGGGTAATATTATACGCAGAGATATTCTTTCTGCTTCTGCCGTTAGGGAAAAAGATCGTTACCTTGGAGTAGTGCTAGGATTCAATGTAAAGGTCCTTGAAGATGCAGAGAAGGAAGCATTTGAAAGAAAGATAAAAATTTTCAATGAAAAAATAATATATAATTTAGTAAGAAGTTACTCAGAATGGGTAACATATGAAAAGGTTCATGAGGATTCAATTATATTTAATGAAATACCCCCAATCTGTAAATTTCAATTCTTGAAGGGTTATGTTTTCAGAAGAAATAACCCTGCGGTGTTTGGTGCTGAAATTTTGATCGGTAAACTGAGACAAAAAATTTCGGTGATGAATGAAAAAGGTAAGAAAATAGGAGTAATACATCAAATACAAAATGAAGGCAAAAATCTTGAGGTTGCAGATAAAGGAACGCAGGTTGCACTCTCCATAAAAGAACCGACAGTCGGTAGACAGATAAATGAAGGCGATATATTTTATACTGACCTTAATAGCAGAGAAGCAAGAATTTTACTAGAAAAATTCGCAGATAGGTTTAATGAAGAAGAACAGCAAGTTTTTAATTTCATATTGTCCAAGAAACGTGAAATAGATCCTGCGTTTGGATATATATGAAGTAAGGTTCTTTAATATACAACTAGTTACCTGCGTTTGAGATTGTAATTAGTTTCTCTTACTGGTACTTTTCCAATAATCCTTCTAGTCCCTTTTCACCAACTGCGCCTACAGCTTTTTCGACAAGTTTTCCATTCATAAAGACAATGAACGTGGGAATTGCATAAACGTCAAATCTCATTGCGACTCCCTGATTATCATCTACATTTAGCCTGCCAAAAATAACCTTTTCTTCATATTTTTTTGCGAGCTTGTCGAAGATAGGAAGCATGAACTGACATGGGCCGCACCATGTTGCCCAAAAATCAACAAGAACCGGTTTATTACCACCGATAACTTCGTCAAAGTTCTTTTCAGACAATTCAACTAATGCAGGTTTATTGGGATTTGAACTCATTGTTACAATTTATGATCGGAATTGATATTTAAATCTTGTAATGTACTGATTTTCAAAATCAAAAGATGTTAGATAGTCAACTAAATTCAAAGCTCTCTAATCAAAATTTCTTGAATCTAGTTTCATTGGTTAGAGATCTAGTATGAATCTGACTTTGTATTGACCATCTTCCTGCAGAACTTCCATTTCATGATAGGTAATACCCTTTATCTCTGTCCTGTAATTGTGTTTTGATATATCTATTGCTTCAGCCATTCCCCATCCAGTTAGACGATATTTTGTATCCAGCTTGGATATCTTTATTTCGAAACTTGATATTACTTGATTATCTATTGAAATAATTAAAAGCACTTTTTCTAGCCAGTTGAACAATAATTCTAGATAATCTTCACCTTCTACCTGGAAATCGATCTTGCTTGTTCCCCTGACATTTTTGATTTCAAACATTACATTAATTGTAGCTGTGGCGGCATTGGAAAAAGCTTCTTCCAAATCCTCCCCCCATGATTCAATGTAAGCGTCTGTTATGTGCTCAAGATATTTGAAACCGCCAGACAATAATCTTTGTTTTTGTCCAGGTTTTATTATAACTAATCGCAAAATCTAAATGATGACGCACGATCCTCATGATTGTGAAGCTAGACCTTCCGAGAGGAATGAGGGATTTGCAATATGAGGAATTAAGAAATATTTCCTTTATTAGAGACAAATTTGTCGAAACTGCAGAAATCTTTGATTTTAATCAAATTGAACCATCAACTTTGGAACTATTATCTACCCTTGAAGCGAAAAGTGGGCCATCAATAATTCAAGAAACATATAGTTTTACAGATAAAGGAGGCAGAGACATTGCATTACGGTTTGATCTAACTATCGGACTTTCAAGATTTGTTTCTATGCGTAGAGATCTCAAACTTCCAGTAAAATTATCATCATTTGGAGGTGTCTGGCGTTATGATGAGCCACAATTTGGCAGGTATAGATATTTTCATCAATGGGACGTTGAAATATTTGGATCCTCAGATGTCGATGCCGACGCAGAAGTGATAGACTTTGTTTCAACATTTTTGAGTAAATTGAAAATAGATTTTGTTATCTTGATAAATCACAGATCAATATTAGAAGAGTATCTCTTAAAATATCTAAGTATATCAAGTAATTCTGTAATGAGTGAGATGATGAGGGCTATTGATAAGTTATCTAAAAAAAGTTCAGAACAAATCATTAATGAGTATGCGGGAAAGCTCGACTCTATCAAATTGCAAGAATTTATCGAATTTGTTTCCGTTACCGGTCGACCAGATGAAATATTAGATAATGACAAGTTAATGGAATTTAAATCGTCAGGCAATCTACGGGAATTGATTGATTCGCTAAAATCTAGAGGGGTAAAAAACATGATGGTAGACTTTAGGATTGTACGTGGTCTTGATTATTATTCGGGGATTGTATTTGAAGCTAAAGAGCTTTCTTCACAAGTTGGGTCACTAGTAGGAGGTGGTAGATATGACAAATTGACAGAGGCATTTGGAAGAAAGGATTTGTTTGCAACCGGTGCCGCGGGAGGAGTGGAAAGGATATTATCTGCAATTAAAGACAAATCTACCAAAATATTAAAAAAACCACTTATTTATGTTGCATATGATTCGAAGAAAGAAAAAAAACATGCGTTAGAACTAGTTTCAATTTTAAGAGATCTCGGATATTCTACTGACTATGATATAAACGGAAGGACCATCAGTAAACAGTTTCATGAGGCTTCCTTAAAGAATGCACTCGCAATCATAATAGTGAGCCTTGACGAATTCAAAAAAGGTATTGTTACCATCAAAACAGGATTAAAGGAACAAAAGCAAAGTATTACTGAAATTGCAAAATACTTGGAACAGATGATTTAAAGTACTTTTAATTAATTATTCGTTTATTGTCAATTATTTTCGCTAAATCTTAATCATCCGGATATTCTTCATCTTTATCATACCATTTTCCTTCTTATCATATACGATTCTCACTACTAGATCCGGTGGATCATAGCTAACATAGAGATCATCTATTTCGAGTATCTGGATGTCGTACCCTAACATTATCTGTGACTCGTTTATTCCATTTTCTATCAATTTCTTTTTTGCAGCTTCTGCAATGCCATCATCTGAAGTATTGGTTGTCAAAAGAACCTTGCCACTACAATTCAGGGTCATCTTTAATGAAAAAATGGTTCCTCACAAATAAACTGTGTCTTCCTTCATATTTCATTTTATATTTTTTTATCCCGAAAAAAAAGAATAATATATTTATTACTAGATACAGACGTCAACGTAAAGGATAATGGTTGAGGTTGCAATAATTATTTGACAGACCGTATTTCACATGATGTCCTGATCATAGGCACGGGTTTGGCAGGATTGCGAGCTGCTATTTCCTGTGCTACGAGAAACGGGAGACTGAACATAGGAGTAATTTCAAAAGTTCAGGTAATGCGGTCACACTCCGTTTCAGCGGAAGGTGGAACTGCCGCAGTTCTGTTCTCTGATGAGGGGGACAACATTGAATCCCATATTTATGATACTATTAGAGGTAGTGACTTTCTTTGTGATCAGGATGTTGCCGAAAAACTTGCTCATGAAATACCCAATGAAATTTATCAATTGGACAAATGGGGAATGCCCTGGTCAAGAAAGGATGATGGAAGGATTGATCAGAGGAAATTCGGAGGATATTCTTTCCCAAGGGCAACATATGCACAGGATAAAGTTGGATTCTATGAAATGCAGTCACTATATGATACGTGTCTAAAATATGATAACATTCACTTTTACAATGAATGGTTTTGTACTTCAATCCTAGATGATGGGAACAATAACTTCTCAGGTGTTACTGCGATAGAGATGAAAAGTGGCAACTTCAATGTTTTCAAATCTAACTCGGGTATTATTGCAACTGGTGGAGCTGGCAGGCTTTACAGTTTTTCAACTTATGCCTATTCTTCTACTCCTGACGGTCTGGATATGGCTTACAGATCTGGTCTAGCGCTAAAAGATATGGAATTTGTTCAATTCCACCCTACAGGAATTCTTCCATCAGGTATTCTTATAACTGAAGGAGCCAGGGGAGAAGGAGGCTATCTTATTAATAACCTGGGTGAAAGATTTATGAAAAATTATGCGCCTGAAAAACTAGAACTTGCTCCTCGTGATGTAGTTTCCAGATCAATGATAAAAGAAATCGAAAATGGAAGAGGATTTAAACATGAAACTGGTGTTGATTGTCTCAAATTAGATCTCACGCATTTGGGAGAGGAGCGAATAAAGGATAGATTAGCCGGGATTAGAGAGATAGGTCTCAAATTTTCAGGTGTTGATATAGTTAGTGAACCCATAGAGATAAGGCCAGTATGTCACTACATGATGGGCGGAATTCATACAAATATTGACGGTCAAACGGAGATGAATGGCTTGTGGTCAGCAGGTGAGGCCGCATGTAATGGTCTTCATGGAGCAAATAGACTTGGAGCTAATTCCACTTCTGAGTGTTTAGTCTGGGGAACTATAACGGGAAGGTTGGCAGCTGATTATGCAGAGAAGAAAAAAGATATGACAATCGGCATACCAGATAACAAGATTCAGGTAGAAGAAAAGAGAATTTTTGATGGCATTTTCAGAGGAAGGGGTCAGGTAAACCCATATGACGTTAGAAAGGAATTTACTGATTTGATGGATGTTAAGGCATATATTTTTAGAAATGAAAATGAACTCGTTCAGGGTCTAAATAAAGTTAGAGAGCTTAGGAATTTAACTTGGAAACATGTTGATGATAACGCAAAGGAATATAACACAAATTTCATAAATGTAATGGAGATAGATTCATTATTGAGAATAGGGGAAATAATAATTGTAGGTGCATTGAACAGGCGAGAATCAAGAGGGGCACATTTCAGGACGGACTACCCTAATAGAGATGATGTTAATTTCTTAACGCATACATTAGCATACTATAAGGACGATGATGAACCTCAGTTTTCCTGGCACCCCGTAACATTAACAAGGTATGTCCCAGCAGAGAGAAAATACTAATGAAAGGGATCGAACAACCAAGCCGCAATAATTTGGAAGGATTAAAGGGATGGCTCAATCCATCAAGATATGGGTGGGAACGTATTTCCTATTGGTTTCAGAGATTAACGGGGGTTTTTCTCCTGATATACTTCATTGGACATGTGTTTGAAACAAGTACAATAGTCAATGGCCAAAATGCGTGGGAATCATTTTTAGAACTAACTCAGACAGTGTGGGGACATCTGTTTCTAATTATGGTAATAGGAGCAAGTACATTTCATTCTGCAAATGGTATTCGTCTAATCTTTACTCATGCAGGTATCGGATTGGGGATTCCTAGTAGACCTGACTATCCTTACAGTCCTTCATCGTTAAATTATAGACAAAAGTCTGGCATTTGGATTGCACTAATTCTATCTGCTGCTGCAATGTTCTATGGCTTTAATATCTTGTTTGGAGAGTAATCATGGAAAGTCACAGAGTGCTTAAAGAAAGTCAGATAATGAAGATTCATTACATTACAGGTATTGCTGCAATTTTTGTGGTTGCTGTCCATATTCTCATGAGGCTTATAGTTCCATTTGAATTGAGTCTTGAATACGATTACATTATTGCAAATTACAAGAATATCATTTATGTTCTGATCCTGGAGTCAATCCTTGTATTGATTTCCGTCCATGGTTTTAATGGAATGAGAATAATCTTACTGGAACTAAGACAGACCAAACCCTGGGAAAATATGGTTACAGTTGTCACCATTTCTGCAATGATTGCGCTGATTGCTTATGGAACTAGAACAATAATATTGGCAAATGGATTGTGATTTGTAATATTGAGTAATACTGAGAATAAAAACGAAGAGACGATAACACTAAAAGTATATAGAGAAAATAGGGCAAAAAAAACAGGATCGCATTATGACAATTTTGAAGTACCATACAAAAGATGGACTACTGTATTGGATGCATTATTGTATGCAAAAAGTTACATTGATCCTAGTGTTGCCATCAGATATTCTTGCCGGATGGCATCATGTGGTTCGTGTGGGATGAAAATTAACGGGATTCCTAGATTGGCCTGTTACACTAAAATCTCCGAATTAGATACATCAACGATTGAATGTGAGCCTTTACCAAATTTTCCCATTATAAGAGATCTCGTTACTGATTTCTCGCTTTTCTTTAACCATCATAAAGAAATGCAACCATACATTCAGAACATAGAAAATTCTGAAAATGATACTGAAAAAAAGAGATTTTCATTTTACCAATCACCAGAAGATGTGGATAAATATCTTCAATTCTCGTACTGTATAAAATGTGGATTATGTTATTCTGCGTGTCCAACCGTCGGTACGGATTTGAGATTTCCTGGTCCTCAAGCTTTGGCACAACTATACAGATATTATGCTGACACAAGGGATGAATCGAAGAATAGGTTGAACATAGTCGATGATAGACATGGAATATGGAGATGTCACTTTGCAGGATCTTGTAGCAAAGTATGTCCAAAAGGTGTAGACCCAGCCTTGGGTATTCAGTTGCTAAGGTCCTACATGCTCGGTATCTCAAAAAATAACAAAGAGCCGGCAAAAAAAATTGAAATAATAACAGACGAAGAAAATAATGACCATAATAGTTAGTTAGATTCTTAGGCTGGGCGAACTATTTTGACGGTAATTTACTTTCATTTACTTGCTTGTTTATGGCATCGGCCATAAAGTGATTGCTTACATTAACCTTTGATTCCGTTACGCCCTGAATCTTGTAAACATTATCCCGTATGTCTTGAGCAATCTTAAAACCAAATATTGCGGGACAAAAGGGGCTTGTCAGGTGCAAGTCTATTTTTACCTTTCCTTCTTCAATATCTACTTTATCTATAAGTTCTAGTTCCATGATGGAAACTCCGATTTCTGGATCTACAATCTTTGTGAGCTCATCAAATATTGACTTTCGTAATTGTTGAATTTCCTGACTCATATATGTACAGAATTTATTTTTATACTATATAACTATTGATTTTGTTGTCCCTAATCGTCCCTAATCAAGATAATGGGCCATAAAAAGCCAATATTATATATATCAATAAATAAGTCTAGCAGTAGTTTGTTTTCATCATGTATAGATCAAGACACAAACAAGATCTTGACAAACGTGCATTGAATTTCCTGTCGTCAATTGACATTGATGATAAAATACTCTATTATGATATCTTGTGCACCAAAGCTCATGTGATAATGCTTCATGATATTGGTTTATTAAGTAAGAACGAACTTGTCGAAATTGTAAATGAGCTAGATCGAATCCTGCGTCATCCAGAAAAACTGGCAAAAGAAGGATTTGAAGATATTCATGAAGCCATTGAAGCTCAATTAATTAGAAAAATTGGAGTTGATGTAGGAGGTAAAGTCCAAACAGGAAGATCAAGAAACGATCAGGTAATAACAGATATTAGAATCAAAGCTAGAGACGATTTAATTGATATTACATTTCAGCTGAATAATCTCGTCAGACTACTATTACAGAAATCCGAAGAAAATTTGAATTCAATAATGCCTCTTTACACCCATCTACAGCAGGCGCAGATTGGAAACTTTGCCCACTATTTGCTGGCATATTGTGAAAGCTTGATGCGAGAAATAGATAGAATGCTTTCATTATACAATAGGATAAATCAATCTCCACTGGGTGCTGGTCCTATAGGAGGATCGATTTTTCCAATTGATAGAAAGATGACGGCAAAACTATTGGGTTTTGATAATTTAATATTAAATACAATAGATGCGACTTCTTCAAGAGATTTCATGATTGAGTTTGTATCAGATTTATCTTCAATAATGATAACATTAAATAGAATTGCTGAGGACATGATAATTTGGTCTTCTCAAGAATTTGGATTCATAGAAATTCATGATAAGCACGCATCAACTTCTAGCGCCATGCCACAAAAGAAAAACCCCGATCCATTGGAGTTGATAAGATCAAAAACCGCGATTGTAATCGGAAACCTTACAAGTATTTTGACAATTCTCAAATCACTACCTTCCGGGTACAGCAGAGATTTACAGGATACAAAGGTTCCATTTTGGAACTCGGTTGACATAGTATCGTCGTCATTGGAGATAGTATATGACGTTATTGCTTCTCTTATCGTGAACAAAGACGTCATAGCCAAAGCATCAAACACGAGTTATGCAATAGCTCTTGACATAGCTGAAGTACTAGTTATGAATTACAAGATCCCTTTCAGAATCGCTCACAAATTAGTAGGAGCGCTTGTTAACACAGCGATAAATAAGAAAGATGGTAAATCTTTGAAGTGTTTGTCCAGTTCAGACATTAGTGAAGTTTTAGAAAAGATGAAAATGAAGATGCCACCCGGCAAACTAATTCAAACTATTGAGAATTGTAGTCCTCAAAAGTCGATAGCGAACCGTCGTTCTGAAGGCGCTCCTAGTCCACAGCAACAGATCAAGACTATAAAAAACTATAGATTACTCTTAGAAAAATACGTTAGCGAAGTAGGGGAAAAGAAAAAGAATGTCGATAGTTCTAAAGAAAACATAACAAATACAATAAATCTGATAAAGACCAAATCTAGTTCTCAACAATAGAACTAGTAATTCTGGTACTATTCTAATGCACGCTATGGCACGCTATGATAATCGTTACTATTCATGAGACATTCAAACTTGATCTAGTATTAATTCATGGAAAAACTTGAAGAATATATAGTTTAAAGATAATAAGTTCTAATAAAAAATATCATAATTAACCAAGTAAACTAGCGAGGAGTGATTTTTGTACATGGAGTCTATTCTCTGCCTCGTCCCACACGACAGATTTTTTTCCATCTATTACATCCGACGTTACCTCCTGCCCACGTTTTGCAGGCAAACAATGCATGAAAATTGCATCATCTTTTGAGTAACTCATGAGTTTACCATTTATTTGATACTTTGGTATAAAAGTAGATTTTCTTTTCTCGTCTTCTTTTTCCTTTCCAATAGAGACAAACGTATCTGTAACTACAACATCTGCATTCTTTACTGCATCAATTGGTTCCCGTACTATAGTAAACCTAGAGTTTTTCAATTTTGATTCTTTAATCACTACATCAAGTATTGGTTGTGGAGGCTCGTAACTTTGTGGAATGGCAGCTTTTATATTAATTCCCATTTTTGCACATCCGATTAACAGGTCATTGCAGACATTATTGCCATCCCCAACCCAAGCTAGCGTTAAATCTTCAAAGCTGTTTTTGTGTTCTAGAATAGTCATAAGGTCAGCCAAAATCTGACATGGATGATATAAATCAGATAGGCCATTAATTACAGGAATCTTACAGTTTTGTACCAATTCTAGTATTGTGCTATGAGAGTTGACTCTTGCCACCAGACAATCTACGTATAATGAGATTGTTCTAGAAGTATCTTCAATAGATTCACCTCTAGATATCTGAAGATCATTGGAATTTAGATAGATTGTATTACCACCCAGCTGAAACATGGCAGTTTCAAAGCTCAAGCGCGTCCTAGTGGATGGTTTTTCAAACAGTAATGCAAGCGTCTTCCCAGATAAGGATTGATTGCTACGGTTCCCATCTTTATTCTTTTTAAACTCAATTGCATGTGAAATTAAATTTAGAATTTCCTCAACAGTCAAATCATCAATACTAGTGAGATATTTCTTACTTAATGAGATCATTTATATCATCGTCAGTCAAATAAACAACTCCTTCTTTTTCCTTTTCATTTTCAGATTCAGATTTAGTCTTATTTTCCTTCTTACTCTTTCCCTTTTTAGTTTCAACATTATCAATTATATTCTGTTTACCGTTATCAGTATCTTTCTTTTCTTTATTTTCCTTAAAGAGTTTATTGAAAAATGAACCACCTTTTGAGTTTGGTTCACTTGCCCCCACATTTGTTTCCAGTTTCTCTTGGTCTGGCGCATGATTCAATTGACCATCAATCGTTTTCCTCTCATCACTAATCTCTTTTAATTTCGGGTCTGATATCGGCGATAGTGTTAATTCTTCCTCATTCTTTATCAATTTATCAACATCCTTGACTGTAGTTTCGCGTACAATCTTTTCAGACTGTGGATCCATATTTTGAATCTCAATTACAGATTCTTTTTTGCCAATTTCATCAATGGAATATATTCCGCCTAGTGTCAGGTCTTTACTAGTTTTTTCATATACTCTATCTTTGAAAATAGAATCAAGAAATCTGTCATGATCAAACTCTTCCAAATCCCCATATCCCTGTCCTATTCCAAGATATAAGATAGGCTTATGTGTCAAATATGCAATTGAAATGGCTGCACCACCTTTGGAGTCAGCATCACTTTTTGTTAATATCGAACCATCATACTTTGTATATTGAAAAAATTCTCGAGCCTGGTTAACAGTATCGTTCCCCGCCAAAGAGTCGCCAACAAATATTTTCATATCAGGTTTTGTAACTCTGATTATCTTACTGACTTCCTCCATTAAATTCTTTGAAGTTTGCATTCTCCCAGCGGTATCGATCAATACAACATCAATGTAATTCTTTTTTGCATGTTCTAATGCATCTCTTGCAACTGCCGACGGATCAGCGCCATATCTTTGTGAGATTACCTTAACATTAAGATTGTTACCATGATGCGTTATCTGTTCTATAGCACCTGCTCTGTGTGTATCTGCAGCTGCCAGAACAACCGAAATTCCTCGATCCCTTAGCAATTTACAAAATTTTGCAATAGTGGTAGTTTTTCCTGTACCATTGATACCAAGAAAGATAATAGAATACGGACCAGCTTTTGATTTTTTCTTTTCCAAAATAGATTGAATAATATCTGTCTTAGTGTTGGTCGACAAGAATAACTCGTCTAGAAAAGAGTATAATTTTGTTGTGATTACCTCATCAGAATTTTCGTTCCTTTCTCGCTTCAAATCCAGCATTTCTGTTTTTATTTTGGATGTCATCTCATCAACAATTTCATGAGCTACATCATTTTCCATAAGACTTATCTGCAATTCTTCCAAAATAGACTCAATGTCCTTTTTAGAAAATGATTTTTGACCAAGATTCCTTGTGGTTTCTGAAAATATTTTTCGTAATTTTTCGAACAAAAGGAGTGCAATCTTACCTCTTATTAATTTTGAGCTTTTTGGGATTTTTGGATTTCAATATTTACTTCATTTTGGAGTTGATTCATACGAATTGCAATCTGCTCTTTTTGTGATTGTAATTGTTTTAATGCCAGATCAAATTCCTTAATTTTTAACTCGACATAATTTTTCGCATTTTCCTTAGGCTTTTCAATAGTAACGCCTGAGCCTACATTAACAAGCAGATTTCTTACCTGTGGAACTGTGACCTTGAGATATACGCCAATGCCTATCGGGACGAGAGATTCTTCCTGATTAGTAGAAGACAATTCTTGAATTGCCTCTGAAGCGAGATGGGCCTCTGTTATAAGTCTGGTTACTGTGGATTCCTTTGTTAAAATGTCATTCATGTAAGCTTCTAGTATTTTTGATTGCTGGAGCATCTCACTGATTTTTTGCTCAGATGAAATTTGGTCTTTAGAATTTTCTCTAGAGGTCATTTTATTACTACATTTTGTGAGTAAAAAACGGGCATATAACTTTGACTAAAAAGTAGGTTATTCATGAGGACTTTTAGATCCTTTATCATAGAAAATTTAGGATCAAGTTTTACCCTTCTTTGAGATGATGTAAAATCCGTGAGCTGAAATCAAGAAGGCGGCCAATGACATCTTTGTTGCAAAGACGAGGTTCCATGGTGTTTGAGGGTTTGGATACGGAATACTAATGCTATCTAAATTAATGCTTCCACCTAAGGCATTGAGCGTTATCATAGAACTCCAAACGACAAAATTGTAGACAAATTCATACAGTGAAACTACTACTATTGCCAAAACGATAATCTGGAGTATTGAGCGGAGAGCCGGCGAAACCTCCTTTACTTTGTCGGCACCTAATTTGGTAACACAGTACCAGGCTATAACTGAAACAATCATAAGGTAGGTAATCAGTTTTGAAAATCCTTCGAATGGAAATTCTGTTTTTACCAAAATCTCTCCTATCACAATTTTCCCAGTTGCAGCATATTCAATTATGCTTTGATATAATGCATAAAATGTAATCGTGGCCATAAAGATTGCAGATATATAGAAAACAATAAGGTACACAGTTCTAGCAGTTATCCTTTTTTCAATTGAATAGTACATGATGGGATTTGTTATATTTGACATATGCTTTCAAATATAAAATTATACTTCTAATCGAGTGGACCTTGATACTAACCCACCACTTCTAAGTATTTCATTCAAGCCCAGACATAGCTAGTTCATTCGCTAAGGACCGAGGATAACAGGTAGGAATCAGTGTCGCACTAAATACATATTCAGTTCATTTATCTACACCAGTAAATGCGAGTAATAGTATGCTCACACGAAGCAGATATTGACGGTATATATTCTGCTTCCGTTGCCTTGATGAAGTTTCCCAGGGCTAATCTTTCATTCTATAACTATGGATTGGATAATTTTAAAGAAATGTTTGATTATATAAAAAATGAATCCAAGAAGTCAACCACGGGCCTTGTGATTATTTCTGATCTTGGAATAAATGATGATAAAGTATCTGCATTGTGCATGGACTCAATTCAATATCTGAAAGGGAAACAATGGTCTGTTATTTGGGTTGATCATCATCCCTGGCAAAAAAAATCGATGATGTCAATTAGAAAGATGTGTAAATTGTTTCATAATTCATCTGGAAAAAAATGTGCCACTGAAATCATGTATGAAAAATTCATGTCCAAGAACAAGATTGCTGAGCAGTTAAAGGGGATAGCTCACAGCTCGGACTTTATGACCGATATCAAAAGACATGATTCTAGGGTCTCTGAATTAATCCATTTTTACAGAAATAGTGTAAATTCTAGACAAAAACTTGAAATTCTGGCACAAAAAGCTTCGTACGGGATATTGTGGGATTCAGATATGCAAAAGGATTATTTGAAATTCCTAAAAGTTGCGGATTTTCAAAAAAGAGAATCACTGAAGACACTAAGAATAAAGAAAATCTTGTCGTTTGACGTGGCCTTTGTGTTTACATGTCCCTACGTTCAGGCAAGCCTTTTTTCTCATGAGCTATTCTCGAACTTGAAGGTTGACCTCGTCATCCTCATTAATGGGCATGGAAAAGTTAGCATAAGAAGGAATTCAGACAGACTTTCATGTAGCAAGATAGCATCTTATCTCGTTGAAGGAGGGGGACATGAATTTGCATCAGGTGGGATGTTGAAAAGTAGTCCGAAAGACTTGACCGCATGTATAAAAGAGATGGAAGAAGCAGTAGTCAAGTCCCTAAAATGATTATCCATATTTACAACAAATCATATGGTACATACTGCTTGATTTAGAGCCAACTCGAATTTACGAGAAAACAAATAAATTTCAATTCACATAACGATAATTGTGGATAGCGAAAATACGATAGGTAGTGTAATTTACGAATGTATGAGATGCGGTACTCCGGTTTCTAATGAAGAGCTTTCCAAGTTACCTGAAATAAAGTGCATATGTGGATTTAGAGTATTTCGAAAGGCAAGACAACCAATCGTAAAGCAACTGAAAGCAGTTTAGTGTCCAATTAGCAATTTCTGTCATATTGACCATCTGGATCTACTTAACGCTTATTTGTTGGAATTTGGGTTGATAATAACATGAAGATAGTCTGCCCGGATTGTAAGAAGCCCGCTGTACTTTCAGATGATTTTAGCTTTGTGAAATGTCAATTTTGCAATTTAGATATGACCTATGGGGAATACGTAAAGTACATCGCATATAGAGATGTAAGATACAGAGACATTCTGAATGATTATAAGAAGTAAAATACCAAAGATGGTAACTGTAATTAATTTAAATTTACCCCTCTAATGTAGACAATCATCATTTATACTACCTTAAACTCAATACTCTATTTGGCAAGGTGAAAATTTATAAGTGAATATTCCAAGTTCCAGTTTGGGAATATCTATTTTTTTATCATGGTTGAAACTATAGACAGTACATCTCGGTCCTTTATTTGATAGTCACCAGGTAACCTCAAGCCATTTCTGACGTCTACGGCATATACAATGCCTTTGGACAATTCGGTATGAATATCACCTGCAAGATCCTGTACGGAGGAACCATTTTTCATTAAAAAGGCATCAGGAAGTACGTTACCCTTCTTATCAGACAATTTATTTGGATCTGATACTGGATATACGACATTCATATTTAATAACTTGAAAACAGCGATGTTTAATGCAAACTGTACGCCAGTTCTAAGATACTCCCCCAACACATCCTTCCTGATAAAATTGAGTGCCCACTTTTGTTTCTCATTGAGTAAGGTGTTTTCGTAAATATCGAATATTTCATCTCCGGGAGAATATTTTATCAAACCTCTATTCTGGGCTCTCCTCAGAGTAAGTTCAGCATCGGCACTTGACGGAATTACAAACATATGTTTATTATGTTCACGAAGTCTCTTGAAATTCTCCGCAGCAGGTGGTAGATCTATTTTATTTGCAACTATTAGCGAAGGCTTCGATATCTCTCTCAGAGTAGAAATAAATCTTCTACTCTCATCAGAATCTAATTCATGTATGTTCCTATCAGTTAGATTATTTTCATTGAGTGATTTTCTTACATGCCACTCCTTTACTCCTATTCCACCAAAAATTTCAGTGACGGCACGGGATGTGTCCATGCCAGTATTTGTCATCCTTGAAATCTTTTCTCGATTACCTTCAAATAATTTGAGGTACCACAAAACTAATTCTTCTTCAATATCCGATACATCTGCAATCGGGTCACCTGCCCCGGCCTCAGCTATTTTTCCAGATGCATCAATACTTCCAGATGCATCAACAATGTGGAGCAATACATCAGATTGTGCAGCAACGGACAAGAACTGATTACCAAGACCCTTACCTTCCCATGCGCCTTTTATGAGACCAGGGAGGTCTATCAATTCTACAGGAATAAATCTCCAACCATCCTTACACAATGAATTCCGAGGATTGTCTTCCACTCCAAATTCTTTATGTACACATAGGGTAATTACATGAGCATTTCCATGAATTGGCTTTTTTGTTGTAAAGGGGTAGTTTGCAATTTCTTCGCTTCCTAAGGTAGCAGAATTAAAGAAGGTAGTTTTGCCAGTGTTAGTTTTTCCTATCAAACCAATTCTTATCACACATCTATTATTTTTGCTAGATTATTTATATCTAGCAAGTATGTTTAACCAAGAAGAGAATTCCAGTTAAAACAACAGTACCCAGGATAGCTGGCAGCCTCAAGTTTCTACATAAAGTTCTATATGAACTAGATAGAAATTTCTTTAGTGATTAACTTACGTTTTATTCCATCTCAAGGCTTTAATAATTATAATATGAATCTTTAATATCAGCAAAAAATGCACTCAGAATTAGGATCTCAAATTAAAAAAGTTCTAGTTATCGGCCTTGGGCAACTAGGGTTGCCTGTTGCAAAGTATGTGAAAGACAGAGGATTTGAAACATTTGGATATGATATAAACCAGCGAAGAGTAGAAGATGCAGAAAAAAAATACGGAATAAAAAGCATAAAACGGTTTGATGACATCGATGTTTTTATATTGTGTGTATCGACCCACGATCCCAATGATGAATATACACCTTTTATAGATGGCTTATTCTCAGTTGTTCAAAAAATATCAAGACAAGCCAAAAATGGTTCGCTTGTTTCCATAGAAAGTACAGTACCCAAAGGAACTTCAAAGAAAATATTTGAAATGCTTAACCACAGACTCCATGTGGCTCATGCTCCTCATAGATGGTATTCGCTTGAAGAGGACGTACATGGAGTGAATCAGGTTAGAGTAATAGGGGGAGTAAGTGATTGCTGTCTAAAAGTAGCACTACAATTTTACGATAGTGGTAACGAAGCCCTAGAATTCAATGATAACATTGCTAATAGTAATAACTACGAAAATTCCAGAAGAAATGGTCTTGGTATACCAATGCACCCTGTAACTGAAATAGAAATTGCAGAATTGAGTAAAATAATTGAAAATGCTGACAGATATATGCAAATAGCATTCTCTGAAGATCTCTACCTTTATTGTCAAGCGAATAATGTTAACTTCGGAGAATTAAGGGACGCCTTGAATACTAAATGGAATGTGAAAATACTTGAGCCTCGAGATGGTGTAGGAGGACATTGCTTGCCCAAAGACACAAAAATGTTCTTGCAATCATCAAAGTCAATAAAAAGCAAGATCTTGATGGCAGCACTTGAAGTTGACCAGGATTATCGAAGATTTAGAGAGATGAGAGGTTACAGATTAGTTCCACCATCCATTAACAGTTCATAAATAGGCTAATTATCTAACTCTGGTTGTATGGAATCTAAATCAATTCTAGTATTCGGAGCCCACCCAGATGACATAGAAATTGGAATGGGTGGCACCATAGCTAAACTCTCTGCTATAGGTTATGAAGTTCAGCCCATAATAGCTACATTACCAAATTTTGTAAAATCTGATACCAAGGAAGGAAGAAAAACAGAGTCTATGTTATCAGCTAAAGTAATGGGTTGCAAATCTCCTGTGTTCCTTGACTTGCCACCAGATGAGATTGTATTTGGAAGAAAAATGGTTACATTGGTAGATTCATTGGTAACTAAATACAAACCTGATTCAATTTTTACTCAGTGGTACGGAGATTCCCATCAGGATCATCAAATTTTAACAAAAAGTGTAATTTCAGCCTGCAGAGATCAAGATAACATATTCATGTATGAAACTACGATACCTGGAGGAATTACTGAAAATTCATTTAGGCCACAATTGTATGTAAATATTACTGAAACTATAGAAACAAAGAAAAACGCTCTGGAGTGTTTCGAATCTCAGTTTGTTCGTTGTGGAGAAATATGGATCCCGGCAATTCTTGGCAGATGTTCCTATAGAGGATATCAAATTAATTCAAAATATGCTGAGGCCTTTGAAGTCATAAAAATTACAAAATGGTAAATATATAGAACCATCTAGTAATTATTTTTTAGAATGATTTTAGAAAATATCATAACTAAATTATTTTGAGAAAGGAAGGTATTTGCGAAACATTGAAAAAATGAAAATGGTACAAATCGCATTGATGTAAAAGCTCTCTTTCATGTCTTAATAAAGAAAACACTAGAAGTTTTGAACAGTTTATAAGTGAATATTTTATTTCCTTTTTGCAAAGGATTTGCTGGATGAAGCAAACCAAATGGGCTCGTAGCTCAGCTTGGATAGAGCGCCTGCCTTCTAAGTCTTAACAAAGAGAGCCGGAAGTCGAGGGATCGAAGCCCTCCGGGCCCGTGCTAATGTTCAATATCATTGGATTGTCAAGTTGACAATGTCAACAAAACTAATACATGGAATTTCTCTGTTATTAGGTCGAATCCTAAAAACGGTTTTCATAATACAAGTAAGTGTATTAACGTTACTCACGTTTATAAGAGGCGTGAAGTGTAAAATTTTCAACTATGCTTGATGATAATCAATTAAAAGGTATGATAAAGAATGCCCGGGATGGATTTGAAAAACGAAACTTCACTCAATCTGCCGAATTGACCCTTATATTAAAGGACATTGATGTTAAGAAGGGTTTTAGCATAAATGAAGTTGTAAATCTACCTAACAAGACAACCAAGACTTCAAGCATATGTGTATTTGCATCTGGAGATATGGGAATGAGAGCGAGAAAGGCTGAAGTTGACAGAGTAATTGAGCCCGAAGAATTAGACAGACTTGGCACGAATAAGAAAGATGCAAGAAAGGTTGTTAAAGGCTATGACTTTTTTTTGGCGGATACTTCGCTTATGTCCAGCGTAGGTCGGTCGTTAGGACAGTTCATGGGACCAAAGGGCAAGATGCCATCGCCTCTTGCTTATGGAGCTCCGATAAGAAATATTGCAGATAGATTCAGAGGATCTGTTAGAGCCAGGGCAAAGAATCAACTCAACATATCTGCCAAGATAGGTGACGAAAAAATGCAAGATGAGCAGCTTGCAGGTAATGCACTTGCAGTAATCTCTGCAATTGAGAAAAAATTGCCACAGGGTGACAAAAATATTCACAATGCAATAATAAAGTTTACAATGAGTAGGCCCTCCAAGGCTTCAGCGGTAGCGCAGAAACAAAAGTAGGGAGATACATAATGGTACCTGAAAAACACACTCGAACAAGTTATCCAAAAGGAAAACAAGATTTGTATAAACAGATGCTTGAACTTCCAAAATCTTACAATGTAATTGCCCTTTCAAAGGTCAACAAAGTACGAGCAACTCAATTGATGATGATAAGAAAAAAATTCCACAAAGATATTATAATAAAAGTAATAAAAAATAGGGTAACACAGAGGGCCTTTGAGAAGATATCAGATGTCAAAGGCATTGAGAAATTGAGTTCCCAGTTAGAGGGACAATGTGCACTTATGTTTACTAATATTAGTCCCTTCAAGCTCAATCTAATTTTCGATCAAAATAAGGTATTTTTACCTGCAAAGGGGGGAGACGTCACTAAAACGGAAATAATGATTCCGTCTGGCGATACAGGAATAACGCCAGGTCCCGTATTATCAGAATTTAAGGAAGCAAATGTTCCTACAAAGATTGACCAAGGCACAATATGGGTAAGTAAAGATACAATCGTAGCAAGGCCCGGTGATGTAATTTCCACAAAACTTGCTTCCCTACTCTCGAAGATGAACATAAAGCCTATTGAGGCAGGCATTGTGGTTAATTATGCTCTTGAAGATAAATTAGTCTTTGCAGAAAATGATCTAAGAATTGATTTAAAAGAATTCAGAAATGAATTGAGTAGATCGCATAACGAATCAATATCTCTTGCTGTTGAATCAAGTTACTTTACAAAAGAATCGATGGGATACTTGTTGTCAAAGGCGTCCAGAAATGCACAAACACTGGCAATTGAATCAAATTATATGTCAAAAGAAACTGCAGGACATATAATTTCATTATCAGTACTAAGAGCGAATAATGTAGCTGTGCAGTTGAAAAGCAAGGGGTACTCACCCAATTAGTATTTTAGTAACTATCCAGTGTCTAGATGATTTTGAAGATTAGCCTGCATGAGTCATTTCAGAACAATCCAAAAAAGCTAATCCTCTTATTACAAAACCTTTCGACTTGTCATTCTAAGATTGAAATGCCTAGTCCATTTCATTGAATAATAAAAAATCTGGAAAATCTAAAAATAATAAAAAAAGGTAAACTTAACCAAATAGAGAAGATAGTCCTTCTAAAGCTTCTTCTTCCTTCTTTTCATCCTTTTTCTCTTCTTTCTTCTCATCCTTTGCCTGAGTGGCTCCAGATTCAGCAGCAGCTCCTGTAGC
The DNA here is from genome assembly GCA_036554685.1 of Nitrososphaeraceae archaeon. Classification (GTDB taxonomy): domain Archaea; phylum Thermoproteota; class Nitrososphaeria; order Nitrososphaerales; family Nitrososphaeraceae; genus TA-21. Next base: position 15,292 of record DATBMS010000065.1, on the reverse strand, counting down.
AGGAACAGCCATGGCCATCGGTGGTGCTTTTAACGATTCCTCAATGTTTACTTCACTCAAGGCTGCCACAAGAGCCTTTATCTTTACTTCATCTGGACTCGCACCAGTAGCCTTTATCACATTCTTTACATTATCTTCAGTGATATCCTTGTTTAATTTGTGTAGTAATAATGCAGCATATACGTATTCCATTTTAAGAATGCTCTATCCATGACCATAATATAAAACTTTCAAAATTATAGTATTTTTGTACTCCTGGCCACCGCATACATGTGTTCTCTTAGATCTCTTTCATATAGTGAATTCATTTTTTCTAATAAGATTGCCCTAGCCTGCATTCTATCTTCATTACTTGTGGCTCTTAATACGTTAGCAAAGAGTTCAGGAAGGTTTTCTTTTATCCATCCGTCAAGTACGTGAAATCTTTCTTCATTTATCCACTTTACCTTTGATGAATTCATGTCAATTTCTTCATTAAAATTACCTGTTTCGACATTATCAATCAGCATCAAAATACAATTATTTGGATCCGGATTTTTCAGAACATCTCTTGGCCTTCCCTCGCCTCGTCCGGCAGAAACTTTCTCCATCAGTCCCACCGGAATAATGTACGAACCGCTGATTCTTGCGACTGACTCGGTCAAAGAAACTATTCTTCCAATAACCAATCTAATTTTACCAGAATAATCTTGAGTTACAAAGGCATAATCTCCATCCTTTATCTTATTCTTTCCAAATAACATATCAAGATGAGTTTTAGTAAATTATTTATTATTTGCTATGAAACCATGATAGTTTCAATCATCTGAGATATGCAATCGCAAATCGAATTTTCAAATTCTCATTTACTCAAATTTTAATATGAGCTAATTTGATAATTTACTGGTGTGCCGAGAGTATTTGTTGCCGCAGATATTTATAGGAAAAATGAAATCCAAAAGATTCAAAGGGAATTACTCACATATCTTAACTTGGAATACAAGTATCTTAAACTCGTGCCACCACAAAATTTCCACTTCACGTTAGTCTTTCTTGGCGAAGTAGACAATTCAATCCTCGACAAGATAGTTACCAAAATTTCTGAAATCGAGTTTCAATCATTTGAAATAAATTTTGGAATTGTAGGAGCCTTCCCAAATAATAATCAAGCAAAAGTAGTATGGATAGGATTGGATGAAAAAACAAAAGATGTGTTCTATCATTTGTCTGTTTTGGTCATGTCTAAATTAGAGGGTCTGGAGCTAAAGATAGAAAAAGAGATAGAAAAACAGATAATACCACACATAACACTGTTTAGAACAAGAAAGGTTTCAATTAGTTTGAAATTGCCTGGAGTCAAATCAAATTTTAGTATTAGAGACAAAATAGATACAGTTTCCGTAAAGAAGAGCATCGCCACACCACAAGGTCCCATATACGAGAACATAGTTTCTGTGAAAGGTAGATGAATCAGATAGATTCTGTTTTAGACAAGGCTGCAGCGTTATCTGTTCCATCAAAATCCAAATACAGTAAATTAGAAAAAATATCAAACGAAATTCAAAATGAAATCTTGAACTTTAAAGACGAGCGAGTGTCGAAAGTAATAGTTGGTGGTTCATTTGCCAAGGATACTTGGCTTGAAAGTGATACAGACATTGACTTTTTTGTAATGGTAGAACCCAAGGTAGAACGCAAAGAATTTGAAGAATTAGGAAAATCAGTTGGCTTCCACGCTTTAAAAAAATACAGACCTTATCTACGATACTCTGAGCATCCATATGTTGAAGGAAAAGTTGACGGAATCAGAATCAACATAGTGCCCTGTTACAGGGTTGAAAAAAATAAATGGAAAAGCGCCGCAGACAGATCGCCATTTCATACTGATTTCATGCAGACCAACTTGAATGAATTTTTGAAAAGTCAAGTAAGGATACTAAAACAATATTTTAAAACAGTGGGAATTTATGGTTCCCAGATAGCAGTTTCAGGTTTTAGTGGTTATGTGACAGAGGTACTCATTTTGAAATATGGTTCATTTAGAAATGTTCTGCAAAACTTCGCTCGAATGGAACCAAATCACATTGTCTCACTTGATTCGCCAGACGAGAAGGCAATTGAAAAATTTTCAAGTCCCATAATTATAATCGATCCCATTGATTCAAACAGAAACCTTGGATCTGCAATTTCATCAGAGTGTCTTGCAAAATTTGTTTTAGCATCAAGATTATTCTTGAAAAATCCTTCTATGGACTTTTTCACAAAGCCTCATAGATTCAATACAAGAATCGTGAATCAGATCAAATATAATTTGTTAATAGTAGAATTTAAAATCCAGAAAAGAAGTCCTGACATATTGTGGGGTCAGCTTAAGAGAAAATTAACTAGCATTTCAAAGCAGCTTATAAATGCTAGATTCGAAATAATTAAGAAATATTGCTTTACCGATGAAGAAGAACGTGCAGTATTTATTTTCATGATAGAATTTACAAACCTGCCAAGGATTACGGTAAATAGAGGACCTCAAATATATCTAAGAACAGAAACAGATTCTTTTATCAATAAAAGGGGAAAAAAATCCATCATGATGTGGACTGATAGTAATAGAATTGTAAGTATTGAAGAAACGAAAAACATGTCGATAAGAGAACATGCAAATCGAATAATTCAAAACGATATTGGTTCAGGAAGCTATGGAGGCATAACATCTGATCTTAAAAAAAGCTATTCAATATATTTGGGAAATGAGAGAAAGTTGAGTAATTTTGTTTCCACTGCCATTAGTCACATGGTTCATGATGGAGAATTTATTGGACAGAGAAAATAAGGAAAGCCTAAAATTTTTATTGACTTATCCCTTATTTGATCAAGATACGTTTGAAAGCAGGATAAAAGAATTGTTATCATTGGATATTAACGGCATTTTCTCTTTTGGTAAAGTTCAATTGAAGAAGATTTGTATACTTGGTAAGGGCTCTGTTGGTTTGGTAACATTATCAAGATTCAAGGGGAAATATTTTGCTCTAAAGATTAGAAGAACCGACGCTAACAGAACGAATATGTTCGATGAAGCCATTTACCAATCGCTGGCAAACTCAGTTGGAATTGGTCCTTTTCTTATGAATTTTTCTGATAATTTTATATTGATGGAATTTGTCAAAGGTTCTAACATAGTAGCCTGGTATAATTCGATACGGACTTCAAATGAAAGAATACTGAAATGTACTGCTCTTATCCTTGAACAATGTTATCTCCTTGATTGCCTGAAACTTGATCATGGTCAGCTGAATAGACTTGACCGCCATATAATAATATCAAAGGATGACAAGCCTACAATTTTGGATTTTGAAACTTCAAGTGCAATAAGGAGAGTCAGTAATATAACAAGCGTATCTCAATCAATTTTTCTACATGGCCCGATATATTCCAGACTTCGAGATTCAATCAATAAAGATAGGACACAAATCATGAAAAATATTAAAAACTATAAAATTCATATGAATCATGAAAAATTCAAAAAAATTCTGAACCTACTAAGACACTAAGATTGACTGATATAAGAAGCAAATCAAATAAGAATGTGCAGTGATTCTTGCAGTTTGTACATTAATATTCTTAAGGTAGTATCGTTAAATCTAATTAAATGTCTAATTCCCAGCCCTTTGTGATTAAAGCTCTAAAGAAAATGAATCTCAAAGGTGGAACAGTAATAGATGGTTTTGCTACGACTGGCATTACTAATACTATTGCTTCTGAATGTATCTTACACTCAATTAATACTCAGCTAATAGCAACCATTGAATCATCTTATTTTTCTCAGCTATCCGTTGTTAGGAATTCTATTCCATATTTTCCTGTAAGGATATACGCAAATGAAGAATTAAAGACATCAATTTTCATCTCTGAAATAAGTATAGATCCTTCATTATACTTCTTTATTGGAAACATCATGTTAAATTGGGCAAAGGATAATGAATGTGATCTCATAATTAGCTCGAGTAATATTGTCAACCCACCAAAGACAGAAACTATTAATTCAAAAGAATATTCAATCGCAGGTATTGGAAATACGATAGGGGCAAGAAACAGGTTAAAAGATTCGAAAATTTCTTTACTCAAAAACGGTACAATAGGTGGGATTCCAGCAGTTCTTCTGAATCAGAGTTCCGAATTAGGTATCGACGTAGTGATTTTGTTAGTAAAAATTGTTGAAGGAATTCCTGATTTTAGGGCAGCGGCAGAATTATCCACAACAATAAGTCGACTTGTCCCTGGTGTATCATGCGATGTTCCATTATTACTTCAGGAAGCAGAAAAGATTGAAAAAGAAATAGCCAAGATAAAGACCCAAGACACCGAAAGCGAATTGAACGCTTATGGCTAGAATGCCATCAGCTTGTAGAAATTCAATCCATTCTTACTTTTATTAGGAAACTAAGGGCCTGTTAGACAATACTAAGGGTAATGTACTATTTTGTACTGGTTGTGATAATTTTTATCAAGCTTTTGACAGTTGATAAATTTAGGTCAACCTGTTCTGCAATCATCTCGTCAGATATTCCAGAATCGTACAAATTCCTGACACTTTCTTTTTTGTCCTGACTAATATTTTTGACATCCAACTCAAGGTCTAACTCGGTTTCGCTATTCTTAATGAAGGATTGTACTTGTTTAAAGACATAATCAATATCGATATTCTTGTCTGATGAAATAACAACTATGTGATTTCTTATTGGAATGCTAAACATAATTACCTTATCATAAACGTAAATTACTGAATTAAGATTCCCCAACTCATTTTCAAATATTTTTCTTAATTCAATTATATACGCCGATTGAGAATAACTAATTTCCGGGTTTCTACCTTTAAGATGTTCACTAATTCCTTGTCGAATTACACTTGCGCTCAGGTGTCCAGACTTTTCGACCAATCCTGAAAACCTCAAAGATGGGTTAATTGCCAGTAGACTATTTAAGAAATCAACTTCATTCATGGAACAAGATCTAGTAGCCCAGAAATATATCTGTGTTTATGCCAAGATGGGAGGCCGCAGAATAGAAAGAGGTATCAAATAAGACCACCATTGTCAGCGGAACTACGAAAACAAGATATTGATCCTAATAATTAATTGAACCAGTATGGCAGAAGATATCTCTTCAACAGCTTCGAATACTATCCCTTTTCCTACGTTAACAATAGTATACCTTGTAAGTCAGGCGGAAGGATTAATTGATGAGATAAGCCAAAAGTATAACAATATCACTGTAGAAGATTGCAACGGCTTTTTTAACGACGGTCTTAAAAGAGATTACAAGAAGATAACGATCTGGAGCCAAGGGATTGATAGCCTGTGGTTTAATGCTTTGATAGCTCGGATAAAAGAAATTGCAAATGTGGACTCAGTTCCTATAGTATCTGGTGGAATAATGTATTCAGTGTAGCTTTTGACTTGTTTTGCAATTATTTTTTGTTCAAAATTCAACTAATTTTATGGATTTCCCAAGGACAAATTCCGAAGGAAATAGGCTTCTAATTAAGCGGTAAGATTCGTTTTATTTGGTATCAGGTTTTATATCAATCAAAATTTTGTTTCCAACGGCAGGGCTGCCTATATTTTCGTACCTTTTTCTTGGCATATTAATCTGAATCACTGTCTTTGGATAAGTCTTGATGACAGTTTGTGGTTGAGAGTGCAGGATAGCTTCAAGTATGGGCTTTATTTGTTTCTTTACTTCATCATCAGAAATAGACCTATCAATAGCTTCTAGCATTAATTGCTGCTGTGACACCGATTCCAGTTCGATATCTTCAATTAGAGACAGAGAAATGCTAATACCATTATCTGAAAGTTGCGTTATTTTGTATTTGATTTGAGTATCTTCCAATTCTGAAGATCAATAATTTTGTTTGCTTATTACTTTTTACTCGCATCTGTGCATCTACGTATGTGTGGCGCTATTGATATCCACAAGACATATTAAAATTGATTGTGTATTTATAAGAGCATTAAATATGAAATACAGAAGTAGGACGGATATTTTTGCCTCAATTTTACAGTCCGCAAATAATCCAAAAGGAGTGGGCATCACAACTATCATGTACAAGTCGTTTCTCTCTCATTATCAGCTCAAGAAGTATCTATCCATAATGCTTGAGAATGATTTGATAAAACTTGAAGCGGAAGAACATCTTTACAAAATTACGGAAAAGGGGCTAAGATTCTTGCAACTTTTTTCTAATATTAATGAACTTATTGATACTACAAAAGAATATAATATCTGAATAGCAATTTTGTCCTGTAAAGGGTAAAGTTTGCCTATCGAACGTGAGATACTCAATCATTCATTTTGAGTTTTTGTTTGACGCAGGATGGAACATTTAATCTGTTTTGCTTTAGATGCGTTAGAGCATAAATATTCGAATTGATATTTGAAGAAAATAATTTTAATCGTACTAATAACTTTTTATTGTAGTGTTGAACCAATCGTTACCTTTGTTGGTATTAGAAGATTAGAATAAAATCAAATTAGCCCGGCCCAGATTCGAACTGGGGTCAAAGGCTCCAAAGGCCTCTATGCTTGGCCACTACATTCAGCGAATTTGAAATTCTCTACCGGGCTGCCGGACATTTTCTTAAGGAATATCCGATTTATAAAGTTACGAATCTGTCAACAAGTTTCATCAACTTGTCTGCGGGATCATCCATTTTGTTCAATATTCGTTGTGCTCGATTTTTTTGATCGATTTTAAATTTATTATCAAATTGCATCCGATGTAATAATTTCACAATTTGTGTTGAATTTGCAGTCTTTTGAATCAAACCAGTTTCAACCAAATAATCATCAACATAGAATTTGATTGGAGAAATGGAGATAGTCGGTTTTCCAAGTAGTGCAGATTCGGCAGTCATAGTACCGCCCCCGCCAACAAACACATCTGCAACAGATAATAGCTCCAACCCGTCGACTACATTTTCCAAGACTTTGATCTTATTGCCATATTTCTCTTTGAAGGGCCTTATTTGATCCTGATATCTGCACAATACCAATATGTCGGATGTAAGATTAAAGTTTTCAATTATTGAACCCAAAATATTATTCATATTGCTATCTTTGTCAATCAAATAGGATGCCTTACTTTCTTCTGGTCTAATTAGAATAGTATTGTTCTTCGAAATGCGATATTTTCTCTTTAATTTAGCGTTATCGATATTCCTAGTTTCTCTTCTAATCCACGTAACCGGATCAAGTGCATGATAACGAATTATATGGTTTTTTGAAATTCCTAAATTTTTCCATGCGGAGTAGGGAATAATCCAAGGGCATAAAAGATAACAAACAAATGGAATTGTCAACCTCTGAACAGCATGAGCATGAGGGGAATCACTAAAGGTAATATGTGGAATTCCTAAACCAAATGCTACTCTTGCTGCCTCAGGCGATGAAAAGCTAACACATAGATCGGGTTGAAACTCATTTATTTCATTTGCCAAATCAAAAATTCTGCTAGAACTTGCTCTCAGTTTGTCGTATTTTGATGAACCGCCGTACTTTCCTACTATTTTTAGTTTAAATTTCTTTAATTTTGATAACTTAATGCATTCCCGATAGTTTCTTCCCGTACACATAATTTCATGATCTTTTTCTTTTAGCAATTCCACTGAATGTTTGAAAAACATTACTTGTTTTGGGGTTAAAACGTCAAACCAGATTCTCAAGCACAATGTATAAGTATCCTTATGGAAAAAACTTTTCTTCAACCAATCTTAATTTTGGTTCAGGAACAGAAATATGTTATTTGGGGTCGGAAATACCTGTGAGTGCTAGTTCATTGAAGGTAGCAGTATATGGTCTAAGTACAGAGGGATACAAAATTGCATCACATATTTCCAATAAAGGTATACCAGTTTCAATTATTGATGACTCATCAGGAATGGCAATTACACTTAAACCAGACATAGCAAAGACATATTCTAGCGTAACTTCGTTTATTCAGGATGAAACACTCTTAGATTTTGAACCTTTTGACGTTGCCATAAATAATGCGTCCTTTATCTTTTTTACTCCCAGAATAAGAAAATCGTGGCCTGACGCAAAGAATCACATTGGATCTAAGTTTCAAGACGTGATAAAACATGTGAATAAGGATAGTTCTATAATTAACACAGTTCCTGCAGGTTTTGGCTCAAATAACGAGAATATAACTTTGATTGAACACAGAACTGGTCTTAATGTTGGAAAAAACATTTTCTACCATTATATGCCAATCAACTCCATATCCTCAAAATTATTCGATGCAATTATTGGAACACGATCCAAAGTAAATCCTAATCTTGAAAGCATGTTAAGTGAACTTTATCCCGATAACACATTGAAATTAGTAGATATCGAATCTGCAGAATATTTCTATTGTATAAGAATCTTAAGACACTATGGTTTAATGTCACCTATTTTTGAAATTTGTAAATTTGCTGATTCCTCATTTCAATCGCAGATGATGGAAAGTCAATCCTTCCATGATCTATATCTTGACGATCTTGTGAGCGGGTTATTTGATTTGAATACTATTCTATCATCTCTAACTGGGATTTCTCCTCTAACACTTCTACTAAAAGGCAATATTGCCACGATTGAAAATTACATAAAATACTTAGCTGAACAAATCAAAATAATCCTTAAGAAATATGAATTGAAAGCTAGTAAAACAAAAGCGATAATTTCATGGACCTTTGATCCTAATGAAATGAGAGGAGACAGATTAGAAATAATATCTAGATTGGAATCAAGACTAAAAGACTACGTAGGAGATGTAGAAAGACACGATTCCATGTTTGATTTTTATTCAAGTGAAAAAAAGCTCATAGTGGTTTCTTGCTCCAAGATTGATTTTGAAAGAATAAATAAAAATAATCCTAATTCAGAGATCATAGTTGTCAGGGCAACTCCTCTATTGGGACAATCTAGTATACAGAGCTAATCACCTAAAATATAATAATAAGAAGAGACGATATAGTGTTGGTTTGCTAGATGCAAAATGCGCAAAGTGCAATAACAAAGCACAAGTAAGTGACGATATGAGTACTATACGGTGCAAAAATTGTGGTTATTCTGATAATTATGAAAATTATATGGAGATAATGAAGTCAAAAGCAGAGAATATGGCGGATAATTACCAGTTTAGGGGTAACGTTTGAAGTTAAGGTTGTTAGTTTTAGTTTACTTTTCTTCCGGTTTAATTCATAATTCAAAAATTGTAGATTATTCGATTCGATTGAATTTTTTGATTTTACCAAAACAAGCCTTTATCAGAACAGGTCAACTCCGATCCGCAATTTTCACACCTAAGATGACAGCTTTGTATACTAAACATTGTGAATCCGCATCTAAAACACCTTATTTCTTTTTCATCTTCCTTATTTTTCTCGCTTTGCACTTGAGATATTTTCGTAATAACATTTATTAAAGTATTTAAGTTGGTTCCAGTCGTAAAGATTAATTAACGCTGTGATACAGGTTGATTTCATATTGACTCAGTTTAAGATTATAATTTCCGATAAGAAGGGCAAAAGTGTTAGCAAAGAGCTTAAGGACAAAGAGGCTCAGCCCTTAGTTGGCCTGAGAGTAGGAGAAACTGTAGATTCTTCAGTGGTCGGTATATCTTCTGGTAAGATCGAACTAAGAGGTGGTAGTGATAAATCTGGTACACCGATTCGCAGTGATGTTCATGGTGGTGTAAAAAAATATGTTTTATTATCGAAAGGGGCTGGAATGAGAGACGATCGTGAAGGGATCAGAAAAAGAAAACTAGTTAGAGGAAATATGATTACAGAAGAGATATACCAGATAAATTGTTTACTCTTGGAAGGAAAGTTACCGCTTACTGCGGAGACGACGGGCTCTAAAAAGGCCGAAGAATAGCCATCTGCTAAATAAAAATCAATATCATTCCAAACACTACCATCATAATTAAATTAATATCTCTGTAAAATTTCAGTATACATATTGCATTGGAAGGAAACTCTACCTGAATGGTACGTTAAACAATATGGTTATCAGCCATGTGTCAACATAGGAACATCTGGTCATGTCGACCACGGAAAAACTACCCTAGTCGAATCAATAACTGGCGTTTGGACAAGCGGACATAGTGAAGAATTAAGAAGGGGAATTACCATAAAGGTTGGATATGCCGATGCTGCTTTTTACAAGTGTAAGAACTGTCCTCCACCAATATGCTATTCAACTCAACCTGAGTGTAATAATTGTGGACAGAAATCTGAATTTGAACGAGTAGTTAGCTTTGTAGATTCTCCTGGTCATGAGAGTTTAATGGCAAATATGCTATCAGGAGCGGCATTGATGGATGGGGCAATTTTAGTGACAGCAGCAAACGAAAAGGTACCTCAACCGCAAACTAGAGAGCACTTGTTAGCTCTACAAACGCTTGGCATTAAACAGATTGTGTTAGTTCAAAACAAAGTTGATTTGGTATCTTACGAAGAAACAATAGAGAATTATAAGCAAATAAAGAATTTTGTTAAGGGAAGTGTAGCCGATGCCGCTCCTATAATTCCAGTTTCTGCTCAACACAAATTAAATATTGATGCTTTAATAGAAGCTATCCAGATTAATATCAAAACACCTGAAAGATCGAAAAATTCGGAACCCTTAATGCATGTGCTAAGATCATTTGATATTAACAAACCAGGTTTGCCTATCGGAGAGGTGAAGGGTGGAGTAATTGGAGGTTCACTAATTCAGGGAGATTTTGAAACTGGTGATGAAATCGAAATACGACCCGGACTATATGATGAGAAAAAAGGAAAATACGAACCAATAATGTCAAAGATCTCGTCACTAGGTACTGGAGCAGGAATTGTACAAGTTGTAAAGCCGGGGGGCTTGGTAGCACTTGGGACAACTTTGGATCCTTACATAGTTAAGAGTGATTCATTAATAGGCTCATTGGTGGGAATTCCAGACTCACTTCCTCCTGACATTTATGATGTTACTATTGAACTAAATTTGTTTGAAACTGCGGTAGGAACGCAGGAGCTTGTCAAAGTTGATCCAATTAAAATAAAAGAATCATTGCGTCTGAACATTGGAACTGCAGCAACCCTCGGCTCCGTTACTCACATAAAGAATCATACTGTCGAAATTAAACTGAAGAAACCAGTTTGTATGGTAAGTAATAACAGAGTCGCAATAAGTAGAAGAATTTCCGACAGGTGGCGTCTGATTGGTTCGGGAATTGCATCATAGGAATTTCGGTGTAAAAACCAATCTATTTCCGACACTTTAGCTCATTCGAATTCTCATTTATAGTCAACCAATAAGCCCATATTTTCTTTCACCTAATGTCATAGATACAGCGCCCTTTCCTTTTGTGATGTATCCTATTTGATGATACTTTACTTTGTTCTTTTCTAATATTTGCTTCAAATTATCCACCCGTGACTTTGAAACGATAGTACAAAATCCAATTCCCATGTTAAAAGTAGAATACATTTCCTCATTAGAAATTCTACCAGCCTGTTGAATGAGAGTAAAAATATTGTCCTGTTTTGGAAGATCGTCTAAATTAAAATTGACTTTGTTATTTAGTCTCGATAGTTTGCTAAATGATCCTCCTGTTATATGAGCAAGTCCATGAATCGAATCTCTTTCGTTTTGGAGAATCTCAAGTACGGGTTTCACGTATATTCTTGTCGGTTTCAATAGCTCTTCACCTAAAGAGCATTCTAGAAACGCGTGAGAATTTTTCAATTTATACCTTGGAAGTAAGACCTTGCGCGCAAGTGAATAGCCATTTGAATGCAACCCATTGCTCTCCAATCCAATTATTATGTCTCCTTCAGTTATTTTATTACCCATAACTAATGATTTCTTATCAGCTATTCCAAAAACAGAACCTACCAAGTCAAATGAATTTTCTTCCTTTTGGCTAAAAAGATCTGGTAGAATTGCAGTCTCCCCTCCAACTATCGCAACCCGGGACTCCTTTGCTCCTTTTGTTAATCCTTTCACTAGCTCTCTTACAAGGTAACTATCAGGTTTTTTTAACGCAATATAATCCAGAAAACCAACTGGAACGGCTCCAACGCAAATCACATCATTGACGTTCATGGCAATACAATCTATACCCAACGTATCAAACTTCTTCATCAATTGTCCAACAATGATTTTAGTTCCAACCCCATCTGTGTGTAAGGCGAAAACCTTAGATTGAAATTCAATCAATCCTGCATAGTGTCCAAAACCGGACCATACGTTCCAAGTTCTATTTTCAAAAGCAAAGTGAGTCTTTGACACAATTTTACCAATATCGGCTTGTATTTTACGAATTTTCTTGATATTGACACCAGCTCTAGAATAATTCCACATACAGATCTCCTAGTTTCTACAATACGTATTATAAATAAAAGCATCATTTGATTTTTTCATGGAAAGCAGGCAAATTGAAAATTAACTTATAAACATGAACATAATTGTAATAGACATGGAAAATGACGGATCTATTTTTGAAGACTCTGAAAAAACATTCATAGAATTATCTAATTCGCAACGACTTCAGATAATAAATGCATTAACAAACTCTAGTATGAACTTGACCTTAATTGCGAAGCATCTTGGAATAACTATGCAAGAGGCGCATAGAAATTTTAACAGACTCATGGATGCAGGAATAGTAAGTAAAGATTCCAGTGGATCGTACTCATTAACAACATTTGGAAATACCATAGTGACCCAGATTCCGTCTATCAATTTTCTTTCAAAGAATAAGAATTATTTTTCAGATCATTATTTTGCTGATCTTCCTATGAAGTTTGTTCAAAGGATTGGATCATTGGACAATAGCAATTTTATCAAAGGCTTGGTTGCAGTAATTGAAGAGATCAAGGAAATGTACAGATATTCTGAGGAGTACATTTATGGAATGATCCCCCAAGTTCCGCTGGATCTTATGGAGGCGGCTGCAAAAACAGTAAAGGAACGTAAAATTAAGTTTAATTACATATTACCAAAAAATGCAGCAATACCAAAAAAAGGTAAAGATTTTCTAAATGAGATCAATTATCAAGAACTGATAAAGAATGGATTAGTTGAGAGAAAAATGATAGAGGATGTAAGAGTTTCTGTGGTTTTGAACGAAAAAAAAGCATTAGTTATGTTTCCTTCCATTAAGGGAGAAACTGATATGAATGGAGCATTTTCTAATAGTATTCACAAAGAGAACAACAAGCTGTTTCATGAATGGTGTTTGGACTATTTCAGATATTGTTGGCTAAGTTCAAAACCTTTCGATAACGCTAAACTTAGAGAAGTGTGACCATCTAGGTTTACCCAAAAATAGTCTATAGATATCAGAAATCGATCTGATTGATACTTAATATTGTGATTGATTCCTTGCTGCTTTCATAGCAGAAAACATTGCTCCAGCTTTGTGCTCTGTTTCTAGGTATTCATTTGTGGGAATAGAATCCATTACTATCCCCGCGCCAGATTGTATATAGGCGTTATTTCCATTTATAAACAAGGATCTTATTATTATCGCAAAATCGCAACATCTATTGAAAGAAAAATATCCTAGGGCCCCTGCATATGGTCCCCTCGCCGACTTTTCTAGTTCTGATATTACTTCCATTGCTCTCACTTTAGGTGCACCGGAAACCGTACCGGCTGGAAATAAAGATCTAAATGCATCAAAGCAATCGTATTCATTGTAAAGATCACCTATTATATGCGATACCAAATGCTGTACATGACTGAATCTTTTCACTATCATCAATTCCTTAGGTTGCACGGATCCAAATTTGCATACCCTCCCCAAATCATTTCTTGCCAAATCCACTAGCATGGTGTGTTCAGCTAGCTCCTTTTTATCGCTTAAAAGTTCATTCTTTAACTTTCTATTTTCACTCTCTTTATGTGTAACTGGTCTTGTTCCTGCTATAGGAAATGTTTCGATCCTGTTATTAATTACTCGAAGTAGCATTTCAGGACTAGAGCCAATAATAAATCTCTTTTTGCGTTTGAAGAAATACATGTAGGGCGATGGATTCAACTTCCTCAGATTCTCATATATATGCATAGGATCTCCACGGATCCTAAAATTAAACTTTCTTGATATTACTACCTGAAAGACCTCGCCTTCATATACATATTCCTTTGCTTTCTTAACCCTAGAAATAAATTTGTTTTTAGTCGTTTCTGAAACTGGTTTTGAAAAAGATAAAGATTTTGCCAAAACTCGTTTTTTTGAGTTTAAGATTTTTTTTATTTCATCAAGTCTGGATTTTTTACCAATATGAAAATAATAAGTTGCCTTATCTCTTTTGTCATGAATCAAGCCATCAGTATAGATTCCGAATTCCATCAGGGGAAACATATTGTTAGCTCTCTTGGTTGGTAACTGTTCCCAAAATTTGATTGCGTCATAGCTAACGTACCCCACAGCGCCTCCTATATATCGGAGTTTTTTTTCGTTAATTGTTGGCAGGATTCTTCTTAATTCCAAAAGTGGATCCTTTACTTTTTTTTCTGATATGATTTTCTCATTCCGATAAATTTGGAATCCTCCTCTATCGCACTTGACAGTAAATTCGGGATCAAAACCTATTACCGAAAATTCTGAAAGTTCCTTTGGTCCGGTTAAAGATTCTAAAATGAATGCGTTATCATAACTCATGTAAATTTGCTTAAAAATCTCAAATGGATCACTGTCGGTATTAATTTCCTTCTTATGAAGCGTAAAGTCTCGGGAACTTGAAATAAAGTCATTAAGCATTTTATAATGGTTACCATAAAAAGGTGTTTTAAAACATGATTTTAACCTTTAGATTTAGTTTTAAATTGCTAGAACTAATAGTTTAATAATTTCTTATACTCGGTAAAAAAATTGACGAATATAACGTTTTTGAAAAATAAAATAAAATAATAGATAAAATAGTTGGTTTACCAAATTCTGTTAGCTTTGAGCCTGTCAGTATTACTGCACCAATGATCAATGGGTTCTAGTCTCTTGCTTACAATAGCCACACACATTCTCACTTCCCATTGAATAACTCTGGTCAAATTAGGATAAATGGGTTTAACCCGCGATATAGTAAATTAAATTTCTATATTAAAACTGATAGTATACATATAAAGTCGTTTTTTATCTATTTCTCTGATGAAAAGAAATACCACAATAGTTGCAGCAACGGCGATGTTCTTGTTAGCAGCAATCTCTATCAATTCCATGGCGGCATGCGCGCAAAATGCTACCAATACGACAGGAGTAGCTGCGTAGAAAACTACAATTCACCTC
>DATBMS010000032.1:0-9605 GCA_036554685.1 Nitrososphaeraceae archaeon | reverse complement strand
TTTTCGGTGCTTCGTAATTCCATCATTTCTCACAAAGTATTTACTCGTATAATAATAATCTCATTAGAAAATCATCGCCATCTCACTAGAGGAAACTGAATTCAAATCAATACAAATAGGTTAATAATAACGTACTATACAAATTTGTATAGTAAATGGAAAACAGCAATTTAAATTATGCATCAATTTTGAACCATTTTATTGCAAATTCTATATTAACTGAAAAACAAACATCAATTATTTATAATAAAATTACAAAGTCAAAAGACAGTAAAGAGATGAGTCCTGGTGCTTATTATCGACAATTAGCACAATGCAGAGTGAAAATAAGAAGGATTGTTTATACACTTTTGTTGTTGCGTCTGTTCAGTGTTTTCGATACCGAAACATTTTCTGTGTTGGAGCAATTAAATAATCAATTGAATGTGATGTTGAGTAAGCGAAGTGATGAAGTTGATAATACTACCCTGAATAATGTCACTACATTGATTGACGATGTGATAGCAAAGCTGGTATTGATATAGAAAAATAGAAAAATTTTAATAAATATACTACTAAGTCACATGATATCACATGAATTTGTTTGATCTTAACTTTCAATATACGATATCAGACATCTTGATCTCAATCACACTTTTCGTATTGTCATTTGTGGCCTTTTTCTATTTTGGGTTTTTCAGGGATTCTAGAGAACGTGAAAAGGAGAATCACAAGTTCAAAGACATGTTAATTGAGGGATATTTCCATAAATTTGATGATTACAATGAAATTATTTCGGATATTCGTACGAAATTGGATATGATGGAATTAAAGGTAAATTCTGTCAATAATAGTGGGCGACAAATCGATAATGTTGATACCGGTGATATGGATTCTATTAAATCACAAAATATATCACACTCCCTGATACCTGTGACAAATGATGTGATTGTCACTCATAGCAGGGATGAAGAATTAAGAGTGAATACTATTGATTCCATACTCAAGATGCTTGAGGTGCCACTGACATCTAGAGAAATTCAGAGAAGAATTAACAAGTCACGTGAACATACGTCTCGATTGTTAAAAAAACTATATTCTGAAAACATAGTAATGAGAGATGGGAGTACTAGACCTTTCAAATATAAAATTACAAACGAAGGTCGTAAACTGTTGGAACGGACAGCAAATTCGAGTCATTAGGTTTCTCATAACTCTCTCTTAAATTACTAAGGTTTTGTTTAATCAAAGTATACACCCACTGTTTGCCATTTTTTGATCTGTTAAGTTGTTTCTTAAAGTAAAATCTAGATAGGTAGATAGAGATTACACTCAATTGAATAGATTCGTAATACAAATCCTGGTAAATTCTTAGTATGTCAGAGGAGGTAAACGTGTGATATCTAAAATTCTCAATAATCAAATTCCATAATTTGGAACCTAATTTCGTGTCAGTTTCTTTACGTTCAATGCTACCATCATAGTTGCCATCGATGGCGTTCTTATCAAATAATTGAATGAATTCCATTACATTCATTAGCTTTTCTTTTGTTAGAGTGCCCTGTAGGGTTAAGTTGTATTTTTCTCCATTCTCGTCTTCCAATTCAATTTTGATCTTCCTCCTCACAGCTGACAGATCGGGACATGATATCACATAACACTTAACAATTAAAGTGATTAACAAGTTAACTAAGAGCTCAGCTTTTGTTAACTCAAAATCTGTGCTATAATCTAGAGAAATTGGATGATCTGTAGTTATCGTTTTCCCATCTACCTTGTACAAATATTTTCCAGTCGAAATAAAGGGGTTAATTTGTCTACTTAACAATGTTGATTTCTGTTAATTGGCCTCCAATGGAAATAAAGGGGTTAATTTCGCTTCTTTTTTGTCAATCATATTAACAAACATAACCTTTGTTACGTTTGTTAGTTCCACCCCTGCATTTCTCTTTGAAGATTAATTCAATTTCAATCATCTTTTATGAGATATAACAATTAACAAATAAAACAAACAAAATTGATTTAGGCGTTTTTATTTTATATACATCCCACTTACTAAATGATTTTATTATATTGAGATACAGGAGAAAAAGAGGGGTGTCAGAGGTGTACTTGTTTGGATGATGACATCTTAGATACTATTTTTGATAGCGCGATTAAAAACAAAAACATAATCAAAAACAGACAGGTATTGACTATTGATTACGTACCTGATAAGCTGTTGTTTAGGACTAAAGAAAGTACCGCAATAGCGCAATCATTATCTGTTATACTAAAAAAAGGACGTCCGTCTAATTTGTTGATTTTTGGAAAACCAGGAACTGGGAAGACTGCAGTGGTAAAGAATGTAATTGACCATCTTCATAACAAGACCAAAGAATTGAATATTAATTTAAGAGTTCCATTTATCAACGCAAAAAATTCAAACACGCCATACAAGATTCTATACGAAATTGCAGAGTTATTGGGTATCAACAAGGAGGAAAGAAAAATGCAAGTCTATTTTACCGGACTGTCAATGAGCGAAGCAACCGATAGAATTCTTGATTTCATAAGACGAAAGTCCATCAAAGTTGTACTTGTCATAGATGAAATAGATTCTCTGGTTAATAGAAAAGGTGATGACATACTGTATAACTTTACAAGAGCAAATGAAAGGATCTCCTCAGATCAGTTCATTAGTTTGATAGGAATTTCAAATAGCTTAACATTCAAAGACAAATTAGATCCAAGAGTAAAGAGCAGCTTGAGCGAAGAGGAATTGGTTTTTAATCCATACACTATAGAGCAACTAAAACAAATTCTAATTGATAGATGCAAATTAGCCTTCTATGACAATGTTATTCCAAGTGGCGTAATCAATCTGTGTGCCGCAATTGCTGGTAGAGAAACGGGTGATGCCCGGAAGGCCATAGATCTTTTGAGGGTAGCTGCCGAAATAGCAGAAACGTCAATGACAATGAAAATTAGCGAGGATCATATTAGAAGTGCACAACAAAAAATTGACAGCGACACCAATTTCGAGATCCTGAGGAATTCAACTTTACATACCAAATTAGTAATACTTGCAATAATAAAATCTAAGAACGGAAGTACAGGAGAAATTTACACAATCTATCAAGATTTTTGTTTACGAATTCAACAGGAAGCCCTAACACAAAGAAGAATGACACAAATTGTCGGTGAATTGGACCAATTGGGATTAATTACAACCAATATAGTTAACCAGGGCCGCTATGGTAGAACTCAAAGAATAAAACTGCATATTCAAATCTCATCAGTAAGAGAAGCTATGAAAAGCGATCCGATATTGTCCCCTTTTATAGGCCATATTAATGGACATATTAATGGCCATATCAATTGAAATCTTTCTTAAATGACTGAAGGTTTCCTAGATTAACCAATATGCATATTCCGGGTGTTGGAGTAATCCCCATAGTTTGTTGAAATCTTGTTTGCCTTTGCCATGCCCCCGAATTTACTATCAATGTACCTTTGTATCTTCCTACTTCTGTCATATGCACATGCCCAGCATGAAAAATATCAGGTACATCTTCTATGACCAGCATGTCTTCTGACTCGGGAGCTATCGGTGTACGGTTACCATAAATTGGTGATAGGTGTCTGGATTTTAGTAAAATTTTCATAGCTTCCACTGGTTTAGAATAGCTTAGTCCAGGGACCGTGGCAATAACATCATCTAAACTTTGGCCATGAAACATCAATAGTTTAACTTTGTTTAATTCAACAACCGAAGGATTACCAATAAGACTGAAATTTTCAAGAGGTTGAAAATCTCGCAAATTTGTTAAAGCTGTCTGGGGTAGAGCTCGTCTACCTGGATCATGATTCCCGGGGATTAGGAATACATGCATCCGATTTGGAATTTTTTGTAGCAAGGATGCCGCATAAGATAATTGTTTGTTCATATTCATATCAGTCAATTCTCTGTCTTGGTTGGGATAGATTCCAATTCCATCAACTATGTCTCCTCCTACACAAACATACTTGATCTTTCTTGCAATCTCGTCCTCTGATGATAGCCAATTTAGAAAATCATTAAACTCTTTTTCCATGAAATACTTACTACCAACATGCAAATCTGAGATTAGTGCTACATAAGACTCTGTTCCTGATTTGGGGGCAACATGCTCAGGTATGTCTGGGAAAATAATATCCTTTATTACAAAATCATTTGAATTTCTTTTGCTAAGTGAAATTTCTAACATTAGCATTTGATCTAAAACAAGCGATGAAGCTTCCTTAATCAAATCCCGTGTTTTGCACACTACAGGTATGCTACCAGTAGTATCATCAATTATGAGTTCAACATCATTTTTTCTATTCCTTTTAGACATTATCAAACCAGCGAGAAAAACAGAATCAACAAATTTTCCCCTCTCATTGTCATTATCTAAAGAATTAACCCTGGATTTATTTCGAAGATCCTTAATTTGTTTTATTTTTCTTATTTGTCTGCTTTCAGAACGGATTGACAATATCTTCAAAGTTTTTCTATAACGACTATCAAATAGTTTAACAAAATCCTTATCATTTTCAGAGTTTATCTTGTAAGTAGGATCAAAGATAATTTTGTAATTCTCTGAATTGCTATCTGATTTTGGCTTCGAATTCATGTTAGTTATTACGGGGTCATCAATTGTGCGATTTACGTCACTAGATATCGCATTCTTTATATCCTCAATTAAGATTGGAGATTTTTTCTTAAACTTATTTTTAGCATCAACAATTGTCTTGATTATTTTTTCCACATCACAATCAAGTGATTTGAGAAAGGCAAAAGCATCAGGATGTACTTGGTATCCCTTATTTATCGCATAAATCAATGCAACAGACACTGAATCCAAGTTTAATTATTGAAAAGAACTATTATAAATGCTAAAAATGTTTTGTTTTAAGCATAGATTATTAAAAAGCAAACGTTGTGGTTGAAGCATGCAGCCATATAACTTCAAGAGAAGAATTCTATATCTTTTAGTTGGCATCATAGCATTCTTAATTTTCTTTACAATTGGGACATTGGTCACTTTCGATGAATCTACATCACAAGAATTAAAACAACAGTTTCAGAACAAAATCAAAAATATTGATAGTCTAGGCATTTTCTTCAATAACTTTCTAATATCAATCTTGATGTTTATTCCCGGTATAGGAATTGCGTTTGGTCTTTTTTCAGGATTTAGTACAGGTAATATTTTCGTGATAATAACACGAGATTTACCAATACAAATACCACCATTACTTGTCTTTTTGACAATATTTGGAATAATGGAGCTTGTTTCGTACGGTATAGCTATATCTAGAAGTTATCTACTACTGATTAGCATAATAAAAAGAACTAACATTAAAGAAAATCTTATTTATACTGGAATTGAAGTTGGCATCGTTTCAATAATTTTATTTGTTAGTGCAATTATTGAATGGGATTTAATAAGACAATCTGGCGGTCTTAATTTCCCAGAATAATACATGATCAAGAGAAAGCTAAGGAGTATTTCATTCAAATTCCAAGTATGTTTTACGCGAAACCTGATCAATCACCATTACAGACATTGGACTAAAATTCCTTCCTTCCAGTTCACTAAGTCTGCCCTTAAACAACTTTTCCTCTGCGGTGGTCAAAAACTCAAAAACCCATACTATCAAACTGGAAGTATCCACACCCTCCTTTTTGAGAAATAATGCTATTTCTGACTGCATGAAATTTTTCTCTGCATTGTTATTCCACGGCCTTGGCACTAATATCACACTCTTCTTCTCTTCAATAGCTTTTACCAATTCTCTTTTTTTGTTTTCAATACTCTCAGTAACATGAAAACTGATGACCGTCGACTTATCCAACGGAATTTTTGCTTTTGCAGCTGCAATTTGAATAGAACTTATTCCAGGTATCAATTCTACATTATCGTTACCAAAGATTTCTAATAATCTGTCAACAACTTCCGACTCTGAAAAGTTTACATCACCCGTGAAAGGAATTGTACAGAACTCGTTTTCTTTCATTTTCTTAAACACCTGTTTGTAGGTATCATCCTGATCTTTCATGGTTACTTCATAAACCTGATGAAAATGAGGTATGATTAAATCTCGTATTATTGACAATGTATACTTGTAACCTATCAAATACTTAGATTTTCTTATTACATCTTTTGCAAGATCAGTCAAATACTTTGATGAGCCTGGACCAACTCCAATAAGAAAGAACTTCTTGTCCTTGATTCTGTCTTCCGTCACAGCCTTAGTTATTATTCTGCGTATTTTATTTGCTTTCTTTAAATCCAATATCTTTTAAAAACAAAACATAGAATCAATCATGACATCTTATATAGAGTTATTATTGGATTCCAATCGACATGTTGAAACTGTAAGGGATCCTTTGCAGGATATTTCACCCAACCCTTTACTATTGCAAAGTTGTAATTTTTCTGCTTATTTTCAATGTTGGCCTTGATCTTAAGTTCTGTTCCCCATCTTTTTTCCAGAAAATACATGTCTGAAATTTGTGAAAAAGGAAATACGATATTTTGATTGCTTTTTTCCACATCATTCCTTAATTCAGTAATACCATAACCTTCCACAGGCAAGAAAACATTCTTGTTTTCCTTCAATCGTATGAGCTGTCGCTCTGAGTGAACGTGATGAACCCTATATGACATATTGGTTTTTGTTATGAATATCAGATTTTTTTCCGTCGCTACAAGCATGCCTTCTCTTTTCCTTTTCATAAAACCATCCTCTCCACCCCAAATCCACATCAGATGAGTTTTAATCTGCTCATTCCAATCCAACAACATTTACAATTCCTCAATATCATGGATTTATTTTTTTCATCGATAAATCCAAAATGCACGGTTCGTTGTGCAGATTATGCAAGCCTTTTAATACAAAAATGTCAAATTACACATCTAAATGATAGAGCAGGAAAGCTCAGAAAAATTTGAAGATGAGCAAGACGCATTGGAAATAAACCTCCAGGGGAACACTCTCCGAGAAATGAGGGACAGAGCGTTAGAAAATATAGAGGAATTTTGGGCTCAACAAGCTAATAACTTGGTATGGAATCGAAAATGGGATAAGATTCTAGATTGGAATCCGCCTTTTGCCAAGTGGTTTACAGGAGGCTTGTTAAATGCCTCAGTAAATTGTCTTGATAAGCACATTAATAGTAGTACAAAAAACAAAGCGGCAATAATATGGGAAAGCGAATCTGGTGACGTTCGTACTTTTACGTATAATCAGCTGTATGTACAGGTAAATAAATTTGCAAATGCTTTACGTAATTTAGGAATCAAAAAAGGTGATAGAGTTACCATTTATCTCCCTATGGTTCCCGAATTGCTAATTTCCTTACTGGCTTGTAGTAGGATAGGAGCAATACATATCGTTGTATTTTCTGGATTCAGTTCACAGGCGTTAACTGATCGTATTAATGATTCAAAATCTAAAGCAATCATAACAGCTGATCAAGGTATAAGGCGTGGAAAAACACTTGAATTGAAAAAAATAGTTGATAATGCCATTGCAACAACCCCCTCCATCGAACATGTAATTGTCCTTAAGAGAGGAACTAGTGAAATCAAAATGCATGAAAAAGACCTGCTATGGGATGAATTAGTAAAGAAAGAAAAATCTTACTGCAGACCTGAATTTGTAGAAAGTACTCATCCACTTTACATCCTGTATACTTCTGGCACTACTGGAAAGCCAAAGGGTGTATTGCATAGTACCGCAGGATACCTTACTCATATTCATGCTACCGCAAAATGGGTATTTGATTTTAATGATGAGGATATCTTTTTCTGTACTGCAGACATAGGTTGGGTAACAGGACATAGCTATATGGTATACGCTCCTTTGATGCACGGAGTGACAAGTGTTATCTACGAGGGAACGCCTGATTTTCCGACTCCCGATAGATACTGGGCACTAGTAGAAAAACATAGAGCCACAATATTGTATACCACTCCAACTGCAATTCGTATATACATGAAACACGACCTGTCAATCCCTAATAGTTTTGACATGTCTTCATTGCGTCTCTTAGGTACCGTGGGTGAAGCAATTAATCCCGAGGTATGGTTATGGTATTTTAGAGAGATTGGAAAACAAAAATGTCCCATTGTTGATACATGGTGGCAGACAGAAACGGGTGGAGCAATGATAAGTCAATGTTTGGGTATTGATACGATACCCATGAAGCCCGGGTCCGGCACTTATCCAGTTCCAGGAGTTGATATTGGGATAGTGGATGAAAAAGGGGCGGACGTTGAACCCAATAACAAAGGTTACTTAGTTATAAAGAGACCATGGCCAGGCATGTTAATGAGTCTGTGGAACAACGACGACAAATATGTTAATACATACTGGAGCAAGTTTGAGGGATATTATTATTCAGGTGATTTTGCTCTTTTAGACAAGGATAATTACATTTGGTTACTCGGCAGATCGGACGATGTACTCAAGATTGCTGGTCACCGACTAGGTACTATGGAGTTAGAAAGTGCATTTGTATCATTTGACGCAATAGCAGAAGCAGCTGTAATCAGTAAACCCGATGAGGAAAAAGGAGAGGCAATAGTGGCATTTCTAGTACTTAAGGCGGGGTACAAAGAGTCCCCAGAAATGAGAACGGATCTTGTCAATCACATTCGAAAGACAGTAGGCTCGATTGCTACACCAAGTGAAATCCACTTTACCAACAAGTTACCAAAGACTAGAAGCGGTAAGATAATGAGAAGATTATTAAAGTCAATTAGTACAAACTCTGACATCATAGGTGACACTAGCACACTCGAGGACGAAGCTTCAATCGAAGAAATAAAACAAGTCTACAAAGATTTTCAAGATATCACTAAACATTGATTAATGCAGTCTAGGATTCAGTACTATGATTTTTTATATTGAAACTAACTTTATCTTTGAATCCTTTGTAATGTTATGATACTCGATGAATCCTGTAGTTGCTGCAAGAACATATTTTGCTGATATCGTGTTCTTATAAGTACATTGTGATGCATCTAAAGCATTCATACATCGCATTGCGTCTTCTTTAATATAGACAATATTACCCGCATCATCGAACCAAATTAGGTCCAAATTAAATTGTACATTTAACAACCACAAGGAATACAGGTCGGGTTTATCATAAACAAGAAGAAGCGCAGAATTAAGAGGGAGTTCCTCGCTTCTAAAAGTTAACCACCTTTGTCTTTCGGCAGGAGTTTCGGCAATTTCCGTGCTTATTGAATGATTGTTTATTGCTATAGTGCCTTTGGAAAATTCGATATTCCTATTCTTAATCCCCTCTGGAATGAATGTCAACCCCAAAACACCCAAAATTACACATCCAATAATGACTGGCAGAAGGACTGTGATTTTACGAACCACGTGTAATCCTCTCCAAAAATATAATTTCTACCTTTTGGTCATATTTTCCATATTGCAATTCGACTTGCAATTTATAATTTTATATCGGTGTTATAAAATAGCACAGTGTTTAAATAGTTTCGACATTACTTCTGTTTCAGTGAATTAAATGCCAGTAGCAATACTTCCAGATGTTAGCGAACAACATTGTATCGGCTGTGCTCTTTGTGTCGAAATCT
>DATBMS010000044.1:0-6272 GCA_036554685.1 Nitrososphaeraceae archaeon | reverse complement strand
AAATTTGAAAAACTGAGAGAAAGGATGGAAAAGGCAATTTCTGAAGAGGAAGAGGAAGAAAATCCTCTGCCAGAAGATGTACAAAAATTGATAGATAAAGAAGATCAAGAAACAGTAGATAAACACCAATCAAAAGAAGGTGAGAACTGTAGAGATGGAAATGTATTGAACGGCGCTTCTAATGAAGAAGATCTTAAAGTTTTAGCCGAATGTCAAGACGCTGTTGGCGATGTGATGCATACTAAAAAAATGGATGACGGAGACTACAAATTCTTGCTGAAATTAGACGATGAGTACGAGTTCCTTGCTAACGATAAGAATGAAGAGAAAACTGATGGATTGCTAGTGGTCGAAGTAGTTCCAAAGGACCAAGACCTAAAACGCGTCGATCTTCCTAAAGAAGGTGACAAGGTCCACGTATGGGGCGCCTGGGTAACAGATAAGCCGAAGGGATGGCATGAAATACATCCAACCTGGGAAGTAATAAAGCAATAAGTGTACAAGAAAGGCGGAATTCCGCCATGCATTTCATTTAAATCCCACAATCCCATATTATTTAGCAATGAGTCGGTTTGCATCAAAACAATTTTTTGCACTTATAGTCCTCTCCGCAGTAGCGGCTGTCATATGCGGATCAAGTACAACCTTCCATTATTTTAGTAATCTCCATGCCCAGGTTGAAATAACGACTGACAAGGTGCTAGAATTTCCGATCTTTAATGAAACGCAAACTGAGGCACCTTTGCTAACTCCTAAAATATTATACTCTAGTTTAAGTAATGATACGATAGTTGGCGAAGTCCTAAATAACTTTAGTTATCCTATAGAATTAGTCCGTATCACCGCAATAGTATATGATAAAAATGGGATCATTACCGCAACCGGAGATAAATATGTTAATGATTATTTATTAAAGCCCGGAAGTAGATCTGGATTCAATATCTTTTTGGATGAACCATTACCAGGTAGCAGTAAATATGTACTCGTAGCAAGTTTTGAAAAATCAGATGATACCAAACCAGAGGCTCTGCTGCTAAGTATCGGCAAGAACTATAAGCAATCAAACAGTTTTAAAGTCCTCGGAGAAGTAATAAATCGTGGTCAAAACACTACCAACTCCGTCAAAGTATCGGGGATATTTTATGACAATGAACACAAGGTGATAGACACCGACTATGTATATACAAATCCCGATATTATTAATTCTAACAAGAAAGCACCATTCGAGTTTTCGTTTTACGTGAACAATCCTGAAAGAATAAAATCGATGGCGTTCAACGTTCAGAGCGATGAATATTCACTAATAACTAACACAACTCAATAAAACAAAATAAATTCTTCTGCCTATCTCGGTCACCCTGAGGAGAATTCTGACAAACAAATTGAAAGAAATTTAGAAATTAATTACAACAGACAAACAATATTAAAGATAATAAATAACTATTCTCAATGGCAATTTATTCATTACCTATTTCCAAATTTATGACAAAGAAGGTCATTACATCAAAGGTAAACTCTACCATAAAGTCAGTTTGTAAGAGCATGTATGATAATAATGTCGGATGTTTAGTTATACTAAAGCAGACAAATAATGGAAGTACTCCAGCTGGTATTATAACTGAAAGAGATTTGGTCAAATTAGTAGGTTCCATGGAACTGTTTTATCCTCACGTATCGGTAAGAGAGTACATGTCATATCCATTAATTTCTGGCACCAGTACGATGACTTTGTCTAAAGCTATGGATATCATGAGTAAGAAGAATATCCGGAGATTACCTGTTATTGACACAGTGGGAGGACATGATAAGCTTGTGGGTATCATAACAGAAAAAGACATCATAAATGCAATTGCCAAACCCAGAAGAAGTCATGCTAAAAGGAAAAGCTCATCACAAAGAGACCAAGTTTAAAAAGAATATTTCAGTTTGTGTTCGTGATAATTACTCATTTACTTATTTAGTATTGGCTTGGATTATTTTTACGACGTTAGATAACCTTAGAAGGTAGATTTCCTGTTATGACGATCTGGTTTTTTGACAAACCGCCAAATGAAGTAATATTTGTAGAATTAGAACTCGTTGTTTTGCATGGTTCATCGTTTACACAAGTCGTCGTGGTGCAATTACCGTTTTCGCATATAGTGGTTGTATTAGTTCTTAGTTGTGTATTCGAGAAAGAGATCATGGGACTTAAAGATAATACAAACACTGTACACATTACACAAATATCACAAACAGCAGCAGTTCTGATCTTATCCATATTCTATATCAAAGTCGGATTAACCAGATAATATTGTTAGTCAATTCTTACCGATTTACCTTTTGTCTTTTCCTTCGATTTCTTACTAAAGGTAATTTCTAACAATCCATTAGTAAACGTGGATTTCACACTTTCAATGTCCACCTCTGTCGGCAGGTCGATCACTTCGTGATACTTTCTTTTTGCACCTTCTGTCTTGACATCGACTTGATTCTCGTTGGCCTCTATCTTGATTTGTTCTTTAGAAACGCCAGGAAGTTCTACGG
The DNA here is from genome assembly GCA_036554685.1 of Nitrososphaeraceae archaeon. Lineage (GTDB taxonomy): Archaea > Thermoproteota > Nitrososphaeria > Nitrososphaerales > Nitrososphaeraceae > TA-21. The sequence goes on along the minus strand of DATBMS010000044.1, from coordinate 3,746 downwards.
TAACGATTACCTCCTTGTCAGTTGATGTTACTTCCGATAATGGCTGTCGTTCTGTCAAAATGTTTGGCGATGCTCCGGCTCTCATCCGAGGCCTCACATTCCCGAATTCCCTTACGATCGGCTTGCCATCAGGACCTATCGTAGTTGTGGAGCCATATACCAACGGACCAATTTCCCTAACTTTGGCACCATCTTCGGTCACGTATTCTTTAACCAGATCTTTTGGTACTTTATTTTCGATATCTCTAAGGTTTTCTTCAAATTCTCTTTCCATCTCCCTCCGCATTTCATCAAATCCTTCAAACAAACTATTTCGGCGGCCAAATGGTCTACTACCGAAAAATCGATTAAACCAATCGAAAGGCTCGATACTCATATCATATATTAGAGCCGACGATATTTAAAAATTGATTTTTAAGATCACATCCTATGGGTTAAACAATTACTTGAGTAAATTTTTTATTATCCAAAATACAAAATAGACTGTTACCGAACTCACCGGTATTGGTGGGAGACAATTGCCAGTGTGTTGGAGTTTCATCACACTGCTACCATCAGTTTGACTTCTTTTCAGCATTAATTTTCCGAATATATTTCTGGACTAGTTTTCTCCGTCCAACAATCAAAACATACTTCTGCGTCAATCTGATAAATTTCCTTTTCTCTTTTCTTGCAAACCTCACAAACTTCAACTACCTGGTTCATATTTATCAGGCTTATATTTGGAATAATTATTAATTTATTTTTTTCCTTTTATTCTAGATTCAAAAGAAAATTTTTTATGACACCTTCACGAAAAGATCGAGAAGTAGCAATGGTCCTGATGGGAGACCTTTCCATGCTGCAAGTGCTTTTTCCCCGTCTCCCATCAGGGAAAATTTTTTATGACATCAATACGAACTAGTCATACTATAGCAAGTTTGACATCCTGGTGGGAGGGCAACTTGCGCTCTGCGGTTGCAACCCATTTCATCCTCCCATCAGGTTTGAAGATTTATAGATTTACGTGACATACCATGACAGATGAAATCTAACAAAATCTGCTTAAATCGTAATTGTGGTCACAGTTGGTATGCACACTGGGGAAAAGATCATGCTCTTGAATGCATGATTTGTTTTTGTCCCAAATTTGAGAGTACTTAAGCAAACAAACCGGATTGAGTAACTAAGGCAAGTCATGTTCATGTATTTTCTTTTAGTAATCGGTTTACTCATTCAAAGCAGTTCTTACAGATGGCTGGTGGATTTTCTATCACTCTTCAGGTCCGCCGGTCAAAATTTTTTTATATTTATTTTTGAATATATGACACGTACTACCATTCGTTGATGGGAGGTCAATTTCTGTCGGTTTTAGGATTTCATTAGCCTCCCATCAGCGTTAATTATTTATTTTACCTTTTCTAATTCCTTGTTCCTTCTTTCAAGGCCAATGAAGAGGAGGATTGATTTTACTCGCCGGTCCTCCTTTTCATTGGGTTAAAAATTTTTTATAATTTATTGGCAATAACCTGGTAGAACAACCATAAATCCATGGCTGGTGGGCCGGCACATTTGATCATTGTTCATGGCCCCTCAATCTCTTATAAACATGCGGACGTGTGGGCAAGACTGATATACGGTGAGAACCTTTACTTATTTTATGGTTAAAAAAATAAAGCCGGATATCGCGCCTGGGGAATTTATGTGTAGAACATGTGAAGTTATGTGGTCAAATTTCATGAAAAATAATGTTCCTTGTAAAGATACAGCCATTCGAAATGGCTTACACAACTTCGATTTTGCCAATCCTATTTCAAGTAAATAGGAAATTTACTTTTTATTGTAAATACTAGTCATGTTACCTTTCTTTTTTTATTATATACTAGTGTCTTCAGCTCAGAAGTCATAAGGCTCACGGCCAAAAGAAATCCCTCTTTGTAGGATTCATCGGTTTTCAATTTCTTTAATTCAGTATCAGTTATCTTAGGAAGATGTTTTCTTAATATGCGATTCGAACTGATAGAATTCTTGCTGCTTGATTTTCTTTTTTTGTTGGGTTGATTTTTCTTTTTTGCCAATTGGCATCACCTTAAGTGCATAAAGGATGGAATATATAAATTCTAATGAGCAATCACAGCTCGATATGTTTAACTAAAAACATGTAGCATCTTCAAAAAAAATTTTATGACAGATGTACAATTTTATATGTTTTATTGATGTTAATATATCAAGTTAGTAATAACTCCCGGTGGGTTCTAGGCGTCTAGCGATAGAGTGGGGCCCACTGGGTTAATTATATTATGTGTCTAAAAATAAAAGATATTTTTTACGATTATAATATTATTAAATTATTTTGTGTATAATACTTTTGCAAAGATGAATTCAAATAATAGACATGTAACTTGTGACAACTGCCTATACTCAGATACAATTTGTGCCTTTTATAATAACAATAGGTACTGTATAGAATGCATTTGCGATCACGCATCATGTCCACAATGTAACATTGGATATCACGCAATCGTTATAGTGGACTAGTTCGGATATTGTCAATCTCATTTGCCCGTTTGTACTTCTATTGATTAGTGGATGCAGCTAGGATTCAGATTAATCTGATTTGAAACATTAGTAAGTTGCAACGCTCAATTGTTCCTTAATAGATTATCAGTAATTTTCGGCTCTTCGGACTTGCGGGGCGGATCTGATTTTTCAGGTTGGTGAGATTTAGAATTTCTAAATTCCTTGAATAGAGAACCTTACTTCAAAAGAGAATACGTTCGTCCACTTCCTTTAATAATCTATAATTTGCTCTATGCCTTTCTTCAATTTAGCGTAAAGAACTGAGTCTTGTATTGTCTCGCGAATCTCTTGAATTTTTTTTATTGTGTTTTGATCCTTCCTTGTTTTCTTGGGATTCTTACCGAGTCGGCCCTTAAGTTTGGATAACTCATCGACGGCCAGATCTATCATTTTGGAATCAACTGCTATAGTGTGTTTAGACATTATATTGAAAAGTCTCTGTAATTGGTCATTATTTGAACACACAAATTCCTTCAACTCCTACTGGAGGCGGAGTTGTCGGAGGACAATCCGGAACTGATAAGCCTGCTGATGTCGAATTAGTCGAATTTCCTGGAACCAATGTCGGATTGTCCTTTGTCGGATTGTCCTTTGTCGGATTGTCCTTTGTCGGATTGTCCTTTGTCGGATTGTCCTTAGCCATTACCGGTTGCATAGCGTTTGTCACCGCTAACATTCCAACTATTAGTACCATGGTTGATACTACTGCGAATGCCTTTAGATTCATTGATAAATACATTCTCATATCACTATAAAAATATTGATATTAGTATCGAGATGACATCATATATCTCTGATTTGGTCACAATAAGTATAATAACTTGGTAACTAATTAGAAATACGAATAAATTAATACCAATTGCCCTTGGAGTATTGGTTGTTTTAGCAATCATGCTTATCTTGACACCGACTGTGCAGACCGCTGCGGCTCGACTTCCGCTAGAGGTCGGAAATCCTCCATACCCAGAATGTTATTATGGAAAGATTGAAAATTGGGTTGCCGATTCATTTACAAAAAGCAAGTACAATTTAAAGGAGCCTTATACCGCCTATGTATTTGATTTGAGCAAATGCCGCGACTTCGAACGTTCTGACCCAATACGGCAGAATTTTTATTACTATGACGACCAGAATATACCTACACAGAGAACATATTTGGGCACCAGCAGCAAAATTGTTGCATTGTA